>NZ_JADOUR010000001.1:0-558113 GCF_015751665.1 Arthrobacter sp. CAN_A1 | reverse complement strand
CAGGCCCCACCAACGAGCCCAAAACCACAAAATCACCCGAAGCAGGAATCAACCGCCAGCGCAGCGACCAAACCGACGATCATGAAAAATCCGGGCTAAGCCTCGAGAGTTGGCGGCGTGAACACCGCCGGTACTGGACCCGGGTATCAGCAGCGCAGGGTCGACACTGGTCGGAAAGCGATGATATCGTCTTCGAGCGTTTCAGCGTGGTGTGGCCGCCGGAACATGCGGACTCGGCCCTCGCCTAGCCGACTGGAAGCCTCTGCCAGGTACAGCCCACACGTTGCGTTGTCGTAGTCTTTCGTCACCCCCTGCGTCCATCCGGGATGACAGTGACGCATTATTCATGCCTCGAACTTCTCTGCCGGACATCGGTGTGGATGCAGAGAAGTAGCTGGAGCGTTCGTTGCAGTGAAATAGGCTAGCGAACTCTCCACGGATGCGGCACAGTAGTCCAAATAGAAGGGAGATCGATGTCATTCCAGGCTTACCTCGACGCGGTCGAGAAAAAGACGGGGCTAACCCCGCGCCAGTTGATCGAACTCGCTCATCAGCGCGATCTAGGGCCGAACACCAAGGCAGGACCCATCCTCACGTGGTTGTCTGAGGAATACGGACTTGGCCGGGGGCACGGTATGGCTATGGTGCACGTCATCACGAAGGGGGACAGCATCGGCAGCAATCACGTAGGCACGGGAAGCACCCACAATGACCCAAAGGATCATCTGTGGCTGGACGGTGTTGCCACTAAGCCAGAGGGCTACTAAGGGTCATTGGCCACACTCGTTGTTCTTCGAGATAGTTATACATCAACGCTCGAGACGTTGGGCCGCTACGTCAGTGATGCCTGCCTCCAGGCGCAGAGCACCGTTAATGCTCAGCTCATCAAGCCCGCAAGCACCTTCCGTAACGGGCCTGGAAGCCCTGCCCCTAGCTCGTCAGGTGGTTCGGCAGCCGATTCCCGGGCGCTCGTCCCCGGATCTCCAGCAGGTGCCGCGCATGGGCCTCCAGCCGGCGGTCCTCCTCCGAACGGGGTATCCACCCCGGAACGGCCACAGCTGTGCCGGTTGCATCCCGGGCCACCATCACGGTGAGGCAGTAGGTCGTCAGGTGCATCTCATCCTCGGTCGGTTTGCCCGACCTGACGTGCACAGCGATGTGCATGCCCTTGTTGCCCGTATAGACCAGCCGGGCTTCCACCTCCACCACGTCCCCGATCAGCAGCGGCCGATAGAACCGCACCCCGCCAGAAAACACCGCCACGGTGTCCTGGCCGCAGTACCGCGCGGAGCAGACGTAGGCGGCCTCATCGATCCAGTCCATCACCGTGCCGCCGTGCACCTTGCCGCCCCAGTTCACGTCGGTGGGCGCCGCGAGGAACCGGAGGGTGACCTTCTCAGCGGTTCCTTCATCGGTGTAGACCTGACCGCGCATCGCCTCGACAATTTCCTCGCGCACGGCGATCCGTGCTTTGGCCGCGTCCCGCCGGCCGATCTCGTCGGGGGTTGACGGTTCGTACGGTGGGACCGGGACGGGCTTGCCGTCCTCCCCCACCGCCACAAAGATCACCAGGCACTGGCTGCGCATGGACCCGCCGCCACCCTTGACGTCGCCCGAGGACACGACGGTCTGGATGTGCAGCGACGACCGCCCGGTGTACACGATGGTCGCCTCGACCTCCACCATGTCCCCCACATTGACCGGATCGGCGAAGTGGATGTTGCCAACGTACGCGGTGACGCAATAGGACTTCGCCCACCCGACGGCGGCTGCGTACGCTGCTTTATCCACCCACTCCAGCACCGTGCCGGCGTCGACGGATCCGCTGTGCCCGAGGTCGGTGGGGGCAGCGAGGAAACGCAGGGTGACGGAATTTGTCTGAGTCATTGAGCCAGTATCGCGCACCACCCCGTTGCCGACGGTTATGTGTCGGTCGCGACGACGAGCCGACGCTCCACCGTTTCGGCGATCTCCGCCAGGCGGTGGGCGCGCGCCGATTCGGCCAGCGTGAACGGTGCGGCCGGTCGCCGGAACACCAGCGGTCCGTGCCAAGCGGTGGGAATCTTCAAGGTGGTGCCGTCGGCGGACGACGACGGCACCACCTCGTAGGGGTGCACTACCTCGGCCGACAGCAACTCGGCGACGACGTGGCGCAATTCTCCGGGGTCCCGCGTCAGGCGGGCGGCGAGTGTCAGCGCCTTGGTCTGGCCGGCGACGAGGGCGAGTGCCGTCGTCGGCCAGATACTCGGCGCCCGCCCACCGCCGTCGAGCAGCGCATCCACGATGTCCTCCTCCCGCAGGCCACCGGGGGCGGACAGCACAAACTCGTCCAGCGTGCCGGACTCGGCGGGATGTACATGGATGCTCAGAATGTTGATGTCGAGCCGGGCAAGTCGCCGGGTGATCCGCTCCAGGGCACCCGGTTCGTCCCGCACCAGAACGCGGGCCCGCCACAGGGCCGCGGCCGTGTCGAGCCGACGGCGCCGCCGGATGGCTGGGGCGTGCAGGAAGGACCGCAGCAGTCGGGCTGCCGCGGGATCGGCCACCCAGATCACCAGGGCAGTGGCAGTGAAAGCGAGCACCAGGACCTTTGCCAGATACGGGAGGTCGGTGTTGACCACTGCCGCATGCACCAGAAGCTCGATGGGAAGCATCACCGCCACATTGGCCAGGGTCACACGGGTCTTTCCGGGTTCAGGAAGTTGGCCACACCAATCGCACATCAAGTCGGCAGCCGCATGGGTTAGGTGTCGCTTCATGCCTCCAGCATGCGGGCCCGCTGTTTCGCCTGCGTTGCGATGTCGTGACCGTTTATCACCAATCGCCGAGGGGCGATATTCTGGGGTCACTACCCGCGCACCACCGTAGCCCCCGACACCGTCGTCCGGGCGGACCGCGCGACTGAGTCAGCACCCGCAGACCGGGTTTGCCCGACAAGGCAGCTGGCCGGACACAGCGCTGGAACACCCAGCGGCAGGAAGGGATTGACAGTGCACCGCGACCCATCGGAATGCCTTGACACATGGATGAGCCGGGAGGCTCTGGCAGAGGGAATGATCCCCGTCATCGGGCGGCTGTACCGCGAGAACAACGTGGTGATCAGCATTCACGGCCGCAGCCTCATCAACAAGTCGGCCATGAACATCCTCAAAGCCCACCGCTTTGCCCGCCGCATCAGCAAGGAAGAGCTGTTCCTTGAAGAGACCGCACCGCTGCTGCGCACCCTGGTGGACCTTGACCTCGGTGCGGCCGCCATCGACATCGCCCGGCTCACCCACAAGTTCAAGGCCGAAGGCAACGGCGCTTCCCTGGAGGACTTCCTCCGGGCAGAACTGGCCGACGTCGTCGACAAGCGCGGCGCCGACGAGCGCACCAGCACCGACGTCGTCCTATACGGGTTTGGGCGCATCGGTCGCCTGGTGGCCCGGCTACTCATCGAAAAGGCCGGCGGTGGGCACGGGCTGCGGTTGCGCGCCATTGTGGTCCGCAAGGGTGCCGACAATGACCTGATGAAGCGGGCCAGCCTGCTCCGCCGCGACTCGGTGCATGGCAGCTTCGAGGGAACCATCAGGATCGACGAGGAAACCAACACGATCACCGCCAACGGCGTGCACATCCAGGTGATCTACTCGAACGACCCGTCCACCGTCGACTACACCGCCTACGGCATCAAGGACGCCCTGCTGGTCGACAACACCGGCCGGTGGCGCGACGCCGAGGGGCTATCGAAGCACCTGCAGAGCAAGGGCATCGCCCGCGTACTTCTGACCGCGCCGGGCAAGGGTGCGCTGAAGAACATTGTGCACGGCATCAACCACAACACCATCCTGCCCACCGACCAGATTGTTACTGCGGCGTCCTGCACCACCAACGCCATCACTCCGGTGCTGAAGGCCATCAATGACCGGTTCGGCGTGGTGCATGGGCATGTGGAGACGGTGCACTCTTTCACCAACGACCAGAACCTGATTGACAACTTCCACCAGGGCGACAGGCGTGGCCGCTCGGCGGCGCTGAATATGGTCATCACCGAGACCGGTGCGGCGAAGGCCGTCTCGAAAGCGCTGCCCGAGCTTGAGGGCAAACTGACAGGCAGCTCCATCCGCGTGCCCACCCCCGACGTGTCGATCGCCATCCTGAACCTGACGATTGCCGATGGCACCACCAAGGACGAGGTCAACACCTACCTCCGCGAAACGTCGTTGCACTCCGATCTGCGCAAGCAGGTGGACTACATCGACTCGCCCGACGTCGTCTCCACCGACTTTGTTGGCTCACGCCGGGCGGGAATCGTCGACGGGCTCGCCACGATCGCGAACGGCACCAACCTGGTGCTCTACGTCTGGTACGACAACGAGTTCGGCTACAGCTGCCAGGTGGTCCGGGTGATGGAGGAAATGGCTGGCGTGAACCCGCCGTCGTTCCCCGCCAAGGAACCCGTCGCCGCCACTGTGCGGTCCTCGGCGGTCTGAAACACGCCGCCTCACCACCGGCCACCAGGGCCTTACGCGGAGGATGGGTCTTACGTGGCGCGGTGGCGGAGCCAGTCCTCAAAGGAGATCCCGTCCACGGGGCTGTCCGGGGCGAGGTTGTCGCCGCTGGTGAAGAATTTGCCCAGCGCACCGGGCAACGGGACGTTGACCTGCCGGCTGGTGGTTCCGGTGACGTCGCGGTAGATCCGAGCGAGCTCGGCCATGGCGAGCACGTGTGGGCCGCCGATGTTGATGACCCCGGTGGGGGCAGGCTCGTGAGTTGCTGCGTCGGCCAGGGCGCCCGCTACATCCTGGACGGAGATCGGCTGGAACGCGGCGCCTTTCAGGACCGGCAGTAGTCCCACCTTGCCTCCGGCGTCAAACACGCCGGCTACAAGATTGTGGAACTGGGTGGCACGCACAATGACTGAGGGGACCGCCGAGTTCTGGTAGATCTTCTCCTGCCGCACCTTCGCGCGGTAGTAGGAGAACGCCGCCCGGTCCGCGTTCACAATCGAGAGCACGACGGCGCGGCGCACCCCTGCCTCACGGGCGGCTGCGAGCAGGTTCAGCGCACCGTCGTCGAGCGCCCGCTGGCCTTTTCCGAAGCGTCCGTCGAGAACGTCGATGAGGACATCTGACTCAAGAAGTGCATCCGTAAGCCCCTCCCCGGTAGTCACATCGGCCGCTATATATTCGGCCCCGGCGACCCTCCGCGACGAGTGATGGGTTGGAAGGTGTCGACTGATCGACCGCGTTTGGTGGCCGCGCCGGACGCACTCGTCCACCACGTGATGACCCACTAGGCCCGTACCCCCAATGACCACTATTCTCACCATGGCCTCAGGCTACGCGAGGGCGGGAGGACGTGCCAGAGGTCGGAGCTGGATCGGTCCGCAAGCCTGAATCAGCCGAAGGTTCGCGCGTATCTTGCCAAGAACGCAGTCATGGCATCCCGATTCACCGACGACGTGGGACGGAAGTTCCCGTCAGAGTAGCCGGTAGTGATCTGCGTCTGGGCAAGCCACCTAATCTCCTTCGAAAATTGGCTAGTTACCGGAACGTCCGGGAAAATCGGGCCGACACCAGAAAGTTGGGGACTCCCACTGAACCTGTGTAGGAAGGCGGCCATCGCGTCCCGATTCACCGGTTCCAACGGATGAAAACTCCCGTCCGGAAATCCTGTAGTGATTCCAGTTGAGGCAAGCCATCGAATTTCGTCAAAGAACTCGCTGTCGGCAGGCACATCAGCAAACACTGGAGCATCAGACGGAACTGCCGGGCTACCCGCCAATCGATACAAGAACGCAGCCATTGCATCCCGTTTGACCGGCTCTACTGGGCGAAACCCTCCATCAGGAAACCCCCTCGCAATTCCAGTGGTGGCCGCCCACGCTATTTCTGGAGAGAACTGGGTGCCCGGCCCTACATCGGTAAATGTAGCGCTGGCTATCATCGCCACATTGATTCCACTGACTACCCCACCTGAGACAACAGCGATCGTGCTCGGCGGATAGCCTTGACCCTTCTCGCTGTACCATTGGTCAGCCGTTCCGCTCGTACCCCCACGGAACAGGAGAGTGTATTTTCCGGGAGCCAAACCACTCAACTCGAAGGTCCCGTCGATAGACACCTGGTCTCCAGCAGCTACAGTTCCGTCAGTGGCATAGGCCGCAACAGTGACCGCTCTGTAAGGTGTGCCTGAAGGCGCCCCGATTCCTCCGATAATCGAAGCTGGCCCCCGCCCGGGTGCCATTCCGCGCTCAGGAATCAAGAGTGGTTTCCCGTTGCAGTTTGACGTGTCGCTGAGTATCTCTCGAAGAGCCTCATACTCAGCTTG
This sequence comes from Arthrobacter sp. CAN_A1, assembly GCF_015751665.1. Classification (NCBI taxonomy): domain Bacteria; kingdom Bacillati; phylum Actinomycetota; class Actinomycetes; order Micrococcales; family Micrococcaceae; genus Arthrobacter; species Arthrobacter sp. CAN_A1. The sequence continues at coordinate 551,801 of NZ_JADOUR010000001.1, read as the reverse complement.
GTCAATGCTGAGGTTCCACCGTGATTTGGTCAAGGTGTAGGCCGTGGCATATTTGCAATTTACGCCGCTCCGTGGAGGTAGCCATTCCGCAGGATCGGACTCCCCTTTGCTTGCCTTTACCGAAGTCGTAACCACCTGCAGAGAAATATCGCGGCCGATATCGTTCGCGAAAGCGCGCCGCTGCGCGGCAGTCCACTCTGAAGCGCCCGAATCCCAGGCCTCCTCAAGCGGAACTATTGGGTCAATGGCAAGCTGCATAGGGTCGGTCGTTATTTCGCCGTCGTACCAGGTGTACCACTGCCCCGAGACAGTGCATGGTCCAGTCGTCTTACCAGTGGTAGTTGAGGCCTTCAGGAGACGCTCTCTGGTGTTGCACCCGTCGGCACCCAGAATAGGATACTCAAACTGGTCTTCGCGGGACTGGGTGAGGCCCTCTGGTTCGACGGTCAGGGTCTCCAACAGCGGAAGCCCACTCGAGGTACCCGGTGTAGGAGGAACACTGTTGATGGGAGGAGCCGCAACTCCGACCATGATCGGCCCGTCAGTTGGAATAGCCGGGGATGTTACAGCTGAATGAGCGGCGCCGCTGCCGCTGAGCAGAAGAAAGGCAGACACCGCCGCCGTCCCAATTCGCATTCGCATTGTTCGATTCACATCGGTCCTTAAAGTATTGGCAGAGCAAGAGACCGGCGCAACTTTTTGATTTTCGAAGAACCTAGGATCCCCAGGGGCCATGCCGTAATTGTGAATCATATACTCGAAAAGGAGTTCGAGTGAGTTCTGTATAAAACGAAGCGGTCAGGGCGACCCGGCTAGAGTCGAAGGATGGAACAACGAACTCTTGGCAAAACTGACCGCTCCGTTTCGACAGTTGGGCTGGGGACCTGGCAACTCGGCGCCGACTGGGGAGACGTGGACCCCAAAGACGCCACAGCCATCCTCCATGCGGCTGTAGATTCAGGCATCACCTTCTTCGACACCGCCGATGTATACGGCGATGGACGCAGCGAACAGACCATCGGCGCCTTCCTCGCGGAGAACCCCGGGCTGGACATCACTGTCGCCACCAAGATGGGCCGCCGGGTGGACCAGTTACCCGAGAACTACACGCTGGCCAACTTCCGCCAGTGGGTCGACCGGTCCCGCACCAACCTCCGGATGGACACCCTCGATCTGGTGCAGCTGCACTGCCCGCCGTCGTCGGTGTACTCGGACGCGGAAGTCTACGGTGCGCTCGACACCCTGGTCAGCGAAGGTGCCATCCGTAACTACGGCGTCAGCGTGGAACGCACCGACGAGGCCCTGGCAGCGCTGAAGCACGGCGACATCGCCACCATCCAGATCATCCTCAATGCCTTCCGCCTCAAGCCCCTGGACGAGGTGCTCCCCGCAGCGAAGGCGGCTGGCGTCGGCATCATCGCTCGTGTACCGCTCGCTTCGGGACTGCTTTCCGGCAAATACTCGAAGGACACGACGTTCGCCGAAAACGACCACCGGAACTACAACCGCACCGGGTCAGCTTTCGATGTGGGCGAGACGTTCTCGGGCGTCGACTTCACCACCGGGCTCGCCGCGGTTAAGGAGTTCGAGGAACTGGTTCCTGACGGCGTCACCACCGCCCAGGCGGCCATCGCCTGGATTGTGGCCCAGGACGGCGTCACCAGCGTCATTCCCGGTGCCCGCACCGTGGAGCAGGCCCGAGCCAACGCAGCGGCCGCCGACACAGGCGCGCTCGGCGTCGAGCTCAACGACGGCATCCGCGACATCTACACCCGCCACTTCCGGGAAGCGATCCACCCACGCTGGTAAACACCAGGCAGATGTATCTGAACCGTTAACTGCAGCGGCCGCCGACACAGGCGCGCTCGGCGTCGAGCTCAACGACGGCATCCGCGACATCTACACCCGCCACTTCCGGGAAGCGATCCACCCACGCTGGTAAACACCAGGCAGGTGTATCTGAACCGTTAACTGCAGCGGCCCCCACCCGTCCGGGATGGGGGCCGCTGCAGTGTGCGGTACTTCTAGGAGCTGTCCTCGGACAATCTGATACTTACGCGCCGAAGAGCGCCGATACGCGGGTCAGGGTCTGAAAGACACCGTAGGCCAACGGCACAACCACAAGTGCCCATACGAACGTGGTGCTTGCTGCCTTCATCTCATGCCTCCATAGCGGGTTCTTTAGTAGACGTCCCGGTGGTGGGCTTCGTCTTTGTTTCATGGAACTTCGAATCGACCGGGGTGATCATCAGGTTGGCGATGAAGCCAACAATCAACAGTCCCACCATGGTCAACAGTGCCGGCTGGTAGGCGGCGGCCGTGAGCTCACCGGGCGTGCCCTGGGCGTCGAGGAAACCGTTGACGATCAGTGGTCCGGCGATGCCCGCAGCCGACCAGGCGGTCAGCAGACGGCCGTGGATGGCACCAACCTGGAACGTGCCAAACAGGTCGCGCAGGTAGGCGGGGACGGTAGCGAAACCGCCGCCGTAGAAGGAGATGATGAAGAAGGCAAGGAACACGAAGAGGACGGTGGTGCCCGCTCCGGCAAGAGCCAGCGTGGTGTACAGCAGGGCACCGACGCCCAGGTAGACCATGTAGATGCGCTTGCGGCCAATGATGTCCGAGGTCGAGGACCAGACGAAGCGGCCCGCCATGTTGCCGATGGAGAGGAGACCCACAAACCCACCAGCGACGGCGACAGTGATTGCCGTGGTGCCATCGGATTCACGGAAGAAGTCCTGGATCATGGGTGAGGCCTGCTCGAGGATGCCAATACCGGCGGTGACGTTGCAGAAAAGCACAATCCAGACCAGCCAGAATTGCTTGGTCTTGATGGCATTCTTCGCTGAGACGTTGTCGGAGGTGACGAGAGGCTTGGCCTTCAGCGTGGACGGGTCGAAGCCCTTGGGCTTCCAGTCCGCGGCGGGAACCTTGATGGTGAACGCACCGAACATCATGTAGACCAGGTAGACCGCTGCGAGAGTGAGGAAGAGCATGCCCACCGCTTCGCCGCTGGCTACCCAGTCAGCTGCACCGGAGTTTGGGTCATACATGCGGAGTAGCTGGGTGGACAGCGGGCTGGCGATCAGCGCGCCGCCGCCGAAGCCCATGATGGCCATACCGGTGGCCAGTCCTGGCCTGTCCGGGAACCATTTGATCAGGGTGGAGACCGGCGAGATGTAGCCGATGCCCAGGCCGATGCCGCCGATGAAGCCGTAGCCCACATAGACGAGCCACAGCTGGTTGGTGAAGATGCCGAGTGAACCGATGAGGAACCCGCCGGTCCAGAACAGCGCCGAGGTGAACATCGCCATCCGGGGACCGTTCTTGTCCACCCAGGTGCCCATGACGGCTGCGGACAGGCCCAGCATCACGATGGCGATCGAGAAGATCACACCGATCTGGGTCAGGCTGGCATCGAAGTGCTCAACCAGTGCGGTCTTGTAGACGCTGGTAGCGTACGCCTGGCCAATGCACAAGTGCACCGCCAGCGCCGCCGGAGGAATCAGCCAGCGGTTGTACCCCGGCGGCGCGATGGTGTGTTCTCGGGCAAGCCAACTCATCAATAACTCCTTCGTCACGGAGAGCGTGGGGGAACAGCCAGGACGGCGGCTACTAACGCTACGTGGAATTTAGTTTTCAGTACTCAACCTCCCCATGGTAGACGACGATCCCAGGCGGCGATGAACGGTAGCTCTGATGCGATAAGCGGTCAGATGAGACAGGACCAGGAGAGCCCTACCCGACAGAGTTTAGCCACGGGGCGCAAGGGCAGCGTAGTAACCCGGGATTTGCTCCGGCTGGCCCTTCTGGCGCATGGCTACTGCGTCGATGGTTACCGCCCCGTCCTCGAGAACCGTCCACGCGGCGTCGTCGAACGCGGCCCGGCGCTCCCCTGACCCGAAGTGGCCCGGTTTGGGCAGACCTTCGATCGCCAGCTTCAGGGGTCGGGGGATCCGCCGAGGAGTAGCACCAAGACGGGAGATGTAGCCCAAAGAGTTGCCCCGGTAGTTGGTTTCGACGAGGAATACCCTCCCCGTGGCACCCACCAGAGCCAGTAGGTTGGCTGCGAGCGCCGCCTGGGACACCGGGTCCAGGACGTGAAACACGCCGCGGACAAAAACATTGGCGTCACCCAGTTCGGCGGCAAGTCGGTCGCCCACCCCGGCTGCTGTGCAGTCGGCGGTGCGGAATTCAGCCGCGGGTACCGTCGTTGATTCGGCGAGGGCACGGGAGGTGGCACTGGGTGCGACGTCCACACCGATGGCCCGGGGGAAATGTGCTGCCAGCAGCCGGGTGAAGCTCCCGTGACCCGACCCGACGTCGATGACCGGCAGCGCCGGGTTCAGGGTGCGGAGCAGGGTGGGGAGGTAGCTGGTGAACTCGTGGTCACCGCCTGCATCCCACAGCACATCGCCATCAGCCCCGGTGGTGGTGATCCGGGACCAGTAGCCCGCCCAGGCGGCGTTCCTGTCCTTGGGCACAGCTGAGGAGAGCCTGATGATTGCCGGTAACAGTAGATATTTCCTCAGAAGCGATGACACCCGTCAAGACTAGTCCCTGAGCCGGTCGATACCAGCCGGGTCCGGCGCCATGCAGAGCATCTCCGCCAGCGCCGTCCCGTCGGTTGGCCGCCCGAAAAGGTAGCCCTGCCCGTAGACACAGCCCATCTCCGTGAGGAGCCTGGCCTGATCAGGGGTTTCGATGCCCTCGGCCACGGAGACGAGACCCGCGGCCTCAATCAGTTGGAGGACCGCGCCCACAAACTTCAGTTGCAGAGGGTCAGCGGCAATGTCCTCGATCAGTGAGCTGTCCATTTTCACTGCCTGGGCGGGAAGCTTTCGCAGATAGCTGATTGATGAGTACCCGGTGCCGAAGTCGTCAATCTCGACGCCGACACCGAGCGCCCGCAGCCCGGCCAGGTTCTTCGCGCTGGCTGCCTGATCGGTCATAAGCGAGGTCTCGGTGATCTCGACGATGAGACGCGTGGCAGGAACTCCCTGCTCGGCGAGGGCCCGGTCAATGAAGCCCACCAGCCCGGGGGTCCTGCTCTCCGTGGCAGAGAGATTGACCCGCACGGCGAAGTCCCTGCCGTCGAGCAGCTCCCCCCACTCGCCGAGCTGGGCCGCGACGGCGGCAATCATCCACTCGCCGATGTCCAGGACCAGCCCGCTCTCCTCAGCCATCTCCATGAAATCTGCAGGGTAGAGCAACCCGCGTTCTGGATGCTGCCAGCGGACCAGAGCCTCAGCTCCGACCACCACCGAGGTGGCGAGGAGGACCACCGGTTGGTAGTGCACCCTGAGCTCCCCGGAGCCGATGGCACGGCGGAGTTCGTCAAGGGTGTTGAACCGGTCGAAGGTGGCCTGCAGCATGGCCGGATGGAACACCTGGACGTTTCCCCGTCCACGGTTCTTGGCCACATACATGGCGGTATCAGCGTCACGCATCATATCTTCGCCGTTGAGGCCGGGCTGTCCGCAGCGCACTCCGATACTCGCCAACGTGCGGATGCTGGTGTCGGAGACGATCATTTCCGGGCGCAGCACCTCAAGTGCCCGGTCTGCGATGGCAGCCGCCTCCTGATCTGACGTCTGCGGGAGCAGCACGGCAAACTCGTCACCTCCCAGCCGGGCGACGGTGTCCGAGTCGCGCACGGTGGACGTGAGCCTGCGCCCCACTTCGATGAGAACATCGTCTCCGGCGGAATGACCCAGGCTGTCGTTGACGGCTTTGAACTCGTCAAGATCCAGCAGGATCAGCGCCGGCGGGGGCGCCCCGAGCGCTGCGGCGAGCGTCTCGTCGTCGATCCTGCGGCGCAGGAGGACGCGGTTCGGCAGACCGGTGAGACTGTCGTACATTGCCATCCGCTCCAGTTCCACCTGGGCGGCGTGCAGGCGAGCGGTGCGGTCCTGGACACGCTGTTCCAACTCCTCGTAGAGGATCTCAAGTTCCTCGGCCAGCAGGTTCACCCCGTTGATGACGGCGTCCATCGAATCGCGTGCCGGCGAAATTTCCAGTCGTGCGGACAGGTCGCCCGACGAGAGCCGGACGATTCCCTCGACGAGGGCGTCGAGCCGCTGGTCCAGGAATTCTTCAGCCACTTACCCCTCCTGCAGCCACTCGAGAGCGGCCGGCTCGGACGTGAAAAAACGGGTGGGGCACGGGAGCGTACTTACCCCCAAAATGAAGTTTGCGATCACCTTATCCACCTGCGACGAGCCGAGCAACGCGATTCTCGACGCCGAGCATGGTAGGCCAAACACGGTCCGCGCTCCCCTGCTGACCGCTTTGGTGGTGGCCATGTCAACCAGCATCGGGTGGCGGGTTTCGGCACACAGCTCGTTCACCCGCGCCATGGCGCGGAGCGCATCCTCCTCAACAATGGAGATACCGCGCGCCCACCGTAGCCGCAGGATATCGTCGGGTCCCAGCACCAGGGTGGCATCGATGCCCTCGATCCGGCCCTGCCCTATCTCATCCACTGAGGATCACCGAGCGGTTTCGCGTGCCCGGCGGCACGGGGATGCAGTGGAAGTCAATCCGGTTGAGACCATACGTACAGGATAGGACCCCGGTGGGCATCACCCGCTAGAAACTCGACGTCAAACGGGATTCAGGCGTTCAGCACCCGGGTCAGTGCGGCAAATCGCTCGTTGCCCTGCAGGTCCCCGATCAGCACTGCCTGGCCATCCGGCCCGGCCAGCGGGATCCGCCAGTTGGGATACTCGTCCTTGGTGCCCGGCTGGTTCTGGGTGCGCCGCTCCCCCACCGCATCGGTCAACGCGACACCGAGCAACACCGATGGGGTCCTCACGATGAACTCGTGGAGGGCCTCGACAGTCGTCTCTACGCTGTCGGCCGTCTCAGCGGTCGTGGCCGCCTCGGCACTGTCGGGGGTTCCCGCCACTGTTGACCCGGTCACCGACCGGACCAGAGACAGCACCGATTCCTGACCCGCCGTGTCGGCTGCACGCTCCTCCTCCGCTGGACGGTTGAGCAGCCCGAGAGACTCCCGCAGGTCAACGTGCTCGCCCGCCAGATAGCCGGCGGATGGCGGCAGGTCGTGGGTGGTGACGCTGGTCAGGCATGCCTGGCGGTAGCTTTCGGGACGTTTGGGGCCGCCGTCGTCGTGCTCGAACCACAGGATGGAGGTGCCCAGGATGCCGCGTTCGGCGAGGTAGTCCTGCACCCCCGGCTCGAACACGCCGAGATCCTCGCCAATGACGACGGCGCCAGCCCGCTGCGCCTCGAGGGCCAGGATCCCGATCAGGGCCTCATGGTCGTAGTAGACGTAGGTGCCGTCGCCGGACCCGCCGTCCACGGGGATCCACCAGAGCCGGAACAGGCCCAGGATGTGGTCCACCCTGATCCCGCCGGCGTGTTTGAGGACGGTGCGGAGCATGTCGCGGTAGGCCACATACCCGGATTCGGCGAGCCGCCCCGGATGCCACGGCGGCTGGCTCCAGTTCTGACCCTGCTGGTTGAACATGTCCGGGGGCGCACCGACGCTGATCCCCTCAGCCAGGACACTGCGGAGCGACCACGCGTCGGAGCCGTGGGCGTGGACGCCGACGGCCAGGTCGTGGATGATCCCGATGCTCATCCCGGCGTCCAGCACAGCCTGTTGGGCTGCGGCGAGTTGTTCGTCGCAGAGCCACTGCAGCCAGAGGTGGAATCCGATCCGGTCCGCCAGTTTGGCGCGCTGCGCGTCAAGGTAGGAGGGGTCTTCCCACTCGGGGACGCCCGGCGCGAGGGTTTCGGCGAGCGCACACCAGAGGGCGAAGTTCCGCAGACCGTCCCCTTCCTGGCGGCAGAACTCGTCGAAGCCGCGTTGCCGGTCTTCGCTCAGGGGCACCCGGTGGATGGCTTCCAACGCTCTGAGCTTCGCGGCGTAGCTGCTGTCGCGGTCCAGGATGTCAGCGTGGTGGTTGGCCGCCCGCAGGGTGGCGGCGTCCTGCTCCACGGCGGCACGCTCGGTTTCGGGGAGGCCCGCGTACTCTGGCACGTTTTCCACCCGAAGGTAGAGCGGGTTAAAGAACCGCCGGGTCGACGGCAGGTAGGGTGACGGTTCCACCGGCGGGGTGGGCTCGGCTGCGTGCAGCGGGTTGATGAGGACAAATCCGGCGCCCCGGCTGGCCGAGAATTCGGCGAGGCTGCCCAGGTCCGCGATGTCCCCGATGCCCCACGAGTCGGCGGACCGCACCGAGTACAGCTGCGCCATGAGTCCCCACGTCCGGCTCAGCCGTGCTGTGGTATCCAACCGCTGCGGAGTGATGACGAGCGTGCACTGGACGTCGTCGCCGTCAGGCAGTCCGGCGTGCAGCGTGTGCCAGCCGAGGGGGAGGTCAACGGGAAGGGTGAGGTGCAGGCGTTCGAGCGGTACACCGTCAATTTCCGAGCGTTCCACCGGCGACCCCTCAATCTCAAGGTCACGACGCCCGCCGTCCTCCAACTCAAGCCTGATCCGGGGGCGACTCCCGGCAGGCATGGTGATGGGGACGTCCTGGGCAACCGTCTCCCGCCCCACGACCACGGGCGGCAGCGTCCGCCGCCACGCCGCGGTCTCGGCGTCGTGCAACGACCGGGCAGCGTCGGCTTCCGACGCGCAGGCCACCCCCAGGGCGGTAAGCACCTTAGTCAGCGTCCGCGAGCTGACACTCTTCTCCTGGCCGTCCCAGCCGCGGAATGCGGTGCCCACCTGGTGGGCTTCGGCGAGGCGGAGCAGCAGCTCAGGCTCTGGTGGTCGCGGTGTTTCTGTTTCTGGCATACCCACAAACCTATTGGGTCCAGGAGTGCTTCGCTACGATGGGCTCATGGATGAACAGCCGCAGGCACGGCTCACGGCAACGGTTACCGGGACCGTCCAGGGCGTCGGGTTCCGCTATTACACCCGCGAACGGGCCCGCGGGTTGGCGCTGACGGGCATCGCCTCGAACGAGGCTGATGGGTCGGTGCTGATCATTGCCGAGGGTGCTGACCGTGCCGTCCGGGCCTTGGCGCAGTGGCTCACCTCCGCTGCTGCCCCGGGGCGGGTGGACGACGTCGACGCCTCCTATGGAAAGCCCACTGGAGAATTCCGGGACTTCAGAACCGGATAAACCGGCCGGGGAGTAGCATAAGGGCACAGTTTCATCAGGGTCTCCGACCCGCGGCGGGCCCATGTTGCAAGGGGACAGCCATGAGCGCCGAACCGCAGTCACAGTCCGAAGAAACCCGTCCAGCACCGACCCTCCCGGGAGACGGCCCACCGGTCACTCAGCGAGCGGCCCGCGAGGTGGCGGAGGCGGCCCGCGAAACCGAGTGGACGCGCCCCAGTTTCGCCAAAGGACTGTATTTGGGCAGTTTCGACCTGGGGCTGGTCCATCCGCACCCGCGCCCCCTGGCAGCGGCGCAGCAGGAGGGCGACGCGTTCATCAAGGACCTGACGGCCTACGCCGCCACCCTTGACGGCAGCAGAATTGAACGCGACGCGCGGATCCCCGACGAATACCTCAGCGGGTTCGCTGCCCTCGGCGTGTTCGGCATGAAAATCCCCAAGGAATACGGCGGCCTTGGACTGTCCCTCACCTACTATGGCCGGGCTCTGATGCTCCTGAGCTCGGTGCATCCCAGCATCGGTGCCCTCATCTCGGCGCACCAGTCCATCGGCGTCCCCGAGCCGGTTAAAGTCTTCGGCACCCCGGAGCAGAAACAGCAGTACCTCCCCCGGTGCGCGGCGGGCGCGGTCACCGCGTTCCTCCTCACAGAGGCCGACGTCGGATCGGATCCAGCGCGGATGGGGGTGACCGCGACGCGGGCCGACGACGGCGCCACCTACATCATCAACGGCAGCAAGCTCTGGACCACCAATGGGGTGATCGCCGAACTCGTGGTGGTGATGGCCCGGGTGCCTGCCCATGCGGGCGGTAAGGGCGGCATCTCGGCGTTCGTGGTCGAGGCCGATTCCGCCGGTATCACGGTGGAGAACCGGAATACGTTCATGGGGCTGCGGGGCATCGAGAACGGCGTGACACGGTTCGACAACGTCAGGGTGCCGGCGGCCAACCGTCTGGGCCGCGAGGGGCAAGGCCTGAAGATTGCCCTGACCACGCTGAATACCGGCCGGTTGTCCATCCCCGCTATCTGCGCCGCGGCCGGTAAATGGTCGCTGAAGATCTCCCGCGAATGGTCCAATGCACGGGTTCAGTGGGGTCACCCGGTAGGCCATCACGAAGCTGTGGGGCAGAAAATCGCGTTCATCGGGGCCACCGCCTTTGCCCTCGAAGCCGTGTTTGAACTGTCTGCGGGGCTGGCCGACAGCGGCCAGAAGGACGTCCGCATCGAGGCGGCCCTGGCGAAGCTCTGGTCCAGCGAAATGGCATGCCGGGTGGCTGACGAACTGGTGCAGGTCCGGGGCGGGCGTGGCTACGAGACCGCCGCCTCGCTTGCCGCCCGGGGCGAGCGGGCCGTTGCCGCCGAGCAACTGCTGCGTGACCTGCGGATCAACCGGATCTTTGAAGGGTCCACCGAGATCATGCACCTCCTCATTGCCCGGGAGGCAGTGGACGCGCACCTATCGGCGGCGGGCGACCTGGCGTCGTCGGACGCCGACCTTGCAGCCAAGGCCAAGGCCGCACTCGGGGCGAGCGGGTTTTACGCCCGCTGGTTGCCGAAGCTGGTGGCTGGTCAGGGCCTGAACCCTTCGGCGTACAGCGAGTTTGGTCGGCTGGCCCGGCATCTGCGGTTCATCGAGCGGTCCTCCCGGCGGCTGGCCCGCAATACTTTCCTGGGGATGGGGCGGTGGCAGGCGAACCTCGAGTACAAGCAGGTGTTCCTGGGCCGGATTGTGGATATCGGGGCTGAACTTTTTGCGATGGCGGCGGTCTGCAGCCGGGCCGAAATGCTGAGAACCACGGATCCTGCCGCCGGCCCCGCCGCCTACGAACTGGCCGAGGCCTTCTGCCTGCAGTCACGGGGGAGAATCGATCAGCTGTTCACCGCGTTATGGAGCAACACGGACTCCTCCGATCGGGCCCTGTCGCAGCGTCTCCTCGACGGCCGGTACACCTGGCTGGAGGCGGGAATCCTTGACCCGTCCGAGGGGACCGGACCGTGGATCGCCCCGCCTCCGAGCGGGCCCTCCACCCGGGACAACCAGCACCGGAACTACCGCTGACCCCGGGGTCCTGCCGGGCCCGCCGACGGGTTAGCGGGCCCCAGACGGGTTAGCGGACCCAGACGTGAGGGGCGGGGCGACGGGTGCTGGGGAGGGAGTTGTTGAGCCGCCATTCGTGGATCCACTCCGGCAGGACCAGGTCAGCAGGCGGTTGGCCGAGCGCGGCGAAAATATCCTCGTTGCTGACCGGCCCCTTGCGGGAAACCAGCCGGGTGGCGATGACGGCCTTGGCGTAGATTTCGCCGTTGCTGACCATGCGCTGCTCGAAGTAGATGGCCCGCTCGTCAAACCCGATGATGCGGGTCTCAATGGAGTAACGCTGTCCGAGCGTGAGGGATTTGCGGAAACTGATCGTCTCGCCGTTGGCCACCGGGCTCCACCCCCGACGGCGCATCATGGACCAGGTACCGCTGCGGATCATCAGGTCGAACCGCCCAAGGTCCATGAGCGAAAAGTACATGCCGTTATTGACATGCATCGCGATGTCAATGTCCGTGGGCAGCACCCGGAGCGGAAGGGACGATTCGCCCCAAATGCTCAGCGCCGGACGCCGCCGGGACAGGAACAGGGTCAGCAGGGTCCGAAAGAGAAGGTGCATGCACCTATATTACCGACGAGTAACATCCGGGAGGCAAGCCGGCCCGACCACCGGGCACCCAGCGTTCCCGAACGGATGTGCCTAAACTCGGGTGATGACAGCCCCATATCCGTACGCCCTGACCTTCGACCAGTATCGTGAACGTCTGGCCCGCGACCACTCCCGGATGGTCGAGCTGGCCCCATCCTCGCTTGACGCTGAGGTGCCCGCCTGCCCCGGCTGGACCGTCGAGGATCTGCTTCGCCACACGGCGATGGTCTATCTGCACAAAGCCGAGTCCATCCGCACCGGCGCCAAACCGACCGGCACGTGGCCGCCAGCCGAGCTTGCCCTCCTGCAACCGGTACACGCCCTGCAGCAGTGCTACGGACGCCTGACCGAGCAGTTCGACGCCCACGCGCCGGAGGATCCGGCGTTCACCTGGGTCAAGGATGACCAAAGTGTGGGCTTCTGGATCCGTCGGCTCGCCCACGAGACGTCGATCCACCGGTATGACCTCGAATCAGCACTGGATAGTGCCACGCCGATCGACCCGGATCTCGCCACAGACGGCATCGACGAAATCCTCACCGTCATGCTCGTCCGGAGTAAACCCGACGACGACGCCACCGGCGCCACGGTCACCCTGCGCAGTGCCGGACTCGCCTGGACGCTCGCCATCACCCGTGATGTGGTGACCCTGGAGCGCCAGGTCAGTGACCGGGCCGACGCCCAGATCAGTGGCCGACCGTCCGAACTGCTGCTCTGGCTGTGGGGCAGGGGCCCGCTGCCGGAGGGAGCGCGGCCCAGCGCCCCAGCAGAAGAATTGCGACGGCGTCTGGCCTCCGCCACCTAAGGCGACGGGGTCGGGGCCAGGACCGCTACGCCGGGTTCTGCCAGGAGGGCCGACTGCGTCAGACCTTGATATCCTCCGACTGGAAGAGGGCGCTCACCGATTCGCCCGTATGGATACGGCGGATCGCTTCGGCGAAGGCGTTGGCCACGGAAATCACCTTCAGCTTCGGGTGGGCCTTCTCGGCGCCGATCGGGACCGTGTTGGTGCACAGCACCTCGATGACGTCGTCGCGCTCGGCGATGCGTTCCACTGCCCCGTTGGAGAAAATACCGTGGGTGCAAACTACCCGCGCCTTCCGTGCCCCCATTTTGGCCAGATGATCCAGGAGTTCCAGCACGGTGCTGCCGTTGGCGATTTCGTCGTCGAGCACCACAATGTCCTTGTCCCGGACGTCGCCGATGATCGAGGTGATCTGCACCCGGTCATTCTCGAAGCGTTCCTTTGCTCCCGCCGCCACCGGGGTACCCAGCAGCCGGGAGAACGCCGTCGCGGCCTTCGCGTTACCGAGGTCCGGGGACACCACGATGGTGTTACTCAGGTCGAGGCCCTGGAAGTGGGCGGCGAGTTCGCGGAGCGCGTGCAGCTGGTCAACTGGCACCCCGAAGAACGCCTGCACCTGCGGTGCGTGCAGGGTCATGGTGAGGACCCGCGACGCTCCGGCGGTGGTCAGGAGGTCGGCTACCAGCTTGCCGCCGATGGAGATGCGCGGCGCGTCCTTCTTGTCGGAGCGGGCATAGGAATAGTGCGGCATCACCGCGGTGATCCGGCCGGCTGAGGCCCCGCGGGCGGCATCGATCATCATCAGCAGCTCCATCAGGTTCTCCTGGACGGGCTTGACCAGCGGCTGCACGATGAACACGTCACGTTCCCGACAGTTCTCAAGCAGTTGCACCTCCAGACAGTCGTTGGCGAAGCGCTGTAACCGGGAGGGGAGCAGGGGTACACCCAGATGCCCGCAGATTTCCTTGGCGAATCCTCCACTTGCTTGTCCACTGAAAACGGCGATCTCTTTGATCAACGGTTTACCTTTCACGGCAGTTGGTGGGGATCATATTGTGCTCCCATTGTGGTACAGATTGCGTCCCCGCGGGTCCCTTTGAAGTAACGTGGATGCCGGATCGGGGTCCTCCGAACCGACGATGACGTCTATTCCAGGAGCACACACCCATGCCAACCTCCGGTCCCGCCTCAAAACAGCAGACGTCGGTGGTGTCAGCAGCCATGCGTCCGATCAACTCGGTGGTGGAACGCTTCCTGCCCAGCGCACTGGTGTTCGCCGTCGTCCTCAGCCTCGTGGTCGCCGGGGCTGCACTGATCTTCACCGACGCCGGACCAGTGGACGTTCTCACCGGGTGGGGGGACGGCCTGGCCGGGCTGCTCGCCTTCATGACCCAGATGGCACTCATCCTGCTGCTGGGGCACGCGCTCGCCCACACCGGGCCAGTCAGGAAACTCCTCGCCCGTCTCGGCGGCATCCCGCGGAGCCCCATGCAGGCCTACGTCTTTGTGTTCGTGGTCGCTGCGACCGCCTCGCTGATCACCTGGGGCCTCGGCCTCGTCGTCGGCGGCCTGCTCGCCAAGGAAGTTGCCGCGCAGGCACGCGAACGCGGCATGGCCCTGCACTTCCCCATGCTGGTGGCGGCGGGATTCTCCGGGTTTGTGGTGTGGCACATGGGCTACTCGGGGTCCGGTCCGTTGACCGCCGCGACCGAGGGCTCCTTCATCGCCGAGCAGCTCGGCCGAACCGTCCCGATCTCCGAGACCACCTTCTCCTGGTGGAACATCACCGCCGCGATCGCCACCATCATCCTGGTCGCTGCCGCACTGGCCCTCGTGTCCCCCCGTGCTGGGGACAGGATTATTGAACTGCAGGTCGACGCCCGGCACTCCGACAACGTCACCCTCGACGACGACGTCGTCACCCCCGCCGACCGCATCGACGCCAGCCGTATCCTCACCACCGTCGTGGGGTTGGCCCTCGTCGCCTACCTGGTAGTCCACTATGTGCAGGGCGGCACCGCCACGCTGGACATCGTCAACTGGACGTTCCTCGCCCTGCTCTTCCTGTTGGTGCGGAGCCCCTTCGAACTGATCGCGCTCACCAAGAACGCCGCCTCGAACGTCGGCGAGATCCTGCTCCAGTTCCCCCTGTACGCCGGAATCATGGGCATGATGACGACGACGGGCCTGATCAATGTGGTTTCCGACGCCTTCGTGAACATTGCCAACCCGACGACGTTCGGGCTGTTCGCGCTCCTGTCCGCGGGGCTGGTGAACTTCTTCGTCCCCTCCGGCGGGGGGCAGTTCGCTGTGCAGGCACCGATCATGCTCGACGCCGCCGAACGGCTGGGCGTGGACCCCGCTATTGCGATCATGGCCGTCTCGTACGGTGATCAGTGGACCAACATGATCCAGCCGTTCTGGGCGTTGCCACTACTGGCCATCGCCGGTCTGAAGATGCGCGACATCCTCGGGTACACCATGGTCACCCTGATCGTCTCCGGGGTGGTGTTTGCCGGGATTCTACTGATCGTCGGAGCCGGCTAGCGGTCACCCGGAGCTATCGGCCACCGCCGGTAGGCCCTGCTCCTTCACCAACCGGCGGAGCCCGCCCTTCGGTGGCACCACCACGGGGGTGGGCCACCGGGGCTGGAGGTTATCACCCAGGGTGACCCGCCGGATCTTCCGGCCAGCCAACGGCAGCACCCAGTCATGGATCCACCGGCGCTGCGCGGTCTCCCACTCCCTGAACGTCCTCGGCGCCGCGGGCTCCCAGACCTTGAGCTTCACTGAGTGCTGGACTTCAAGGAGGTCAAGCACCCGGGCTGCCATGTATTTGTGGCCGGCCTTCGACATGTGGAGGCGGTCCGGACCCCACATTCGGCGGTCCTCGTACGCGTCGAATCCCCAATAGTCCACCAGCTCAGCCCCGTACCGGTTGGCGACGCGGCGGACGCCGTCGTTGTAGAGCTGGTGGCGCTTGCGGAGCAACCGCAAGGCTGGTGAGACGTTGACGTCGTACCCGGTGAACAGCAGCAGCCTGGCACCGGTGGCGGCGAGAGAAGCCACCAGGTCCTCGTAGGCCCCCAGGAGGTGAGGCAGTGACGTGCCGGCGTCAAGGATGTCATTGCCCCCGGCGTACAGCGTGATCAAGGTGGGGCGCAGGGCCACTGCCGGGCCCAGCTGCTCAGCGGCGATGTGACGCAGTCGTTTGCTGCGGACCGCGAGGTTGGCGTATTCCCACCCGGGCTGGTCCTTGGCCAGTCTTTCAGCCACCCGGTCGGCCCACCCGCGAACCCCGTTGGGCAGGTGCTTGTTCGCATCCCCTACCCCTTCGGTGAAGGAATCGCCCAGCGCAACGTACAGCGGGCTGCGCTCACTCATGCCGGGCAGGCGACCGCTCCGCCCCGGGCCAGGCGGTAGGTCACAGCGTCAGGTTCAGTTCCGCAGGCGAAGCAGCGCATGTTCCTCAATCACTTCTTCGTAGTGCTGCACCAGCAACTCGCACAGCACCGGCCAGGTGCGGCCCTGGACGCTGGCGAAAGCGGCGTCGGCGAAGGCCTGCCGTTTGGCGTCGTCGCCGATCAGGTCCACCACGTGACGGCGCAGCTGGGCAAGGTCACCCGGCGGGTAAAGCCACCCGGTGCGTGACACATCGACGAGGTCAACGGGCCCGCCCCGGCCGGTCGCGACCACGGGTACGCCGGACGCCATGGCCTCCTGGATGGTCTGGCAGAAGGTTTCCAGTTCACCGGGATGCACAAACAGGTCGAGGCTGGCCACTGCGGTGGCCAGGTCGGCGCCACCGAGGAATCCGGTGAAGACTGCGGTGGGGAGCGATTCTTCCAGCGCACCGCGTAAAGGCCCGTCACCGATGATCACCAGCCGCGCGTTCTCGATGTCCGCCAGGACCCGGAGGTCTTCCACCTGCTTCTCGGCGGCGAGCCGGCCCACATACCCGATCAGCCGCTCCCCACCCGGCGCCACCGCGGCCCGGAAGGTGTAGTCACGATGCCGGGGGTGAAACCGCCGGGTATCAACGCCTCTGCGCCACAGGTGGACCCGGGGGATACCGTGCCCCCGGAGCTGGTCCACTGCCGAGGTGGAGGGGGCGAGCGTTCTGTCCGCCCCGTCGTGGATGTTTTCCACCCGCTGCCACGCCCAGTTCGCGAGGAACGGCACCCCATACCGGGCGGCATACCCGGGGACATCGGTTTGGTAGACCGCTACTACCGGGATGCCGAGTTGCTCAGCGGCCCGCACGGCACGCCACCCCAGCTCGAACGGCGACGCCAGGTGGATAACGTCGGGGGCGAAGCCTGCCAGGATGGTGCGCACCCGGGCCACACCGCCGAGCGCCACCCGGACACTCCCGTACCCGGCCAGCGGGACAGCGGGCAGCCGATGGATGCGTACTTTTTCTCCGCCCACCGGTTCGGTTCCGCCGGCACCAGAGGGAGCAATGACCAGCACCTCGTCGCCGCTGGACGCGAAATGCTCCAGCATTTTTTGGACGGAATGGGTTACCCCGTTCACGGCGGGCAGGAATGTTTCGGCAACAATCACGATCCTCACACCCCCACCGTGACACCCCCGGGTTGGCTGGCGATGACTTCCGGGTGGCCAGTATCCAACCTCCCGGTGAACACCTGGAGACGCGCACAGGTGCGCTGGCGCTAGACAAACACGCCGCACCCTTTAGGGCCAGAGCAGGGCACGGGACCAGCCGGACCCCTCCCTGACATACCTCAGCCGCAAGTGGCGTCGTTCCTGGTCGGCCTGCCAGAATTCAACGCTGTCCGGGACCACCGTGTAGACAGTCCAGGTGGCGGAGCCGGGCGTCGGCCCGTCGCCCTCCAGAGCCTGCGCCCGGGCCTCGACGGCGTCATCCAGTTCCGTGCGGCTGCGTAACTCACTGCTTTGCTGACCGGCCAGCACCAGGGCGCGGGCCACCGGGTGACGACGCCGGAAATCGGCGTCGTTTTCCTCCGCACCGGCAGGGCGGACGGCACCCCGCACCCGGATTTGGCGGCCCACCGTTGGCCAGAACGCGGTAAGCGCAGCCACCGGAGATCCCTGCAACTGGCGGCCCTTGGGACTGTCGCTGCTGCTAGCGAAGGAAAACCCGCGGTCGTCAACGTCCTTCAGGATCACCACCCGGGCATCCGGGACCCCGTCGGCATCGACTGTGGACACGGTGACCGCATGCGGGGCGGCCACCCTGGCATCGACGGCGGCCGCCAACCAGTCAAGGAAAAGGTCAATCGGTGAGCCGGGCGCCGCGTCGGTGGCGAACTGGGGCAGGGCGTCGGGGAAGGCAGGCACACCACTGACGATGTTCCGCAGCGATCGTTGATCATTCATCCCACCAGCGTAGGCCCGACGCCGCGCTAAGGTCGATCAATGACATCCCACGAGGACCGTTTTACGGGCGGACGAAATTACACTCGCTGGACCACCCCGGTGGGCCGGTTCCTGGTCCGCTGTGTCCGGGTTCTGGCGGGCTGGATCGGACCGCACTGGGCCCTCCTGCTGATCCTGGTCCTTGGCGTGGGGGTCGCCGTGACCCTCGCCGTCGCCTCCGCCGAGGTGTATGAGGCGGTCGCTGAAACGGACGGTATCGCCGTCCTGGACCAGCCCGCACTGGATGCTGCGGTGCAACTACGCAACCCGGTGCTGGTGGCGCTTGCTACCGGATTCACCTTCCTGGGCGGCCCACTGGGGATGCCCATCCTGACCGCGGCAGCGATCACCGCCCTATGTGTTAGCCGTCGGGCCGTCACCCCGCTCATCCTGGTGGCAGTCGCGGCGGCCGGTTCGCTGCTGATGACCGTTCTCGGGAAGAATGCCGTCGGCCGGCTCCGACCGCCCCTCGAGTTCGCTGTCCCCCCGTCCGAGTCCTCGCCGTCGTTCCCCAGCGGGCACACGCTCAATGCCATGGTGATCAGCGGCATCATCGCCTATCTGCTTGTTCTGGGCGCGCACCGCAAGCGCACCCGCGTCCTCATTATTGGCGGCGCACTGCTGTTCACCTTCCTGATGGCGGCGACCCGCGTCTACCTGGGTCACCATTGGGTCACGGACGTGGTGGTCGCCGCCACGCTGGGCCTCGGATGGCTGGCGCTGGTGATCACCACGCACCGGCTCTGGCTCACCATCGTCGGCCGTCGCCACGCAACACCGCAGGAAGATCCGGCGTCTGGTTAGGCGTGGGCCGGCGCGGTGGTGGCTGGCGCCGTCGGGCCAGTCGGCCACCGCAGCAACGCGGCTATCCGGTGCGGGTCGAGCGCTCCGGACGGGAACAGGACGACGTCTGCGTCAGTAAGCGCCGCGGCGCGGAGCAGCGCCGACGGCGCGGGAATGGTTCCGATCAACCGAACACCGGCCGTCTCACTCGTCGATGCGGCCAGCCACGGTTCGGCCGCCAAAGCCAGTAATCGTTGCTCGTCCCAGGCCGACCGTTCCACCAGCAGGGTGCCCACCTGAGCCTGCTGCAGCGCGTGCACTACGGCGCCGAGACCGGTCACCGACCCGGGATGTTCCCTCCCCTGCCGATTGTCCAGCCGTTCCAGCAGAAGCTTCTGCTCACTGGCGATGCAGTCCGCCACCCGGGATGCCACCTGCCGGGCGAAGGCGTCCCGATCAGCACCGTCGGTGCGGGTGTGGCTCTCGATGACAGACAGCAGGGTTTTGCTCGCCTCCGACAGCTGTTCGGCCACCAGGTTACGGGCACGGATATCCCCGGCAACGATCAGCAGCCTGGCCCGGCTGCTGCGCACCACCCGGTCAATCTCGCCAGCAATCTCTGCGGCGTTGGCACGCCAGATGTTCTCGGTCCGGTGCTGAAAACCGCCCTGCGACGCCCCACCGCCGGGGATTTTCTTCAGGTTTTCGGTGGACCCTGCCACCTCGGTGCTTTCGTCGTCGGAGGTATTGGCGTGGTGCAGGTGGATGACGCCGCCGTCACGGCCCACCTCGGCCACCACATAGGCGAACTCCTCGGGTCGGTGCCGGATAAGCGGAACCAGATTCGGGACGGGCCCGACGTCGAGCACCTCCGCCATCACCAGCCGCCCGGGCAGGAACTCGTCGACGTGGACCTCACCGTCATTGACCAGAAGAAACCGCGCCACCGGATCCGGCAGGCCCTTCGCGGATCGAGTCAGCGCGGCGCTGACCGCCGTGAGATCGGTCTTGTCCGCCCCGGCCCGGTGCAGCGCGGCCGTGATGGCGTCAGGTCGCGCGTCGTCGGCGTGGAGGGAGTCTCCCACTCCTGTGCTGGCGTCGGTGTAGATGGTGCACCAGGGACCAGGCCGCTTGTACAGCTGGCTGTAGGAATGCAGTGCGCTGATCATCCCGCACCGCCTGGATCCCGCTCACGGCGGTTGTGCCGCGGCGCCCTGATTGACCGTTCTGTGGTGCCCCGCTTACACATGGCGGGCCTCCTGGTTCCTCCGGTGATCGACTTTGAACTGACCGGAAATGTAGGGTTACATTCGGTTTACCACTCTTCGCCTCGGATGAACAGACCCAGATGATGCGCAGCAAATCGGTTGCACCCCGCAGGTTCGACGATCGGCAGGACGCCGGCCGCCAGCTCGCCCGTGACCTGCTCGGTCTGGCGGGTTCCCCCAGCCTGCTGGTCCTTGGTCTCCCCCGCGGCGGGGTGCCGGTTGCCGCCGAGATTGCGCTGTCGTTGGGATGCCCACTCGACGTCGTCCTGGTCCGCAAAGTGGGGGTGCCCGGATGGGGGGAGCTGGCCATGGGCGCTGTCGCCACCATCGGCGGGAGCCTCAGCACGGTGCGCAACGGACGGGTGATTGCGGGGCTGACGGGTGACGGCGAGGCTACCTTCCGGGCCGCAGCCGCGCGGGAACGAATCGAACTGGGACGCCGGGACGTGCTGTTCCGGCAGGGGAGGCCACCGGTGGAAGTCGCGGGACGGACGGTGGTGCTGGTCGACGACGGCGTGGCCACCGGGGCCACCCTCCGCGCGGCAATCGAGGCGGTCCGGCCCCTCCATCCGGCGGAGTTGATCGTTGCCGCGCCGGTTTTCCTGGGTCAGTCCTTGCCCCGCGTTCAGGCGGTGGCCGATCGGGCAGTCTGGCTCTGGGACACCCCCACGCTCGGCTCGGTGGGGCAGGCCTACCGGCATTTCGAACCGGTGCCCGATGATGAGGTACGCCGGCTGCTCGCGGCGTGACCGCAGAGCCCGGAATAGAACGGACCCCTGACGCAGTTGACATAACTAGATAGCTGGCAGTCGCTGGCGCGCCCACCGATCCATCACTTTCCTGGAGGACCACCATGCCCACAGCCAGCCTCAACGCCGAACCCTGCCGGACCGACCCCACCCCCGGTAGCGGGAGCCGCATTCGCAGCCTGCGCTCCCTCAAGCGCGGCGACCGCATCGAAGCGCGGCTGCACAGCGAAGTGCTGTACCGCGGGCAGGTTGAGGAGACCGCTCCCGGCCTCGGCACCGTCTGGATGCGCGACGAGGCAGTGGACGCCCGCCTCGCACTCAGTCAGGACGACTTCACGTTCTGGACCACCTGAACCCACCTTTCTCACCTGAATCGGCCACAATAGGGGGCATGGATTCTCTCTTGCCCCGGGAGCGTACCGACCCGGCACCCGGCGCCGTCCACCTCTCCGGCTGGCTCACCCTGGACCAACAGCGGGAGTTGGTGGAGGCGTGCCGCGGCTGGGCAGCAGGTCCTGTACCAATGCGGGCGGCGCGCATGCCGAACGGCTCGCAGATGTCGGTCAAGACCGTCTGCCTGGGCTGGCACTGGCAGCCGTACCGTTACACCAGGACTGCCGACGACGCCGGCGGCGGCCAGGTAGCTGACTTCCCTGAGTGGCTGGCCGAGATGGGCCGCGATGCGGTGACAGCAGCCTATGGCGCCCCGGATCGCTACGCGCCCGACGCCGCCCTCATTAACTTCTACGACGACGCCGCGTCGATGGGCATGCACCAGGACAAGGACGAGCGGTCACCCGCACCAGTCGTTTCCCTGAGCATCGGCGACTCGTGCGTCTTCCGGTTCGGCAACACCGAGACCCGAAACAAGCCCTGGACCGACCTTGAGCTCGAGTCAGGGGACCTCTTCGTGTTCGGCGGGGCATCCCGGTTCGCGTACCACGGGGTACTGAAAACCCATCCGGGGACCGCTGACCCGGCTCTTGGCCTCAAGGGACGCCTGAACATCACCCTCCGGGAGACCGGCCTAGCGTGAATCGGCGCGGAGTCTAGACCATCATCCCCCGCACGTAGGAGGCCTGGCCCGCGTGCTGATAGCAGTCCTCGATGACGCTGACCAGACGGACCCCGAGGGTGACCGGTGGGTTCCAGGAGATGTCAACAATCCGGTTCAGATCGGCCTCACCGAGACCGGCCAGGTAGCCCATGGTGCGGGCGTGAACGGCATCGTAGTAGTCCACCAGCAGCTGTGCCGAGCCGGTGCGTACCTCATCCACCTGGGCTGAGGTGTGCCCATACCCGGTGTCAGAGCCGTCGAGGTTCAGGTTGAACCGCTCGGACCACCCCCTGCTGGTCCAGAGTTCCGGAACCTTGGCAGCGTCGGCCAGGTGGTTATCCTGGACCCGCGCCAGATGCCAGATCAGCCACGCCACCGAGTTCCCGCGCAGGCCGCCGGGAAGCGTCGGCCGAAAGGCCAGTTGATCCGCGTCGAGGTCCTTCACCGCACGGCGGACAGCGTCCGGGATCCGGCCAAAAGCCTCCTCCAGAATGTCGATTGAGCTCATCTTTCCAGTCTCCCCTTCAATAGATCACACGGGTTCCGCCTACCCATTTACAGGCCGGCCTCTCGGTAAAAGCCCTCAATATGTTCGGCAATCAGCGTCGAGGCAGTCAGCCCCGGCGAGGCGTCGTCGTCGTCGCGCGCCAAGATCGCCTGATAGATGGCCCGGTGTTCCGAGCGGAGACGATCCGCCGTGGTGGTCCAACTGGGGAGGCTGCTGGTGAGCCGGAGGGTATACGACTCGATTGATCCGCGCAGTGAGGACATCATGGCGCCGATGAGGACATTGCCAGCAGCTTCGGCGAGGGCCACATGGAACAGCGCGTCGAGGCGCAGGAACTCTTCGGTGGCCAGACCGGGGGCGTCCATGTGGTCGAGGAGTGCTGCGGCGGTGGCGATGGAAGGCGCACCCGCCCTCGCCTGGCCGGCGGCCCAGGTTTCCAGGAGCAGCCGGGTCTGGACAATGTCCTCCACGGGAAGATGCGAGCTCGCCACATGGAAGCGGAGGGCAGAGCCGAGGGCGACGGCCGGATTGGCGGTGATGACGGTGCCGGCCCCCGGCCCGGATCCCACTCCCGCCCGCACTACGCCCATCGCCTCGAGAACGCGGATACCCTCCCGGGCCGAGGCGCGTGAGACGTTCAGCTGTTCGGCCACTGCCCGCTCGCCTGGGAGCCGCTGGCCGACGGCGAGCCGGCCAGCCGCCAGCTCAGCCTCGATCCAGGACAGTACGAGCTCATGGTTACGCATGTCCCCATGCTAGCCAGTGGTCCGACCACAGGCGAGGGGCAACGGTGACAGAAGAGGGAAATGCTTGCGCGGCCGGTCCACTGGACGGTAGAGTCCACCAAAAGTCGTGTGGTCCTACCACACCCGGAGCGAAGCGAGGACAGCATGCCTTCCCAGATTCCCCCAGCACTTAAACGACGCATCCCGAAGGTCAGCGACCTGGCACCGCTGATGCAGTTCCGGAAGCCGGAGCTGGGCTCCGCCGCCCGGCTGAAGCGGGCCAGCACCATCTGGGATTTGCGGGATATCGCCAAGCGGCGGACCCCCACCGCCCCCTTCGACTACACGGATGGAGCCGCCGAGGCGGAAATCACCCTGCGCCGGGCGCGGGGTGCCTTCCTCGATCTTGAGTTCCGGCCGGGAATCCTCCGCAACGTTGAGACGGTGGACACGTCGGTGTCGGTGCTGGGTCAGCGGTCGGCCCAGCCCTTCGGTATTGCCCCCACCGGTTTCACCCGCATGATGCAGTCGGAAGGTGAGTACGCCGGCTCCCAGGCAGCTGAGGCCGCGGGAATCCCCTATACCCTTTCCACCATGGGCACCGCCTCCATCGAGGATGTGGCGGCGGCGGCGCCTGATGGCTGCAATTGGTTCCAGCTGTACCTGTGGACCGACCGCGACCGGTCAATGGAGCTGATCGATCGCGCGGCCAAGGCAGGCAACGACACCTTGATGGTCACCGTTGATACGGCGGTTGCCGGGTCACGGCTCCGGGATGTACGCAACGGGCTCACCATTCCGCCGGCTCTCACAGTGAAGACGGTGCTGGATGCGTCCTACCGGCCGGCTTGGTGGTTCAACTTCCTCACGCATGAGCCGCTGGCTTTCGCCTCGCTCTCCCGCTACTCAGGCACCGTGGCGGACCTGATCAACTCGATGTTCGACCCCACCCTCACCTACGAGGACCTCGACTGGCTGCGTGACGTCTGGAAGGGAAACCTGGTGGTCAAGGGGATCCAGACCGTCGACGACGCCAAGAAGGCTGTCGACCACGGCGTGGATGGCCTCGTGTTGTCCAACCACGGCGGCCGCCAACTGGACCGCGCCCCGATTCCCCTGCATTTGGTGCCCGACGTCGCTGCCGCATTGAAGGGCAAGACCAGCATCATGTTGGACACCGGCATCATGAGCGGCGGCGACATTGTGGCCGCCCTGGCGCTCGGCGCCGACTTCACCCTGATCGGGCGCGCCTACCTGTACGGACTGATGGCTGGGGGACGGGCTGGCGTGGATCGGTCGATCGAGATCCTCAGCAAGGAGACCGCACGGACCATGCAGCTGCTCGGCGTCAACAAGGTGGAGGACCTCAACCCTGACCACGTCCGGCTGCTCCAAGGTTCCTGAGGGACGCCGCGCTAGTCTCCCCTGAGCGCCCGGCGGGCGTCAGCCTGACGGTTTCTGCCTTCTTCCACGAGATCGTCACTGCCCTTGGCGCTTCCTGCCACCTCGGTGGCCACCCCTTTGAGCTCTTCGGAGAGGATGTCCACCGCCTGCAGTGGCGCTACTTCCACCCCCTCGTCGGGGAGCTCTGCAACGCGGGTGACGGCGTCGTCGTCGTGCGCCGCTGATCCCCGGTCGGCGTGGTCGACGCAGAGCCGCGCCACCTCCCGGGCATGGGCATGCATCACAGAATGGGCGGCGCCTTCAACCTCAAACGCGCTCGACGTTGGAAGCCGGGAGGAGAGGGTGGCAATCCACTCCGGCGGGCACACGGCGTCGTGCTGCCCCCGGATCAGGAGCGTGTCCGCCCGGATCCGCTCGGCTGTGTCCTCGATCCGGTAGGTCAACATGTTCGGGAGTACCCTGAAAAACCAGTTGAACCCGCAGAACAGATAGGCGGTCACGGCAAGGACCTTCACCCGGAACGGTTCCCGCCAACTGGACGTCGCGAACCGCCAAGCCTGCGTGGCGAGTTTCCGACGTTCAGAGTCCACCACGGGGCTGATCAACACGATCGTGCTCAGTCCGGGGCGCCGCGATGCCAGATCGGCAACCACCTGGGTGCCCATCGAGTGCCCCACAATCACGGGGTCCGGCGCGTCAAGCGAGTCAATGACATCGCCTAGGAGGTCGGCGTACTCGGTCATCGACAACCCACTGCGATTGTGGGGTACTCCCCCAAAGCCGGGGAGGTCAAGGGCATACACCGGGCCGTACTGCTCAAGGTGGGGTGCGAGTTGTTCGAAGTAGTGGGAGGAAACGCCAATTCCGCAGACCAGGACAAACGGTCGTTCCCCAGTGCTCCCCACGGAGCTGACACGGGTCCAGAGTTTCCCGCTATACACCCGGTCGACACTAATTCTTTCAGTTTTATTTCCGGCCACGCTTCATTATCGACGATAAAACGTTCAAGTGTCTTCCTTTGAGGCTAGGATCAATCTTGAGACCCCTTGAGCGGGATTTCAATGACTACTGGGGATCAAGCGAATGGAGCACCAGCGGATGAATTATCCGTTGCAGTACCGGCGTGCTCGTGCGCTGGTCTACGCGGTTCTCCTGTTCTGGCTGTGGGCCTGGCTGGGCAGCAGCTTTTTCATCGCCAGCCTGTTCGGCTCGCCTGTTCACGCTCTGCTGGCCATGTACGCCCTCACCGTTGCAGTCCTCGTGTCCATCCCTGTTCTGCTTTTGGCCGTCGCGCGGATGCTCCTCACCCGCAGACGCCCGACCGCCCGGTCCGCGCCCGCCACCCTTGTCAGCGAGCTCAGCACCAAACGCACAGCACCGATGCCGCCCGCACACGAGTCCGACTGGTGGTTCTCGGACAAAGCGTCCTGAGTTAGGCAAAACCTGCGCTAATCCTTCGCGTATTTCGGAAAGCCTTTGTCAATTTGGGGCGGTTCCCGTAGGGGTCGCAAATCTATACTTTTGGGGTGACCTAAAGAGGTTCGGCGCTCGTTTGCGCCGGACCTGTTTTGTGTAAGACCTCCCGGGATCTGCAGCAAAGCGGTCAAGTCTCTCGCCCCGGTTGAGTTAGGAAAACATATGCGCGTCTTCAGGCGATCCGCTGCGGCCTTAACCGGCCTGATCCTCTTGGCATCGACCCTTCCCGCCATGACCGCCGCGCCGGCCACAGCCGCGCCCGTCGCTCCTGCCGAATCAGCTCTCGTCGAGCCAGCGCCGGAAGCATCACTTGCCCCCGAAGGCACGGCGGTCGTTGAGCCGGCCACCCCGACGTCGGCCATCCCGGACAGCAAGGACATCGCCGAGCCTGCTGATGGCGCTCCGCGTTCTGTCCACACCTACGAACCCGGCTACGACTTTGAAACCAACGGGCAGCCGCTTGGCCTTCAGCGTGAAGGCGCAGCAACCGCGCAGCCCATGGACGTTCCGGCGAATGTGGTGCCCGCCCAGCGGCAAGGCACCATCAAGGTCAAACTGGTCACCGTGAAGCTCGCTGACAGTGCGAGCACGGTGTCCATGGCCAATGCCGTCAACTCGGTGAATGTGTCAAGCAACTATTGGAAATCAATGTCGAACAACCGGCTCTCCATGTCGGTCACCTCCCAGGTTGCTGAACACAAATCCAAGGCGCGCTCCACCTGGTCCTACAACGACATCATGAACCAGGTCACCAACGAACTCCGGTGGACCTACAGTCCTTACACCGCTCTGGTCGTCTTCATCCCCACCGCACTCCAGGGGGGCATCCTCGGGTACGGCTGGAGCAGCAACGGCACCAGCGGTCGGATTCTGATGCCGCAGATGAGCAACTTCACCACCAACGTGGTGACCCATGAATTCGGACACGTCCTCGGATTGATGCACGCCGATGCGCTGCAGTGCACCAACGGCCAAAGCGATATTCCTTCCTTCTCGGGTTCCGGCTGCTACATCCGTGAGTATGCCGACACCATGGACCTGATGGGCTCGGCCCAGTGGTTCCAGACACCCGTCATCAGCTCCAGCTTCTGGGACTACGGCAAGTTCGGTCGCGGGGACGAGATCCGCAACGTGGGCGTCGCCTCGGGCCGCAAGACCTACACCCTGAAACCCTGGGCTGGCACTGCATCCAACCGGGCGGTCAAATTTACCGATCCGAAGAGCAAGGAAGTCTATTACCTCGAGTTGCGGGCACCGGTGGGCTACGACAAGGCCCTGGCCGTCAATGGAAACTTCGGGGTGAAAATCGTTCAACTCGGCGGCGCCGCCCCGAATGCTTCGCTGGTCCTGATGCCCTCCACCAAACCCTTCGCCGGCTACTACGCACAGAACCACGCATGGAAGGCAGGCAGGACGTTCACCACCCATGCCGGCACCAAAGTCACCATCAACTCACTGTCCACGAGCGCCGCGACCGTCACCATCGATGTCGGCGGGCCGTTCACCGACATCTCAACGTCGGGCTTCCAGGGCGAAATCGAGTGGCTCCACACCAAGGGCCTCGCCACCGGCTGGTCGGACGGCACCTACCGCCCCGCCGCCACCATGAACCGCGACGCCATGGCAGCCTTCATCTACCGGCATGCGGGGAGCCCCGCCTTCAAGGCGCCGGCGCGGAGCCCGTTCCGGGACGTCCCGATCACCAGCCTGTACTACAAGGAAATCGCGTGGATGTCCGCCATGGGCCTGTCCACTGGCTGGGGCGATGGTTCGTACCGTCCACTGCAGCCCATCAGCCGCGATGCGATGGCGGCCTTCATGTTCCGCTACACGGCTGACGCCTGCAACCTGGGCGGAGCCGCAGGATTTACCGCTCCCTCAACGGCACCGTTCAGCGATGTCCCACGGGGCACCGAGTTCTATAAGGAAATCGCCTGGATGAAGCAGACCGGCGTATCCACCGGATGGAGCGACAGAACCTTCCGTCCACTGGACAACATCACCCGCGAAGCGATGGCCGCATTCGTGTACCGGGTCGACGGCGTCCAGCGCAGTCTTGGCGGCTGCCGGCTCTAGCCCGAACCGCAACAGGTCTTACTCTCCGAGGGAGACAGGTCTTTGGCCTCCCTCGGAGAGTAAGTTGGGGTAATGGATTCCGCGAAGCAGGCCGACACCCGGGTGTCCGAACTCATCACCCGGATCGAGCTCGAAATGGCCGAGCTGCAGTTCCCTGGTTTCACGCTGCACGACTCGCTGTCCCTCGGCCAGCGCCTGGTCACCCTCGGCGCCGACCGGGGATTGCCGATCGCCATCGACATCAGCCGGGCCAACCAGGTGCTGTTCCATGTGGCCCTGCCCGGCGCAACCCCCGACAATGACCTGTGGGCGGCAGCGAAGGCCCGCACCGCGGCCCGATACCAGGAGCCGTCGTACCTCGTTGGTCTCCGCGCCCAGCTGAGTGGGACTCCGATGGAGGACAACCCGCTGTTCGACACCACAGTCTTCGCTGCACACGGTGGATCCTTCCCGCTCTACGTGCGGGGTGTGGGGCCGGTGGCCACCGTGACCGTCTCGGGTCTCCCCCAGCGGGACGACCACGATCTGGTGGTGGAGGCGCTCCGAGGTCATCTCGACGCCTGAATACGGCAGGGTTGCTGACCTTCCAGTAAGGTAAATAAGTGGACTTCTCCCTCACCATTGCGGCAGGCCATGTCAACGCCTGCCCGATGACACCGCGGCACTCTCCGCAGTCATCCCCGGGGGACACCTATTGCGCAGTAGCGGATGCCTCCCGCTACCCGGTGACCGGCATGGCTGCCGACGCCGAAACAAGGCACAAGATTTCGGCCGGTCACGGCCACCCTGCGGCAACCCGCAGCTCGCACATATCAATTGAAAACGAGTAAATACTGTGAATAACAAGACCACCCTGAACGCTCCACCGGCCTTGGCAAAGGGCAGCATGCGCATCGTCGCACTCGGTGGGCTCGGCGAGATCGGTCGCAACATGACCGTGTTCGAGTTCAACGGCAAACTGCTGATCGTCGACTGCGGCGTGCTCTTCCCCGAGGAAGTCCACCCCGGCGTCAACCTCATCCTCCCCGACTTCTCGGCGATCCGGGACCGCCTGCAGGACATCGTCGGCGTCGTCCTGACCCACGGCCACGAAGACCATATCGGCGGCGTCCCCTACCTGTTGAGGGAACGGGCTGATATCCCCCTGATCGGGTCCCGCCTGACTCTCGCGTTCATCAAGGCAAAGCTCAAGGAACATCGCATCAACCCCAAGACCATCCAGGTCGAAGAGGGCGCCCGGAAGCCGATGGGTCCCTTCGACCTTGAGTTCCTGGCCGTCAACCACTCCATCCCCGACAGCCTGGCCGTCGCCATTCGCACCAGCGCCGGAATGGTCCTCCACACGGGTGACTTCAAGATGGATCAGTTCCCGCTGGACCGTCGGATCACCGACCTCGTCGGCTTCGCCCGGCTCGGCACCGAGGGCGTCGACCTGTTCCTGACCGACTCCACGAACGCCGACGTCCCGGGGTTCACCACGTCCGAGAAGGACCTCCTCCCGGCGATCGACACGGTGTTCCGCACCGCGCCCCGCCGCATCATCGTGTCCAGCTTCGCCAGCCACATCCACCGGATCCAGCAGGTCATCGACACCGCGCACCGGCACCACCGCAAGGTGGCCTTCGTGGGCCGCTCGATGGTCCGCAATATGACCATCGCCCGCGAACTGGGCTACCTGACCATCCCCCGCGGTATCCTGGTGGACTTCAAGAAGCTGCAGCAGTCCGACGATCACAAGGTGGTCCTCATCTGCACTGGCTCGCAGGGTGAGCCTCTGGCCGCACTGTCCCGCATGGCCGGAGGCGACCACGCCATCCGCATCGGCGAGGGTGACACGGTCCTGTTGGCGAGTTCGCTGATTCCCGGCAACGAGAACGCCATCTACGGCGTCATCAATTCCCTCACCCAGCTGGGAGCCAATGTGGTCCACAAGGGCAACGCGAAGGTTCACGTCTCGGGTCACGCCAGTGCCGGCGAGCTGGCCTACTGCTACAACATCGTCAAGCCCCGCAACGTCATGCCGGTGCACGGCGAGTGGCGTCACCTGAAGGCCAACGAGGCCATCGCCGTCGCCACCGGCGTTGACCCAAAGAACGTGATCCTCGCGGAAGACGGCACCACCATTGACCTGGTCAATGGCAAGGCCACCGTTTCCGGCAAGATTGCTGCCGGACTGGTCTTCGTCGACGGCGACAGCGTAGGACACACCACCGAGGACACGCTGGAGGAACGGCGCAGGCTCGCGGAGGAGGGCGCGGTGACGGTTCTGGCCATCATCGATGCCAAGACCGGCGAAGTGGCCGAGCCTCTCGAGTTCTTCACCAAGGGATTCGAATGCAGTCAGGATGACCTCGACAAGGCGTCCGACGCCATCGAGAAGTCGCTGGCCAACCCGGGCGGCGGACGCAACGGCGGCAACAACGATCCAGAGGACGTCATCGAGCGGGCCACCGCCTCCTGGATGCGCCGGTTCTACAACCGGACACCAGTGGTCACGGCGATCGTCGTCGACGCCTAACCGGACGTGCCTGGCACCCCCGGGACGACCGATAACTGTGTCGGCGTACCGGGGGTTTTCTCTTTCCATGCTTCTATTAGGGTGGGGGGCAGCCGCCCGCCAGATTGATGGGGAGCATGGCGGGCAGCCTGAAAACACGAAACCAATCCGCGCCGAGCTCTTTCCTGCTCCTGGCCCGGCCCTTTGGGTATGCACTGTGTGCACTTATCTGGCTGGTGCTTTTCCTCGTTGTGATCGGGATGTCACTGGTCGCTTTCCCGCTCGCGTTTGCCGACATGGGACCGCTGCGGGATAGCAGGGGCGTGGCCAACGCGTTGGCGGATCCATCGGAAGGCCTGGCAGCTATCGTCGTCCTGCTCTTACTGCCGCTCCTCTGGGGCGGTATTTTCGCGTTTCTGTTGGTGGCAACTGGGGCGATGGCGGCGTTGAGTGTGATGTTCATTGCACGCGCGCTGAACGGCAACTACGCGGGCGAGAAGCTGAGCTACTCAACCAACGAGACTGATGTGATGGGCGGACCAAGCCCGGGCGGGGTGGCGATGTCGCTGCAACCTGTCCGATCGACTCCTGTTTCCGACTTCCTTATCCGCGCCTACTGGGCAGGGTGGAAGCCAGGGGTGAAACTGTATCTCGCCGCCAGCATTCTGGGTGCGGGCTACTTGTTTACCATCGCCTGGGTCTTCTGGCCCGCCGAGGGTTGGTTCTGGCAGCTGCTTTGCCTGGTTATCTCCCTGGGCCTTGCTGCCTGGGGTGCTTGGCGATACAAGGTGGCCTTCGTCGAACGCGGGAAAGCCTCATCTCAGGGAGATCCAGGTGCTTCATCGTTGCCGACTGCTTCGACCCAGTCGATCACTTCATCAGAGAAATAACCGGGTTGTCCCGCCCCGCTGACACCTCTCAGGTCGGGGCCACCCACCTGCCTGATCTCGTCGACGATGGGAACTGGCACCAAGTCACCGTTGTTCGCGATCAGCCAGTCACGCGTCGCCTGCTGCAGTTTTGACCACCATTGCTCGATTTCCATACGGGAAGTGTGGCACTTTTCCCACGGGCCGAAAAGCCAGCTCTAAGCGCAATCAGGGCGCGATGCGCAGATTCTCCTTGGGCCCGTGTTGATCAGTTGTTGACGAACGCTTCGGGGGCTTGTCGACCAGGCTACGACGGCTTACCCTAGTCCCATGTATAGCGTGGGCGTTCGGTGAAGCTGTCATGACAGCATCGGACCCCGGTCGCCTTGGCCACGTGCGCTCAGCGTTCTCGGGAGATCACACCCGCCAGATCCTGACCTGTGTGGCAGCTGCCGCTCAAGTGCTTCTTCCCACGTTCTACGGCCCACGATTCCGCGGCGAGGACGCGCCACCCAACGTGATCCAGCCGGCTGCCTATACCTTCACAGTTTGGTTTCCCATTTTTGCCTCATCCACCGGATATGCGGTCTATCAGGCTCGCGCCTCCGAACGCACCAAGGAGATATGGCGTGAGGCAGGCTGGCCCCTTGCCGGTGCCTTTGCCGTAACCGGACTCTGGGCGCCGTTGGCGCGATCAGGTCGATTCTGGAGTGCCCAAGCAGCATTGACTGCTCTTACCGTTCTTGCCGAGACGGGACGGCGTCGAATCGCCCGCGCCGAAACAAGAAACCAGCTAAGCACAACGGAAGTAGCGATGGCGGCTCCTGCAGCGGGAATGCTATCAGCATGGGGACAGGCGGCATGCGGAGTGAACCTTGCCGCAATGCTCGTCTCCCAAGACATCATTCCTGCCGGGCCCAAGTCCGCAGCGGCGGGAGCTGCCCTTCTCGCGGCGCTCGGCACACTCGGCGCGCGGGCGGTTGCCGGGCCCGAGCGGAGGAGCGTTTCCTCCCGCATGTACGCCGGAACTCTGGTGTGGGCGTTCGCTGGTGTGGTGATCGGACAACGCCATCGGTCGAAGTCCGCAGTGGCGACAGCGGCTTGCGCTGCCCTGACGATTCTGACGGTCGGAGTACGCAACCGTGACACAAATTGAAGACCCTGCTTGACGGCTAGAAACCCCAGCCGGCGTCCAGTGGTTTGACGCTTCAGGACGCGGGCCAGCAGGCGCTGGTGCTCCAACCCACACCCCACCCAGGTAACGGTCCAAAAGGGTAAGTCCACCGCACCCCAGCAGAACTTCCACGGGTCGAAGACCCTCGCGAGTGGAGCTTAGGGGAATCGAACCCCTGACCTTTTCATTGCGAACGAAACGCTCTACCAACTGAGCTAAAGCCCCGCAAAAATTACTGTAGCAAACGGGTGCGCAATGCCGGAGTAACCTCAAAGAATGACCACACACCGCTCCGCTGAGGAGCAGACCGAGATCAACGCCTGGCCCGCCTTGTGGGCGCTGGTGATCGGGTTCTTCATGATCCTGGTGGATTCGACCATCGTGTCGGTCGCCATTCCGGCGATCATGAACGGGCTGGGGGCGGATCTGGACAGCGTGGTGTGGGTCAACAGCGCCTACCTGCTGGCGTTCGCGGTGCCCCTCCTGATCACGGGTCGGCTTGGTGACCGCTTCGGTCCGCGTCGCATTTACCTCGCCGGGTTGACGGTGTTCACCGTGGCCAGCGTGTGGTGTGGGCTAGCCGGGTCGGTGGAAATGCTGATTCTCGCCCGGGTCCTGCAGGGATTGGGTGCCGCGATGATGACACCCCAAACCATGGCGGTCATCACTCGGATCTTTCCACCGGAACGCCGCGGTGCCGCCATGGGGCTGTGGGGTTCAGTGGCCGGCGTCGCCACCCTGGTGGGCCCCGTGCTGGGCGGCCTGCTGGTCGACTCGCTCGGCTGGGAGTGGATCTTCTTCGTGAACGCGCCAGTCGGCGTCGTCGGGCTGATCCTTGCCTACCGGCTAGTGCCACGACTGCCAACCAATAGCCACAGTTTCGACTATCTTGGCGTCGCCCTGAGTGCCGCAGGCATGTTCTGCTTGGTTTTCGGTATCCAGGAGGGCGAAACCTACAACTGGGGCACCATCGCCGGGCCCATATCGGTCTGGTCGCTGATCATCAGCGGGTTGGTCCTGCTCACCGCTTTCATCCTGTGGCAGAGATATAACCGCAAGGAACCCCTCGTTCCACTGGACCTGTTCAAGGACCGCAACTTTTCCCTGGGCAACACGTCGATCTTCGCCATGGGCTTCGCCATCACCACCGTCGCTATCCCCCTGATGCTCTACGCGCAGAACGTGCGCGGCTTCTCCCCCACCGAAGGGGCCCTGCTGCTCACCCCGATGGCGATCATCTCCGGTTCACTCGCTCCCCTGGTCGGGCGGATGGTCCAGCGCGGAAACCCCAAGTACATGGCCGTCTTCGGATTCTCGGCCATGTCCGTGTCACTGTTCTGGCTGGGCGCCATCCTCACCCCCGAGGTGCCGGTCTGGGCGCTACTCCTGCCCATCTCGCTGCTGGGCCTCGCGAGCGCCGGAATTTGGGCGCCGGTCTCCCTGACCGCAACGCGGAACCTGCCGCGGTCAGCGGCGGGTGCCGGTTCGGGCGTCTACAACACCACTCGCCAGGTGGGGGCGGTGCTCGGCAGTTCGGCGATCGCCGCCATGATGTTGTCCCGCCTGACCGCGAACATCGGCGACGGCGGTGCCGACGCGGTGCCCGGTCAGCAACTTCCGGAGTCGCTGCAGGCAGGCTACGCCGCGGCAATGGGCGAGTCACTGTTCCTCCCCGCAACGGCCATCCTCATCGGACTGGGTGCGGCGCTGTTCTTCGCGCGACCGGAACGCCGGACCGGCTGGGCTGGCGACGAAAAACCATCGAACGTTCCAGTCGGGAGCATCAATGGGAAACCCACCTTGACCTAGCTGTTCCGGGGCGCCCTCCTGGTGAGCAACCCGAACACGAGGGGTCAATCTGGGAGTGGCGACAACTACGGCCGGTTCGCTTTCCCCCGCCACAGACCCCACACCGCTAGCGGGTGGTTGCCTCTAATAACTACCTGTACGCTCTAGGCATGGCTGATGACACCCCAGACTCCACGACCGACGACTCCACAGCACCCGACAAGGTCAAAGAGGTCAAGGAAGTGACCGACGACTTTGCCGTCCGGCAGCACACCACCGGATCGGGCCTGAAGTACACCAGCACCACCGGTCGGCTGGTCCTCCGGCGGGAGGAGACGAAGGACGGCAAGGCTGACGGGTTCAAGCCCAAGGCCGAAATCTTCATCGTTGCCTACACCAAAGACACCGATCCTGACGACGCTGGCCAGGCCAACCAGCGCCCGGTCACCTTCGCGTTCAATGGCGGTCCGGGATCGGCGTCGATCTGGCTACACCTGGGCCTCCTGGGCCCGCGCCGGGTGGATTCCGGAGACACCGGGGCCATGACCCCTGCGCCCTTCGGCCTGGTGGACAACCCTGAAACCCTGCTTGAGCACAGCGACCTGGTCATGATCGACCCCGTCAACACCGGCTTCTCCCGGGTCGTTGAGGGCGAAAAGTCGGACGAGTTCCATGCCTTCATCGAGGACCGGGACCTGGTGGCTGAGGTTATCCGCCTCTGGACCACCCGCAACAACCGGTGGCTCTCCCCGAAGTACCTGGTCGGTGAGTCCTACGGAACCCTCCGCGCGGTTGCCGTCGCCGGGCGTCTTTTCGATGCCTACGGCATGGCAGTCAACGGACTGGGGCTCATCTCCACCGTGCTCAACATGTCGACGCTGCGGTTCTTCCCCGGAAGCGATGTGCCCTACGCCCTGCACCTTCCGACCTATGCTGCCATCGCCCACTTCCACGGCCGCCATCCGGGCCGGGATCTTGCCGAGGTCGTCGGGGAAGCCGAGGAATTCGCCGCCAAGGACTACGGGTACGCCCTCACGCAGGGCAGCCGGCTGACCGCCGCGGAGTACGACGACGTCGTCGCCCGCCTCGCAGCAATCACCACCCTCGACGAAGCCTTCATTCGCCGCACCAACCTGCGGTGGCAGTACGGCGAGTTCGCCACCGAACTGCTCCGCGCTGACGGTCTGGCGGTCGGCCGGATTGATGGTCGGTTCAAGGCGCAGCCCGCCAACCTACAGGACTCGGCGATGACCGACGATCCGAGTATCCGGGCCATCACCGGGCCCTACGCGGCAGCCATGAACCACTATGTCCGGGCAGAGCTCGGCTACGAGAACGACCTCCCCTACGAGGTACTGACGGCACGGGTGCACCCCTGGAGTTACAAAACATTCGAGGGCGCGCCCGTTGATGTGAGCCAGACCCTTGAACGTCTCCTGGTCCACAACCCCACCCTTCGGGTGCATGTGGACTACGGCTATCAGGACGGCGCAACCCCGCATTTCGCCGCAGAATACGTGTTTGCCCACATGAACCTGACCGATCAGATGAGGGCCAGGTTCACGCATCACTATCATGAGGCCGGACACATGATGTACCTCAAGCCCGAGTGCAGACTGGCGCAGCTGGCCGCACTGAGGGACTTTGTCACGCACACCAGCTAGAACTCCCGTGTGCCATCCTAAAGTTTCTTTCCTCGCAAACTCTAAGTAAGCTTAGGGTTCCCGTGGGAATGCCACAGGACCCCTACAGAGAAGGAAATCGTCGTGCTCATCAAAAAACTCCTGTGGACCCTGGTTCCTGTCATTGCCTCCAAACTGTTGAGCCAGCGCCGGGGCAACAACACGAACACCCGCGCCGACAAGACCCGTTACAAGAACCAGGGTCGTTAGCCCACCTGCAATGACTGACCCCAATGACCCAGCCGACCGTCGGGACGGCTACGTCGATCTGCGCTCCTACGCCGCCATCGGTGATGGCAGGACTGTGGCGCTGATCGCCCACGACGGGTCCATCGACTGGTACCCCACGCCGGACCTCGACTCTGCCCCGCCGTTCGCCCGGTTGCTGGACGCCGACGACGGCGGTGCGCTGGAATTGTGTCCGGCAGAGCCGTTCACTTCCCACCGGGCCTACGTCGAGGGCACCAACGTCCTCTCCACTACGTACACCACCGGATCGGGGACCGTGCGAGTCACCGATTCGCTGAACACAGGCGTGGCGGGCCGGCTCCCCTGGGGTGAGCTGGCCCGACGGATCGAGGGCCTCACCGGGAACGTCCCCATGCGCTGGGCCATCCGGCCGGGTAACTGTTTCCAAACCGCTTCCCCCTGGGTGCAGTCCACCGATCACGGCGCGGTCCTCAGGGTCAACGGCACCGCTCTGGGCGTCCGCGGCATCAACGAGGGCGACCTGTCGATCGAGGGCCAGTCGATTTCCGGGCTGCTCACCACCGGGCCCGGATCGCGACACCTGGTGGCCGTCGTCTCCACCCATGACGAACCCCTGCCGCTCCCGGACCCCCACACGGTGGATGCCGGCATTGACCGGACCATCACCAACTGGCAGACCTGGTCCCGGGAATTCAGCTATGACGGGCCCTACGCCGCCGAGGTCCTGCGCAGCGCCCTCGCCCTGAAGCTGCTGATCCACAGCCCCTCCGGATCCGTCGCTGCCGCCGCCACCACGTCGCTGCCAGAGAGCAGGGCAGGCGGAAAGAACTGGGACTACCGGTACGCCTGGCTGCGGGACACCGCCTACACCCTGCACGCGTTAATCCGCGCCGGTCTGCGGGAGGAAGTACATGCAGCGGTGTCCTGGATGCTCAAAAAC
Source organism: Arthrobacter sp. CAN_A1 (assembly GCF_015751665.1). Classification (NCBI taxonomy): domain Bacteria; kingdom Bacillati; phylum Actinomycetota; class Actinomycetes; order Micrococcales; family Micrococcaceae; genus Arthrobacter; species Arthrobacter sp. CAN_A1. The sequence goes on along the minus strand of NZ_JADOUR010000001.1, from coordinate 514,601 downwards.
CTTCGTACCCAGGGCGACGACCTGCAGGTGTTCACCCGGCTCAATGGCGACACCCCGGAGGGAACCCGCACTCCTGACCTTCCCGGCTGGCGGGGCATCGGCCCCGTGGTGGATGGGAACCCTGCGGCGGGTCAGCTCCAGCTCGGCGTGTTCGGCGACCTCTTCGACATTGTGCGGCTCTACGTCGAAGCCGGCCACGTTCTGGATCCCACCACATCCCGCCAACTCGCCGACCTTGCCGATCTGGCGTGTGACACCTGGCAGCAGCGCGACGCCGGTATCTGGGAACTCCCCGAAGAACGCCACTACACCACGTCAAAACTGGGGTGCTGGCACGCCCTCGACAGTGCTGTGAAACTGTCCGAAGCAGGCCAGCTGCAACGCCCCGCCGAGCGCTGGCGGGCCGAACGTGACCGGATCCGCGACTGGGTGGAGGAAAACTGCTGGTCTGCCGACCGCCAAAGCTACGTCTGGTACCCGGGTAGCGAGGAGCTGGACGCCTCGATCCTGCTGCACGCGATCACCGGCTACGAGCGCGGCCCGCGGATGTCCTCAACCATCGATGCCCTGCGCACCGAGCTGGGTTCCGGACCACTCCTTTACCGGTACAGCGGGATGCAGCATGAGGAATCCACCTTCGTCGCCTGCGCCTACTGGATGGTGGCGGCGCTGGCCCACGTGGGGCGCAAAGACGAGGCGCACTCGCAGATGGACGCGTTGTTGCCCCTCGCGAACGACGTCGGCCTGCTGTCCGAAATGATCGACGGGGATGACCGGCACGAGTTCATGGGCAACCTGCCGCAAGGGTTGAGCCATCTTGCCCTCATCACCGCTGCACTATCCCTGTCAGACGACGCGTAACCTCCGGTCGGTCACAGCTGGTGATGGGTGAACCGGCCGCCCAGCAGGGTAGCCATCACGGGAATATCGGCGATCTCGCCAGTCGGAACCTCCAACGGGGAAGCATCGAGGACCACGCAATCGGCGAGCATCCCGACAGCGAGCCGGCCCTTCACCGAACCAAACCCGGTGGCCTCGGCGGAGCCCACCGTATAGATGCCCAGGGCCTCCCCGGCGCTGAGCCGTTCCATGCCAGTCCCAAAGACGCGACCGCTGGATGTCAGCCGATCGACATACGCCTGGATGGAGCGCAGCGCCGTCCCATCGGCGCAGGGCCGGTCCGAACTGCCCGCCAGCGACACACCGGCGTCGAGAAACGACTTGGCCCGGTAGGTGAACGCCGCTCGTTGCGCCCCCAAGGAATGAGCCATCGCGTCGCCGATGGGACGGAAGAAGGAGGCCTGGGGTGCCACCGCGATGCCCAGCGCGGCGAGCGCCGCCAACTGGTCCGGCCGCATCACCGCCGCGTGCTCAATCCGGTGCGGGATCCTTCCCTGCTGGGACTGCTGGGCCTGGAACTGGGTGAAGGTGTCGATCGCCAGATCGATCGCGGCGTCACCGATAGCGTGCGCGGCTATTGACCAGCCGGCCCGGTGCGCGTCGGCCATCTGCTGCTGCAGGAACTCCGGTTCCTGCAGCAGGTACCCCTTGTTCGCGGTTCCGGTGCTGTACGGCTCGGTCTGGGCCGCCGTTTCGCTGGACAGCGCGCCGTCGAGGAAGATCTTCGCCGGCCCCAGGGACAGCAGATGATCACCGAATCCGCTGTACATCCCCAGCCCCAGGCCGCCACCCCGGCCGTCTTCTCCAGGTGGCCGCACCGTCTCGATGGCAGGCATGAGCTGGGCCCGTGCGTGCAGCTTCCCTGCAGCCCGGGCGTCCTGGAAGGCGCCCAGCTCGTCCGGTGCGTGACCAATCCAGCCGCCGCCAATACCGGCGTCGCTGAAACTGGTGATCCCCTCCCGGGCATACTGGGCTGTCGCGCGTTCGATGGCGTGGACCAGGGCGTCACGCGGGTAAGGGCGCAGCAGGTCCAGGACCAGCGCTTGAGCTGTCTCCTGCAGCAGACCGGTCGGCTCCCCCGCCCCATCCCTGACGACCCGCCCGCCTATCGGGTCGGGGAACCCTGCCCGCAGCGCCCCGGCACGGCGCAACGCCTCGGTATTGGCGATCCCGCCGTGTCCTGACGTCCGCCTGATGAAGAGTGGCCGACCGGCGGAGACCCGGTCCAGGGCGGCCCGGTCGGGGAACTGTCCCCCAAACCGGTGATGGTCGAAGCCGCTGGCGACCAGCCAGCCGTCGTCGTCACCTGGCTCCGGCATTGATTGGGCTGCCGTGTGGAGCGCGGCGTAGACCCGGTCCAAATCGGTGAGGTGGGATAGATCCACCTCGCCCAGGGTGAGTCCAAACCACGCGGTGTGGCAATGGGCGTCGTTGAAACCAGGGACCAGCACCCGGTGGTGCAGGTCGATGACGTCCTTGGCGGCGAGGCCCGCGAGGTCGTCGTCGAGGCCAACAATCATCCCATTGAGGATGCCGAGGCTGCCCGCTGTGGGACGAGCCGGGTCCATGGTGATGATGCGGGCGTTGGTGAGGATGAGATCCAGCTGCATGGTTTGCTCCCGGGCGACAGAAAAGTTCAGTAGGTCCTAGACGGTGGCGAAGTGCACCCACACGCCGATGACCCATACGCTGCCCGCAAGCAACGCCAAGCCTAGCTCCACGAGGATACCGATGCCGGTCGCCTTCAACGCTGCCCCACTGGAGGACAGGGCCGGCTTGAATTCCCGCTGCCGTGCAAATTCGCTGGCGAACAAGCCCGCTGCGAATCCCACGAACAACCCGACCACGGGAATCAGGAACATCCCCACCACCCCGGCCACCAGGCCCACCACTACCGACCGGCCGGGAATCTGCCGCTGCTGCAGTTTCCGTCCGGTCAGCACGGCGCCGGCAAGCAGCCCGGCAACAGCCAGCGCGGCCCCGACGCCAAAGGTTACCCACCCCGCGGTGCTGGAGACGACCAGGGCCCACATCAGAAGTGACCCGACAATGAGGATGCTGCCCGGGAGGATTGGCACAATGACTCCGGCGACGCCCACCACAATCAGCAGGCCGCTCAGCACGGTCATCAGGATCTGAAATTCCATAGGGAAAGTCTCTCACCGCTCTGCCGGTGCTCCAGCCACGGTTGTTACCACCCCACGGCAACACTAAGGTTGCTGATAAAGCCTAAAGGCACCAAAATCAGGAGGCACCATGAGCACGCCAGGAACAGGGAACGACCCATCCGACTACGATTCGCCACGCGATTTCACCCCCAAGCATGCTGACGGCACACCGGAGCGGCGTACTTCGGCCGCCGCCGACGACGGCGACGCCACCCAGGCGCACACCCACGTCGATCCCCGGCGCACTGCCACCGACGACGACGCCACCCAGGCGCACACCCACGTCGACCCCCGGCGCACTGCCACCGACGACGACGCCACCCAGGCGCATAACTATGCTGATTCGCAGCCCACCGAGGTGCATCGCACCACCGATGGTGACCCGACCCGCCAGCGCCGGGCCGAGACCGACGGCACCGCCGGTGCGGTAGCGGCAGGGGCGGGAGCCGGCGCGGCTGCCTCGCCATCCACCCGGACGCAGCCCGTCACTGCTCAGCCCGTCAGCCACACAGCTGACCCCGACGACGCCCGGTACCGCGACGATCACGATGACCGTCCCGCCCTCCCGACATCGGCCGAGCGCACTGCACTCCTGCAGCATGAAAAGGACACCTTCGGCGGGATGAAGTTTGGGTCGGCGTTCTTCGGCTGGCTCACCGCCACCGGCATGGCAGTGCTGTTGACAGCGCTGGTTGCCGCGGCGGGGGCCGTCTTTGGACTCTCCACCAATACCGACCTCAACGATGCAGCCGATCAGGTGGCGGCCGATCCGCAGACCGTCGGCATCACCGGGGCCATTGTCCTGCTGGTGATCCTGCTTCTCTCCTACTTCGCCGGCGGCTATGTCGCGGGTCGGATGGCGCGCTTCAACGGCGCAAAGCAGGGTGTCGCCGTCTGGCTGTGGGCACTGATCATCGCCGTGCTGGTAGCGGTACTCGGGTTAGTCTTCGGCAGGCAGTTCGACATTCTGGCGAATCTCAACAGCTTCCCCCGCATCCCCCTGAATGAAGGCAATCTGACCACCGCCGGCATCGTCGCCGTCATCGTGGCCCTCGTGGCAGCGCTCGGCGGTGCTGTTCTGGGCGGCCTGACCGGCATGCGGTACCACCGCCGCATCGACAAGGCCGACTACGACAACACCCCCACCCGCTAACCTCCGGACTTCACAACACTGTGCCCCGCCGGTTTGTTAACCAGCGGGGCACAGTTGTGTGATCCTTTGCCCAGGGGAAGCCACCACTTTGCACCCGCTCGCCGATGCGTCGAGGATGTAACCATGGACAGCCCCGCACCACGCTTCGCGCGCGACAGGCCCTTCGGGCTGCTGCTGGTGATCACCGGGCTGGTGGGCTGGCTGGCCTCCGGCCAGTTGGTCCTTGAACGGCTCGCCGTCTACGCGGATCCGGACTATGTCACCAGCTGCGACGTCAATGCCTTTGTCTCCTGCGGTGAGGTTTTCAAAACGTGGCAGGCCAGTCTCCTGGGGTTTCCCAATCCGCTCCTTGGCATTGTCGCGTTCAGCGTGATCATCACTACCGGAGCCATGCTCCTCGGCGGAGCCCAGGTGGCGCGCTGGTACTGGCTATCGCTACAGGTCGGGGTGAGCCTCGGCATGGTCTTCACCGTCTGGCTGTGGAGCCAGGCGCTGTTCGCCATCGGCATCCTCTGCACCTACTGCATAGTGGTCTGGGCGGCGATGATCGTGCTCACCATCTTCCTCACCTCACGCAATATGCTCCGCGGCGCGCTGCCAGCGGGGCCGCGTGCCCGGGCCCTTCTCGGCAGCTGGACGGGCACGACGGCGGCGCTCTTGCTGGTCGCGGCGGCGGCGAGCGTGTTCTTCAGGTTTATTGGCGTGTTTGTGGGCTGACCGCCCGACCCTTGGGCCGGGCGGGTAACGCCTAGGGCGAAGGCTTCCCACCGTTGACGTTCAGGGTTTCGCCCACCACATAGCTCGACTCGGACGATGCCAGGAAAACATACGCAGGGGCCAGTTCAGTGGGCTGGCCAGCACGGCCCAGTGGCGTGTCCTTGCCGAACTCGGGAAGCTTATCCTTCGGCTGCCCATCCGAAACCTGCAGCGGAGTCCAAATCGGCCCCGGAGCGACCGCATTGACCCGGATCCCCTTGGGTGCGAGCTGCTCGGCAAGGCCCTTGGTGAAGTTGTTGATGGCGGCCTTGGTGCTCGCGTAGTCCAGCAACGTAGATGACGGGCTGTAGGCCTGGATCGAGGTCGAGTTCACGATGCTTGAACCAGGCTTCAGGTGCTTCAGCGCCTCCCGGGTAATCCAGAAGAACGAGTAGATGTTGGTCTTGAAGGTTTCGTCCAGTTGCTCGTCAGTAAGATCCTCAAGGCGCTCGACGGCAATCTGCTTGCCGGCGTTGTTGACCAGGATGTCCAGGCCATCCAACTGCTCGGCGGCCTCATTGACCAGGGACCGGCAGAACGCTGCATCTGTCAGGTCGCCGGGAAGCTTGACCGCTTTCTGGCCGCACTCCTCGATGATGCGAGCCACCTCCACCGCATCCGGCTCCTCCTCGGGGAGATAGGACAGGGCGACGTCGGCGCCCTCCCTCGCAAACGCGATGGCGACGGCGGCGCCGATGCCGGAGTCGGCTCCCGTGATGAGGGCTTTGCGGCCCTTGAGCCTGCCGGTTCCCCGGTAGGACGTTTCCCCGCGGTCGGTCTGCGGCTCCAGATCGCGGTCCAGCCCGGGTTCGGGCTGATCCTGCTTCGGTGGAGAGATGCTAGGAAAACGCGTGACGGGATTCTGGAAGGTGTACTGGTCAGAGGTCTTGTCAGTCATATGATCCTCACTTGCCGAGCGTGCGTGCGATACGGTCTGTGCAAGCCAACGGGACGGTGAATCAGCGACCACCGCCAAAGCTAAGCCTACTGACTATCTTAGGCGGCTGGCCCTGCCGGGACAAGGCACACCCTGAGGTTAGATCCCGGAGCGGAGGCTCCCACACCCCAACCGGCCCGGCGGCTAGAGGATCTGGGCGAAGAAACCGGCACCAATGCTTGCCACCATGGCAATGATCAGAAGCCAGACGATGGGCACACGGTATTTGTTGATGAAGCGCATAATGCCCCAGTCTAGGCGAGCGGCGCAGGACCCTGCCGACGGGGAAATAATTCCTGCAGTCCTGGCGCTGGACCGGATATGAACAAACTAGTTGCAGTCTCGGGATCCACCGGGGCGGTCGGCGGCGCCGTTGCCCGCAGTCTTTCGGCCGCCGGACTCACCCTTCGCCTGCCGGTCCGGAACCTTGGCCGGGCACCGGTGCTGGCCGGGGCGACGGCGGCTCAGTGCAGCTACGCGGATCGTGCTGCGGCCGCTGCGGCCCTACACGGCGTCGACACCCTCTTCATGGTGTCAGCGAGCGAGGCTGCGGACCGCGTGAGCCAGCACCTAACCTTCGTCGATGCCGCGCGGGATGCCGGTGTCCGGCACATCGTGTACACCTCATTCTCGGGGGCGGCAGCGGATGCCACCTTCACCCTTGGCCGCGACCACTGGGCCACCGAAGAGCACATGCGACGCTCCGGGATGGAGTACACGTTCCTCCGCGACAACCTGTACCTCGACATCCTGCCGTTCCTGGCCGACGACGGCGGTGCCATCCGCGGTCCCGCCGCGGACGGCCGGGTGGCCGGAGTGGCTAGGGCCGACGTAGCACGGGTGGCCGACGTCGTCCTCCAGGATCCAGCAGCACATGCGGGCCGGACGTATGAGCTGACCGGGCCGGAGGCGTTGACCCTCGAGGAGGCCGCGGCGATCATCACCGCCGAAACGGGCAGGACCATCAGCTATGAACCCGAGACGGTCGAGGAAGCCTACGCCTCCCGGCAACACTTCGGCGTGCCCGGCTGGCAGCTCGACGCCTGGGTCAGCACCTATACCGCGATCGCGGCCGGGGAGGTTGCCCGGACAACGACGACGGTTCAGGACCTCACCGGACGGCGGGCGATGAGCCTTGCCGAGGTTCTTCGAGACGCCAGCTAGGCTCGGGACATGCGTAGAGACTTCAGCAGGGACGACACATCGGCGCAGGATTTTTACCGGCTCCTGACCGCGACTGTGGTGCCCCGGCCCATCGCCTGGGTGTCATCCCGGTCAGCAGCGGGGGCCGACAACCTCGCCCCGCACTCGTTCTTTACCGTCGCGTCGGTGCACCCGCCGATCATCGCCTTCACGTCAGTGGGCCGGAAAGATACGCTGCGGAACATTGAAGAAACCGGCGAGTTTGTGGTGAATTTTGCACCGGAGCAGCTGTTCGAACAGATCAACGCCACCGGCACCAATTTCGCCCGGGAGGTCAGTGAGTTCGACGCCGCTGGCCTCACCCGCGAGCCGAGCCGTACCGTCGCGGTGCCACGCGTCTTTGAGTCGCCGGTAGCACTGGAGTGCACGCTGCATCTGGTGCAGCCGGTCGGTGATTGCTTTGTCGTCTTCGGCGAGGTGACTCACGCAGCATTGGCTGAGGAAGTCCTGGACGGCACCCATCCGCTGATGGAACGCCTCAAACCCCTGTCACGGCTGGGCCGCGACGAATGGGGCACCACGGGAGCGGTGCAGCGCATCAAACGCATCCCCGTCGATGAATGGCCAGGGCACTTCCGCGGCTAAACGGGTCCCGCGGAAGCGCCCTGACCAGGCTGATGGCTGGGTTATCCAATTCCCAGCTGGACAAAGAGGAACCACACCGCAACCGGCACGATCCCGATCATCGCGATTGCCCAGAGCAGCAGGGCCCTGAAGAACATGCGCTCGTCCTTGGGCTGTGCGCTGGCCATCAGGAGCGCGCCACTGGTGGACATGGGGCTCACGTCCACCACCGAGGAGCTGATCGAAATGGCCGCCTTCGGTGAACGTCACGGCGACGTGGGATCCATCGCCGTGCCAGCGTTCCGGCACACCGGCGATCTCGCAGCAGCGCTCAAGCTGGGTTTCCCTACCCAGCGAATCGGAGTCGACGACGTCGAACGACTGGGGCCCGTAGTCAAGGCCGCAGCCGACCGGGCCAGCCATGCCCTGGGCCAGCCATGCCCTGGGCCAGCCCAGTCCCTAGCTCCCCCAGCTCCTCGCAATCCCTGCAAAGTAAAGCGTGCTTGACACCCGCCGGCGTGTCAAGCACACTTGTCTACATGACAAGCCTGCTTGACCTCTTGGGTCACCGATGAGAAACGAACTCAGTGCACTCCGGCGAACCACCGGCATCTCCCAGCGCGAGCTCGCCGAACTCCTGAATGTGTCGCGGCAGACGATTAATTCCATCGAGACCGGTCGTTATGACCCCTCTCTACCTTTGGCCATTGCCATTGCCCGCCATTTCCGCAGCACCGTAGAGGAGATTTTCCATGTCGACTAGGACGTACACCCCACAACAGAAGGCCATGGCATTCGGCGGCGTGATGATCGGACTGGCCCTCCTCATCACCACCGGACTGTTGCTCCAGCAATACGGGCCGGGAAATATGGGTTTCGGTCTCCTGGCCGGCGGTGCCCTCGGTATTGTCGCGGCACTGATCGGACTGTGGCGGATCACCCGGACACCAGCGCACACCACCACCTTCGAACGGGCCTGGACCCAGACCGGTGATGAGAGGGACAACGCCGTCCTCACCAGATCGCTGGCAGTCCTCGGACTCCTATCGTTCCCGCTGACCGCCCTCGCGGCGATAGCCGTGGGCTTTGGGGTCGCCGTGGAGATGGTCCTGGCCTTACTGCTGCTCGCGCAGGTTTTGGGAGGAGCCGTCGCGTTCGCCGCGATCAACCGCAGGAACTGAGGCAACCCGCGAAACCAGCCCAGGCTACCTATGCCACGTGGCGCATATTTACAGGCTGCATACATGTAGCTCACATAAGCTGCGGGTATCCGCGGGTTTAGCATCCCTTCGTCTGCTGGGGGCAGAAACCAACGCAGGGACACTCCTTGAGTACTACAACTACCGGCCGTAGCGTGCGCGTTTCGAAGCCGAACGACATAGTCGCCTCCTACTCGACGCTGCTGAAGCAGGTACGCAAAGAAGGGCTGCTGAACCGCCGCCGCCGCTTCTACGTCTCCGTCTTCGCTGTCCTGGCGCTGGCCATGGGTGCGGCCTGGACCGGGTTCGCCCTCCTCGGAGACACCTGGTTCCAGCTGCTCATCGCTGCGGTGCTCGGCATCGTCTTCACCCAGATTGCGTTCCTCGCCCACGAGGCGTCCCACCGGCAGATCTTCAAAACCCGCAGCGCCAACGACTGGTCCGGGCGCATCCTCGCCGCCGGCGTCGTCGGCATCAGCTACCAGTGGTGGATGAACAAACACACCCGCCACCACAACGATCCCAACGTGGTGGGTAAAGACCCCGACATTGAGATCGATACCATCTCCTTCATCGAGGAAGACGCAGCGAAAGCCAAGGGGTTCCACGCCTGGATCACCCGCCGCCAAGGCTACCTCTTCTTCCCCCTCCTCACCTTCGAGGGCCTGAACCTGCACGCCAAGTCCATCGGCACCCTGTTCCGCCCGGGCGCCGTCCAGGGACGCTGGGTGGAACTCGCGCTCCTCGCGATGCGGTTCGGCGCCTACCTCGGCGTGCTGTTCTGGTTCCTGCCCGTCGGGATGGCGTTTGCCTTCGTCGGCGTCCAGATGGCCGTATTTGGCATCTACATGGGCGCGTCCTTCGCCCCCAACCACAAGGGCATGCCGATCATCCCGAAGAACAGCAAGCTCGACTTCTTTCAGAAGCAGGTCCTGACCTCGCGGAATATCAAGGGCGGATCCTTTGTCAACAACGCATTCGGCGGCCTGAACTTCCAGATCGAACACCACCTGTTCCCCGACATGCCGCGCCCACACCTACGCCAGGCCGCACTGATCGTCCGCGAGCACTGTGAACGCCTCAAGGTCCCCTACACCGAAGTCGGCGTCGCCGCGTCCTACGGTGCCGTGGTCTCCTACCTCAACCGGGTGGGACTAGCAGCCCGCGACCCCTTCGACTGCCCCATGGTCAACAAATACCGGCACCAGTAGTCCTGGCACGAAGAAACTGCCCTGCAGGTCAGACCCGCCGCGTTCTCGCAGCAAACCTGACCCGCAGGGCAGTTTTCGTGTGTCGGGATGCCGGGTTAGGCGTTCCACAGTCCGTAGGAGTCGGCCAGCGAGGAGATCTTCTGTGCGCGGGCCAGCCGGGGCAGGTAGGAGCCGTCTCCCACCACTGCTCCTGCGGCGTGCGCACTCAGCAGTTCGTGGGCCCACACAATCTCGGAGGCACTCGGTGAGAGGCCTCTGTTGATCGTGTCGGTGGCGTCCGGCAGGAGGCACAACTTCCCGGTCATTCCCATCGAGGCGGTCACTTTGCAGGCTTCCAGCAGGGTGTCTCCCAGCGCGCCGACCGTCGGTCCGTCGATGGGGCCGGGGAGCTGCCCCACCCGGGACGCCACCACCAGCTTGGAGCGTGCGTAGGCTAGCGCCATGGGCTCGTCGGAGGCTCCCGTGTCCCGGCGGAAGTCACCGACGCCGAACGCCAACCGGAAGGTGCCGGGCGCGCTGGCGATGGCGGTGGCATTCTCAATGCCTAGCGCCGACTCGACGAGGGCGAGCACCGGAGTGCCGGCCTGAAGCCGCATCGCGGTGTGGGTGACCTGCTCGGGCTTCTCGGTCATGGCCAGCATGACGCCGCGCAGCCCGGGGGCCTTGGAGAGTGCCGCCAGGTCATCAGCCCAGAAGTCGGTTTCGATACCGTTGACCCTGACCCACGCGGTCATGCCGGTAGAGAGCGCCTCGACCACCCGCTCGCGCGCCTCCGCCTTGCCATCGGCCGGCACCGCATCCTCCATGTCGAACACCACCGAGTCCGCCTCCGAGGTGAGGGCGGGGGCGAAGTTGGCCTCGGATGCCGCCGAGGCGAGGAGCCAGGAGCGGGAAAGCTTGGCGGGGAGCGCAGCAGCGCGGCTGTTTCGTAGGGAAGCCATACCAGAACACTACTGAACCGTTGGAGCCATAATCCACCGCAGCACCGTAGGCGTCGGAAACACTACGAACAAAAACCCTGGTGAACGCGGCGGGTCCTCACCCGGAACCTGATTGCCCTACCTCGTCTGCACCAGCCCCAGGTGGGCGGCGATATCCCGCCCTAGCTGTTGGAGCAGAGGCCCTGCGTTGGCAATGCACTGCTCGACGTTGGGTTCCAAATCCGTCAACGCGAACGTGCGTTCGAATCCCGCGGCGACCAACTGCTCAGGGGTCAGGACTGTCCTGCCGCATACTGCAATAGCCCTGACCCGCGCGGCGGCGGCAGCATTCGCCACGCCCAGCGGAGTCTTGCCGCCGAGGCTCTGTTCATCAAGGCTTCCTTCGCCGGTGATCACCAGGTCGGCGTCGCGGAGCTTTCCGGCCAATCCGGTCAACTCCAGCACGACGTCGATGCCCGGCCGCCGGCGCGCGTTCAGGACGGCGAGCGCCGCAAAGCCCACGCCTCCTGCCGCGCCAGCACCCGGCGCGGTGACCACCTCATCGACTGCGGGGCCCGCTGCCCCGAGAATTGTGACGAACCGGGTGAGGGCCGCATCGAGTTCCTCGACATCGGCAGCTGTGGCGCCCTTCTGCGGGCCGAACACCGCTGCCGCACCGGTGGCACCCAGGAGCGGATTGTCGACGTCGGACGCCAGGGTGATGCTGGCCGTGACCAGGCGCGGGTCCAGGTTGGTCAGATCGATCCGGGCGAGGGACGCGAGGGCGGCGCCGCCGGGTGGGAGGTCGGCGTCGTCGTCGTCGAACAGCTTGGCCCCCAACCCTGCCAGCACGCCCGCCCCGCCATCGGTGCTGGCACTGCCGCCCACCCCGAGGATGATGTCGGTACAGCCGCGATCGAGGGCGAAGCGGATCAGATCGCCCGTGCCGCGACTGGTGGCGCCGCGGGCGTTGAGAGTACCGCCGGGCAGCACTGCGAGGCCGGAAGCGAGCGCCATCTCGATGACCGCCTGGGTGCCGCGGATCGCGATGGGCGCCTCCAGAAGTTCTCCAGTTGGCCCAGTCACCGTGGTGATGTGGAGGGAGAAGCCGGCGGCGACGGCGGCGTCGAGGGTCCCCTCACCGCCGTCGGCGGCTGGCACCTGGTCGATTGTCAGGACGGTCTCGGGGCCCACTGCCGAGCGAAGTCCGGCGGCTACGGCGTCGGCGACCTCTGGGGCGGACAGCGACCCCTTGAACTTGTCCGGTGCAATCACGATGCGCATACGGCCATTACATCACTGGTGGTCCGGCGAACCCTGCTACGTCGAGTCATGCGGTGCTCCTGTCAAGGCTGGGTACGAGGACTGAACAAGAGAGGAAGGCGGCCCGGTCTGATCTTGGAGTCGGGCACTGGAGCTAGAGAAGCCTTCATCACCGCCACCAGCACATTAATAAAGAGGCACTCGTTGCCAGCAATGGACGGAGTCCCCCAGTACGGGGTACTTAACGGAGACGACGTCCACGCCCTGAAGGGGGGTCTCACCGAGGCGACCCAGGGGTACGCATCACCTCCCGGGCGGAGGTCACCCTCCTCAACCCGTGTACGCCGTCGAACATTGTCTGCGCTGGCGGCAACTATCGCAGCAAACTCTGGCGGCCTAGCCAGTTGTCGGCCCGCCAAAACTCACCTCTGGGCGGGGTGGATGCGGCAGGCGCTAGAGCGTGGGGACTGGGCCGTCGTCGGCACGTCGGTCTCCGACGTCGGCGAGCGCCTCACGCTCATTGATCACGTTAATCTTTGACGCTTGCGGTGGTGACCCAGGTGAATGCCTCTGCGGAGGGGGTCTTGTACTCCAGGCCGATCGTTCCCTGGTAGCCGAGGGCGCGGCTGCGCTCCATCCAGTCGGTCAACGGGAGGTCTCCGCTACCGGGTGCGCCGCGGCCGGGGGCATCGGCGATCTGGATATGCCCGAAGTCCTGGGCATGGGCCTCGATGACCGAGCCGACGTCGTCACCGTTCACTGACAGGTGGTAGAAATCGGCAAGAAGTTTGATGTTGGCGGCGCCCCGGGACTGTACTTCCGCGATGACATCCAGGGCGTCCTGCGCGGTCTTCAAGGGGTACCGGTCGGCCCCACTGACCGGCTCCAGGAGGACGGTTCCGCCGATCGCGGCGACAGCGTTGGCGGCAAGGACGAGGTTGTCGATGGCCAGAGCGTCTTGTTCCTCGGCGCTCACCCCCTCGACCCGGTTGCCGTAGAGGGCATTAAAGTGTTTGCAGCCCGTCCGCTTCCCGACGCCAACGACCACCGGCAGGTTGGCGCGGAAGTCCTCACTGCGGCTCGGCCACGACACTAGGCCGCGATCCCCACCGGGCATGTCTCCGGCGTTGAAATTCAGACCGGTCAGCTGGACTCCTGCTTCGGAAATGGCATCCTCGAACCTCTGGATTTCTGTCGAAGAGGGCGTCGAGGTGGGGAACGGCCACCAAAACTCCACGGCATCGAATCCGGCACTTTTCGCAGCGGCCGGCCGTTCCAGCAGTGGCAATTCAGTGAGGAGGATTGAACAGTTCACTGTGTACGTCATGGGTGATCCTGACTTGGCTCATAATTTCGTAATGTGGAAATATGCTTCTGTCTGATGGAGTCGTAGGCTGGTTGGGATTGGTCCGTCAACAGATTTGTCACAGAACCTGCCCTCGGAGCCAGGATTCGTTCCCTGAGTTCAGCTTCCCTAAAGAGATCGGCCCATTCGATCCGCAAAAAGGTCCAGCGCAGCTCGACCAGCGCCTTCTCGCGCCGTCGCTCTTCAAAGAGCACAGTATAAGTGGGCTCATAGTTGAAATATTTGACGTTGCCGTCAAACTCGAGCGCGGCCTTCAACTCCCGCCACGCAAAGTCCAGCCGATAATCGCCCAGACGACTGGGAACACGTACCTGCTATTCAGGCAGTGGTATCCGTAAGGATCGAAGCGTGTCCGAGGCAAGAGTCTCACCGGGCGATGCCGACAGGTGGCTCGTATTCGCCACCACCCGGCGGGCGTGTGGACAACTCCAGTGAACCGGCACGGGGAACAAAGCTATGAGTGCATGCGTTTGCATGTATATACTGGCGTTCCGTGCTGGTTTAACCGAGGAGGAACTTGTGACCGCACAAACCGAAGGGCTCCACCACGTCACCGCAATCGCAGGTGACCCCCAAAAGAATATTGACTTCTACATCAAGGGACTGGGTCTGCGCCTGGTCAAGAAGACGGTCAATTTCGACGACCCCGGCACCTATCACCTTTACTACGGCGACGAAGCAGGAAATCCCGGCTCCCTCCTGACCTTCTTCCCCTGGCAAGGCATCCGTAGTGGACGGATCGGGAGCGGCCAGTCCACCACCACCGCGTTCTCCGTCCCCCAGGGAAGTCTCGGCTGGTGGCAGGACCACTTCAAGGCCATCGGGGTTGACTCGACCATCGCCCGCGCCTCGTCCGAGGAAGAGCGCCTGTCGCTGCGCGATCCCGACGGCCTGCAGATCGACCTCGTGGCGTCGTCGCTCTCCGACCCCCGAAACCCGTGGGATTCCGCCTCGGTCCCGGCCGAATACGCAGTCCGCGGCCAGCACTCGTCGGTACTTACCGTCGAAGACCCCGCCGCCAGCCTCGAAACATTCACCCGCGACCTCGGCATGAACATCCTCAGCGAAACTGACGGCAGATACCGGCTGAGCACTCACGCAGGCGAGCCGGGAACCGTCGTCGACATCGTCACCGACCAACGTGGCGAGCGCGGCCTCGTAGCCGGCGGAACCGTGCACCACATCGCCTTTCGGGTGCCGGACCAAGCTACCCAAGAGCTCTGGCGCCAGGAGTTGGCGGAACGCGGTTACGCCGTCACGGCCATCCTGGATCGCCAGTACTTCACGTCGATCTACTTCAGGGAGCCCGGTGGGACCCTGCTCGAAATCGCCACTGACACTCCCGGGTTCGATATCGACGAGCCGCTCCTCGAACTGGGCCGCTCACTGAAGCTGCCACCATGGCTCGAACCCAACCGGGAAGCCATCTCGCACGCGGTCGCCAAGATCAACGTGCCCGTCGAGAACAACCCGTCCATCGCCACCTTCCTCAGCTAGGAGCCCGGATGACCACCGATCACCACTGGCCGCATCTCTACGAGTCGGGAGCGCAGGACACCCCTGTGCTGCTCCTGCTCCACGGCACGGGCGGAACCGAACACGACCTCCTTCCCCTGGCCCAGCGGCTCGCGCCCGACGCCGGCTACCTTTCCCCTCGGGGCCCGGTGCAGGAACACGGGATGAACCGTTGGTTCCGCCGGTTTGGTGAGGGCCAGTTCGACGTCGACGACGTCGTCCGCCGCGCGGGTGAGGTCGCCGACTTCATCGGCTGGGCCCGGGAGCATTACGGGCTGGGCGATCGAAAGGTCATTGCCGTGGGGTTCTCCAACGGAGCGAATATCGGCTTGGCTACTGTCCTCCTGCATCCCCGGGTGCTGACCGACGTCGTCGCCTTCTCCGGGATGTACCCGCTGGGTGACCGGACGGTCGACGTCGATCTGTCGGGCAGCGCCGTCGCACTCTTCAACGGCGAGTCTGACGCCATGGCACCACTGGACAGCGTCACGCGGCTCAAGACTTTTCTGGACAGCGCGGGATCCGAGGTCAGTCAGTCTGTCCGGGAGGGTGGACACGGCGTGCACCCCGCCGAGGTGGACGGCGCGGAGGCCTGGATCGGCTCCCGTGCGGCCGCGATCACTCCCTAGCGTCCCACCCACCAACGGATTGAGTCGACACTTATAGCGGGTTTCCGGTCGGAAACCCGCTATAAGTGTCGACTCAATCACTGCTTAAGCGTGCTGTCGGATAGATCCTTTTGTGGCGGGCCGGGCGCCAGGAGGAGCAGACCGATCAGGGGGAAGAGCAGGACGGAAAGCATGCCCGCCCCCACCAGTGCGGGGACTGGCTGGGGGAACTTATTTGCTCCGTGCCAGACTAAGAGCGCACACCGTCGAAGGGGTACATTTCATGTCGCAGGATCAACAGCCGCCAGCCGGTTCACCCGACGCCCAGGTGGAAATGCGGAGCTGGCCGCGAGGCACCTCAGCGCTCCGCTACGGCGGCGACTACAACCCCGAACAATGGCCTCGAGAAATCTGGCTTGAGGATATTGCACTGATGCGTGAGGCCGGGATCAACCTGGTCAGCATCGGAATTTTCTCCTGGGCGTTGCTGGAACCCCGCGAGGGCGAGTTCGACTTCTCCTTCCTGGACGACATCCTGAGCCTGCTTGCCGATGCCGGGATCGACGTCGACTTGGGCACCCCGACCGCTGCGCCGCCGGCCTGGTTCTGGAAGAAGTATCCGCAGGCTCGCGTGATAACCCGCGACGGGGTGACCCTGGGGCGCGGGTCCCGTGGGATGGGTAGCCCGAGCTCGCCTGAATATCGTGCCTGCGCTGCCAGGATCACCACCGAGTTGGCCCGACGATACGCCTCCCACCCGGCGGTCCGCATGTGGCATGTGCACAACGAGTACGGCGCACCCGTCAGCGATTGCTACTCGGAACAGTCAGTTGCCGCATTCAGGACCTGGTTGCGCGCCAAGTACGCCACCCTCGACTTAGTCAACGAAGCGTGGGGCACCACCTTTTGGGGGCAACGCTACGGCGCCTGGGACGAAATTGACGCACCAAAGACGTCAGCGTCGGTGGTGAATCCATCCCAGCGACTGGACTTCCAACGTTTCACCTCCGACGCGCTGCTGGAGTGCTACGTCCTGGAGCGGGACATCATCCGGTCCTTCAGCCCTGACACCCCCATCACTACCAACTTCATGGCAACCAATTGCCCGTCGGTGGACTACTGGAAGTGGGCCAGGGAAGTGGACGTGGTGGCCAATGACCACTACCTCGCCGCCGAGCGCCTGGATAACCACATCATGCTCGCGATGGATGCTGACTTCACCCGTTCCCTCGCCGGATCACGCCCATGGATGTTGATGGAACACTCCACGTCCGCGGTGAACTGGCAGCCCCGCAACATCGCCAAACGGCCGGGGGAGATGGCCCGGAACAGCCTCAGCCACGTGGCCCGCGGTGCGGACGCCGTCATGTTCTTCCAGTTCAGGGCATCACGCTTCGGAGCTGAGAAGTTCCATTCGGCCATGCTGCCCCACGACGGCACCTCATCACGGATCTGGCGGGAAGTGGGCCAGCTGGGAGCTTCCCTCGGATCCTTATCAGCCGTCCGCTCGACGCGGGTCGACGCGCGGGTGGGCATCGTGTGGGACATCGAATCCTTTTGGGCCCAGGACCTGGAGTGGCGCCCCTCGGAGGACCTGGACCATCGCGAGCGCATCGAAGCGTTCTACACCGTGCTGTGGAATCTGGGAATTACCGTCGATTTCGTACACCCTGAACACCACCTCGACGGCTACGACGTCGTGCTCATGCCCGCCAGCTACTCGATCTCCGATCACGCACGGGACAACCTTGAGAGCTACGTGTCCCGGGGCGGGAAGCTCGTGGTGTCCTACTTCTCGGGAATAGTCGACGAGCGCGACAGTGTTCCCGCCGGTGGCTACCCCGGGCAGTTGCGCAGGATCCTGGGCCTGACCGTCACCGAATGGCTACCGCTTCGCGCATCGGAGTCAATCATCCTGGACAACGGCGCTACCGCCGACGTTTGGGCCGAGGACATTGTGCTGGACGGCGCCGCCGTCGAAGCCCGATATGCCACCGGCCCCGCGGTGGGCAAACCTGCCCTCACCCGTCACGAGTATGGGAAGGGCGCGGCCTGGTATGTGTCCACTCGACTGGATTCCCACGGGCTGGCGTCCTACCTCACTGGCATCCTCGAAACCGCCAGGATCAGGCCCCACTTCACCCTTCCCGACGGCGTCGAAACCGTTACCCGGGTATCGGACACCGAGCAGTTCATCTTTGTCATCAACCACACCGACGAAGCCACGACCGTCCCGTCCGCCGGGCATGATCTCCTCTCCGGAAATGAAACCGTCGCTGGCAGCGCCTTGCCCCCGGGGGCAGTCTGCGTCATCCGGCAACCACGGGCCACCTGACCGCCCCCTGGACCCCTCGATTAGAGGGCGAGCTTGAACCCTTCATGCGACGCCGTGAACCCGAGCCGATCGTAGAATCGGTGGGCGTCGGTGCGGGACTTGTCCGTGGTGAGCTGCATCAGCGAACAGCCCCGGCGCTTAGACTCGTCGATCGCCCACGTGATCAGTGCTGACCCCAAGCCACCAGATCGATGATTGACGGCAACACGGACTGCCTCGATCTGCGCGCGTAGGGAGCCCCGACGAGCTAGTCCGGGCAGGAACGTGAGTTGCAGCGTCCCGACGACGGCGTCGTCGACGCTCACCGCTACCAGCAGCAGATGGGCGGGGTCGGAGTCTATCGCGGCGAAGGCCCTGAGGTAGGGCTGCAGGGACTCGCCGTCGTTGACCCCATCACGGGACGAGCCCAGTGGGTCGTCAGCCAGCAGCGCGACTATCGCCGGAACGTCGTCAGCATCCGCCCGCCGTAGGGTCACAGTTGACCCGTCATTAAGAACGAGCGCTCCAAGTACTGGCATAGCCCCAACGTACACGGGCCGGTCCGCGGCCCCCTACCCCCGGATTGAGTCAACAGGGAGGGGGGCCCTTGTCAGCACCGCACCCCCGACATAGCATCCAGAGATGGATGCCGTTGAATACACTCCGCGCCGGGATCAGCTTGTCTATACCTTCGGGGGCGCCGCGCCGGTCATGACAGTGCAGCCGGGCACAGTTATGAAGCTATGGTCCGAGGACGCCTTCAACCATGCCCTGACCAGCGTCGATGATCTTTCCAGCGAGAAGGTTGACCTCCGGTTCGTCAACCCGCAGACCGGCCCCTTCTATGTGGCGGGGGCGGAGCCCGGTGACACCCTGGCGATCCACATCGTTGACCTCACCCCGGCCCGGTCGTGGGGCGCGTCGGCCACCATCCCCTTTTTCGGCGGTCTCACCAGCACCGACCGGACAGCATTCCTGCAGGAACCGCTACCAGACACCACCTGGATCTACCATGTGGATACGGCGCGGCAAACCGTAGGATTCCAGGCCCGGCACAGTGGCTTTGAGCTGGCACTGCCCCTTGAACCAATGCTGGGCACCATCGGGGTCGCCCCGCCAGGCGGTGAGGTGAGATCCTCCCTGGTCCCCGAGCGGTTTGGCGGCAACATGGACTCCCCCGAAGTGAAAGCGGGGACCACCGTCTATCTGGGGGTCAATGTCGAGGGTGCCTTGTTTTCGATTGGGGACGGCCACTACCGGCAAGGTGAGGGCGAAGCGTGCGGCACAGCCGTCGAAGGTGCCATGAACTCCACGATTATTGTTGAACTGATCAAAGGTGGTGCGCCGGCCTGGCCAAGACTGGAAAGTGATACTCACTGGATGACAGTCGGGTCTTCCCGTCCGATGGAGGATTCCTGGCGGATCGGGCAGGTCGAAATGGTCCGCTGGTTCGAGGGCCTGTTTGGCCTGCATCAGATGGACGCGTACCAACTCCTCACCCAGACCGCATTGGCGCCGATCGCCAACGCCGTGGATGCCAACTACAGCGTGGTCATCAAGGCAGCCAAAGAGCTGTTCCCCCGAGTCCATGCCTTTGACGGAATACATGATGAGCTGCGGCGCCGCAGCCAGAAACTTTAGGAGAAACCATGGACCTACAACTCAGCGGCCTCACTGTCCTGGTCACCGGTGGCACCAAGGGCATCGGCCGCGCCATCGTTGAGACCTTCGCTGCTGAGGGCGCGAATGTGGGCTTCTGCGCACGGAACGACGCGGAGATCGACGCCACTGAGACAGCCCTAGCGGGCAGCGCCGGCCGCGTGTCCGGGACCACCATGGACATGGGGGACGCCGACGCCGTCGCCCGCTGGGTTGCTGATGCGGCGTCGATGTTCGGCGGAATCGACATCGTGGTGAGCAACGTCAGTGCGCTCGCCATTCCGGACACGGACGAGTCCTGGGAAGCTTCTCTCAGGGTGGACCTGATGGGAACGGTCCGGCTGGTCAAAGCGGCGCTGCCACACCTTGAGCAGAGCAACGCAGCGTCGATCATCGCCATATCGAGCGTTTCCGGCCGCGAGGTGGACTTCGCGTCCGGCCCCTACGGCACCGTGAAATCCGCCCTCATCGCCTACATGGCGGGCCTGGCATTCCAACTAGCGGAGAAGGGCATCCGGGCCAATACGGTCTCCCCCGGCAACACCTTCCACGAGGGCGGCGTGTGGCAAAGTATTGAACAGGGGAATCCTGAGCTGTACAACATGGCTATGGGCCTGAACCCGACGCACCGGATGGGCACGCCGCAGGAGGTCGCCGACACAGTGGTGTTCGTGGCTAGCCCCCGATCCAGCCGGACCACCGGAGCCAATATCCTGGTGGATGGCGGCCTGTCCCGGGGAATCCAGTTCTGACCCCTACATCCGCCCGAACCGTGCGCGAATCACGGCGAAGATTCCGTAACAGATCAGTCCCACAGCAATCGCAACCAGTACCGCGTCGCCAAACGGGTGGTCCTGCAGCGCCTTGAGACTGCCGTCCAGACCGGTTGACTGGGACGGCCGGTTGGTGAGGGCGGCAACCGCAAATAGAAGGCCCACCAGAATCAGGGCGGCCCCTTTGGCCACGTGACCCACCACCCCTAGCGCATCGATGACTGCGCCGCGGCGCGAGTTCTCGAAGTGCTGCAACTCCGGCCTGAATGATCGCCGCAAACCCTTCACCACGAAGTAGCAACCGATTCCGAGCACGGTTCCGCCCACCACAAGAACCACAGAAATGCCCAGCGGGTGGGCCATCATCGACCTCGTGAAGTCCCTGGTGAACTCGCTCGAATCCGGTTCGTTCCCGATAGCGAACCGCGCCATCGTGAGGGCCATGCTGCCGTAGATGACAACCAGAGACCCGGACGAGATGGCCTTGGCCAGGCGTTTTCCCACGGGTAAACGGCGGGCGCGAAGGGTAGATTCGCTGAATTGCCACAGGGCGAGACCCGCGCAGCCAATTGCAAATGCCCACATGGTCCATGGGCCAGCGATGCCGGTTGCCAGCTGCTCCAGCGCGCCGGTCGGTTCGGCTTGCCCGGTCCCACCGAAAGCGATTTGCAGTGCGACGACGCCGATCAGGATGTGCACCACCGCCAGGACTGCGAACCCGAAACGGGCGACGACGTCCAGCGCCACGGTGTCGGAGAGCTCCTCCGCTGCGTCGGCCAGGGTCTCGGGCCTGCTGGTCTCCTCGGTGGACATCAACGCTCCTCGTTTTCGGCCGGTGATTCCACCCTACTGGCCCCAGGATAGTGGCGGGGCCGCAGCAAAGTGGTTGCCCCACCACTCGTTTGCGTCCCCGCCACTTTTCCGGCGCCCCACCTCATACTCCTTCGACAGCGAACGGAGCCTTCTCGGCCTCGGACTTCGACTGCCACCAGGCATCACCCTGCGCGTACGTCCCCTTCCCCCAGCGGTCCTCCACCTCGTCAATGTCAAGGGCAATCGCCAGGCTTCTCTACGGCGTTCGCCGCCCACCGATAAACCGCGGTGCTACCGTCAGGGCCTGCGACGGCGGTAGCGCGCCTCGAGCGGCCGGCACAGGGCGTGCCGTTTCGTAGATGGGATGTTCACGGCGTCTCTCATCTGCGTCTCATGCAGCATCCCTAAGCTGGCAACGACGCAACGGGCGTCGATCATCAGGGGGGGGAAGCTATGAGCAGTTCCTTGGACAAGGCGGATCCACTC
The DNA here is from genome assembly GCF_015751665.1 of Arthrobacter sp. CAN_A1. Taxonomy (NCBI): domain Bacteria; kingdom Bacillati; phylum Actinomycetota; class Actinomycetes; order Micrococcales; family Micrococcaceae; genus Arthrobacter; species Arthrobacter sp. CAN_A1. The sequence goes on along the minus strand of NZ_JADOUR010000001.1, from coordinate 492,793 downwards.
GACGTCGAGGATCCGTCCATCAATGCGACGCCAGCCGATGACTGGACGCGTATCCGGCTGATCAAGTCGGCCCTGGTCCTCGCCATCCCCGTCACTATCCTGAGCTTTCTGAGCGGTGCCCTGTGGCTGGCCATCCATTTCTCAACGCCCGAGAACTTTGAGCGAATCCACTTCTGGTTCTACTTTTTCGATGTCGGCCGGGAAATCAACGTGCCCACCTGGTTCAGCGCCGGGCTATGGATCCTCACCGGAGTGGTCGCCGGCTACTTCGCCCGCAAAGCACCACGATTCCGGAAATCGTGGTGGCTGTTTGCCAGCGTGCGTCTTCTTCTCCCTCGACGAAACCCTCGAACTCCACGAGCGTCTCGATCTGATCGGCGGCCGGATTGCCCTGCTGCTGCCGTTCGAGGTCGGCTTCACCTGGATCATTCCCGGCATCGCGATCGCCGCGGTGCTGGTCCTTCTCCTGCTCAGGCTAGTGCTCTCGCTTCCCCCCTCGGTCCGCAACGGGATCATTCTGGCGGGCGCGACCTTCGTCGCAGGCGCTGTCGTCGTCGAGACCATCGGGGGCTATTGGATCAACAACAACGGCATGACCTGGCACTTCTTCGCCCTGGTCCTGATCGAGGAGACCCTCGAGATGGCCGGCATAGCACTCTGCCTGGCGTCCCTCCTGCACCTGCTGGAATTCAAGCGGCACGACGGCGGCACCGCCTACCGCATGGCGGAACGGGTCCCGGAGCAGTCGGGCCGCCCGCGCATCTTCAGGTAATCCGCCACCCGATCGTCTAACCGGGGTTGCTCAGGTAGTCCAGCTGAGCCGCCACCGACGCCTCAGCGGCACGGCGGACCGAGGAGTCGACGTCGGCGTAGACCAGGTCGGCAATATCCTGCACAGTAGCACCGGCCCCGACGCGGGCGAGCGCCGCGCGAATCTGGTCCAGCCGCTCATCCCGGTGCTGCCGGTAGGCCAGCGAAACGGCCGCCAGATCCGGCAGCACCGGCCCGTGGGCGGGCAGCACAACAGCCCGGCCCAGCGCGTTCAGCTTCGCCAACGAGTCGAGATACGGGCCAAGGCGTCCGTCGGGGTAGTCGATGATCGTGGTGCCGCGGCCCAGGATCGTGTCGCCGGTGAGGACGGACCCGGTATCGCCGTCGTCGGGCAGGTGAAAACAGACCGAATCCGAAGTGTGCCCCGGGGTGGCGAGAACCCTGATGCGAACACCCGCCGCCGTGATCTCTTCACCGTCGACCAAAGGATCTCCCCCGTGGCAGTGTGCGGGGTCCATTGCCCGCACCGAAGCACCGGTCAGCTGGTGAAAGCGCTCACCGGCCTCGGTGTGGTCGCGGTGGCGGTGCGTAATGAGGACCAGCTCAACGGGCCCGGCGCTGGCGAGACCGGCCAGGTGCTCCTCGTCCAGGGGGCCGGGGTCGACGATGACCACCGGCCGGCGACCCCTTCCCCCGGCCGGTGCCGCGAGAACGTAGGAGTTGGTGCCCTCCAGGCTCATGGGGCCCGGGTTGGGCGCGAGCCGGTACCGGGCCAGGGCGCTGCTGGTGATCAGGCCGGAGTCAGTGGGGCTTGGCATGCGTCTACCTTAGCGACCTGCTCCCCTCCGCTGCCGCCCCGGTCCGATAGAGTGCGCTGCATGAGGACATCCCCCAGCCCAGACCCGGCGGTTCCCCGGCTGGCCGTCAGTGTCCTGATGCTGCGCGGCGACCAGATCTTCATTCAGAACCGCTCGCACAGCATGGACTTCGCTGCGGGAGCCGTGGTGTTTCCAGGCGGTCGGGTGGACGACGTCGACCATCAGGCGGCGCGCACCCACCCGGCCCCCAAGGCTCTGCTCGCGGCCCACGCGCGCTGCTGGGGGGAGACCAGCGTTGCGGCCGGTGGCTGGAACGACCCGTCGGAGGCATCAGGGGTGTTATTGGCCGCAGCGGTCAGGGAGGTGCAGGAGGAAACGGGGGCGGTGTTGACCCCTGCGGACCTGACACCGTGGGCCAACTGGATCACCCCCACCAGCTTCAGCAAGCGTTTCGACACGTTCTTCTATCTGACCGTGCTCGCGCCCACGCACGATCCGCAACATCGCACCACGGAGGCCGATTCGTCCCACTGGGCCCCGGTGAAGGACATTCTCACCCGGGCTGCCGACGGCCGGGTCGAGTTGATGCGACCCACCGAGGAGCTCCTGGTCGAGCTGGCCTCGTTGCCGGGAAGCCTAACGGTGGCCCTCGACGCGGTACTGCGGGTACCGCGCCGGATCTCCCCGGTGGGTAGCCTGTAGCGGCCCATCCCGCCACCCTGGGTCACGTCGTCTGTTCGTGCTGCAATTCCCGTTCACAGGTTCGACTCTTTAGGGCCGGGAGGCAGTAGTGTCTGGATCAGGGTCGCTGCTGCCGCGGCGCGTCGATGGGGGAACTGTGAACTGGATCCGTACTCAGAAGGTGTTTGCGGGCGGGCTGGGTGCAGCCGTCGTCGGGCTTGCTCTGTTGATCACCGCGGCCGTGACACGACCGCCAGTCGAGTTTGGTTGGTTCGCCTATGCGCCGCTGTCGGACGCGGTGCTGCTCCCGGGGCCGACCGCGGGCGAGATTTTCGGCCTGGGCCTTGCTGGCTTGGGCCTGGTCCTGATCGCCGGGGCCTTCGGCTTCTTCCGCGGCAGGCGCGCGCCATGAGTTCCTCCACCATCCGGCCGGCCGCCGGCTGGCTTCTCGTTGTGGCGGCGGTACTGATCCTCGGCGGGGTGTCCTTGTTGTTCGGCGTCACCCCGATCGTGCTGCAACTCCCGGGTCCCGAGGCAGAAGCGAGCACTGCCTATTCTTCAGACCTCGTCATTGCGCTCGACGGCGAGTTCTCCTTCTCCGATGGTCTCGCCATCGGCGGCGGGGTCCTGCTGGTGGGCGGCCTCCTGGTGAGTGCAACGGCTCTTGGCCTACGGCTGGGCAAGGAGTCAGCCAATGACCAATGAGGTGAAGCGGTCCAGGATCAGCGGACCAACAGTCATCCTGCTGGTGGGCCTTGGCCTCCTGATGGTGGGAGTGCTGATCGCCGTCGGGTCGGATCTCGTCGCGGCCGGGGTCGGCTCACCTCCGGGCGTCGTTCACACCCCCTTCAGCGCCGGAGCCTTCACCCGGCCGCTGGGCACCGCCTTGCTGGTCATGGGAACCGCCGTCGGCGCGGGGGTGCTGGGCTATCTAATGGGTGCACGACGCCGCTGAGGGCCCCGCTAGCTGAACTAGACGTTAGGCACGGATCTGTTCCGTCCCGAAGAACGTGCCCGAGGTCAGCGCACGCCAACTGTCTAACCCCGGCATTCCGCCCCGGTGGGTCGCCGTTTCCGACAGGTGCGGCGTCCCGCCATGGGACGGGTCCCGCGGTCGCTGGGGTACCGCGGGGCCTTAGCAGGTGGTGCGGACGGGAATATTCAGATCGAATTCACAGGAAACGGGAGTATTGTCCAGAGGTACCCGTTCTGATTGCGGCGCAAGCTGATCAAGGGAGAGAGACCATGACCCGTACGTGGCGAAACTGGATGCCAGCCGTGGCGATCACCGGTGTACTTGGAGCCGGGGCTCTCGTGGTCCCCTTGACCGCCAACGCTGCGGTGGATCTCCCCGATCTGAGCGCCGCCGAGGTATTGGAGCTCGCGGCCAGCCACTCGGTCGACGCGCTCTCCGGCACCGTTGAACAGACCTCCGACCTTGGGCTCCCCGACCTGTCCCTGCTCGGCGGAGCGGCCGGCGGCGCAGCCATCAGCCCAGCCCCCGGGGCGGAAACAGGGTCCGACGGCCCCGCCGCGGGGACGCCCGAAAGCACTGCCCTGGAGATGCTTACCGCGCCCCACACGGCCAGGATCTACCTCGACGGACCGTCGCAGGCCCGCGTGCAGGTGCTCGACGACATGGCCGAACGCAACATCATCCTCAACGGCGCCGATCTGTGGTTCTACGACTCGGAAGAAAATTCGGCGGTCCACTCAACTGTTCCGGACCACGACCAGGGAGCCGAACAGCTCTCTGACGTCCCGACGCCGGATCGGCTCGCCGCCCTCTTCCTGGAGAAGGCCGATCCGTCCACCGAGGTAGCAGTCGGATCGGACCGGATGGTCGCCGGACGTGCCGCCTACCAGCTGGTTCTTACCCCTCGGGCCGCAGACACCCTGATGGAGTCGATCACCATCGATGTCGACGCCGAGACGGGGCTCCCGCTCGCGGTCAGCGTCGCCGCCGCCGGCGCATCCACCCCGGCGTTCAGCATTGCCTACACGAACATCTCCTTCGAAGCGCCCCCAGCCGGGACCTTCGACTTCACCCCGCCGGACGGCGCCACGGTGACCGAGGCGCCGGATGAGGCCCAGCACCGCACAGCCGACAAACAGGCCAAGGACACTCCGGGACCCACTGATCCTGCCGAACCCACCGATGCTGCTGAACCCAGCGCGACTGGCACCGGGTGGGCGACCGTCACCGAGTTCCCCGCCGGGAACTCCGCCACCGCTGATCCGGCCGTGGCCGGCATGATCGATCAGCTGGGCACCCCGGTCGACGGCGGCCACCTCCTCCAGACCCGCCTGTTCAACGTCCTCCTGACCGATGACGGGCGGGTTCTGGTCGGATCGGTGCCCGCCGACCGTCTCCAGGCAGTTGCCGACGGCGAGTGAGCAAGGAAACGTTCCTGGAGGGGCCGGTCGTCCAGACCAGTGGCCTCACCAAACGATTTGGTGGGCAGACTGTCCTGGGCGGCATTGACCTGTCAGTGCCAAAGGGGTCGGTCTTCGGCTTCCTCGGCCCCAACGGGTCCGGCAAGACCACAACGATCCGCATTCTGTTGGGACTTGCCTCGGCAACATCCGGGGACGTCGAGGTGCTGGGCCGCAGCATCCCCCGGTTCCTCCCCGAGGTGCTCCCCCGGGTGGGAGCACTGGTCGAGGGTCCGGGCTTCTACCCGTTCCTGTCGGGCCGCGCCAACCTGCACCGCCTCGACGCCGCGGACCGCTTGGTCGACCCGTCGACCCGGCGCGCCCGCACCAGCCGGGCGCTCGAACGGGTGGGCCTGTCCCAGGCAGCTGACAAAAAGGTGGGGGCCTACTCTCTCGGGATGAAGCAACGGCTGGGGATCGCCAATGCACTGCTGACCCATCGGGACCTCATTGTGCTCGACGAACCCACCAACGGGCTCGACCCGCAGGGAACGCGTGAGGTGCGTCATCTGGTCCACTCGCTGATAGCCGAAGGCACCACGGTCTTCGTCTCCAGCCATCTGCTGGCCGAAGTGGAACAGATCTGCTCCCACGTGGCAGTCCTCCGGGCGGGCCAGCTCGTCGCCCAGGGGGCGCTCAGCGACTTGCGCGCCGCCGGGGAAACCCGGATCGAGGTGCTGACCCCTGACCCGGCGGACTGCCGGCGGGTACTGACCGGCCTGGGACTCAAGCCAATGGAGTCGACGCCCACCCGTCACACACCGCATCTGGGGTCAGCCGTGACAGCGCCGCTGGCCGACCACGTGCCACCCGAAACCATCGTCGCCGCCCTCGTTGCGGGCAACGTGCGGGTGACCGGATTTGCCGTTGACCAAGTGGGACTAGAGGAGCTTTTCGTGTCCCTTACCGGGGAAGGGTTTGACGTTGTCCAGTAACGAGCCAGCGCAGCGGGCCAGCCAACGCCCCGCCTCGGGGATGGTGTTCATGGCCTCCGAGCTGGCAATCCTGTTCCGGCGTCGGCGCACCTGGGCCCTGCTCCTGGCCCTCGCCGCGATCCCCGTCCTGATTGCCGTGGCCGTCCGGCTGACGTCGGGTCCACCCACCGGCCGAGGGCCCGCATTCCTTGATCAGATCACCCAGAACGGTCTGTTCGTGGCCGTCGCAGCCATTACTGTGGCGATTCCGCTGTTCCTGCCCCTGACGGTGGGCGTGGTGGCGGGTGACACCATTGCCGGCGAAGCGAGCACCGGGACGCTGCGCTACCTGCTGGTCGCCCCGGTGGGCCGTGGGCGGCTTCTCGCCGTCAAGCTCGCAGGAGCGGTGGTCTTCTGTCTGGCCGCGACGCTCGCCGTCGTCCTGGCTGGCACGCTGATCGGCGCTGCCCTTTTCCCGGTGGGACCAGTGACCCTGCTGTCCGGCGACACCGTGAGCATCGGCGAGTCCCTGCTGCGGTCGGGGCTGATTTGTGCGTATGTCACCCTGTCACTGACCGGCCTGTGCGCCATTGGCCTGTTCATCTCGACCCTCACCGACGTGCCGGTCGGCGCAATGGCAGCCACCGTGGTGGTCTCCGTGGTCTCCCAGGTGGTGGGCCAGCTTCCCCAGCTGGAAGTGCTCCATCCCTGGCTCCTGAGTCACTACTGGTTCGGCTTTGCCGACCTGCTCCGGCAGCCGATCGAGTGGTCGTCTTTCGCGGCGAACGCCCTCCTCCAGTCCGGCTATGTCCTGGTGTTCGGCGCACTCGCCTACGGCAGGTTCACCTCGCGGGATGTCCTCGCTTGAGGGCTGCCGGGAACCCTCGGCCTCCGGCAGCCGCCGCGACGTCGAGCAGTTGCGCGGCGGTCACCTCGACCTCGGGGCGCTGCCGGGCAGAACAAAGGCGCTGCCGCCGTCGCGGAAGTACTTGATGATGCTGAACAGGTAGTCCCAGCGGCCGGCATTCAGGCCCGACGCGTGGTCCTTCAGCTCGAACAGGATCTCCTCCATTTCGAACGCCGCAGGGATGGTCTCGATCAGAACCGTCGCACGGACCGACCCCTGGAGTACCCCGACATAGTCCTGGGCAAAGACGAACACGTCATTCCACAGCCGCGGGGACACGCGACGACAACGGCAAGTGGCACATCGGTGCGCAGGGCGTACTCCTTGCCCTCAGGGGAGGTGTAGCTGAGCTGACCGCGGGCGGCGTCGAACAGGTTCAGCTGGGCGTCGATGACGTTGTGCCAAGTGGGAGCACTTGCATCCCCAAGGTCGTCGAGCCAGACCTTGGCGCCCGAGTCCAGGGCGTTGATAGCCATCTTGGCAGGTGACGCCGGACCGGTCATTTCCACGCGGCGGTAGCCGCTGCTGCGACTGCGATACGGGAAGGTGCGATGCAAACTCTTTCACTACCCGATTTCATATTATGGATAAAATTATCTGACAGATGGAATCGCAAGCTCATTGGATTCCCAATTCCACTCAGTGGAAAGTAGGATAGTCAGAAAATGGTTTCCTATCGCAGACGAAGACTGCCAACGGAAGCTCAAGAGCTGGGAGTGTCACATGGCTGAGAAAGCGGCTGGCGGCGGAGTGCAGTCCGTCGAGCGGGTTTTCGAGCTGCTCGAACTCATCACTGACGCCGGCGGTGAAGTCTCCCTCAGCGAACTCTCCTCCTCCACAGATCTCCCACTGCCGACCATCCACCGCCTGCTGCGCACCCTGGTCGCCAAGGGCTATGCCCGGCAACTCCCCAACCGCCGCTACGCGCTCGGCCCCCGCCTGATTCGCCTCGGCGAGGGCGCGAACAAGCAGCTCGGCGCCCTGGCCCGTCCGCAGCTGAAGCACCTGGTGGATAGCCTCGGGGAAACCTCGAACATGGCCGTTCTCGACTCGGACATGGTGATCTACATCGCCCAGGTGCCCTCCCCCCACTCGATGCGCATGTTCACTGAGGTGGGCCGCCGTGCCCACACCCACGACACCGGCGTCGGGAAAGCCATCCTCGCGCAACTGAGCAACGACACCGTCCGCAGCATCGTTGCCCGTGCCGGCATGCCCACCCCCACCGACAAGAGCCTGAGTACCATCGAGGACCTGCTGGTCGAGTTGGACCTCATCCGCGAGCGCGGGTACTCGATTGATGAGCAGGAGCAGGAGCTGGGGGTCAGATGTTTCGCCATGGCGGTGCCCAACGCCCCGACACCGAGCGCCATCTCGGTTTCCGGTCCGGCGTCCCGCGTCGATGAGCGTTTCGCTGAAAAGGCTGTCCCCCTGCTCCGTGCGGCGGTCCGGTCCATCGCCGATGAGCTGAACGTCACCACCTGACCGCGTCCGGCCCGTCCCGGATTCACGGGATGTGCTGCGCGGAGTATCATCCTCGATGACCTCCCGGTCCGGTGGACCCCACTGGCTCCCGCATTAGCCGAACCCTGGCCTTCGTTGGGACCACCGGGATGTTCGAGGGCTGGATTTGAGCGCCTCCGCGAGACCGAGGCACACAGCCCGACGTCGCGAACGAGCAGTGTCACCCAGGATGTTTGTAAGGTGGAGTATGGATGCCGTCGACGCGCTCAACGAAATAGCCTTCTGGCTCGAACGCAAGGCAGCGCCTACCTTCAAGGTCAAAGCCTTCCGCAACGCCGCCGAGACACTCGAGGACCTCTCCGCCGCTGACCTCCTGGCCCGGGCCAGGGACGGTCGGCTCAAGAAGATGAAGGGGATCGGCGCCCGCACCTTCGAGGTAGTGTCCCAGGCAGTGGGGGGCGCCGTTCCCGATTACCTCGCCGAACTCCGAGAGCAATCAGCTGAGCCGTTGACTACGGGCGGCCAGTCCCTGCGGAAGCAGCTTCGCGGAGACCTGCACAGCCACAGCAACTGGTCGGACGGTGGCAGTCCCATCCACCTCATGGCTCAGGCTGCCCAGACGCTCGGCCACCAATACCTCGCCCTGACTGACCATTCACCGAACCTCACTATCGCCAATGGGCTCAGCGCCGAACGTCTGACTGAACAGCTCGGGCTGGTGGAGCGGCTCAATGACGACGCCGACGGGTTCCGGCTGCTCGCCGGGATCGAAGTCGACATCCTCGAGGACGGCACCCTCGACCAGACCCCCGACCTGCTGGGGCGGCTCGACGTCGTCGTCGCCAGTGTCCACTCGAAACTGCGCGCCGACCGCGCCACGATGACAAGGCGGATGCTCGGCGGCATCCGGCAGCCGCAGACCAACATCCTGGGCCACTGCACCGGCCGTCTGGTGCAGGGAGCACGCGGCACCCGCCCGCCGTCGGAGTTTGATGCGGCAGTGGTATTCGCCGCGTGCGCCGAGAACAATGTCGCAGTCGAGATCAACTCCCGACCGGAACGACAGGATCCGCCGGATGACCTGATCCAGCTGGCGTTGGACGCCGGCTGTCTCTTCAGCATCGACAGCGATGCGCATGCGCCCGGCCAGCTGGACTTCCTGCACTACGGAGCTGAACGGGCCGAAGCGAACGGCGTACCCGCCGACCGGATCATCACCACCTGGCCCGAGGAACGGCTGCTCGACTGGTTGACCAATGGTTAGGCGGCCGGCCGTCCTGCACACCGAACCCGCCACCCAGGAGAACCAGATGGACGCCACAGCGAGCACCCACCCCGGCAACGCCGTCGTGACGGGCGCCGGCTCGGGCATCGGGCGGGCGGTGGCGCGCCAGTTCCTGACGGCGGGGTTCGACGTCGTGCTTGCTGGCAGGCGGCGGGCCGCTCTTGAGGAGACGGCGGCCGGTCATCCCCGGGCCCACGTGGTGCCGACCGATGTGACCCGGCCCGACGACGTCGCACGCCTGTTTGAGTACGTCGCAACGGAACTCGGCGCCATGTCGGTCCTCTTCAATAACGCGGGGGTCTTTGGACCAGCCGGGGCGGTGGACGAGGTCAACCCCGAGGAGTGGGCGCATACCGTTGCCGTCAATATCACCGGAGCTTTTCTCTGCGCAGCGGCCGCCGTCCGGCTGATGAAGGCCCAGCACCCGCAGGGCGGACGCATCATCAACAATGGATCCATCTCCGCTCACACGCCCCGCCCGCTGTCGGTGGCCTACACCACCACCAAGCACGCGATCACCGGTCTCACCAAGTCAATTGAGCTGGACGGCCGACCGTTCGGCATCACCTGCGGGCAAATCGACATCGGGAACGCCCACACGCAGCTCATGGAAACAATCGGCGTCAGCGGTGGCGCCCTGCAGGCTGACGGTTCGCGCCGCCCGGAGCCCACCTTCCCAGTGGAAGAGGCGGCGCGTGCGGTGCTCCTGATGGCTCAGCTACCGGCGTCGGCGTCGGTGGGCTCGCTGTTGATCACCGCCAGCGGGATGCCTTTCGTCGGACGAGGCTGACAAAGGGCGGGGCTAGACGAAAGGCGAGGCTAGTGGGCGCAGAAAAGTAGCCGGGCAGCACGTTCGCTGTGGAACCACCACTTTCCTGCGGTTGGGGCAATACTTGGCAGACGGGGACCCGATCAGGAGTACCAGAACCAGTTGGGGGGATTCCAGAGTGCAGGAACCTCGTGCCCGTTGAACCTACCGCAGACCGAACAGGAATAGCTGACGCAGGCGGCATGAGATTCGTCCTCCCTGGCTGCCAGCCGGGCGGGAACGAAATCCTCGTAGATGAGGAACTCGCCGGTGTCACACGCAGTGCACCACGGCAACCCGGGGTCGCGTTCCCTGACAGCGCCAGCGGGCGCACGAGTTCGATCAGATTCGTAGGGATTAAATATTGCCATGGGAATCACTCCAGCCAGTGATATTTCAAGCGCTGCTAATCCTGCCTCTAATGAGGTGCCCCCACACTAGTCCCGCCACAACATTTGCGGAAGGGATAGGTGTTACGAGGGTGTAAAAGAATTCGGTTGAATGTTCCACTTTTGACAAACTTTGGCAGAATAGAGAAATGGTCATCCGTATTCCCCTCACCACCGAGGCCCTGCCGGCCGGCGAGGCGACGTCCTTACGGCGGGCTCTCGCCGAGAATGACGACGTCACGGTGTTTGTCGACGGGACAGCGGTGAAGCTGCCGCCGGGCGCCCGCGATGCTGTAGTTGACCTCCTCCTCCGGTTTGCCGCCGGCGACGCGGTCACCACCGCGTCAGCCGCGGAGACGCTCAGCACGTCGCAGGCAGCGGCCGCGGCGGGAATTTCTCCCACTTATTTAAGGAATCTCACCGATGCTGGAGTTATCCCGGTGGAATATCGAGGAACACACCGGCGGATTAAATCCCAGGACATTACTGACTGGCTGGCCACACAGAAAACGGAGAAGGGCGGCCGGGTAAAGGAAATAGTCCCCGAGTAAATGGGCGGGCTAGATCCTCGGGCGACGCGACCATTTCCGTGCCTTGAGCGCAAGATGGAGCTCAAGGCGTACCTGCCCGTTGAGTGGGTCAGCACCAATGATTGACCGGATGCGGGAGAGCCGGTTGTAGACGCTGCTGCGGTGCAGGTGAAGCTGCGTCGCCACATCCTGAACCGATCCGTTCTTGTCGTAGAGCAGCTCAAGGACCGGCAGGAGCTCGGCATTCTTGTCGTGTTCCTCCAGCTCAGCAAAGTAGACCGACTTGGTTGACGTCAGTTTCCAGCCACCCGCAGCAAGGAACTGGTAGCACCCCGTGGCCCGGTAGTCGGTGACTGGTCCCAGCCCCCCGTCGACCGCACTGGCCTGAACGGCTTGGCGGGCCTGGGCGAAGGCTCCCGGCAAGTCCCGAAGATCCGGGACCTGCTCGCTGAGACCCAGGAGGGCCGTCCCGGCGTCGCCGCCTTCACGTTTGGCAAGTTCCTGGTCGTATCGTCGGAGAATCTCGGTGTATCCCCCCGCCCCTCCCTCGCCGGTCAGGAGTAGGACAGCGACCGTAGGGGTTCCGGCGCTGAACAACACCGACCTCACCCCCACCGTCGCCTGCAGGGCCGCAGTACGGTGAGTCAACAGGCTCGCCTGCGGGTCAAACGGTCCCGGAAGTTCGCCCCGCGCGAGGAGAACAGCCACCTGCCACGGAGCTGTGTTGTGGAGCTCCGACCAGCCGGCAAGTTCGTCGATACCCCCTGGCGTTCCGTCACACGCAGCCAGGAACGTACTCTCCCGTTTGCGGCGGTATTCGGACGCTGCAGTGTTGCCCTCCAGCAGGAGGGACGCCAGCCGATCCAGCTCACCGCGCACGCCGGGGAGCTGGCGCAGGATGGCCTGGGGTGTCGCTTCCTCCGAGTCCTGCTGAACCCAGAGGTAACCCACCCGGAACCCGCGCACCAGCAGCGGAACACAAACCCGGCCAAGCATCCCGAGCGACGGGTTAGCGGGCAGAACGACCGGCCTGACGGCCGTTGCAATACCGTGCTGCAATTGCCATTGACTGACGTCCTGCGGCACCTTCTTGCTGAGCAGGAAGTTGACCCGTACCCGGTCCGCCGCTGATTGGTGACTGCTGTACGCCAGCAGGACACCGTCCAGATCCTCCAGGGAGAGACCCCGGTTCAGCTGGGCGGCGATGGTCTCCACCGCTGTGTCCACCCCGTCTGCCTGCATCGCTTCATGCTAATGGCGGTGACGGCGAGACGACAATTGATGCGCAAAAGATCGACAGTTGTCGACTTCGATGGTTCCTGGATCTGTGCTAGTGAGTCAGGTCACATGCCGCAGGCGCCGTGTATCCCGGCGATCCGCTGGGACAGCAGCCTCTTCGGTCCACCCTTGAGCGGAATGCGGTCACTGGACTCCTGTTCTTGCGTCCTGAACGGTCCGTAGGCTGGGAGTCGGGCCACAAGCCTCCCTCAGCATCTCAACGAGTGAACGGAGAACCCCGTGATCGTCGGCGTTCCTAAGGAAGTCAAGAACAACGAATTTCGCGTAGCCATCACTGCCTCGGGGGTGCATGAATTCTGCACTACCGGTCACACTGTGCTCGTTGAGAGGGGTGCTGGAACCGGTTCGAACATCACCGACGACGAGTACACGGCGGCAGGGGCGGAAATCGTCGAGTCAGCCGACGAGTTGTGGGCGCGGGCTGACATGGTGCTCAAGGTCAAGGAGCCCATCGCCGAGGAATACCACCGGTTCCGCGCCGGTCTGATTCTCTTCACCTACCTGCACCTTGCCGCCGAGGCGGAACTCACCACGGCCCTGATGGAGTCGGGAGTGACGGCGATCGCCTACGAGACGGTTCAGGACGGCCGCGCCCTGCCGCTCCTCGCACCAATGTCCGAGGTGGCGGGAAGGTTGTCGGTGCAGGTCGGGGCACAGGTCATGACCGCCCCCGCAGGCGGCCCAGGGCTGCTCCTGGGCGGCGTTCCCGGGGTGCGGCCCGCCAAGGTCGTGGTTCTTGGGGCAGGGGTTGCCGGCACCAACGCGGCAGCCATGGCCGTCGGAACCGGCGCAGAGGTCACCATCCTCGATATCAACATCGGACGGCTGCGGGAACTCGACGCCCTGTACGCGGGACGGGTGAAGACCATCGCCTCGAACGCCTTCGAGATTGAGCGGGCCATCCTGGACGCGGACCTCGTCATCGGTTCCGTGCTGGTCCCCGGTGCCCGCGCACCCAAGCTCATCACCAACCAGATGGTCTCACGGATGAAGCCAGGCAGCGTCTTGGTGGATATCGCCGTGGATCAGGGTGGCTGCTTCGAGGACTCACATGTCACCACACACCAGGACCCCACGTTCGTGGTGCACAATTCGCTGTTCTACTGCGTCGGCAACATGCCTGGCGCTGTGCCCAATACGTCAACCTACGCGCTGACCAACGTAACGCTCCGGTACGCGGTTGCGTTGGCCAACCGGGGCGTCAGGGCAGCGTTCGAGTCCGACGCTGCCCTGGCCCAGGGCCTGAATATCGCCGCCGGTCAGGTGGCACACCGTTCGGTGTCCGAGGCGCATGGTCTGCCCCTCGCCGGCTGGCGGGAACTGGTCTGATCAGCCCCGGTGGGCGGCCTCGATGATCTGCAGGGCAGCAAGGCTGTCCTGCGGATCAACCGGTACCGGAGCTCCATCGAGCACCGCTGACGCCATCAGCTGATAGAACTCCGGATACGCGCCCTTCTCGGTGCGGACCTTGGTGGCGGCGGCATCGAACCCCAGAAGTCCCCAGGCCAGCTCGTCCTCCACACCATAGGTGGGATCAGTCGGCAGCATCCCGGCCACGATGGACGGCTCCTGCACGTCGACGCCCCACTTCGAGTACGCCGACTCGGAACCGACCACCCGGAACCGCGGTGCCGCCTGGGGCGCCAGGGCGTTCATCCAGAGGTGGCTGATCGTGCCGCTGGTATGCCGCAGGGCCAGGAAGGCGTCGTCGTCAGGTCCCCCGTCGCCGCGATGCGCAGCTAGTTCCGCGTATTGCAGTTCGGCCGGCCCGAAGAGCTGCAGCGCCTGATCGATCAGGTGCGGTCCCAGGTCGTAGAGGATGCCGCCGCCGTCGCCTGCCGCTGCCCCCTTCCAGGGCTTCGAAACCGCCGGTTTGAACGACTCCATCCGGGACTCGAACCGGCGCACTGTGCCGAGGGTGCCGTCGGCGATAAGTTTCCGAATGGTCAGGAAATCTCCATCCCACCGGCGGTTCTGGAAGACGCTCAGGGCGCTCCCGCGCGATCGAGCCAGCTCGATCAGGCGACGGCCGTCCGCCGTGTCAACGACGAAGGGCTTGTCGACAACGACGGCGAGTCCAGCTTCCAGCGCGGCTTCGGCGAGGGGGACGTGAGTGGCGGGCGGGGTGCTGATGACCGCGAGGTCAAGGTCAGCGGCCAGGGCCAGCGCGTCGGCAGCCGTCGGTACCACGCGAACGCCGGGATACCGCACCTCCGCCTCAGCTTTCCGGGCCGGGTCGGAGGTGACGATGACATCGAGGGAGTACCGGGGATCAGTGTGGATAAAGGGAGCGTGGAACACGCGTCCGCCGAGACCATAACCGAAGACTGCTGTGCGGATTGTCGTCATGCGCTCAGCCTACCGGTCGGGGCCCCAACCAACCGGCGTCGCAATCCAGAGGAGGGTCACGGTACAAAGAGGTACAGCGGGGCAGCGCACCAGGCTTGGGTCAGGACCAGAGACTGTCAGCCCAGGCGGCATCGCGGAGGTAATCCCGGGCCGGACCCACTTCCCACAGCTCGCCACGGGACGCGAGGACTCCCAGATCGCGCATGTCCTCCAGGGTGTCGGGCGAGCACCCTAGGGCTTCGCTGAGCTCCCGGACGTTGCTGGCCAAGATGACATCGTTGGTTGCCGCCATGGTGATCAAATCCTTCCGTGGTTTCCTGCTGGTCGGTTGCCGTCCCGCCTAGTTCTGGTGGTAGGACGATGCCTCGCGTTCGATACTCCACGACCGGGCATAGAGTCCGAGAACTGCTTCCTCACGTGCCGTAAAGCCGAGCCTGTTCAGGGTCATGTGCGCCTGATAAACGGTCAGGTGTTGGGCACTGCGGCTGATCCGCGCCCTGTCGGCGCGGTACAGGTAGTTGTCGACCGCGCGTGACCACCGGCGTCGCCAGTTTTGGGCTGCGGATTCCGCGGCGGTGGCGGCCATCAGGCCGTGGAAGGCAGGGATTCGGGCGCCCACCTGCGTAGTGAGGGCTTCCCGGACGCCTGCCGCGCGGGGGCCAAGCTCGGCGGTGCAGCTTCGAAGGTGGCTGTCCCAATAGAAATCCCAGGAAATCCGCCGCCGGTCGGGCCAGCTGGCGGACCGCGGCCCCTTCATCATGCTGCGCGCTGAGTCAAAAAGGATGAGCGCTCCGAACGCGGAGCGGTTGTGCATTTTTGGGAAACGGCGGCTGGCCCACGCGGCGAGTTCGGAGGACAGCTCAAAGATTTCCTCGGCGAGCTGCAGACCTTCAACACCGCCGTACTTCACCAGGTCCGCCTCAAGCTGCCGGCCGGTGTCGGTTTCCGGGATCGTCGAAACCGAGCCATTGAACGGCAGCGACAGCTGCTCGCGCACGGTCAGCTCGGCAAGGGTGGGGTGGGTCAGACTGAGCTGGGCGAGACTGCCCGAGTCCTGATTGACCGGTTCCGCGCCCTGGGTCTTCCGCCGGAGCGTCTTTAGAAAGTCCTGGAGGCTGACAATTACTGCGGGGCTCGCGAGGACATGTAGTCGTATCTGGGCGACCGTTGGTTCTCCACACCGGGTGAAGAACCAGCGGCCCGTGCCCAGTAACTGAGCCTGCGCCGCCAGTGGGGTGACCAGGTCTTCAATGATGCCGTCCGCTACATCGAAGCCACCGGTGAAGATCGAGAGGTGCCACCATTGAGCGCTGCTAGCTGTTCGTGAGGCGTTTCGAACTGCAGTCAGCTGACTCATGGCACTCTCCTTCCGGATAATTGGTCACCGCCACTGGGGCGAGCTGTGTGCCGTTGCCGCCGGTTGGACCGGCGTCAACAGCAAGTTATTTTGGCCACTCCCAGTTTTGAGCCACCACTGTCTTGGGCCACTCCCAGTTTCCGGCACTCAGTGCCGGGCTGGCGGGAGCGACGATGCCGATGACTATCAAAAGTCCGGCTGCTGCGCCGACAATCTTCTTCACGAGATTCCCCTTCGAGTGGCTGCAAATGGTGCTGAGCCGGCACGAGTGGAGCCGACAGTCCAACAATGAGCCGACCACTCCACCCCTGTCCAGCCAGATAACCGCCCTGTTCAGGACATGGCCTTAAGAGGACTGACCGGGGTGGGTTTACTACACGGGACGTCACGCGGTGGACCCGATAAACCGGGCCTGACGTGGGAGGACGCTTACCGGGAAGCAACCCTGCACCAGCGGTAGGCAGCCCTGTCATAAAGTGGACATGTCATGTTTTTACAAAGGCCGATCTGCCTGCTCTGACGCTATGCAACACTAAAGCACCCGATGACACGACGGATCGGTAAGCTTCACTCAGGCGTGCCGCCATGCCGGGGAGGAATGTTCATGCTTGACGGATTATGCCTGGAGCTCTATCGCTACGCCGTCGCCCATCCAGGATGGACCCGGCAGGGAGTGTCGGAAGCCCTCGGCTACACGCTCAGGGATATCGACGCTGCGATGGAGCAGCTCACCCAACGGAAACTTCTGAGCGCCCATGCAGCCAATCCTGACGCCTATGTTGCCATTTCGCCCGACGTCGCACTGGCTGACCTGGTCGACGCCGACGAGCGGCAGGTCCAGGACCTGAGAAGCCGGATCAGCACGAAGCGTCGTGAGCTCTCGGGACTGGTTCCGCTCTACCTGGAAGCTCGGCGGGAGGTCATTTCGAGTGCTTCGGTCGAGGTTCTTGAGGATCCACACCTGATCCAGCGTGTCCTGATCGAATACGGGCGTGATGTCTCGGAGCAGGTCCTGATGGCCGTCCCCGGGACTGGTGCGAATGCCGATTTTCAGGAAGAGAATGTCAGGAAGGATCTGGATCTACTGAAGCAAGGTGTGAGCCGCCGAAATCTCTACGACCTCAGCACCCGCGACCACATGCCGACCCGCAAGGCGGTCAAGGCGATCGCCGCGGGGGGCGGCGAGTTCCGCACCCTCCCGTCGGTGCCCTTCAGGATGCTCATCTTTGACCGGAAACTAGCGGTCGTGGCCCGGCAACTGACGAGCAGCGACAAAGCGGCGATGATGATTCGCGACGCCAACCTGGTGAATGTCTTCATTCAGGTCTTCAACTTCACCTGGGAATTTGCCGACCCGTTCCCCGTGGAGGAAGACTCTGCCCCGCCCCTCAACGGAACCCAGCAGGCCATCCTCGCAGGACTGGCCGCCGGCTACTCGGATGAGGTGATTGCACGGCGTCTCGACCTCAACGTCCGCACCTGCCGCCGCCACATTGCCTGGATGCTGGAAACCCTGAAAGCGGACAGCCGCTTCCAGGCCGGAGCCAAGGCCCGCGACGCAGGCTGGATCTAGGCAACACCCGTTGCTCATTAGTTAACCCCTGCCATAGACTGCGTGAGTGAACTCACAGGCAAAACTTGACCCGACCACCATGGCTGCCGAGACCGAAGTCGCATTGCTGCGCGCAACGGACTCCGCCCACCGGCATGAGGCGCTCTTCTCCGAGCGGGCCGCAAACATCAAACAGTCGGCCGTGCGGGATGTCTTCGACATTTCGATTCAGCCCGGATTGGTGTCGCTCGCGGGGGGAAGCCCCTACCTGCGGTCCCTCCCGCTGAAGGAACTCGGCGACACCGTGCAGCGAATCGTTGCCGAGCACGGCCTGGAGGCACTGCAATACGGCGGCGGTCAGGGAATGGAGAAGCTCCGCATCCAGATCTGCGAGGTGATGGCGGCCGAAGGTATCACCGACGCCGATCCAGCAGATCTGGTGATCACCACCGGGTCGCAGTCCGCCCAGGACGTCGCGGCCAAGGTCTTCTGCAACCCAGGCGACGTGATCCTCTGCGAGGACCCCACCTATGTGGGAGCCCTGAACACGTTCGAGGCCTACCAGGTGGACGTCCAGGCCGTGGCGATGGACGACGACGGTCTGGTCCCCGAGGAGTTGCAGCGGCGGATTACCGAGCTCCAGGCCGATGGCCGCACCATCAAGGCGCTGTACACCATCCCGAGTTTCAACAACCCCAGCGGAATCACCCTCAAAGCCAGCCGCCGCCAGAGCATCGTCGACATCTGCAAGGCCAACAACATCCTGGTCCTTGAGGACAATCCCTACGGGCTACTCCGCTTCGATGGCAAACCGCTTACCCCGATGCGGGAAGGCAACCCCGACGACGTCATCTACCTGGGGTCCTTCTCCAAGATTTTCGCCCCCGGCGTGAGACTGGGGTGGGCACTGGTCCCGAAGCACCTGCACCGGCGGTTTTACCTGGCCTGCGAAGCTGTGGTCCTCTGCCCGTCTCCGCTGACGCAGATGCTGGTTTCGGCCTACCTTAGCGACTACGACTGGCTGGGGCATCTTGAGACGACCCGAGCCCTGTACAGCGAGCGGTGCTCCACCTTGCTGGGCGCCCTGGAGGAGCACCTTCCGCCGTCGGTCACCTGGACACGGCCGGATGGCGGCTTTTTCGTCTGGGTCACGTTACCCGAGGGGATCGACACCTACCCGCTGTTGTACAAGGCCATCGACGCTGGTGTGGTGTTCATCCCAGGCGCCGCGTTCACTCCGTCCGATGAGCCGTCGAACAAACTACGGCTTGCCTTCAGCGCCGTTTCCAGTGAGGACATCGTCACGGGCGTCGAGCGGCTCGCCCCGATCCTGCGGGAAGCGATCGAGGCCAACCATGCGTAAGCGGAACCTACCGGTTGCGGGTGCGCAACCGGTCCAGAACCACGGAGACGGCCAGCAACAGGACGGCAAGAATCAGCAGCCGGACAACAAAGTTCAGCTCGGGAAAGAGGAGCTGGAGCAGGCTTGACCCGATGAAGGCGGCCAGCAGCATGGGCAGCAGCCGCTTCAGGTAGGAGCCGGCGGACGCCGGGTTCGTGCTTTCGTTGTCCGCGCGGCTGTTGCCCGGGCGGACGGGAGTGGGGCGCTGTCTAGGGTTTTTTGCCATAGTGTCCCAGCCTAGAGCACGCCGTCAGTCGAGGAGCAGGGCGGGTTCCTCGAGGATGGACGCGACGTCGGCCATAAAGCGCGCGCTGAGGTCGCCGTCGACCACCCGGTGGTCGAACGATCCCCCGAGGGTAGTGATCCAGCGTGGGATCACTTCGCCGTCCAGCACCCAGGGTTTCTGCTTGATGGTGCCGAACGCGACGATGGCAACCTCCCCGGGGTTAATGATCGGCGTACCCGTGTCGATTCCGAGAGCACCGATGTTGGTGACGGTGAGTGAACCGCCCTGCATCTGTGCTGGCTGTGTCTTTCCCGCTCGGGCGGTGGTCGCCAGCTCATTGAGGGCGACGGCGAGCTCCTTCAATGAAAGGTTCTGCGCGTCCTTGATATTCGGGACCATGAGCCCCCGGGGGGTGGCTGCGGCGATACCCAGGTTCATGAAGTGTTTGACCAGGATTTCATCACCCGCCCAGGTGGCGTTGACCGACGGGTTGCGGGCGGCAGCCCAGATCACCGCCTTGCACAGAATCAGGAGAGGTGACACCTTGATTCCTTCGAAGTCCCGCGAAGCTTTAAGCCGCTTGACGAATTCCATGGTGCGTGACGCGTCGACGTCAACGAAAATGCTGACGTGTGGCGCAGAGAAGGCGCTTTCGACCATAGCTTTGGCCGTCGCCTTCCGTACACCTTTCACCGGCACGCGCTCGATCCGCTGCTCCTGAGGCTTCCGTGCCGCATCCCAGAACGTATTTGCTCCGTCCTGTTCGGCGTCCCGTTGGGCCTGATAGCTCAGGAGATCCCGTTTGGTGACTTCACCGGAGCGGCCGGTCCCCTCGACGTCGGCGAGGTTGATTCCGAGGTCGCGGGCAGCCTTCCGGACGGGCGGCTTGGCGAGAACCCGGGAGGGCAGCGGCGCCGATTCGGTGGTCACGGGCTGGGCAGTGGTCGCGGGCATGACCGATTCGGTGCTCGACCGCCGCGGCCGGCGCTTGACTGCGTCCGCCTTGGGCCCGGTCCCTACCAGGGGGCCCGGTTCGCCAGGGTGGGTAACCGCTGAGTCGGGCTGGACCGCGGTTGGGGTCGGAGTGGAGGGTGGTGTCGACAGTTCGCCGGGCATCTGCGGCGCCGGCACGTCATCGTCGCCGTCAGCGACCGAGATAATGGCCGAGCCGACGTCGACCGTCTCACCCTCCGTGGCCAGCAGTTCAGCGACGACGCCGGCGTAGGGGGAGGACAGTTCAACCAGTGACTTGGCGGTTTCGATCTCGACGATGACGTCGTTGATCGCCACGACACTGCCGGGCTTGACCTTCCACTGCACTATTTCGGCTTCGGTGAGACCCTCACCGACGTCGGGGAGATTGAACGTATTCAGTGTCATGGGTTCCTCTAGTAGGCCAGGGCGCGGTCGAGGGATTCGAGAATGCGGTCGATGTCCGGTAGGTACTGCTCTTCCATGCGGGCTACCGGATACGGCAGGTGGAAGCCGCCAACACGCATCACGGGTGCCTGCAGTGAAAGGAAAGCGCGCTCCGAGACACGGGCGGCGAGTTCGCCGCCGATTCCACCGAAGGTTGGCGCTTCGTGGGCCACGATCAGCCTCCCGGTTTTTTGGACTGACGCGGTGACGGTGTCGAAATCCATGGGCGACACCGAGCGGAGGTCAATCACTTCGACGCTGTTCCCGTCCTCGGCGGCGGCAGCGGCAGCGGCGAGCGCCACCGGGACCAGCGGCCCGTAAGCCACTACCGTGGCGTCAGTTCCTTGGCGAAGGACGTGGGCGGCGAAAGGATTCCCCGGTGGCGTGGTCAGATCGACCTCACCCTTGAGCCAATAGCGGCGCTTGGGCTCAAACACGATCACCGGGTCGTCGCAGTCGATGGCTTGCTGGATCATCCAGTAGGCATCCTGCGGGTTCGACGGGGTGATGATGCGCAACCCCGCGGTGTGGGCGAAGAGGGCCTCGGGGGACTCGGAATGGTGTTCAACGCTGCCGATGCCACCCCCATAGGGAATCCGGATCACCACGGGGACGCGCAGCATCCCGTCGCTGCGGGCATGCATCTTGGCTAGCTGGGTGGTGATCTGGTTGAAGCCGGGAAAAACGAAACCGTCGAACTGGATCTCGCAGACGGGGCGGTAACCCCGCAGGGCCAACCCGATCGCTGTCCCGATGATCCCCGATTCACCCAGCGGGGTATCGACGACGCGGTCCGCTCCGAACTCGGCTTTCAGCCCCTCGGTGACCCGGTAGACGCCTCCAAGGGCACCAATATCCTCGCCCATCAGCAGGGTGGCCGGGCTTGTCTCCAGAGCAGCTCTGAGCCCTTCGTTGATGGCCTTGGCAATTGTCATGACCGGCATCTAGTTGCCCCCTTCGGTCTCTGCAACGAAACCGGCCTCGTAGTCCTGCCAGAGCCGCAGTTCTTCCTGGACCAAGGGATGCGGTTCGGTGTAGGCAGTGTTGAAACGTTGGCTCAGGTCGGGTGCCTCCATGGCGAGGACGGCGCTGCGGAGCCGCGTCGCCTGCGCGTCGGCCTCCGCCGAAAGGTACTCAAAGAAGGAGTCCCCGGTGCCATTGGCCCGGAGATGGGTCTCCAGCCGGAGCAGCGGGTCGCGGGCCACCCAGGGCTCCTCGTCAGCCGATGCGCGGTATTTGGTGGGGTCATCGGCGGTGGTATGGGCGCTCATCCGGTAGGTGAAGGCTTCGATCAGGACGGGGCCCCTGCCCTGCCTGGCATGGTCAAGCGCCCAGGCAGTCACCGCGTTGACGGCGAGGACATCGTTTCCGTCGACCCGGATGCCGGGGAAACCATAGCCTGCTGCGCGATGTGCCAGGGGGACCCGGGTCTGGACGTCAGAGGGAACCGAGATGGCCCAATGGTTGTTTTGGCAGAAGAACACCACCGGGGCATTGAACGAGGCGGCGAAAACCATCGCTTCGTGGACGTCGCCCTCCGAGCTTGCGCCATCGCCGAAGTAGGCGACCGAGGCCGCCGCCGGGGTGGCGGGATTGGCTGCACGATCGCGCTGGATACCCATCGCGTAGCCAACCGCGTGCAGGGTTTGGGCTGCCAGGACCAGAGTGTAGAGCTGGAAGTTGTGCTTCCGGGGATCCCAGCCGCCGTTGGTCACGCCGCGGAACAGTCGCAGCACGTCGGGGAGATCGACACCCCTGGTCAGCGCCACCCCGTGCTCCCGGTAGGTCGGGAACGCATAGTCCGCTGGTTGCATCGCCCGACCCGAACCGATCTGGGCGGCTTCCTGGCCGGTGAGCGGCACCCACAGGGCGAGTTGGCCCTGCCGTTGCAGAGCAGTCGATTCCTGGTCAAACCGCCGGATTAGGTACATGTCCCGGTAGAGGCCCTCGTAGGTCGACGGGTCGGGAGCGTAGGCACTGAACCGGGACTCCGGAACCAGGAGGCCGTCCTCGGTCAGCAGTTGGACCATTTCCTGAACGTCTTGTGAGGGATCCCGTCCGTGTGAGCCGCTGTCCAGGTCAAGTCCGGAAGTCGATTGCGCAACGTCCATGGGTACTTCCTTACCGTCGATATATACCCCAGATGGAATGCTTTACTGGGACATGCCCTCTTCTGCATGTACTCAGTCCACACTAGCCACGCGATCGTGTGCGGCCCATTTGTGACGTTCTATGAGACTCCCGGACCACTGCCGTAGGTTGAGCAAAGTTCGAGGAATCGGGTGTTCGCTTCGGGCTCTCCGATGCTTACCCGGGCACCTTCGACGCCAAACGCTCTGACCGACAGCGCCCGTTGTTCCGCGAGCGCCGCGAACTCAGGCGTCCGTTCTCCCAGTGCCAGCCAGACAAAGTTCCCCTCGGCGTTCGGGACCGTCCAGCCGAGGGAGCGTAGGCCTTGAACCACCCGGGTGCGCTCATCGACAATGCCCTGGACGCGCTCCGCGACCTCGTCAAAGTGCTCCAGCGACGTCACTGCCGCCTGTTCAGCGATCTGGGAGACAGCAAAGGGCACGGCGCTGACCCGCAGGTGTTGGGTCAGCTCCGGCTGCGAGACGGAGTAGCCCACGCGAAGCCCGGCGAGGCCGTGAGCCTTCGAGAACGTGCGCAACACCACAACGTTCTGGTGCTCCCGGTACATGGCGAGCCCGTCCACGGCGTCCGTGTCCCTGACGAATTCCTGATAGGCCTCGTCAATCACCACCACGATGTGCGCCGGCACGCGCTGTAGGAACGCGCTGACGGCGGCCTCCGTGAGGATGGGCCCGGTTGGGTTATTCGGGGTACAGAGCAGAATGACGCGGGTGCGGTCGGTGATCGCCGCCAGCATTGCGTCAAGGTCGTGGGTGCCGTCCTGATTCAGCGGGATCTGCACCCCTGCGGCGCCAGCCAGTCCAACACAAATGGGGTACGCCTCGAAGGACCGCCAGGGGTAAATCACCTCGTCGGCTGCGTCATAGTCATTCTGGCCCGCAAAAGTGGCGAGGACCTGGTTCAGGGCGCCAAGGCTTCCCGCGCCGGCCACAATGTCATCGGCGGGAACTGAAAGAAACGATGCCAGGGCCGTTCGCAGGGCGCTGGTCATCGGGTCGGGGTACCGGTTGATGTGCGTCTGGGACGCGATTGCTGCCAGCACCGACGGGAGCGGCGGAAGCGGGTTCTCGTTGGAGGAGAGCTTATAGCTCTGCAGACCCTCCACAACGACCGGAGGTTTGCCTGCCGCATAGCGGGGCAGACGGCCCAGCACGCTGCGGGGATGAATGGGAAGGTCCTGTGCCCCGGCGTCGTCGCCCTGGCGCTCTGGTGTAGTCATGGCTCCAGCTTATCGCTGGGCAGGAGCGGACCCTTATGACAGCATTGAGGGATGCTGAAGTTCATTGTCCGCATCCTGATCAATGCGCTGGCGCTCTTTGTCGCTGCCTGGTTGCTCCCCGGCATCGAGGTGGGGTCCGCCTCATCCACCGGGGACACGACCGGAGTGGTCCTTTCCTACCTCTTTGTGGGTCTCGTGTTCGGCATCGTCAATGCCCTGGTGCGGCCTATTGTCGCGTTACTGTCCCTGCCGCTCACCATCCTCACCCTCGGGCTATTCACCATCGTCATCAACGCGGGAATGCTGATGCTCACCGCCTGGCTGACGTCCTTCACCCCTATCCAGTTCTCGGTTGACGACTTCTTCTGGTCGGCGGTTCTCGGCTCACTCATTATCAGCGTTGTCTCGATGGTGGCCGGATCCCTCACCGGCACCCGCCGATAGCGGGCCTAACGGTCCGGCCGGGGCTCAGGAACCCGCGTGATGCCTGGGACCCGGGCCTGGCGTCCTGTCCCTGGTTTCGCCCCACCGGCCGGCAGCCGCCGCTGGGCCCTGAACACGTGCCGCTCCGCCGAGGCTCCGACTCCGATTGCCGCCCTCAGCACGCCCACCGATGCGACGATCGACGGATGGGCGCTGGATTCCACCGCCTCAGCGCCGTCCAGATACGTGCCCAGCTTGTGCGCAGCACCGAGGCCTTCGTCGCCGTCCTGCACCTCTGCCACCGGGTTTCGCAACGTTACCGTCACCCTGTCCCGCTCGTCGGAGTTCGGGGTGCCGTCCACCTGGTGCACCCAGTCATCGGCGTGTTCCAGCTGCAGGGACGTCCCGCCGCCGGAGGGTTCGCGTCCGGTGGGAGCACCTGCAGTGAGAACGAGCTGCAGGTTGAAGTCATCGGCAATGCCCTGATCCTGCGCCAGGTTCGCTGCGTGCATTCCACCCTGGCTGTAACCGACCATCATCACGCTGTCCCCCTGTCTGGCTCCCGCGTCGGAGAGGGCGCGACGAACCGCGTCAGCAACGAAGACGCTGTCGTGGTGCACCGCCTCGACCACGCCCGTTGGGTCGAAGGGGTTGCTGCTCGCTGCGGGGTTGGAGCCTTGCGTGCCAGGAAGCACCACCACGTAGACCGGGCCACCGGTGCCCTGCACCTTCAGCACCTCGAAGACTCCTGGGCCTTCAGCCTTGACGGCGTCGACCCGTTGCAACAGGGCGGGTACCGACCCGTCCAGAGTGAGCCGTTCCGGTGCCGACACACATTCCACGCTGATCGGCGCCGGCTCGGCGAAATTGCCCGCGTTGGCTAGATCGATGGCCCGGTGCAGGCCGCGTTCGATCTCCCCCACAGCTTTCCGGGCTGCCGCGGTGGCCAGCTGGGTGAGGGCTTCTGAACTCTCATAGGAAAGCCTGCACCATTCGATCCGCTGGGCGGTGTCCCGCAGGTCATCATCACTGCGGCCAAGGGCCATCCGGGCTGTGTCCATGGCAGCAACCGCGGCGTCCCCGGCGCCCCGCACCGCGGCCTCCTGCCCCTTGAGAAGCAGCTGTAGCCGCCATTGCAGGTCTCCGCAGAAGTGCAGGGCCTCCCTCAACTCGTCCGCCAGGAGCCCCAGCCGGACAGATCCTTGCCGCAGCTCGTCCCATTGGAAGCGGATACTTCCCACCCCGCCCCGCACCGTGATGCCACCCGGTTCCGGGTCGGATGGCGGCCCGATAGGGGTCAGGTCCGCAGCGGTACTCACAACTGTTCACGAAGGGCGTTGTATTCAAGGCTCCTGAGCTCCAAGGCAAACGACCCCACCTGTGCCGCGGCCTCCCGCAGCAGACCCCCTGCCCGCCGCACCCCAACCGCCTGGGCAAGCACATATTCGCCGAAGTTTCGCCCGGCCGGTGAATCCCACTCCAGTGCGCCGCCTCCCGCCAGCCGGGAGGCAATCTCCTCCACCAGCTCTGCCTGGCGCAACAGATGGGAGCTGAGTGCGGCGGCAGTTGAACTGTCCACCGCCCAGGGTTCGCACGACCAGTCCGCCACCGTCGTCACCATTCCTCCTGGCTGTCGCGACCTGCCGGTCCTGGACCGCAGGGTTATTGCCGTGAACGCTACCCCCGGGCCCGGTCGCCCCGGGCTGGTGTGACCCGTATGTGTGCAGGCACAGTGCGCCTTACGGTGGGGAGGAAAGGTCATCCGACAGCTAGCATCAGCCGGATCATGAAATGATCGGTGGTATGGCTGATATTTCTAGGGTGCATCTCGCGTCGACTTCAACCCCGTCGGGCCTTCCGCTGACTCTCGGACCGTTGGACGGCCGGTACAGCGGGGCCGTGGCACCGCTGGTTGACTATCTTTCCGAGGCGGCCCTCAACCGGGACCGCGTGCACGTTGAGGTGGAGTGGCTGATCCACCTCACCCGCAACGCTGTACTGCCGGGAACCGCCCCTCTCACTTCCGACCAGGAGGTGGCGTTGCGTGCCATCGTGACCGGATTCGACGGCGAGTCAGTCGCCGAGCTCGCCGAGTTGGAACGCGTCACAGTGCACGATGTGAAAGCGGTTGAGTACTTTATCGGTCGGCGACTCCCCGATCTCGGCATCGCCGAGCTCAAACCTTTGGTCCACTTTGGCTGCACCTCCGAGGACATCAACAACCTGTCCTACGCCGTCGGAGTCAAGGGGGCCGTCGAAAACGTGTGGCTTCCGGCTGCCCGATCGTTGACCGGTCAGATCGCCGGGATGGCACGGGAGTCCGCTGCAGTTCCCATGCTGTCCCGCACCCATGGCCAACCTGCCACCCCCACCACCCTGGGCAAGGAGCTCGCCGTCGTCGCTCACCGCCTCGACAGGCAGCTCAAACGCATCGAAGGCACCGAGTACCTGGGCAAGATCAATGGCGCGACCGGCACTTTCGCAGCCCACTATGCCTCGGTTCCCGACGCCGACTGGCAGCGGGTGTCGCAGGGCTTCGTCGAAGGACTGGGGCTATCCTGGAACCCGCTCACCACCCAGATCGAATCCCACGACTGGCAGGCCGAGCTCTATGCCGACGTGGCCCGCTTCAACAGAATCCTCCACAACTTCTGCACCGATGTGTGGAGCTACATCTCCATCGGGTACTTCGCGCAGGTTCCTGTCGAAGGTGCCACCGGTTCTTCCACCATGCCGCACAAGGTGAATCCGATCCGGTTTGAGAACGCCGAAGCGAACCTTGAAATCTCCTGCTCCCTCCTCGACGTGCTCGGTGCCACGCTCGTCACCTCACGGTGGCAGCGCGACCTCACCGATTCCTCCTCGCAGCGCAACATAGGTGTCGCGTTTGGTCATTCCCTCCTCGCCCTGTCGAATGTGGCAAAGGGACTTGACCGGCTCGACGTCGCTGCTGCAGTTCTGGCGGCGGATCTCGACACCAACTGGGAAGTGCTCGGTGAAGCGGTCCAGATGGTCATGCGGGCTGAGGGGATCGCCGGAGTTCCGGGCATGGACGACCCCTACGAACGGCTCAAGGAACTGACGCGTGGACAGCGCGTTGATGCGGCCAGGATGCAGGAGTTCGTCTCCGGGCTGGGGCTTTCCCCGGAGGCCGAATCCCGGCTGATGGCCCTCACACCGGCGACCTACACCGGCATCGCTGAGCAGCTCGTCGACCACCTCGACTAGCCTCACTCACCGAACGACCCCCCGCAGTGACGCGGGCAGACACCGCTAAAACCCTGCGCTGGTCTGGCCGTCACTCCCATCATCAACTGCGGCTGGAGGATTCTGTGAGCGGCGTTCTGGCAGGCTACTGGCATCGGCGTTGGCCGTGCCAGCCCTGATCCTTATCGCCTGGCTACTGAGCTGACCGAGGATGCCACCAGGTCCTACCCCAGCAGGGTGATGGTCTTCGCCCGACTGTCCCAGCGCCGCGCCCCCGTGACGCTGCCTTGCGGCGCAGAGCCGCTCAGGACCGCGAGCGCGTCCGGCAGGCGCTCCGTGCTGATCGAGTTAGCGAGGGTGATGTGCGGAACCCATGCCCCAGGCAGCGACGTGCTCACGGGCCCGTCAACGTTCCCGGCGTCGTGCGCCGCCTGATGCAGGTGCAGGAGTTGTTGACTACAGATCACCTGCCGGGCCAGGACGAACCCGCGCCGTCCGGCGTCGAACAGGAGCAGCCCGGCGCAGGAAAACATCAGGGGAAGGCTCAGGCGTTCGCGTAGCTCCCCGTCCCGGTCGCCGGTAATCACCGGTGCGGCGATCAGGGTGATGTGCGGCCGGTTGTGCGGGGAGTTGTGAGAGGCACGGCTCGGCAGGCCAGCCGCGAGCAGGGCATTCCATTCAGCGCGGATGAACTGTTCCGAAACATCGTCAAGGAGCAGCTCGATGCTGTCCACTGGACCCTGTCAGCGAGGTCGCCGGCGGAAGTCCCCGACGCCCTCGGAGCCGTCACCCTCGGTTCTGCCGGTCCGCGGATCGAACTGTGGGCGCTGGTACGCCAGCTCCCCTCCGCTTCGCCCCCCGAACGGCCGCCCATGATCGGCATATTCCTCGCGGAAATAGGCGAGGCACCACTGCCCTAACTGGATCCGGGCGCCGGTCCTCAGCACCGATGGTCCGGTTGGGTTGACGCTGCCGCTGACCGGCCCGTGCGGGATGAGGACGTACTCGTCTGCGTCGTTATGCTGCACCTCGGCATGGACGACGTCCAATCCGGGAAGGACCAGATCGACGTCGGGCCCGCTGCCAATCGTGGTGGTCACGGGCCCCAGATTGAACTCCCGCGGAACCTGGCCGTTCCACGTTGCCGAGTCCTGGACAAAGATCAGCCGGGCGCGCCCGCTACCGGGCGTGTGGTGGGTGGTGGTCACCCGACGGCGGATTTTACGGTTGACGGTGGGGACCAGCGGAAACGGAGTCGACGGCGGCAGTAAGCCCGGCGTATCGGCCTTACCGGCGCCGCGCACACTCTTGGCCATCGGCGTCAGGGCGCTCAAAGACCCGAGTCGGATGTGCGGGGACCGGGTCAACAGTCGCTGCACCCGGGAAACTTCAACCGCTCCGAGGCTCACCAGGTTACCCTTGGGCCCGGTGATCGACACGGCAACTCCCTTGTCGGCAAGTGCTTTCGCCAACTCCCTGACGGCGTCGAGCGACGGCGTGGAACTCCCGCCGAACGCCTCGGGTGAGTCGACGAACACTTCGACCGTCGAGCCGTCGGCGGTCACCGTTCCGTTGATCGTTGAAGGGGTGTGATCCGGTGTTGCTGATTCGGTCATCGAAAAGGCGAGATCGATCTCCAACCGGATTTTCGCTGCCACGACTCAGCTGCGGTGGGTATCGGAACCCGCTGCATCATTGTCACTGGTCGTGACACGCAGGGTTCCGTTCAGCTTCCACGTGGCGCGCGGGGCGTCGGGCCCAATGTCCCGGGGCACCTCAACTGTCATGTCGATGAAGCTGTAGTTCACCGCAGCGCCCTTGCCGGTCAGGTACGTCCACATCTCCTCGGCGAGGTCCGCCCAATCGCGGATGTTGTGGGGCTCCTGGCTGGCTGGGGAGATGTTTTCGGTCATGAGTGAATCCTTCGTTGGAGTGTGCACTATGACAGACGCCCTCTACCCGTCTGACGCTAACAATCCAACCTTAGTACGCCACCCCGAGCGGCAACACCCCCGGGATCCAATAGCTCACCAAGCTATTGCCCATAGTCTGCATTTCCCGCGTTTCCCGTTCCTGAACATGTGCGCCTCAGGGCGGCGCTGTCCCCTCAGAACCATCGCGCTGCCTCCTCCCGAAGACGCAGCTTCTTCGCGTCGTCAAACTTGTCGTACAGGGTGACCATCATGGAGGACCGTGGATTCGAGCTGAACATCTGGCGATGATCGCTGACGAACTGCCAGTACAGGGCATCCCAGCTCTCCTGCCACGTGCCGGGCGGAAAGTTGCCCATCTTCTTCAGGTAGTTGCTCCCGCTCACGTAGGGCTTGGTGGTGATCATGCTGCCGGCCGCGTACTGGCTCATGGCGTACACATTGGGGACCATCACCCAGTCGTAGGCGTCGATGAACATCGCCATGAACCACTCGTAGACGGCATCCGGGTGGATCCGCTGCAGCGCCATCGCGTTGCCGAGCACCATCAGCCGCTCAATATGGTGGGCGTAGCTGGTGTCACCGATCCGTTTGATGACGACGTCGACCGGTTCCAGACCTGTCTCCCCAGTCCACCATCCCTCCGCCAGGGTCCGGTCGAACCCGAGGGTGTTGCTGGTGCGCATCTCACGGCCGCGCACCACGTAGGAAGCCCGCATGTACTCGCGCCACCCGATCACTTGCCGGATGAACCCCTCGACACTGGCAATCGGTGTGTCATGCCGGCCCGCGTGGTCAAGGGTCACATCTACCACCTCAAGCGGGCTGAGCAGGCCGAGGTTGATGCTGGAACTCAGCGCCGAATGGAACAGGAACGAGTCCGGCGCGGAGATCGCATCCTCGTAGGGACCGAACTGGGCAAACCGTTCATTGAGGAACGATTCAAGGGCGCCGGCCGCCTGCTGGTGCGTGACCGGCCAGTTGAAGGTCCCGGTGATCCCCGGATTGTCGGGGAAATCCCGCTTGACCCAGTCGATGGCGTCCCGCACGTCGTCGGTGGGGTCGAACACGGGCAGGTCCGGAACGGCCAACCCCCTGGGCAGCTTTTTCCGGTTGTCGGCGTCGAAACTCCAGCGGCCGCCCACCGGGCTGCCATCCGGTTCGACCAGGATTCCCAGCCGACGGCGCTGCCATTCGTAGAAATTCTGCATCCGCCAGCCGGTGTTGGTGAAATAGCCGCGAAGGTCCTCGATGCTGAGGAGAAAACCGGGGCTGGTGAGCACCTGCGCCGTCAGCCCGAGGCCGCTGAGGGTGGTGGTGAGCCGCTGCTCCAGCCAGTCGTCGACGACGTCGTAATAGCTGCACTGGGTGGCCCCGACGGCCTGCAGCAGGGCATGCAGTTGGTCCTGGCTGGCGGTGGTCGCCGAGGTTTCGAGGTAATCGACGGTGTACCCGGCGTCCGTGAGACGGTCCGCGAAGTGGCGCATGCTGGCCCGGTGCAGCACCAGTTTCTGCTGGTGGAAGCGGTACTGGCGGAAGAAAAGATCGTCCTCAGCCAGGATGAACCGGTGCGTTGCGGGCGCGACAAGGTGCTCCTCGAAGAGCTGGTGGGGGAAAACCAACTGAACGTGCACTGCGTCTCCTTCATCCTGCGTGCCGCGCTTCAGCACCGCTGCCATGCTTCCACATCGCCGGCTCCCCGCGTCCGGTTGCTAGGGTGAAGCGTATGACTCGATTCGCCGTTCATGTTGCCTGCGCCGACGGCCAGAGCATTGACACCTTCCAGCTGGACGCCCAGTCCGGGAGGCTCGATCCCGGTCAGTCGGTGCCACTGGGCGTGAAGGTGCAGTGCCTTGCGATGCACCCCAGGCACCGCCTGTTGTACGCGGCACTGGCGACCACCCCGCCCACGGTCCGTTCACTCGCCGTCGACGGGAGCACCGGCGACCTCACGCCGCGCGGCGATGCCGAGCTGATCGCCGGGATGGCTTATCTGGGGGTTGACCCCTCGGGCAGCAGCCTGCTGGGCGCCTCCTACACCGACCACCTGGTCAGCGTCATGAGCCTTGACGACGACGGCGGGATGCGCCCCGCCACCGCGTCCTCAGCGGCACCCGGGAAGCATGCCCACGCCATAATCAGCAGCCCCGATGGAAGATTTGTGTATGCCACCGCCCTGGGCGATGACCTGATTGCGTGGTGGCCGGTCGATTCCGTCACCGGGGCACTGGGTGACGGCGGCCAGCTGGCCACGCCGGCCGGGAGCGGCCCACGGCATCTGCGCTTCTCGCCGTCCGGAGACATGCTCTACGCGCTGCACGAATTGTCGGGGGAGATTGCGGCCTACACCCGGGACCCCGAGACCGGCGCCCTGACGGAGCAGCAGCGGATCTCCTCCATCGCACCCTCCCTGGACCTCGTACCGGGCCGGGTCCGCGACGGGACCGGACCGGATCCGGCGGCGAATGCCGTCTGGTGCGCGGAATTACAGGTGTCCCCCGACGGCCGCTTTCTGTACAGCACCGAACGATCCAGCAGCACCATCGCCGTCGTCGCTGTCGCACCCGATGGCGGGCTCTCCCTGATCGATACCACCGCCACCCAGGCTCAGCCGCGCGGGATGAACATTGATCCGACCGGCGGGTTCCTGCTGGCGGTCGGTGAGGTCTCCGACCAGCTGACGGTGTACCGGATCGACCCGCAGAGCGGGCGCCTGCAGGAGCATGGCAGCTATGTCTGTTCCTCCGGTCCGCGCTGGATCGAATTCTCGCTCCTGGACTAGCCAACTGGAGGAGCCCTCGGGAGCAGATGAGTGGCGGGACCGCGGGTTAGTGGTTGCGCCACCGCTAACCTGCGGCCCTGCAACTTTCCTGGGCAGTGCCAGCAGGGTTTCGCCTCAGGAGTGCTGGGGGACACCCACCCGGTAGCGGGTCTGGACGGCGCCGCCGGCCAGCACGGTCGTCTGCTCGTGGGTGAGCTGGATATCCGCGGGAAGTGAGCCGAACAGGGGCTTCCCGTCGCCGATGAGCACCGGAACCCGGGTCAGGGTCAGGGTGTCGATGAGTCCCTCAGCCAGAAAAGTGCGTACCGTCCGGCCGCCGTCGACGTAGACGTGCCGGGCGCCGTCGTCGTCGAGCCTTGTCAGCGCCTCCTCGAATGATCTCACCACCTCCACCTGTGGATCGGCAGTATCGAGAGTGGTGCTGAGGACAAGGACCTTGGTCTCAGCGTAGGGCCACTCGTCAAAGGCCTTGACGATCTGATAGGTGCTCCGGCCCATCACCAGGTGGTCCACCAACCGCATGAAGGCGGTGAACCCCGCCGCCTCCGGTTCGTCGGCGTCGCCGCTGCCGGTGAGCCAGTCGAGATCGTCGTCGGCCCGGGCAATCATGCCGTCAACGCTCATCCCCATGAAGGCATGCCCTTGCCAATGGCGACTACCCACGTGGTCCTCCACTCCAACCGTTTCTGGCAGTCTAGCCCTGTTGCAATTTCTCCACCTATGCCAATGTTGACGACGTACACATGGGTCACCACCGGGCAGGAGCCAGCTAGGTTTGATACCGCCAACGCGTTCAGCGGATTCTCTGTGGACGATATCGATGCAGCCAGAACCTTCTACAGCGAAACCCTCGGAGGACGGACTTCCGCTTCCGCCGCTTCCGCCGCTCAGTTAGATCTGGTGGGTCAGGGCGCGATTTGGTCGCCTGATCTCACTGTTCGGCGAAGGGGGTGGCGTCGCGAGAGTGGGGACGGAGGGGCCGGAGTGGGTCAGGGACGGCCGGTCAGCGCCCCGGCGAGGCTGTCCAGCGCGCCAGGAACCAGGGAGTAATACGCCCACACTCCCCGCTTTTCCCGGGTCAGGACGCCCGCATCTACGAGGATCTTCAGGTGATGCGACACCGTCGACTGCCCCAGGTTCAAGGGTTCCGTGATGTCGCAGACGCATGCCTCGGCGTTCTCGCTAGCGGAGATGATTGACACCATCCGCAACCGGTTGGGATCAGCGATCGCCTTGAACTGGGCAGCCAGCGACGACGCCGTATCCTCCGACATCGCGGGCTCGCCTGTGGGCGTGCAGCAGGCGGCGAGAGCGTCGGGGGTAAGGGTCGCTGCTGAAGTCATCCATCCATTATGCACTGACATTGACATTTGTCGATGTCTTGAACAATACTTTCAGGCATCGACAATCATCGATCTACGACGTACACCCCGTTCAACGGAGCCCCTTGAGTACTCACACCCCTCCCGCCGAAGAGACGACCGGCAAACTGTCCACCCTTGACCGGCTGCTCCCGGTCTGGATCATCGCCGCCATGGTGGTGGGCATCGCGCTCGGCCAGTTCATTCCCGGCATGGCCGGAGCGCTTGACTCGCTCGCCATCGGCTCAGTTTCACTACCGATCGCCCTCGGCCTTCTGGTGATGATGTACCCGGTGCTCGCCAAGGTCCGCTACGACCAAACCGGAGCGGTGATCAAGGACCGGAAGCTCATGATCACCTCCCTGGTGATCAACTGGGTCGCCGCCCCCGCCTTCATGTTCATCCTGGCGTGGGTTTTCGTCCCCGACCTGCCCGAGTACCGTACTGGGCTGATCATCGTGGGCCTGGCCCGGTGTATTGCGATGGTGATGATCTGGAACGACCTCGCCTGCGGTGACCGCGAGGCAGCGGCCGTTCTCGTTGCCATCAACTCGGTCTTCCAGGTCTTCGCCTTCGGGGCGCTGGGGTGGTTCTACCTCCAGGGACTGCCCGGCCTGCTGGGCCTGCCGACCACCAGTGCCGACTTCTCCTTCTGGGCCATCACCATCAGCGTCCTCATCTTCCTGGGCATACCGCTCCTGGCCGGGTTCCTGACCCGCACCATCGGCGAGCGCACCAAGGGCCGCGACTGGTACGAGGGAACGTTCCTCCCCAGGTTGGGCCCTTGGGCCCTCTACGGGCTCCTGTTCACCATCGTGATCCTCTTCGCCCTCCAAGGTGATGAAATCCTCGCCAGGCCGCTCGACGTCGCCCGCATTGCCCTGCCCCTCCTGATCTACTTTCTGGTGGTCTTCACGGCGGGCATGGTGATCGGCAAGCTGCTGAACCTTGGCTACGCCAAAACCACCACCCTCGCCTTCACCGCCGCCGGCAACAACTTTGAGCTGGCGATCGCCGTCGCTATCGGCACCTACGGCGTCACCAGCGGCCAAGCCCTGGCCGGCGTCGTCGGACCCTTGATTGAAGTTCCGGTTCTTGTTGCACTGGTCTATGTGGCGCTGTGGGCAAGGAAGCGCTTCTTCACCACCGATCCCCTCCCACTCGCGAAGGAAAACTCACATGTCTGATTCACTGACCAAACCCTCGGTTCTCTTTGTCTGCGTCCACAACGCTGGTCGCTCGCAGATGGCCGCCGCCTTCCTGACCACACTCTCCGAGGGCCGAATCGAGGTCCGCTCCGCTGGGTCCCAGCCCGCCGATTCGATCAACCCGTCGGCGGTTGAAGCAATGCGTGAGCTCGGCATCGACATGTCAGCTGAAATCCCCAAGGTCCTGACCGACGACGCCGTGAAGGACTCGGACGTCGTCGTCACCATGGGCTGCGGCGACGAATGCCCCTACTTCCCGGGGAAACGGTACGAGGATTGGGTGCTCGAAGACCCGGCCGGCAAGGGCGTCGAGTCCGTCCGGCCGATCCGCGACACCATCAAAGGCCGCGTGGAGGCCCTGATCGCAGAGTTACTCCCAGCATGAGCGTGCTCCCAGTCGCCATCATCGGAGCGGGACCGATCGGTCTCGCCGCAGCGGCCCACCTCCTCGAGCGCGGCCTGCAGCCCATGATCTTCGAAGCGGGCCCGACGCCGGGCGCCGCTATCAGCGCCTGGGGCCACATCCGCCTGTTCTCGCCGTGGCAGTTCAACGTCGACGCCGCCGCCCGCCGGTTGCTTGAGCCCACCGGTTGGGCCTCCCCACGGGGAACGGCTCTGCCGTACGGCTCCGAGCTGGTCGCTAACTACGTGGCGCCGCTCGCCGCAGTGCCCGCTATCGCGGAAACGCTGCGGCTGAACACCCGCGTCATCGCGGTGACCCGTCAGGGCATGGACAAAACGCGTACCAACGGCCGCGACACCCAAACGTTCCTGGTCCGGTCCCACGGGCCGAACGGCGTCGAAGACCACCTGGTCCGCGCGGTGATCGACGCTTCCGGAACCTGGGACCAGCCGAATCCTCTCGGCCAGGGCGGGCTCCCCGCCCACGGGGAAACCGAAGCCCACCACTTCATCACCCACCCCTTGCCTGATGTGACAGGCAACGATCGGAAGACGTTCGAAGGCAAGCGGGTGATGGTGGTGGGTGCCGGTCACTCCGCGGCCAACACCCTGATTGCCCTTGGACAGGTAGCCCGGGCATCCGAAGATACGACCATTATTTGGGCCGTTCGCGGTACCGGTTCCGCGGACCGCCTCTACGGAGGAGGAGACCTTGACGGCCTACCAGCCCGGGGCCAGCTCGGCTCCCGGCTGCGCAAACTGGTTGAAGACGGCATCGTGGAGCTGAGGACCTCGTTCACGATCACCGGGTTCACTGCCGGAGACGCGCTGACAGTCCACACCGCCGACGGCTCGGTTGACGTCGACGTCCTGATCCCAGCCACGGGTTTCCGTCCGGATCTTGGCATCCTGCGCGAAATCCGCCTGGAACTGGACCCAGCGGTCGAGGCGCCGCGCGCGCTCGGACCGCTTATCGACCCTGAGTTCCACAGCTGCGGAACAGTCCAGGCGCACGGAGCGAAAGAACTCGCCCACCCCGATAAGGACTTCTACCTGGTCGGGATGAAGAGTTACGGCCGTGCGCCCACCTTCCTGATGGCCACCGGCTACGAACAGGTGCGGTCGGTGGTCGCGGCGATAGCTGGCGATACTGCCGCGGCCGCGGACGTGCGGCTGGAACTCCCGGAGACCGGAGTCTGCAGCACCGACCTGGGTGGCTCCTGTGACGCGCCAGCACCCGACCTCACAGACGAGGCGGATAGCTGCTGCGGCACGCCCCAGCTGGTGACCATCGGCGTCCCGACCGGAACGGTGCATGGCCGCTCCAACGATCCCGGCTACTAAACAAGCGACCACCCAGGAGTAAAGATGGCCACCCGACCCACCCCAATGCCCGGATTGATCAACGACGAACACGTTCTACACCGGATCAGCGGTGAACTGGCCAGCAGATTCGACGGCGTATTCACCCCGGAGATGGTGGATCGGTACGTCTTTGAGTCGTACACAGCGCTCGCCCGGACCGCGAAAATCAAAACCTACCTGGCCTCGATCACCAAGCACTTCGCTGAGGACCGGCTCAACGCGCTCGCCCACGCACAGGGCATCCGTCCCAGCGGCAAAGCCGAAGTGCTGTTCGTGTGCGTACAGAACGCAGGCCGCTCACAGATGGCCGCTGGGCTGCTCAAGCACTACAGCGAGGGTCGCATCAATGTCCGTTCCGCAGGCTCAATGCCGGCAGAACACCTCAACGCCCATGTGGTCGACTCCATGAAGGAAATCGGGATTGATCTCGATGCCGACTTCCCCAAGCCGCTGACCGATGACGTGGTGCGTGCGGCCGATGTCGTCATCACCATGGGGTGTGGAGACACCTGCCCCATCTACCCGGGGAAGCGATACGAGGACTGGCAGGTCGAAGACCCAGCTGATCTCGATCCGGCCGGGGTTGAACGGGTACGGATCGACCTGGACGGACGAATCCGCAAGCTGGCCGCCGAGTTACTGGACCGCTAAGGGGGACTAGGCTCCTCTGCGGCGAGGCTCCTGCAGGAGGTCCACCAACTCCAGCAGCTGTTCCATCTCGTTGCCGAACTCCTGGTTGGCGCCGCTGCCGGCAAAGAATGCCGCGTCATAGTACAGCCCGTCACCCATCAGCTTCACGGCTCTGGCCACCGAGCGGCTTCCCAACGACGACTCGAGCGCACCCAGCCACAGAGCCTGGATCTGTGCAAAGTTCTGCTGTGCTTTCGGGTGGCCCTGCTGAGCCAGGCGTGCCATCGCCACGAGCGCCCGATCCAGCGCGCTGTCCTCATAGACCGAGGTCCTGACGTAATAGCGGGCCGGCCCTTCGGGGTCAGCGGTCATCAACTCGCGATCGACTGCCGAGAGGGTGAGGAGCCGCTCCCCCAAAGCATCCACCAGCGCTTCCTTCGACGGGAAGTGATACAGCAAACCCCCCTTGGAGACGTCGGCGGCCGCAGCAATCGCCTCCATGGTGGCGGCCCGTTCGCCGTCGTTGATGAGGATGTTCTCGAAACTGTCGAGGATGCGCTCTTTGGAACTAGCCATGTGTTCATCGTAACGGTGCATCCTACTTTACTGTACCGGCTGGACGGTATAGTCTGGGAGCCATGAGCAACTCGACGTACGTTCTCGGCCCACCTACCGGAGCGCCAGCCCTCGACCCCGTGCCCACCCGGGCCGGCCGGCGTGAATGGACGGCACTCGCCGTCCTGATGCTGCCCGTTCTCCTGGTGGCCGTTGATAACACAGTGCTCGCTTTTGCCACCCCCGCCATCTCCCTGGCGTTCAACACCAGCGGCACAACACTGCTGTGGATTATTGACAGCTACCCCCTGGTGCTCGCCGGGCTCCTGGTCGCCATGGGGAGTTTAGGCGACCGCTTTGGCCGCCGTCGGCTGCTCATCATCGGCGCGATAGGGTTCGCTGTCTTTTCGATTGCCGCTGCCTATTCGCCGACCGCCGAGCTGTTGGTCGCCTCACGGGTGGGGCTCGGCGTGTTCGGCGCCATGCTGATGCCCTCCACGCTCTCCCTCCTTCGCAACATCTTCACGGACCGCAATCAGCGCCGCCTCGCGATCGCTATCTGGGCCGCCGGCTTCTCCGCGGGTGCCGCCATGGGACCGCTCGTTGGCGGAGCGCTGCTCGAGCACTTCTGGTGGGGCTCGGTGTTCCTGCTGGCCGTACCGGTCCTCATCCTGATGCTTGCACTGACCCCCGTGCTGGTTCCGGAATCGAAGGACCCCAACCCCGGGCGCGTGGATTACCTGAGCATCGTCCTGTCGGTCTCCACCATGCTGCCCATCGTTTTCGCGATCAAGAACTTCGCCAAGGGCGATTCAGTGCTGGTGACGGTTGCCGCCGTCGTCATCGGCCTGGCCGCAGGGACTGCCTTTACCCGACGCCAACTGGGGCGGTCCAACCCCATGCTGGACGTACGACTGTTCACGGTGCGCGCATTCACCGGTGCGGTGCTGGTGAACCTGCTCGCCATCTTCTCGCTGGTCGGGTTCATCTACTTCGTTTCACAGCATCTGCAGCTGGTGCTGGGGCTCAGCCCCCTGAACGCCGGACTGGTTCTGGTGCCCGGGCTGGTGATGACCATCATCGCTGGTCTGGCGGTGGTCCCGATTGTGCGTCGGGTTCCCCCGCGCACCGTGGTGCCGATCGCACTGCTCCTGTCGGCGTCGGCGTATGCCTTCGTTGCGGTCACCGGAGAGGGTGGATCCGCCGGCATCCTGCTGGTCGCGTTCATGCTGCTCGGCATCGGTGTCGGAGCGTCGGAGACGGTCTCGAACGACCTGATTCTTTCGACCGTGCCCGCGGAGAAGGCGGGCGCCGCGTCGGCGGTGTCCGAGACCGCCTACGAGGTCGGTTCAGTGTTCGGCACGGCGCTGCTGGGCAGCGTGCTGCTCGCCTCCTACCAGCGCAACCTGGTGCTGCCGGACGGGCTCAGCCCGGAGCAGGCCGCCACCGCAACTGAAACGCTGGGCGGCGCCGTTAACATGGCCGCGCAGTTGCCCGGCGACGGCGGCAGTCAGCTACTGGAGTCGGCGTACCACGCCTTCGATAGCGGTGTGGTGCTCACTTCAGGGATTGGCGCCGCACTCATGGTGTTCGCGTCAGCGCTGGCCCTGTGGAGCCTGCGACGCGCGTGAGAATCCTTACGGATCCCGCACGCCGCAGGCTCGGTCCGTCCCGTTCCGGGACGACTAGGCTGCGGGGGTGATTCCGCCGGTGCAGGCGGCGCCCGGCTCGCGGGTCTGCTCACCCTGGATGTATCGCTCAAGGAACACCGGAAGCCGGGTATCAGCGGCTGAATCGACGCCAAGCTGCAAGCCCCAAGCACTCACCATGATCGGAGATTCCTGATCGGCGTAGGGGCTGAGCACCACATAGCCGCTCGAGCCGACCAGGTCGGTGAGGGTGTCAATCTCGCCCTGCGGAAGATCGGGCTGGTAGGTGATCCAGACGGCACCGTGCTCCATTGAGTGCACGGTGTTCTCGTTGGGGATCTCGGAGGTGTACACGCCACAGTTGGTCCAGATGGGGTTGTGATCGCCACCTACGGGAGGTGACTGTTCATATTCGACCGGAGCTTCGGTGTGGTTGAAGGAGAGATCCTCGAATTCCTGCACACCCTCGATCGGCTGGCTGGCGAGCGCTTCAATCCGCTGGTTTTCCTGCACCTGACCGACAATAACAATGGTCACGGCAACGATGATGGCGATCACAACAGCACCGATTCCGCCGAGGATCAACGTGGTGCGCCGGCGGTCACCGGCCCGCTGCTTGGACTGGATGGCCTTCAGCCGCGCCTGGCGGTCGGCATTGTCCTGGGCTCGCTTCTTGTTCAACGCGTGAATCCTTTTTCAGTAAGTGTGATTGAAACCAATGTACCGTCGGTGGTGCTACAGCTCATCCAGCATGTCTTCCATGGCGGTTATTTCAGCCACCTGGGCAGCCACCATTTTTTCTGCGGCCACCCTGACCCGCGGCTCCTGGACCAGTTCAGTGCCCGCCTGCGCCATCTCGGCGCCGGCCTCGTGGTGGGTGATCATCAGGGTCAAGTACAGGCGTTCCGCCTCAACGCCTGAGGCAGCTGTCAGATCAGCTATCTGCTCCGGTGTGGCCATCCCGGGCATCAACCCGTTATCGCGCAGCGTCCCGCCGTCGTGGTGGTCCATGGATCCCGCCATCCAGGCCATGCTGGGAGCGGCTGAACTTAGCGGGAGACCCCACTCTTCCAGCCAGGCGTACATCTGGCCGATCTGGTGCTGCTGGGTCATCGCAATGTCGTAGGCAATGGTCCGGACCACCTCATCCTCGGTGCGGTCACGGACCAGTCGTGACATTTCCACTGCCTGGGCATGGTGCACCTGCATGTCGCGGGCGAATCCAGCATCAGCACTGGTGGTGGCCGGGTATTGTGGGCCGGTGCCGATTCGACCAGCCACGAAGGTCAGAACAAAAAGGCAGACGACCAGCGCTCCGGCCAGGCCGATGAGCACGCGCTTCTGCCACGTCTCGAGGTGCAGCGTCATCTACCTGTTTTCCTGTTCTTCGGTCATTTCAACATCTCTAACGTATTGCATCAGCCTCAGCGTTCCCTGTGTGACCCGGAAGATACCCCCCTAGGGTACTTGTATTATACGGGTGGGGGGTATATGTTCGAGGGAGAACGAGGAGGACCCGATGACCGACACCATGACCGAACACGGCTACACGGCCGATAAGGATGCCTATCTCCGGCGCCTGCGACGCATTGAAGGTCAGGTGCGCGGAATCGCCCGGATGATCGAGGAGGACAAATACTGCATTGATGTCCTCACCCAGGTATCAGCGATCAACAAGGCGCTGCATGCGGTCAGCATCGGCCTGCTCGAGGAACACATTTCCCACTGCGTCGTGGGAGCTGCCAACGAATCCCAGCTCACCGGCAACCCAGACATTGTCCAGGAAAAAGTCCAGGAAGCCTCGGCGGCCATCAGCCGCCTGCTGAGATAACCCGTCCCTTCACCCCAAGGAGTACCACCATGAGCACCACTATCATCAACATCTCGGGCATGACCTGCGGCCACTGCGTCGACTCCGTCACCGAAGAAATCCTGACCCTTGACGGCGTCCAGAACGTCTCAGTCGACCTCAACAAGGGCGGCGTCTCCACCGCCACCGTCACGTCGGCGTCGGACCTTGACCCCGAGCAGATCGGCGAGGCCGTAGCCGAGGCCGGCTACCTGGTTGTCGCCGCCGACGCCTGAGCAGAGCCACCCGGCCCCACCCCTTAGTACCCCCCCCCCCAAGGACATGCGATGAGCACCGACCAGTTGAAAACCACCCCCGCCACCCGGATTGTCGAACTCGACATCCAGGGCATGACCTGCGCGTCCTGCGTCGGACGGGTGGAACGCAAGTTGGGGAAACTCGACGGCGTCGAAGCCAGCGTGAACCTGCCTCTCGAAACCGCCACCGTCAGGGCTCCGGAACACATTTCGGACCAGGACCTGGTGGACACCGTGCAGGCGACAGGCTACACCGCACAGCTCAAGCATCAGGCGCACAGCACCCCGGATTCGGCGTCGGGTGATCCAGCCCTCGAAGGCGCCCATCCGGGCGGCTCCGACCACATGGCGCACGGCGGATCCGCTGCAAAGCTACGGCCACGGCTCATCGTCGCAGCGTTGCTCACTGTGCCGGTCGCGGTCATCTCCATGGTCCCCGCCGCGCAGTTCCCGCACTGGGGCTGGGTCGTCTTCGCCCTGGCTCTTCCGGTGGTCACCTGGTCCGCGTGGTCGTTCCACCGGGCCGCCGCCATCAACGCCCGCCACCTCGCGTCGACGATGGATACACTGGTGTCCATCGGCGTCACCGCCGCGTTCCTCTTCTCGGCCTGGCAACTGTTCAGCGACCCGACCATCACCGAACACGCGGGCATGGCCATGAGTGACCACGCGCTGTACTTCGAGGTGGCAGCAGTGGTGGTCACTTTCCTGCTGTTGGGGCGTTACCTTGAGGCGAATGCCAAACAGCGGGCTGGCGAGGCCCTCAAGGCCTTGCTGAGCCTTGGCGCGAAGGATGCAACGGTTCTCCGCGACCAGGACGGGCGCCGGGTGGAGGTTAAGGTGCCCGCCGAATCGCTGGTCCATGGGGATGAGTTTGTGGTGCGGCCGGGCGAGAAGATTGCTACCGATGGGGTGGTGGTCGACGGCGCCAGCACCGTCGACACGTCTCTGCTCACCGGCGAATCCATGCCGGTGGAGGTGGGAATCGACGACGTCGTCACCGGTGCCACCATCAACACCTCGGGACGCCTGGTGATCCGCGCCACACGGATAGGCAGCGAAACCACACTGGCCCAGATGGGGCGGCTCGTCAGCCAGGCGCAAAGCGGCAAGGCCCCTATCGCCCGGTTGGCGGATCGAATCAGCGCCGTCTTCGTGCCGATCGTGCTGGCCATCGCCGTCCTGACCTTCGTGGCGTGGATGATCCTGACCGGGGACCTGCAATCGGCGTTCACCGCCGCCGTCGCCGTCCTGGTGATCGCGTGCCCGTGCGCGCTTGGGCTCGCCACACCGACGGCGCTCCTCACCGGTTCGGGGCGTGGCGCCCAGCTGGGCATCCTGATCCGTGGACCGCAGGTCCTGGAGGACACCCGCACGGTCGACACCATTGTGCTGGACAAGACCGGCACCGTGACTACCGGCAAGCTCGCGGTCACCGACGTCGTCGCATTCGATGCACTGGATCGGGACCACATCCTGTCCCTGGCCGGCGCGGTTGAGGCCGCCAGCGAGCACCCGATTGCCCAGGCGATCGCCGCAGCAGCCCCAGGCCACCCCGCGGTGACCGGGTTCAGCAGCTCCGCCGGTGGTGGAGTGCGTGGCATCGTCGACGACGGCGGGCTGCCAGTCACAGTACTCGCCGGACAGTCCGGCTGGCTGCAGGAGAACGGGGTCACTGTCACCGACGCACACTTGTCAGCACTGCAGGATCAACAGCATTCCGGGGCCACCGCCGTCTGGGTGGCCGTGGACGGCCGCATAGCAGGGCTGGTGTCGCTGAAGGATACGGTAAAGGACTCCTCGGCCGCTGCCATCGCTCGACTCAAGGAACTAGGGCTGCGGCCCATCCTGCTGACCGGCGACAACGCCTCGGTGGCGCACCTCGTGGCGGCCCAAGTGGGAATTGCTCCTGATGATGTGCTTGCTGGAGTGCTTCCGGCGGGCAAAGTGGAAGCCGTTCGAAAGCTGCAGGCCGAGGGGGCCACGGTGGCGATGGCTGGCGACGGAGTCAACGACGCTGCCGCCCTGGCCCAGGCGGATCTGGGGATCGCCATGGGCTCAGGCACCGATGTTGCCATCGAGGCAGCCGATCTGACGGTGATGGGGAACAGCCTGGAGCAGGTGGCGCAGGCCATAGAGCTGTCACGGAAGACCCTCAGCACAATCAAGACCAACCTGTTCTGGGCGTTCTTCTACAACACCATCGGCATCCCGGTGGCCGCACTGGGGTTCCTCAACCCGATGGTCGCGGGTGCAGCTATGGCCGCCAGTTCAGTGCTCGTGGTGGCTAACTCGCTGCGGCTGCGTCGATTCGGCCGCTAGAGCTACGGCAGGGGGACGGGTTCGACGTCGTTGGCCCGGTTCAGCGGCGGGGTCCCGTCCGCCGGTGCGCGCAACTCGTCAACGCGGACCATCACCACTCCTCCGACGATCAGTAGTCCGCCGAGGAGCTGGATCGGGCCGGGTAGCTCGCCGAGCATGAGCCAGGAGGCCAGGACTGCGAACATCACCTCGGTGAGTCCCACGAAAGAGGCCACCTTTGAGCCAAGCTGGCGGGCAGCGAGGATGCCCGTGAAGTAGGACACCACCGTGGAGATCAGCACCAGTCCCAGCACGGGCACCAGCCAGCTGGTCTCCCATCCGGCCAGGGTCACATCGCGCAATTCGAAAGTGAAGGGCATGATGCCCACCAGTCCCATCACCCCGATGGCTGCTGCGCCCACCACCATGCCGCCGCCCGCCATCACCAGGGGCGGAAGGGCGTCGTTGGCGCGGGCGGACATCAGGAAGAACACCGCAAGGCAGACCGCGGCGGCCAGTCCGTAGAGGACGCCGATCGGGTCGAGCCGTTCGTCCGAGGTCAGGTCCAGCACCAGCAGCAGCCCCACCATGGCCGTTACCGAGCCGGCGGCGGTGAGGCGGCGTGGGGCGTGACGGCTGCGAGCCCAGAGCCAGCCGACAATCAGCACCGGCGCCAGGTATTCCAGGAGCAGGGA
This sequence comes from Arthrobacter sp. CAN_A1, assembly GCF_015751665.1. NCBI lineage: Bacteria > Bacillati > Actinomycetota > Actinomycetes > Micrococcales > Micrococcaceae > Arthrobacter > Arthrobacter sp. CAN_A1. The sequence goes on along the minus strand of NZ_JADOUR010000001.1, from coordinate 448,201 downwards.
AACTCCGACGGACATCCGCTGCACTGCGCTGAAGTAGAAGAACTGACAGAGCGCGATCGCTGTCACACCGTAAATGATCAGGGTCAGCGCACTCCCGCGCAGAGCTGTCCAGCGCCCGCGCAGGGCGATCAGCACCGGAATCAGCAACACGAGAGCGGCCCCGCCGATGCGCACGCCCACGGCTGCACCGGGGCTCCACCCGATCTCCAGCAGGGACTTGGCGAATGGGCCCGATACGCCAAACGCCGCCGCCGAGATGACCGCGAACCACAGGCCCGCTGCCGCACCATTCTTCATGCCGTGCTCCTCTGCGCGCGTTAGTGTCATGACCAAAATAAGATTATGGTAGTGACAGTAGACCCGAATATCGTCAGGAGTCAACATGGCCTTTGCCTATGACACAGAAGTTGCACTGATCTCCGCTGCCGCGCTCATCAACACGGGGAAAGAGGAACCGGATCAGATGAGCACCCTGGCAGACCTCGACCGCTTCCTCATCGAACAGGACTTTTCCGGGTCGCGTGCCCGGACCTCCGCCGAACTGGCCGCCGTGGTGCGGCTGAGGGCAGAGTTGGAGGAGGTCTGGACGTCATCCGAGGACGACGCCGTCGCGCACGTCAACCGGATCCTGAGCGACGCGAGCGCCCTCCCCCGCCTGGTCCGCCACGATCACTGGGACTGGCACCTGCACGCCACCGACCCCGATGCTCCTCTCGAAGACCGGATGGCCACCGAGGCGGCGATGGCTTTGGTTGACGTCATCAGGACCCACGAAATGGTCCGCCTGCGGATCTGCGCGGCGGACGACTGCAGCGCCGTCGTGCTGGACCTGAGCCGCAACCGCTCCAAGCGGTACTGCGATACCGGGAACTGCGCGAACCGGGCGCACGTCAAGGCGTATCGCGCCCGGAAAGCGGTGCGCGGCTAGACCAACTCACCCGACCGGCCCACACCGGCGCAGCATAGTGGGGCACCCGCACGTTAGTTGTTACCCAACAGTGTGCGTGCGGTCAAACCACTTTTCTTGGCCGCAAGAGGTCCAGCCAGCCCGGGGTTGGGGGCCGGGAGAACCTGGCAGCCCGGACTCAGGCCCCGCTGATGCCAAACAGTCCGATGATGAGCGCCATCACCAGATAGGTGACCAGTTCATGGGCACAGTTCAGGAGGGTCAACCCGGCCGGCCGGCCCTCGAACGCGTCGTGAGTGATGAACCGGGAGGCAGTGAAACCCGCCCAGAGGATGACCGCGGTGATCAGCGTATTGACCAGGAAGTTTCCGCCGTAGAAATCCTGGGCGATCGCGGCGCTGCCGGCCAGCACCCAGGCACTGATCAGGCTGACCACCACGGTGATGAGGATAGGTTTGACGGCGTCCCGGGAGTCGCCGCTGACGTCAACCTTGGCGACCCTCATCCAGTAGTTGCCGAATACCTTGGGCGTGTACCAGATGGTTCCAACCACCATGGTGGACAGGGTAGCGACGAGCACCGCCCAGATGTTGATCTCCGGAATCATGCTGCGCCTCTTCCTGGCTGAAGTATTCGGTCAGCTGAAAGTGTAGACCGTCACTGCAGAAATCCGCTGTCACCGCGGGAAGTGGGGATTGCGGGCGACCTAGGGCGTGTCTCCCAAATGGTTTCTGATCTTTTTGGAATGCTGGAGGGATGTCGCGCACAGCCACGTTGACCGATGCCCAATGGGCTCGGATTGAACCCTTGATGCCGAGTTCGGATGGATGCCGCGGGCGACCGTTCGGTGACCACCGGCTGATCGTTGAGGGCATCATCTACCGGTTTCGTGTCGGGGTGCCCTGGCGGGATCTGCCCGCGTGTTTCGGACCGTGGAAAACAGTATGGAAGCGGCACCGCCGCTTCAGCGGCGATGGCACTTGGGACAAGATCCACACCCGGCTTCTGGCCGAGGCCGACGCGGCCGGGATGATCGATTGGGAGGTCTCCGTGGACTCCACGGTGAACCGCGCCCACCAGCACGGAACCAACCTTCCCCGCACCACAGGGGGAGCTATCGAATTACACGAATCTGCTCGACGAACCCCCTGACCATGCGGTCGGGCGCTCCAGAGGCGGACTGACCACGAAGATCCACCACCTGTGCGATGGGAAAATGCGGCCACTGGTCATGCTGATCGGGCCGGGGCAGGGCGGTGATTCCCCGATGTTCTTGCACCTGCTCGATTCACTCCATGTTCCCCGGATCGGCCCGGGCAGAGCCCGCTCGCGGCCGGACCGCGCGCTGGGCGATAAAGCATACTCCTCCAAGGCGAACCGGGAACTGCTGCGCAGCCGTGGTATCCAGGCAGTGATCCCGGAACGCTCCGACCAGGAAGCAAACCGGAAACGCCGTGGCCGCAGCGGCGGCAGACCCATCGGCCTCGACAAAGAGGCGTACAAGCGCCGAAACGTCGTTGAACGTTCATTCAACACATTCAAGCAATGGCGCGGTCTCGCGACCCGCTACGACAAACTCGCACTCACCTACCGCGGAGGAGTCGTGCTCCGCGCGATAACCATCTGGCTCAACGAATTAGGAGACACGCCCTAGTCCTGATTAGTGGGTGCTGTCTTGGCCGCCGCGGGGCGACCCTTTGGGTTTCCCGTCTTTGTCAACGTTGCCTGCGCCGCCGGGGATCTTTGACGACGACCGGTTAATTCCGGTCCCTTTGCCGAGATGGTCTGCGTTCGGCTTCTCGGTCATCATGAGCATTGCGCATACCACCAGCGACGCGATGAAGGCGATCCCTGCCGCGGTGATGCCAAGGTCAACCCGCAGTTCCCGGGTGCCGCCGCCGGTGGAGACGACCATCGCCACGATGCCGGCTACTGCCGCAAGGGCGGCTGAGAAGATGAGGGGGCCTTTGACGCCCCTGGCCGATTTGGACACTGTTACTCCTTGGGAAAATTGCAGCTGCAGATTTTTCTACGAGGGGTAGAAATACTGCCGCTCCTAGTTTACGGGGTCGGCGGGGCCAGCTGGGGCAGAGTGACGCACGTCATGGCGATACCCGAATGCAGCGATTGCAAGGACGACTGCGGTGATCACCGCGCCACCGCCGGTGACCCCCAGCAGGGCGTGAGCCCCCGCACCCTCGAAGAGGGGCAGCAGCAGCCCGGTGGCGACACTCACTGCACCGACGGCGATCAGATCCCTCCCGACGACGGTGGTGCGGCGTTGCCGGATTCCCACATAGAGGTCCACCGCGCCGGCGATCACCAGGACGAGAGCCCCTACCTGGGCGAACATGGCATCGGTGTGGATCCAGAGGTTGAGAACGGCACCTGACAGCAGGAAGCCGGGCGCAATCCACACGACCCACCGGTCAGCACTATCGCGCAGGCCGATCGCCCGTTCCATCCAGACCGCCGAGGCGGCAAGCCCGAGCAGGTACAGTCCGCCCGCTATCGATGCCACCTGCACTGACGGTTGCGTCCAGAAGATGGTCAGTGCGCCATACGCTGCAGCCACGACGGCCCGAAACAGCAGCGGCGGCCAGACGGCCGCGGCCTGGTCCAGCGGGTTATGAGGCGGCTGGACCGTCACATCGTGTGGTGCGGCACCCATTGCGCAAAACCTCCGGTTCGAAACGGTCTGGTCACGTCAGTCCAGAACTCCCAGTTTATCCCCGCGACAAAAGAGGGACAGCTGTACAACCCGGGGACCCTGGGGCCGACGTCCCGCCCGACCCTAGTGAGCGCCAATCACCATCCAGCGATCATTGCGTACCCGCCATGCCAGGGTCAGAGCCCGCGCGGCCATGTAGCCGACGCCGAACGCCAGCCAGAGCCAGACGATGCCGGCCGGACCGGCCAGGTCGGCAGTGAAGACCCAGGCCAGCAGCGGCAGGTACAGGAGGAGGTTCACGACGCCGGCGATCGCCAGGTAGCGGGCGTCGCCAGCGCCGATGAGGACGCCGTCCAGGACAAACACCAGACCGCACACGGGTTGGGACACTGCAAGAACAAACAGCCCGGCCGCGAGCGCAGCCTGCACGTCCTGATCGGTGGTGAAGATCCAGCCGACAAACGGGGCCGCCAAGGCCAGGAGGGCGCCGGTCATCACACCGAACCCCAGGCCCCACCGGATCATCCGCCGAGTCAGCGCCTGCGCCAACGGCTTGTCCCCGGCACCGAGCTCCTTACCGATCAACGCCTGCGCGGCGATGGCCAGGGCGTCGAGAGCGAAGGCGAGGAAGATGAAAATGGTCATCACCAGTTGGTGCGCCGCAAGGGAAACCGAACCCTGCGCCGTCGCAACATACACAGTAGCCAGGATGGCGACCCGCAGGCTCATGGTCCGCAGCATCAGCCAGGAGCCCACCCGCGCCGTCGCCCGCAACCCCTGCCAGGACAGCCGGAGGGGCACCCGGTTCCTGCGGGAGAGTCGGAGGACGATGACGAGGTAGACGGCTGCCATCCCCCACTGGGTGATGCTGGTACCCAGGGCCGATCCTGCGACCGACAGCCCCAGCCCATAGACCAGTAAGAAATTCAGCCCAATATTCACGGCAAACCCGACGCCGGCCACCAGAAGCGGCGTCTTGGTGTCCTGCAGTCCACGCAGCACCCCGGTGGCGGCGAGCACCACCAGCATGGCGGTGAGCCCCGGCATGGAGTAGCGCAGATAGTCAACGGCGAACGTATGGACCTCCCCGTCCGCGCCCATCAGCGAGGCCAGCCCGGGCGCGAGAATCCACCCCGCAGTGGAGAGCGCCACTCCCAGGACCAGCGCCAGACCGATACCGTCGCGGCCCGCAGCCACCGCGTCCTGGATACGTCCGGCACCGAGGAACCGCGCCACAGCGGGGGTGGTGGAGTAGGCGAGGAAAACCATGAGCCCGACGGCGGTGTGCAGCACTGTGGACGCCAGCCCCACCCCTGCCAGCTCGTCGACACCCAGATGCCCCACGATGGCCGAGTCGGCGAGCAGGAACAGGGGTTCAGCGATCAGGGCGCCAAGCGCCGGCACAGCGAGGTGAAGGATGCGCCGGCTCAGCTCGCGGGTATCGGGAAGGGTGCTGCTCACCATGCCAGCCTATGCCTGCTCCCGACAGTCCGCGGGCCATCGTGGACGTCCGCTAGGCTGAAGAGTGAGGCACGACGGCGCACAGGGAGCACACATGAAAAAGGAAATCTGGTTCTATATCGGGGGTCTTCTCTCCTTCTTCCTGAGTACCCTCTTCATCCCGCAGGGCATCTCGGATTTCGCGCGGGCCGCCGCCCTCGATAATCCGGTCCCCTCCGGTGCCGGACTGACCCTTGGCATCGGTGCCCTGCTGGTCGTGGTTGCGATCGCCTTGCTGGCGAGCGGCTACGTGATCCGGCGCAAGAGCCTCAACACCACCCGAACTTATGGCAGCGACGACCCTGATGAAATTACCCGGCAGCGGCCCACCCAGGGGTACACCAACCGCCAGGAGTGGATGGACCGCCCACCCAACCACATGGGAAACAACACCGGCCACAAGCGGGATTAGATTCCCTGCTCCACCATCTCCAGCAAGCGCCGTGCTGCGTTGAGCCGCGCTGCGGCGTCGAGTCCCCGCAGCGGGCCGTCGATCACCAGCATGGCCAGCCCATGCACGGCGGACCAGGCAACAAGCTCGGCCCCCGGGCGCCGGCTGGCCTCCAACACCCCGCTGTCCACCAGGTCGTCGAGGGCATCGGACAGCAGTTGGAACGGCGTCCTGCCGTGGGGCCCCGCCGACTCTTCGACGGCTGCATCCCGCAGATCCACGTGATTCGCGAACGCCGTCCTGAACAGTCCCGGCTCGCCCTGGGCGAATCGAAGATAACCGGCGCCCACTGCGCGCAGCTTCGCCTGAGCGAGTGCCGCAGCGCTGTGGGGGGCGTCGTCGTCAGCACCGCCAGCGCCGTCGTCGCGATCGGGGAGGGCTGACTGCTCCTCCTCCATGGCCGCCGCCAGCCGGGATTGCGCGGCCAACGAGACAGCCCGCAGCAGTGCGCCCTTGTCAGCAAAGTGGCGGTAGGCAGCGTTCGGCGTCACCCCGGCCCGGCGGGTCACCTCGCGGAGGACAACCGCGGCCGGCCCACCCTCACGCGCCAGCTCGGTTCCGGCCTCAACCAGTGCCCGCCGCAGGTCACCATGGCGGTACGTGGTGCGGGGGGCTGGCTGCTCGGTCACGGGGTCCTGGCCTCTCCTCAACGACGAAAGTGAACACTGTACACAAGTGTGTCATGGGGTGGGCTGGGCGTGAGAGTGCAGCTCATTCGTCAGATTGGTGCGGGCCGCGTCCAGCCAACGGAGCTGCGCTGTCTCAGTGCGGAACAGCGGGTCCATCGACAGCAGGCGGCGGACGACGTCGGCGCGGCCAGCCGCAAAGTCACCATCCGATACGTGGGAGTATTCCTTCCGCACGGCAGCCACATACTGCCCATATCCGAGCATCGGCCGTCCCAGAACGGCCAGGTCCGCGTCGCACAGGAGATCTCCTGCCCGGTCCCCCGGCTCAGGACGGTGCGATGCGGTGAGCAGGATCAGCCGCACCACCTCGGACACCTCGGGTTCGGGCACCAGACCCGCCAGCAACTCCTCGGCCAGGGCGGCCGAAGCCCGTTCATCCGCACCGGCGGCACCCTCATAGACGGCGTCATGAAACCAGGCGGCGAGCCGGACCTGTCGCCGGAGGTCGGCGGCGTCGTCCGGCGCGAAGAGGAGATCGAGCGCCTCGAGAACCTCGAGAAGATGGATGGGCGTGTGGTAATTTCGGTGAGTCTCAGACCATCGGTCCATCAGCTGTTCGCTCAACACGGGTTCGGCGGGTAGCACCACATTCCACCGGGCGAGAAGGGTCCAACGCAGCCGCTGCGTCCGATGCCGGGCTGGAATCCGCAGGCCGCTGCCGATCAGGATGCGGACCAGGGTTCCGCCGTCCACTTCCTGAGCACCAAGGGCCACCAGGGTGTCGTAGCGGCGGGCGGGGACGTCATAGTGGTCGCCGTCGAACGCCCGCTCGGGAATCCCCGCCGCCGCGGCGAAGGCGTGAAGTTCAGCGACCGACAGGTCGGAGATCAGATGGGAAAATACGGTCCCATGCGCAGGCCAGAGCGGGGGGTCGATGTAGATGGCCATCCTTCCAGCCTACCGGTGGACAATCGACCACCCACGGAGATGACACCACTTTTTCTTGACGTGACACCACAATGGTGTCACTATGGTGGTATGGAATTGGGACAGTACGTCAGCGACCTGCAACGCCACCTTGCGGACGCCTCGGAGAGCGGCTCCGAGGACACCCGCGCGGTGGCCGAACGGCTCGCTGCCGGACTTGATGCAGCAACACGGCTCGTGTTGCTGGACGCCTTGTCGGCGGCGGCCAGCGAGATCACCCGGGACCTGGCCCCGGGGTCCGTTGACCTTCGGCTTCGAGGCCGCGAGGTCGAGTTTGTCATCACCCTGCCCACCGTCGACGTCGAGGCGGACGACTCGCCCGCCGTTGCCGTGGAACAGGATGACGCGAGCACCTCCCGCACCACCCTTCGGTTACCTGACGCCCTTAAAGCGCGGGTCGATGACGCTGCAGCGGCCGATGGGTTGTCAGTCAACACCTGGTTGGTGCGCGCCGTTGCGGCCGCGCTCCAACCCAAGCAACGTCGGTCAGCGCAGCGCGTCCTGCGCACCGGCGACAACTTCGCTGGCTGGGCGCGCTAGCCTCGCAGCCCACCACCTTCATCAACCACGCGCACCCGCGGGGTAACTCAACCACGCCCACCACCGGGAGCACACCAGCATGCCTACCTACTCCACCCCCTCCGCGATCGACCTCGCCATCAACCTGCAGATCGGGCTGCTCGACGTCGTAGCCAGCGACCGTGCCGACACCGTGGTTACCGTGTCGGCGACCAACCCGGACAAGGCGGTGGACCGCCGGGGCGCCGAGGAGACCACCGTCGACTTCGACGGCGCCCGCCTCACAGTCAACGGCCCGAAGCCCCGCTTCAGCGTGATCGGGTCCAATGAATCGGTCGACCTGCTGATCGAGCTGCCGGCCGGGTCCAGGCTCACCGCCAAAGTGGCGATGGGCGGTGTCTGCACCATCGGCCGGCTCGGCGCCACCCGGATCAAAAACTCGATGGGCCCCGTCGACCTCGATGCCACCGGCGACCTGTGGCTCCGCGCCGGGCACGGCAATGCGGTGATCGGAACCGTCGATGGCGGAGCCGAGATCACAGCCGACCACGGCCAGATCCGGGTCGGCACCATCAGCGGAGATTCGATCCTCAAGGCCTCCCATGGAGCGATCACCGTCGGAGAGTCGGGCGGTGAACTGGACGCGAAGCTCTCCTATGGGGACCTCGACCTCACCCGCGCTCTCGGCTCGGTGACCGCCAAGACCGCTTACGGCAGCATCACCCTGGGCGAGATTTCGACCGGCAACGTCGCGGTGGAGAGCGCCTTCGGGCAGGTCACCATCGGGGTGCGGGCTGGGGTCGCCACCTGGCTCGATCTGGCATCGAAACGGGGCCACGTCCGCAATGAGCTCTCCGGCGACCGGGCACCCGCCCCCTCAGAGCCGACCGTCGCCGTCCGAGCCCGGCTCGACGGCGGCAACATTTCCATCCAGCGCGCCCGATAACCCGGGCGCCTCCAGCCGGGGTGCCCGTCGACGATGAGGAAACTACTCATGAAGACTCCAGCAATCTCCATCGATAGCCTGCGGAAATCCTATGGCGACAAGGTCGTCCTCGACGACTTCACGCTCCGTGTCACCGAGGGCACCGTCACCGCTCTGCTCGGCCCGAACGGTGCCGGCAAGACCACCACCATTCACATCCTCTCCACCCTGATCCGCCCGGACGCCGGCACAGCGTCGGTCGCGGGGTGCGACGTCGTTGGGGATCCCGACGGCGTACGCGCCGCCATTGGTCTGACAGGCCAGTTCTCTGCCGTAGATAGCCTGCTTACCGGCGAGGAGAACCTCCACCTGATGGCGCGGTTGCGGCACCTTGGCGCCAAGCGGGCGCGAGCCCGGGTAGCCGAACTCCTCGAGCAGTTCGACCTGGTCGAATCAGCCCGCAAACCCCTTGCCACCTACTCCGGTGGTATGCGGCGTCGCCTCGATCTGGCGATGACCCTGGTGGCAACGCCGAGGGTCATCTTCCTCGACGAGCCCACCACCGGGCTGGACCCGCGCAGCCGGCACACCATGTGGGACATCGTCCGCACCCTGGTGGCCGAGGGCACCACCGTCCTGCTCACCACCCAGCACTTGGAGGAGGCGGATCGGCTTGCCCACCGGATCGCGGTACTCGACGGTGGCCGCGCCGTCGCCGAAGGGACACCGGACGAACTCAAACGGCTTGTCCCGGGCGGGCACGTCCGGCTCCGCTTCGCTGACTCCACTACCCTGCATTCTGCCGCCCTCATGCTCAACGGATCGCTCAGCGACGAGCCCGGGCTCACCCTTACCGTGCCGAGCGACGGCGGTCCTGGCGCCCTCCGCGTGCTCCTGAACCGCCTCGCCGAGGCCAACTTCGAGGTCGACGACCTCACCATCCACACCCCGGACCTTGACGACGTGTTTTTCGCCCTCACCTCCCGGGTAGAGACGAAAGGATCCACCCCATGAGCACCACCCTTCACCCACCGGCGCGCCAGCAGGTCAGGCGACAGTCCCATGTCGTCGCTGACGCAATCACCATGCTGCGCCGCAACCTCCTGCACATGGTGCGCTACCCCGGCCTGTCGGTGTTTACCATCGTTGGACCGGTGGTGCTTCTGCTGTTCTTCGTGTTCGTATTCGGCGGGACCCTCGGAGCAGGCCTGCCCGGGGTTGATCCGGCAAGCGGGAGGGAAGCCTATGTCTCCTATGTCCTGCCCGGCATCCTATTGCTGACGATCGCGGGCAGCGCCGGTGGCACAGCGACCACCGTCGCCATGGACATGACCGAGGGGATTACCGCCCGGTTCCGTACCATGGCGATCCCACGGGCCGCCGTCCTCGCGGGTCACGTGCTCGGCAACACCCTGCAGGCGATCATCGCCGTCGCGCTGGTGCTCGGCGTCGGGCTACTGATTGGCTTCCGCCCCACCGCCAGTCCCCTTGAGTGGGCTACCGCCGCCGGGGTAATCGCACTGATCAGCTTCGCGGTCAGCTGGTTGGGCGTGGCGATGGGCATTCAGGCGAAGTCGGTCGAGACGGCCAGCAACTGGCCCCTGCTGTTGACCTTCCTGCCCTTCCTGGGCAGCGGCTTCGTCCCCACCGCCTCGATGCCCGACTGGATGCAGTGGTTTGCCCAATACCAGCCGTTCACCCCGTTCCTTGAGGCTCTTCGGGGCCTGTTGCTCGGCACTGAGTTGGGCTGGAACCTTGGCCTGGCCCTCGGCTGGTGCGCCGTGATCACCGCCGCCGGGTATGCCTGGGCGATGGCAATCTACGAGCGGAAGTCGGTGCGCTAGGTCGCAGCCGGCAACCCCGGCCGCGACCTACCGTCTATATACAGGATTTCGCGGCTGTGCCATTGTTTACAGTGTTCACATCAGTTCTCCCCTGAACCGAGGACCCTATGACGACAACACTCCTGGCCATTGGCACCAAAAAAGGCCTGTGGCTCGCGACCAGCACCGACCGGCAGTCCTGGACGCTGTCCGAACCGCACTTCCTGATGCAGGAAGTGGCCAGCGTGGGAATCGATACCCGTGAGGGACGCACCAGGATCCTGGTAGGGGTCCTGTCCTTTCATTGGGGTCCCACAGTGGTCTACTCCGACGATCTGGGCGCCACCTGGTCCGAACCCGAGGAGGGCGCTATCAAGTTTTCCGAAGGCGACGGAGCCGTCGTCGAGCGGATCTGGCAGCTCCAACCGGATTCCGCTGGGCGCCCCGGCGTCGTCTGGGCGGGCTGCGAACCCATCTCCGTCTGGAGGTCGACCGACTACGGAGGGCATTTTGAACTGAATCGTGGGTTGTGGGATCACCCGCACCGCTCCGAATGGGGTGCGGGTTTCGGCGGCGCAGCAGCCCACTCGGTGGTTCCGAGCCCCGCGGACGACACGGTCCATGTGGCAATGAGCACCGGGGGCGTGTACCGGTCCGACGATGGCGGTACCTCCTGGGCGCCGAGGAACAAGGGCATTTCGGCCTACTTCATGCCCGACCCGAACCCCGAATTCGGTCAATGTGTCCACAAGATCGCGCGGGACTCGGTTGAACCGAAGCGGTTGTACGCGCAGAACCATCACGGGGTCTACCGGTCGGACAACGGTGCCGAAACCTGGGAATCCATTGCCGAGGGGCTGCCCGCCGATTTCGGTTTCGTGATGCTCGCCCACCCGAACCGCACCGGCACGGCCTGGGTTATCCCGCTGAAGGCCGACGGTGAACGCATCCCACCCGACGCGAAGCTGGCCGTGCACCGCACCGACGACGCCGGAGCCTCCTGGACCCGCCTCGATCAGGGTCTCCCCGAGGGCGAGTACAACGCTGTGCTCCGGGATGCGGCAGGCGTGGATACGCTCGAACCGGCCGGTGTGTACTTCGGCACCCGGGGCGGAACCGTCTACGCGAGCGCCGATGAAGGCGCCACGTTTGCCGAGGTCGCCTCCCACCTACCGGACGTTTTGTGCGTCCGCGCCGCCGCCGTCGTCGGCTCCTAGATGGAAGCCCCCGCAGACACGGTGACAGTCCTGATCCCCGCCCTGCTGCGGCCGTTGATCGGGGACCGGTCTCGGGTGCCCCTTGCGACGGCGGCCCCGCTACCGCTGGCGACACTCCTCGACAATCTGCACCACGGGTATCCGGTATTCGCCCGCCGCATCCGCGACGAGACGGGTGCCCTCCGTCGATACGTCAACGTGTACGTCGACGGGGAGGATGTGCGGCAGTTGGCGGGGCTCTCGACGCCGGTCCCGCCCGGCGCTGAGGTGATGATCGTGCAGTCGGTCGCCGGCGGGTAGCTGGAAGGTGAGGTGCTGACCTGGATGCTGTCGATGTAGCTCTTGCAGCGGTCAGCGAGCCTGAGCGTTCCTGCCTTGAGCGGGTCATCGCCCTGGCCCGGGCGGAAGCTCCCCACGCGGTAGCGGGGGTCAGCTACGGAATGCCCGTACTGAAGGTCGACGGTAAACCGCTGATCGGCGTCACTGCCAGCGCCAGGCACCTGTCGGTCCACCCGTTTTCACCGGCGGCGATCACCCTGGTCCGAAGCGACCTCGAAGGGTTTTCGGTGTCCAAGGGAACCGTCCGCCTCACGCCGGAGCGTCCCCTGCCAGACCAGGTCGTGAAGCAGATCGTGGGGGCGCGGTTGGCCGAAATTTACGGATTCGCCGAATAATGGCCCCGGGTACACCGATTCGGCGGTCCAGTCTGGTTAGGCTGAGCTGGTATCCCCTCACACCAGCAAGGAGCCGTACCAACGATGAGCAAGCCTTCGAGCCCAGCTGGCAGGATTGGCGGCAGCCTGCGGGCCGCCAGTGACACGCTACGGACGCAGCTGTGGCCCCTGCCAGCCTTTGCGGTGCTGGTAGCGATCGGCTTAGGGGTCTGGTTGCCGATGGTGGACGCTTCCGTAGGTGACGACCTGCCGGAGCCTGTGTCCAATCTCCTGATTGGCGGTGGCCCCGATGCTGCGCGGGCCATTCTCGAGGCGACCGCTGGCTCACTGATTACCGCAACCTCGCTGACCTTCTCCCTCACGGTCGTTACCCTTCAACTGGCCAGCAGCCAGTTTTCCCCCCGCCTCCTGCGAACCTTCACAGGCGATCGAGTGGTGCACGCCACGCTGGCCCTGTTCCTCGGAACCTTCGCTTACGCGCTGACCGTTCTGAGGACGGTTCGCTCGGGGTACGACAATGAAGAACCATTTGTCCCTCATCTGGCGGTGACGCTTGCTTTCCTACTCGCGATTGCGAGCATCATCGGGCTGGTGTTCTTCCTCGCTCACCTGGCCCGGGAAATTAGGGCGGAGACCATCATGCGCAAGGTCCACGGAGAGACGGCGGCGACTATCAGTCGGGTCTTCCCAGATCAACGGGGCTCCCCAGGCCCTGTGCTTCCTATCGCCCCCGACTCCGCTGTGTTCGTGGGCGCCGCCCGATCAGGGTTTCTGACCGGGATCGATGAGGAACGCCTACTCAACGCGGCAGTGAAGCACCAGGCGATCGTGAGAGTGGACTCCTCCGTCGGCTCGTCGCTGGTGAAGGGCATTCCTACCGCCGTGGGCTGGGTCCGAAGCGGAGCGCCACGCATGGACGATGAGGCATTGGAAGAGTTCCTCAAGGACGTATCATCCACTTTCACCACCGGATTCGAACGGACCGCTGTACAGGATGTTGCCTTCGGATTCCGGCAGCTCATCGATGTCGCGGCCAAGGCGTTGTCCCCTGGCATCAACGATCCAACCACAGCGATCCACGTGCTCGGCCACACCTCAGCCCTGCTATGCGATCTCACCCAACGCGAACTTGGAACGCGGGTACTGCGCGACGACGACGGGCAGGTTCGGGTAATCCTTCACCGACCGGATTTTGCCACCCTCCTGAACCTCACTCTCGATCAGCCAGTGCTCTACGGAAGTTCCGATCCGGCGGTGATTGATCGGATTCTCAGCCTGCTGCAGGAGGTTGCCTGGACCGCCGATAAGGAAGATAAGCCTGCCGTTCGCGAGCAGCTTCATCGGGTCGCCTCGGCAGTCCAGCAGGAGTCCCATCCGCCAGCAGTGACGAGTCATCTCCGCCGGCGAGCTGGAGAGGTCGAGCGGGCCCTGGAAGGCGTGTGGTCGCCCAGGGCTTCAGTCACCAGTAGTCACACAGAGCCGCCGGCAGCCAGTTAGCGGTTAGAACCCGCCGCCGCCGCCGTCGACAGCCATGTTGTTGAACCGGGAGTAATGGCCCTGGAACCCAACGACGATGGTCTTGGTGGGACCGTTACGGTGCTTGGCCACAATCACGTCAGCTTCGCCGGCCCGCGGAGATTCCTTGTCGTAGACGTCGTCCCGGTGCAGGAGGATCACCATGTCGGCGTCCTGCTCGATCGAACCACTCTCGCGAAGGTCGGAGACCATCGGGCGTTTGTCGGTCCGCTGCTCGGACCCACGGTTGAGCTGCGAGAGAGCAACCACCGGCACGTTGAGCTCCTTCGCCAGCAGCTTCAACGCACGGGAGAACTCCGAAACTTCCTGCTGACGGGACTCGACGCGCTTGCCCGAGGACATCAGCTGCAGGTAATCCAGCACCACCAATTTGAGGTCGTGGCGTTGCTTCAGCCGCCGGCATTTGGCCCTGATCTCCATCAGGGACATATTGGGGCTGTCGTCAATGAACAGGGGCGCATCGTTCATCCGCCCCATGGTGGTGGCGATCTTGCCCCACTGTTCGTCCTTGATGGTGCCCTTACGCAGATCCTGCAGCCCAATCGTCGCCTCGGCGGACAGCAGGCGCATCGCAATCTCGTTGCGGCCCATTTCCAGGGAAAAGAACACGGTGGTCAGGTTGTGTTTGATCGCTGCCGATCGGGCCCAGTCCAGGGCGAAGGTCGACTTACCCATCGCTGGTCGTGCTGCCACAACAATCATCTGTCCGCCGTGGAGGCCCTGGGTCAGTTCGTCGAGTTCGAAGAAGCCGGTGGGCACGCCGGTCATGCCCTCGCCCCGGTGACCCGCCGATTCGATCTCGTCGACGGTGCTCTCAATGATGTCCTTCAGCGCAACGTAGTCCTCGGCGCTGCGACGTTCGGCTACCGCGTACACCTCGGCCTGGGCGGCATTGACGATGTCGTCCACCTCGCCGTCATTCGAGTAGCCCAGCTGAACAATCTTGGTGCCAGCATTCACGAGACGGCGCAACACCGCTCGCTCGCGGACAATCTCGGCATAGAACCCGGCGTTCGCGGCCGTCGGCACGGATTGGATCAGGGTATGAAGGTAGGCCGGACCACCGATCCGTGAAATTTCTCCCCGTTTGGTGAGTTCATCGGACACAGTGACGGCGTCGGCAGGTTCTCCGCGGCCATAGAGGTCGATGACGGCCTCGTAGATGCTTTCATGGGCGGGACGGTAAAAGTCTACGCCCCGCAACACCTCGACGCAGTCGGCGATGGCATCCTTGGAGAGCATCATTCCGCCGAGCACTGACTGTTCGGCGACCAAGTCCTGCGGCGGGGTTCGGGTGAACTCCGGGGACCGGGTGTCCTCTTTTGAATCTGCATGCGTGAGGAACACCGCTGCACTCTCTCTTCCAGTTACCTACCCCGGGAACCAGCTCCGACAGATCGTCGTGGTTGGTCGTATCCGGCCTGATAACTGAGGTTTATCACCGGGCTCTGACAGTTTTAGCGTCTGGGATACTCCGCCACGGTAGTGCCGAAGCTGCATCCTGCCAAGCGCGTAATCCACAGGCCCTGTGGATTGGCTGTTGATAACGCGGCGTGTCTTGTGCACAGGATGGGGACAAGGGTGTGGATAACGAAATACTTATCCAGCCAATACAGCCCTGACCTGCACATATACCCTCAAAGACCTGTGGAGTAAATGTTTCGGCCACCCAACGTTCATGCTCTACTTGTGTGTTGACAGATGCTCCATGAAGGCCTACGGGGCGAGTTATTCACCTGCTATCCACAGCCTGAGCGCCCAATCCGTCACGCACCGCACCTGCCTCTGGGCCCTCCGACCGGCCTATATACCGACGACTGCACCCTCATTGGCCCCTCCGATCGATGTATGCGCGACCAGGAATGTTCGGGCGGCTCCGTTTCGCTCAGCCGGAGAACAATTCCAGAGCGACGTAGGGCGGTGAGATACTGGTGGCCAACCAACCTTGGGCGGACGACCACGAACCGAGGCGATCGTATGGACCTGCAGCTTCTTGCCGTGGGAGTGCTGTCCGGCGTGCTACTGGCAGGCGGCGCGCTGAGCTATATCTCTCGCCGGGACCGGGGACCACGGGACGGCGCCCCAATGGCCCCGCTGGTCCCTCACACGGCGCAGCCAGTTCTGCCCACGCCGCCAGGGCCAACGACCGCTCGATCATCGCCGCAAACCGCTACCGGGACCTCACCAGCTGTTGCATCGCAGCAGGCGCCGGCCAGCGCCACGCAGGAGGCTCCTGCACCGCCGCCAAGCCGCCCGCACCCCTCCCCGACGCAGGAGGGCGCCGACGCCGCGAGCGAGGCTCTCCGCGCCAATCAGCTTGCAATGCGGGATCCGCAGCAGAGCACACTGGATCGCGTCCAGGCGCTGATGACCAGCCCGGGGTTCGCTCTCCACCTGGCGGAGCAGCTGGACCGGCCGGCACAGGAAGCGGACCAGGAGAAGCCCGCGGACAGCAAAAAGGGACCCCCGCGCTAGGCGGGAGTCCCTTGAGCCGTACGTGAAGCGCGCGCCGAAACTAGTTGGCGACGACGTTCAGGTCAATAACTGCTGAGACGTCGTCGTGCAGGCGGACGTTTGCCTGGTAGGTGCCGACCGACTTGATGTGGGCGGGCAGTTCTACCTTGCGCTTGTCGATGGTGCCGAGGCCAGCAGCCTCAACGGCCTTCGCCACGTCTTCGGCCTTGACGGTGCCGAACAGGCGTCCGGACTCCCCGGCCTTGACGGTCAACTGGACCGGCTTGGCGGAAAGAGCAGCTGCCTGCTTCTGTGCGTCCTCGAGCGTTGCGTGCTCGCGGGCGACACGGGCGGCCTTGATCGACTCGACCTGCTTCTCGCCGCCCTTGGTCCAGGTGAGCGCGAAGCCGCGAGGAAGAAGGAAGTTACGTGCGTAACCGTTCTTGACCTCGACAATGTCGCCTGCAGCACCAAGACCAGTTACTTCATGGGTCAGAATGAGCTTTGCCATTGGGTTGGGTTCCTTTCCTTAACCGCGGCCTGCGCCGGAGTACGGCAGGAGGGCAACTTCACGGGCATTCTTGATTGCCTGCGCAATTTTGCGCTGTTCCTGCACTGTGACACCGGTGACGCGGCGGGCACGGATCTTTCCGCGATCGGAAATGAACTTACGCAGCAACGCTACGTCCTTGTAGTCGATGACTGTGACGTCAGCGGCCTTCAGGGGATTGGACTTTGGTTTGGGCTTACGAAGTTCAGCCTTAGCCATCGTGGTGCTCCTTATGTCTGGTGGAGCCCGCAGAACGATTCTGCGGGATGGGAACTACTTGACGGGTTGCCGCTGCCGAAAGCGGAGCGGTCCTGCCGGTAAAGAAGGGTTAGAAGGGAGGCTCGGACGAGTCCGGGCCGTTGCCCCAGCCGGAGGAATTACCCCCGGAGGAGTTGCCTCCCGCGGGTGCGCCCCACGGATCGTCAGCCGGCTGCTGCGCCTGCTGACCACCCTGCTGGCCGCCACCCCAACCTGAGTTGGAGTTGTTTCCGCCGCCACTGTTACCGCCACTGTTGCCGCCGAAACCACTACCGCCGCCACCGCCTGAGCGCTGGGTGCGGGTGACCTTGGCTGACGCGTAGCGCAGGGATGGACCGATCTCGTCCACCTCAAGTTCCATGACGGTGCGCTTTTCGCCTTCTTTGGTGTCATACGAGCGTGACTTGAGACGACCCTGAGCGACGACGCGGGTTCCCTTGGTCAGGGTTTCCGCGACGTTCTCTGCCGCTTCACGCCATACCGACGCGCGAAGGAACAGCGTTTCGCCGTCCTTCCACTCGTTGGACTGGCGGTCGAAGGTCCGCGGCGTCGACGCAATGGTGAAATTGGCCACGGCCGAGCCTGACGGGGTGAAACGAAGTTCGGGATCGCTGGTGAGATTACCGACGACCGTAATGAGAGTCTCGCCTGCCATGGTGCCTCCTACTGTCACAGCCCACTGTGGTGGGCCTGGTCCTAAACTGTGAAGCTAGGCCGAAACTATTCGGCCGAGACCTTCTGCTCCTCGGGACGGATGATCTTGGTACGCATGATCGTCTCGTTGAGGCTCAGCTGGCGGTCAAGCTCGGCAGCGATCGCCGGCGTTGCGGTGAAGTTGACTACAGCGTAGAAACCTTCAGCCTTCTTCTTGATTTCGTAGGCCAGGCGACGACGTCCCCACAGGTCTACCTTGTCTACGGTGCCGCCGCCATTGCGGACGACATTCAGGAACTTGTCGAGCGAAGGCTCAACGGTACGTTCCTCGACATCGGGGTCGATGATTACCATCAATTCATATGCACGCATTTGTGAACCCACCTCCTCTGGGCTAAACGGTCACGGTCTTTCCGTAACAGGAGGTTCTGTTTGCGTTGGCCTGCCTGACCCCTGGTTCCCCTTCCGGGCACCAGTGTCAGCGCAGACTTACCAATGTTACCGGAGATTCCGGGCCCGGCCGAACCGTGTGGATAACCTGCTACGCGGGGGACGTGAAGAACAGTTCGGCGGCACGAGCCAACCAGTGGGGGTCCTCAACGCCGCACAGTTCACGAGCCGAGTGCATGGAGAGCAGGGGGGTGCCGACGTCGATGGTCCTGATTCCGAGCCGGGTCGCGGTCAGCGGGCCGATGGTGGAACCGCAGGGCATGACATTGCTGGAAACGAATTCCTGGTACGGCACCTGAGCTTCGCTGCACAGCCGCGCCCAATACGCTGCACCGGGAGCGTCGGTGGTGTACCGCTGGTTGGCATTGATCTTCAGCAGCGGACCGCCGCCGAGGATGGGGCGGTTCGCCGGATCGTGCCGTTCAGCGTAGTTGGGGTGCACCGCGTGGCCGGCGTCGGCTGAAACGCAGAAGGAGACGGCCAGTGCCCGTCGGCGTTCTTCGGCGTCCGCGCCCAGCCCACCCGAGATGCGGTGCAGTACGTCCTCCAGGAACGGACCGCTGGCCCCGGACCGCGAAGCGCTTCCCACCTCCTCATGGTCAAACGCGGACAGCACGGCGATCGGCCCATCAGTGCCCGGTGCTGCGCCCGCGGCGATCAACGCAACCAATCCGGCATGCACTGAGGACAGGTTGTCGAGCCGGCCAGCAGCGAAGAACGCCCCATCGGCGCCGAAAACTCGACCCTCCTGCGTGTCAGCGACGACGACGTCGTACCCACCGACGTCGCCCGCAGCAATCCCTGCCGAGGCTGCCAACAGCTCCAGGAGGTCCTCGTCCCGGGGATTGCCGACCCCCCAGACAGGGTTCATGTGCTGCTGTTTGTCCAGGGTGAGACCGTCGTTGACCGCGCGGTCGAGGTGGATGGCAAGCTGGGGGAACCGCAGGAGGGGTGCTGTGGACACGAGGTGTTCGACGCCGTCGTGGGTCACCAACCGGCCGGCGAGCGCCAGTTCCCGGTCGAGCCACGAGTTAAGCAGTGGGCCGCCGTAGATCTCGACGCCGGCCTGCAGCCAGCCATGCCGGCCGGTGGTCGGCTTCGGCTTTAGTTTGAACCCGGGCGAATCGGTATGCGCTCCCAGGATGTGGAACCCCGTGAGAGGTGAGGCGTTAGCAGGAGTCACCCAGGCGATGAGCGCGCCGTCGCGAACCACCAGGAATTTGCCCGCCCCCGCGGCCCACGCGTCGGCTTCGTCCAACCGGACAAAACCGGCGGCCTCCAGCCGGGCGGCGCCTTCGGCTGCGGCGTGGAAACTGGACGGTGAGGAGCCGATGTAGGCACCGAGGTCGGTGATGTGCTGAAGGGCGGTCATGGAATCGAGCCTACAACCTCAGTAGTCCTGCCCCTGGCTGGGGACCACCAGGCCCGATTCGTAGGCGTAGACCACCGCCTGCACCCGGTCCCGCAGGTGCAGCTTGGTGAAGATCCGCCGCACATGGGTTTTCACCGTGGCTTCGGAGAGGAAGAACTTGTGGGCCAGTTCAGCGTTGGAGAGCCCTTCAGCGATGGCCCCCAGGACCTCCCGTTCCCGGGGAGTCAGGTCCTCCAGCAGCGGATCGGGCGGCGGTGGGGCCGCCTGGGGTGGCAGCGACCGCACGTAGGTTTCCAGCAGCCGGCGGGTCACCCGCGGAGCCACGACAGCGTCACCGCTGGCAACCACCCGTACCGCGTGAACCAGCTCATCCGGGCCCACATCCTTGAGGAGGAAGGCTGACGCACCAGCCTGAAGTCCCGCGAACGCATACTCGTCAAGGTCGAAGGTGGTCAGGATGATGATACGCGCGCAGGATCCCGACCCGGTGATGAGCCGGGTCGCTTCGATTCCGTCCATGATGGGCATCCTGACGTCCATCAACACGACGTCCGGCGTGAGTGACGCCGCGAGCCGCACCCCTTCGGCGCCGTTGGATGCTTCGCCGACGATTTCGACGCCGTCTTCACCCTCGAGGATGAGCCGGAACCCCATGCGCAGCAAGGGCTGGTCGTCGACGAGGAGGATTCTGATGGGGTCGCTGGTCGGCGGCTCGCCGGCGGTAGGCTCATCGGCCATCAGCTGATCAGGCACTTCGGACATATGGCGCTCCCCTGGTGGTGGATTGGTCCTCGGGGATCATCAAGCGTGCGTCAACCACCCACCCACCCTCGGGTCCCGGACCGCTGGTAACAGTCCCGCCGTAGATGGAGGCCCGCTCCTGCATTCCGGCAATTCCCTGCCCCGAACCGACGGAGACCACCGGGCCCATACTGCCGCGGCCGTCGTCGGACACCCGTACCCTGACCAGGGTGCCGGTACGGGTGATCGCCACGTTGACGGTGGTGACGCTCTTGCCGTAGCGCAGCACATTGGTCAGGGATTCCTGGATGATGCGGTACACGGTGAGGTGGAAGGCAGGGTCGTCGGGCAGGCCCGGGCCGGTGAGCCCCAGGCGGATGGGTAACCCGGCCACCCGGAACCCGTCGAGGAGAGCTGACAGCGACCCGGCGGCCGGGAGGGGCTCGCGGGGTGCGGCGTCGGGGCTTTCGCGCAGCACCCCGAGCACCCGGCGCATGTCGGCGAGCGCCGTCCGTCCGCTGGTCGAAAGTTCGTCAAGCACCTCCCGGGCGCGGTCCTGGTCCCGCTTCATCACGACGGCGGCCCCGTCGGAAAGCGCGATCATCACGGACAGGGAGTGCGCGACGACGTCGTGCATCTCCCGGGCGATCCGGTTGCGTTCGGTCGCTGACGCCAGTTCGGCGTTGCGGATGGCCCAGTCGCGCAGGGCCGTCTCATGCTGGCGGTCCCGGCGGGTGGTGACCCCGAACCCGATCGCGAGGAAGTACCACATCAGGACGAAGCCCATAACGATCCAGATGAGGTAGGGCGCCTCTTCGACGAACAATGCGTCGACAAACCAGAGGGGGGCGATGGAGAACAATGCCGCTCCGGCGAGGGCCCAGAGGGCAATGCGGAAGGGATGCCGTACCGCCACCGCGTAGAGCGCAAACCACACACCGATCCCCACGCTGGCCTGGCCCTCCGAGGTGAAGAGGCTGATCCATTCCAGACCCACGAGGACACCCAGGACAATCAACGGGCGATCCCGGCGCCAGAAGAGGACCACCCCCGCCGTGACGACCGGGATCAGGGCCAACCACTGATCGAACATGACGGTGGCGACGATCGCCTGCGGCAAGCTGGTGGCGAGATAGACCAGGACCACCAGGGCGTCGGTCACCCGGGGGTGGCTGCGGAAATAGCGGCGGAACGGACCGAGCCGTCTCGCGTTGATCTCAGTGAAGGAGACGGCGGCCGTTCGCTCCACCGCCCCCTCCACCAAGGCTTTTTCACTCATGGAGTGAGCTTATCTGTCCGGTATGGACGGGCTGGTTATACGTCCCGCTTCTTGGTGACCAGCAGGGAAACCGCCAGCATCACCAGGGCCCATGCGCCGAGCACCAGTGCACCCTGCCACTGGTCGAGTGCGCCGTCTGCGATGGTGATGGCGACCATCTGTTCACCGGCGCTGCTGGGAAGGAAACGGGCGGCGTCGGGGACCCAGTCGGCGATGCCCGCCAGGAGGGTGGCGACGAGGATCGGGAGGATCAGGAGCAAGCCGATGGTCGTGACGACGCCGCCAGCCGTGTTGCGGAGCAGGGTGCCGATCGACATGGCGATCACGGCCATCAGTGCGAGCACCGACCCGGTGTTGATGATGTGCATCAACACTCCCTCGTCAGCCAGCCCGAACTCGAGTTCCGAGGGGGTAAGGATGGGCTGTGCGATGAGGTAGCTGACCAGTGCGGAGCCGGCGCCGACGACGAAGGCCACGACGGCGAACACCAGCTGCTTCGCGAGGAGGGCAGGAATACGTTTGGGGACGGCGACCATCGTGGAGCGAATCATTCCCGTGCCCCACTCGGAGGCGATCAGGACCACCCCGAGCGAACCGATGAGTAGCTGTCCGAAGATCAGCCCGGAGCCTGGGATGGTGTTGGTGATTGAGGTGGCGTCCGGCGCTCCCTGCATTTGCGCGGCCATCTCCGGGTCCCCCTGAAGATCCAGCAGCACCGTGGTCTGCCAGGCGAAGAGGGCGGCGAGCCCAATCATCACCACCACCGTGATGG
This sequence comes from Arthrobacter sp. CAN_A1, assembly GCF_015751665.1. Taxonomy (NCBI): domain Bacteria; kingdom Bacillati; phylum Actinomycetota; class Actinomycetes; order Micrococcales; family Micrococcaceae; genus Arthrobacter; species Arthrobacter sp. CAN_A1. The sequence continues at coordinate 425,832 of NZ_JADOUR010000001.1, read as the reverse complement.
ACAGCATGATGACTGTGGACGGGACGGTGACGAGTTTGATCCATTCCGACTTCAGGACCCGCATGAAGTTCACGCCACTGCCCTGGGTGGTACGGCGCGGCGGCGCTGTGACTGCTGTGTGAGACATGGCTACTTTCCTTCCCCGACGCCGGCGGCCTGAGCTGTCTGCGGGAGGTCATGCGAGTGGTACTCGACTGAGTCGTTGGTGAGCTGCATGTACGCCTCTTCGAGGGACGCCTGCAAGGGGGTCAGTTCGTAAACCAGCACCCGGTGGTCAAGTGCTGTGCGGGCGATCCGGTGGGAATCCGCTCCGGTGACCTCAAGTAGTTCGGGTTCCAGCTGCTTCGACGTCACGCCGTCGCCGGCGAGCGCGCGGATCAATTCACTTGGGTTGTCGGTGCGGACCCTGGTGCGGGTCTGGCCCTGATCGGAGATGATCTGCTCAATGGGAGCGTCAGCGATGATCCGCCCGCGCCCAATCACAATCAGGTGGTCGGCGGTCAGTGCCATTTCCGACATCAGGTGGGACGACAGGAACACGGTGCGCCCTTCGGCGGCGAGGCCTTTGGCGAGGTGGCGGACCCACTGGACGCCCTCGGGGTCAAGTCCGTTGACCGGCTCGTCCAGGATCACCGTGTGGGGGTCGCCCAGCAGGGCACACGCAATGCCGAGGCGTTGGCCCATACCGAGGGAATACCCACCGACGCGCTTCTTGGCGACGGGGCCCAGCCCGGTCATTTCGATGACTTCCTTGACCCGGCTGTTGGGAATGCCATGGGTTGCCGCCATGGCGCGCAGGTGGCTGTAGGCGGTGCGTTTGGTGTGGACGGCTTTCGCGTCGAGGAGGGCGCCCACTTCACGCAGTGGCGCCCGGTGTTCGGAGTAACGCCTGCCATTGACGGTCACGTTCCCGGCGGAAGGGTTGTCCAGTCCGACGATCATCCGCATGGTGGTCGACTTGCCGGCACCATTGGGGCCGAGGAAACCGGTGACCTTGCCGGGGTGGACTGTGAATGACACATGGTCCACTGCTGTCTTGGAGCCATAGCGCTTCGCCAGGCCTTGTGCCTCAATCATGGCTACGTCCTTAAAATTGCGTGGTGCCCGTTGCTGGGCCTTCCTCTACCCTACGGACTGCTGTCCGCCCGGTCGCCGCTCCTTGGGATGATGTTTGGCTCCTCCCGGTACACCTTTCGGATGAGGACCAGCCGGATTCCTCCGTCTACGCCGTGTTGCGGCGCAGGGTAAACGAGGCGAGGGTCAGCACAGCAAGCACGATGACCGCGAGGGCCAGGACGTCATTCCACATGGCCTGGGTGGCGTCGGTATGGGCGGCGATTTCCAGCAGCGCATCGACTGAGAAGGTCAGCGGGAGCACGTTGGAGACCGCCTCAAGCACCTCGTTCATCCGGTCGCGGGCCACGAACAACCCGCACAACAGGATCTGCGGCACCACCACCACCGGCATGAATTGCACTGCCTGGAACTCGGTGCGGGCAAACGCAGAGCAGAGTAGGCCCAGGGCAACCCCGAGCACTGCATTGACCACAGCCACCAGCACCACCAACGCGGGGCTGCCAGCGATGTCCAGGTCGAAAATCCAGTAGGCCACCCCGGTGGCAACCATCGCCTGCAGGGCTGCCATCAGCGAGAAGGCAAGGGCGTAGCCGAACAGCAGGTCAGCCTTGTGCATCGGGGTGGTCAGCAGCCGTTCGAGGGTTCCCGAGGTGCGTTCCCTGAGCATGGTGATGGAGGTGACCAGGAACATGACCACGAAGGGAAAAATGGCCAGCATCATCAGGCCAACCCGGTCGAAGGTCCTCGGCGCCCCGGCCGGAACAGTCTCGTTCTGGAACAGGAAATACACCAGGGCGAGCAGGAGGCCCGGCACCACCAGAATGAGCGCGACGCTGCGCGGGTCGTGCCGGAGCTGTCGGAGCACCCTCTGGGCGGTGGCGAGCAGACTCCGGGGATTCACGCCGCGCCCCCTGCACTGGAGTCGGATTCGGCGTCACGGATGAGCCGCAGGAAAGCTGCCTCAAGATCGTCGGTCTCCGCCTGTCGTCGCAGGTCATCGGGGGTGAGGTGCGCGAGGAGGCGGCCGCCGCGGAGGAGGCTGAGGATATCGCAGCGCGCGGCTTCCTCCATCGAATGGCTGGAGACCAACAGGGTGGTGCCATGGGCGGCGAGGTCGGCGAAACGCTGCCATAGGTCGACCCTGAGGACCGGGTCCAGGCCCACGGTCGGCTCGTCGAGGATGAGCAGACGTGGCGCTGCCACCAGGGCGCAGGCCAGGGAGACGCGGCTGAACTGGCCGCCAGAAAGGTCCGATGCCTTGCGTCGTGCGAGCTCGGTCAATCCGACGGCGGCGAGCGCTTCGGTAGTATCGGTGCGCTTCCTGCCGTGCATGGCCCCGAAGTAGCTGACATTGGCCTCGACGGTGAGGTCGGCATACACGCTGGGGGCCTGGGTCATGTAGCCCACCTCGCGGCGGAGGGTTGGGTCGCCGGCGGGCCGGTCCAGGACCGACACGGTGCCGAAGGTGATGCGCTGCACGCCGACGATGGTCCGCATCAGCGTGGTCTTCCCACTGCCCGAGGGCCCGAGCAATCCGGTGATCCGGCCTGCGGGAACGCTAAAGTTGACGTCCTTCAGGACATCACGTTTGGCGCGCGTCACGGTCAGGGCTGAAACCTCGACGGCGCTGCGCCGACCGGTCTGCTGCGGTGCCATGATGGCTCCTGACCTTCATCTGGCCCAGAAACTGCCCGGAGGGTCAGGATGGCCGGGCAGAACCGGCAATCCTGACCCTGGGGGCCGTTTCTGGAGCTTTCAGCCCTTACCGGGAGCTGATTGACTCAAACTTCCTGATGCACAGCGGCACGAAGATCAGCAGCATCAGCGCAATCCCCACAAAGATGGTGATGAACGGGTTCTCCAACGTCCAGGCGGTGGGCGGCGGGAAGTCCGGATTGGTGTTGCCGAACAGTTGCCGTGCCGACTCCACCAGGGCGGAGACCGGATTCCACTCCGCAATGTTCTTGAGCACCTCCGGCATGGTGTGGATGGGAACGAACGCGTTGGAGATGAAGGTCAGCGGGAACAGGATCATGAAGGACGCGTTGTTGATGACCTCGGGGCTACGCACGCTCATGCCCAGCAAAGCCATCACCCAGCTGAACGAGTAGCTGAAGAGGAGCAGAATTGCCACGCCGCCGAGGAATCCCCAGACCGAGGTGGTGACCCGCCAGCCGACGATCCAGCCGGTGCCCATCATGATCAGCATCGAGATGCTGTTGATGACGAGGTCACCGTTGGTGCGGCCGATCAGCACCGCAGCGGGGCTCATGGGCAGCGTGCGGAACCGGTCGATGATGCCATCCTTGAGGTCCTGTGCCATGGCGGCTCCGGAAAATGTTGACCCGAAGATGACCGTCTGCGCAAAAATACCCGCCATCAGGAAGTTGGTGTAGTCAGAGACATTCATTGCCCCGCCGTACACCTGGCTGAACAGCAACACGAACATGATCGGCTGCAGGATGGTGAAGACCAGGATCTCGGGTACCCGTTTGATCTTGATCAGGTTCCGGCGGGTGGCAATCCACCCATCGGAAAGCAGTTGACCGGCCGGAGTACCGATGCTCTCGTAGGTCTGCTTGGTGAGGACACTCATTTGGCTTTCTCCATTTCGGCTGCGTCGGCGTCCTGCTCTTGTTCGGCGGTGTGACCCGTCAGCTTAAGGAACACATCGTCGAGGGTGGGACGACGCATCCCGGCGTCGTGCAGCCCAATACCTGCCTGTCCGAGATCCGCGAGCACGTACTGCAGGGCGCGGGGACCGTCAGTGACGGCTACTTCAACGCTACGGCGGTCGCTGGACACCCGGGCTTCGCCCTCACCGTGGCGGGCAAGAATCTCGCTGGCGGTGCCGGCGTCCGCCTCGTCAATAAGTGCCACAACCACGCGATGCCCACCGATCTGCGCCTTCAACTGATCGGAGGTGCCCTCGGCAATGACTTTGCCGCCGTCGATGACCGCAATATCGTCGGCGAGGTGATCGGCCTCCTCGAGATACTGGGTGGTGAGCAGCAGGGTGGTGCCGTCATTGACCAGGTTCTTGATGATTTGCCAGAGAGCCAGCCGGCTCCGCGGATCGAGGCCCGTGGTGGGCTCGTCGAGGAAGAGGATCTTGGGGTTAATGACCAGCGCGCCGGCGAGGTCGATCCGGCGGCGCATACCGCCGGAAAAACCCTTGACCGGGCGGTTGCCGGCCTCGGTGAGCTCAAACTGGTCGATCAACTCCTGGGCGCGACGCCTCGCCGTCTTGGCGCCGAGGTGGTACAACCGGCCCACCATTTCTAGGTTTTCGAATCCGGTGAGGTTCTCGTCGACCGCGGCATACTGCCCTGACGCCCCAATGATGCGACGGGCGGCCCGGGGGTTTGAGAGCACATCGATGCCGTCGACAAACGCCGTACCCTCGGTGGGCTGAATCAGCGTGGTCAGGACCTTCACAACGGTGGTCTTGCCTGCACCGTTGGGACCGAGCAGCGCCTTGACGGTGCCCTGGGGCACCAGCAGGTCCAACCCGTCCAGCGCATGGACGGGGCCGCTCTTCGACTTATAGGTCTTTTTCAGACCCCTGGCCTCAATAATTGTCATGCGACCAAGCTTATGGTTCGGCAATGACGGCAGGTAACAATCGAGGACAGCTTTTGACCTGATCTAGTCCTGAACGTCGCCGTTTACCCGACTCGGGCTCAGCTGACAGGGGTTCCCGGGTGATCCACTTCGATGCGGCGCTCGGCGGCGGCCGGCGCCACCAGGAACGAGGCGAGCACCGCCACCCCCACCACCAGCAGTGCATTGCGGATTCCCACGATGTCTCCGAGGAACCCAAGCAGGGGCGGGCCGGCGAGGAAGGCCATATAACCAATGGTGGAAACCACTGACACCCGGGCGGCCGCGTGCCGTGGCTCATCGGCCGCCGCAGACATGCCCATCGGGAAGCCCAGTGCTGCACCCGCCCCCCAGAGCACTGCGCCGACGCCAGCGAGTGGAACGGTGGGGGCGAAGACGAAGAGCAGCAGACCGACCAGCGACGATCCGAGGCTGATCTGTAGCACCCTGACCCGACCGTAGCGGTCAATCAGGCCGCCGCCCACAAACCGGAAGAGAGTCATTGCCGCTACAAACACGCCGAACATCACGGCGCCGGTGGCCTCACTGGATCCCAGCCCGTCAACGGTTGCTTTGGCGACCCAGTCGTTCGCTGCACCCTCGGTGAGCGCCGCACCCAGCACCACGAGCCCGATCAGCAAGGTCCGTGGTTCCAGCCAGGCGCCAAACCGGCCGGGCTGGGGACTGTCGGGGTGCGCCTCCGCGTGGGAGATTTCCGGCAGGAAGTAGCGGGGCACCCAAAGGGCCACCACCAGCACCACTGCCGTCACTCCCAGCAGGTGGTAGGACAGGTCGACGCCGAGCAGCGACAGTCCGGCGCCCACCATCGCTCCGACAAAAGCTCCGCCGCTGAATGCCGCGTGAAACTTGGGCATGATGGTTCGGCGCAGGCGGTGTTCGACGTCGGCACCCTCAATGTTCTGCGCCACGTCCCACAGGGCCACGCCGATCCCGAAGAGGAAGAGGCCGGCCGCGGTGAGGGGGACCGACGTCGTCGTCAATCCAGCGGCGATGGTCATGGCAGCCAGAGCCGACACGACGCCCCCGATCCGGACCGTGTTGGCAACTCCTACCCGGCCGGCGACGCTTCCCGCGAGGGGAAGGGCGAGCACCGATCCAGCCGCCGCGGCCAACAGGAGTGCCCCGGTTTGGCCGTCGCTGAGGCTGAGCGTCGAGGACGCCGCCGGGATGCGGGCCGCCCAGCTGGCGAAGACCAGGCCGTTGAGCCCGAAGACGGCGAACGTCGCCCACATTGCAGGAGTCACATTAGTTTGCACCAGTAAACCGTATGCGCAATCGCCGCGGACGGTCTACAGCGGTCACTTTGCCTTGGACACAGGTGGGCGGGACGGGTTCAGCGGTCCCGCTGCACCCGGCCCTCGTCCCAGACCGGTTCCTCTGTTTCGTACACTTTGCCGTCGGATCCGAAGACCATGAACCGGTCGAAGCTGCGGGCGAACCACCGGTCGTGGGTGACGGCCAGCACGGTCCCCTCGAAGGCGTCGATGGCCTTCTCGAGGGCCTCGGCTGAGTGCAGGTCGAGGTTGTCCGTGGGTTCGTCGAGTAGCAGCAGTGTCGCGCCCGAGAGTTCCAGCAACAGGATCTGCAGCCGGGCCTGCTGCCCGCCGGACAGGGAGTCGTAGAGTTGCTCGGCCTGTCCGGCCAGGCCATAGCGGTCCAGGACGCCCGACGCCGCCTCCCGCGGCAGTCCCGACCGGTGGTCGTCGCCGCGGTGCAGGATGTCCAGGAGGGTGCGGCCCAGCAGGTCGGGCCGGACGTGGGTCTGCGCGAAAAACCCTGGTCTGATCCTGGCGCCGAGCTTCACCGTCCCTTCATGGGGCACGGGAGCGATGCTGACCTCGGAGACGGGTTCGTGTTCCTTCTCCGGGTCGGTGCCGCCGCTGGCCAGCAGTCGCAGGAAGTGGGACTTGCCCGAGCCGTTGGAACCGAGCACTCCGACCCGGTCACCGAACCAGATCTCCGTGCTGAATGGCTTCATCAGCCCGGTGAGTTCAAGCTTCTGCGCGACGACGGCACGTTTGGCCGTACGTCCGCCTTTGAGCCGCATGGTGACGTTCTGCTCGATCGGAATCGCCTCGGGCGGACCTGCTTCGAGGAACTTTGCCAGCCGGGTCTGGGCCGCGTGGTACCGGTTGGCCATGTCGGACCGGAACGCTGCCTTGTTCTTGTACATATTGACGAGCTCTTTGAGCTTGAGGTGCTCCTCGTCCCAGCGCCGGCGAAGTTCCTCAAACCTCAGGTTCCGGTCGGTGCGGGCCTGCAGGTAGCTCTCGAAACCGCCCCCGTGGATCCAGCTCGACGCGCCGAGCGCCCCCGGCTCCAGGGTGATGATGCGGGTGGCCGCGTTCGCCAGGAGTTCCCGGTCGTGGCTGACGAACAGGACTGACTTTTTGGATTCGTTGAGCTTCGCCTCAAGCCAGCGCTTGCCGGGGACGTCGAGGTAGTTGTCCGGTTCGTCGAGGAGGAGCAGCTCATCCGGCCCGGAAAACAATGCCTCGAGCACCAACCGTTTCTGCTCACCGCCTGACAACGACGAAGACGCACGGTACTGCGCCCGGGCGTAGGGCACGCCGAGTGCCGCCATGGTGACTTCGTCCCACGTGGTTTCCAGCTCGTACCCGCCGGCATCACCCCACTCGGTGATCGCGTGGGCGTAGCGCATTTGGGTGGGTTCGTCGTCGTTCTCCATCATCGCGAGTTCGGCGTCGTCGACCGCTTTCGCGGCCTTGGCGAGCACCGGCGGTGCGGCAGACACGAGGAGATCCCGGACCGTTGTTTCATCCCGGACCTGCCCCACGAACTGACGCATGATGCCCATGTTGCCGGAGCGGGTGACTGCACCCTCGTCGGCGGTGATATCCCCGGCGATGATGCGCAGCAGGGTGGTCTTTCCGGTGCCGTTGGGGCCGATCAGGGCCGTTTTGTGCCCGTCGCCCACCTTGAAGCCGACGGCGTTCAGCAGTTGCCGTCCGTCGGAGAGAAAGTAGTCAATGTTGGAAACATCTAGATGAGCCACGGCTTAAGTCTGTCATCCGGGGGCAAACCCGCCCCCACCCACCCCACGGCCGTGGCAGGATGAACCGATGACCAGTGCTGCTACTCCAGTTCGGCCACAAAGAGTCCTCTTTTATGGGGTGACTGGGGCAGGGAAGTCCACCGTCGCCCACCGGTACGCGACGGCGACGGGCCTCCCCGAGCTGTCGGCTGATGACCAGATCGGGTGGCTGCCCGGGTGGACCGAACGCGATCCGGAGGATCAGGCCCGGCTGGCGAGCAGCCTGACAGCCGGCGAGCGCTGGGTCCTCGACACCGCCTATGCGAAGTGGTCGGGCCAGGTGCTCCCCCGCGCAGAACTGATCGTCGCCCTGGACTACGCCCGGTGGGTGTCGCTGTCGCGGCTGGTCCGGCGCACGCTTCGCCGGGTGGTCCGCGGGGCGGAGGTCTGCAACGGCAATCGGGAGTCGGCGCGCAGGACTGTAGCCCGGGACTCCATTCTGGTGTGGCACTTCAAGAGCTTCCCCCGAAAGCGGGCGCGGATCCGGAAGTTTATCGACGACGGCGACGTGCCGGTGCTGCGCTTCACCCGCCCACGGGACCTGGAACGGTGGCTCCGACAGGTCGAGAGCACCTCCAACTCCCACTGACGCCTGCTCCTCCAACCACTCTGCCCCACCCCCACCACCAGGGTTGAGTCAACACATATGACAGGTTTCACGGCGAAAACACGTCATATGTGTTGACTCAACCCAAAGTGGGACGGGGTGGGGGAACCTGAGAAGGGCTAGGAGGACACCGGAGCGGACTCGACGAGCGAGTTGGCCTGCGCCACCCGTCCCAGCCAGCCGAGGCTCGGCTTGGGATGACGCTCGAAAGTCTCGGCGTCCCAGCCGATCAGGCCGAAGGTTGGCTTGAAGCTACCCCATTCGTAGTTGTCCAGGGCGCTCCAGTGCAGGTAGCCGCGTACCTCGATACCGTCGGCGATGGTGCGGGCCACGCCTTCCAGGGCGCCCCGCGTGTAGTCGATCCGGCGGGAGTCGTCGCCGGTCGCTATGCCATTTTCGGTGATGTAGATGGGCACACCGTTGCGTTCCCAGGAGTTGCGGATGCCGTATTCGATAGCTGACGGGTAATATTCCCAGCCCGTCAGCGTGCGCTCGGCGTCGTCGTCGATCGGCAGTGGCCCGTCAGCGCCGACCTTCGTCCGGGTGTAGGCCTGGACCCCCACCCAGTCATCGCCGGTCGAAGCTTCCAGGAAGACATGCTCGCGTGAGCGACCGTACTCCTCGGTGACGCCGTCAGCACCGGGCTCCGCCTGATACGCCTGGGTGGCAACCGACCAGCCCGCCTGCTTGCCCGCGCCCTGGAGAATCTCTACGGCCCGGCGGTGGGCGGCTATGAGGTTCGCGGTGACCTCGGGGTTGCCAGCCGGGAGCCCCACGGACGGGAATCCCTGCTCAGGATCGGCCAGTACGGACACCATATTTGGCTCGTTGATGGTGCAGACCAGGTCCACACCCTCCAGCACGGGCAGCGCATGCTCCACATACCGTGCAAAGCGCTCCACCGACCCGGAATCCTTCCAGCCGCCGGCGCGGGCGAACCAGATCGGGTTGGTGAAGTGGTGAAGGGTCACCATGGGGGTGAGGCCGAGTTCGAGGGCGGTAGCCACCATCCGGCGGTAGTGGTCCAGTGCCGCCCGGGACACGAACCCTTCCTCGGGTTCAATCCGCGCCCATTCGATGCTGAAGCGATACGACGTCAGGCCAGCGTCGGCCAGCAGAGTCATGTCCTCGCGGTACCGGTGGTAGCTGTCAGCGGCGTCCCCGCTCGGCGCCTCGACCGGCGCACCCGGGAGGTGGCCATGCTCGCGCTGCCACCAATCGGAGTTGACGTTGCCGCCTTCGATCTGGTGCGCCGCTGTGGACGCACCCCACAGAAACCCGTTTGGGAAGTTCATAGGTTGACTACTTTCCGCCGGCGTCAGCCGGCTATTTGATGCCTGTCAGCGCGATGCCCTGCACAAAGTACTTCTGCAGCAGCACGAAGATGAGAAGGATGGGGAGAACGACGACGACGGCGCCCGCCATCATCAGCCCGTACTCGGCGGCGTTCTGACCGACCGAGTAGAGGGCCAGTGCGACGGGGAGCGTGTAACGGTCCTCGCTGGTGGCCACGACCAGTGGCCAGAGGAAGTTGTTCCAGGACGCCAGGAAGGTAAGGATCGTGAGGGTGGCCACCGCTGGCCCGCACAGGGGCATGATGACCCGGAGGAAGATCCTCCACTCGCTGGCCCCGTCAATGCGTGCCGCCTCGATGAGCTCGTCGGGCAGGCTCAGCATGAACTGCCGCATCAGGAACACACCCAGCGGTGCGATCAGGAAGGGCAGGATCAGCCCGGGGTAGGAATTCACCAGCCCCAGGTTCGCCGTGAGGACGAAGAGCGGCACAAAGGTCACCACTCCGGGCACCATCAGGGTTCCCAGGACCAGGATGAAGAGAACCTTCTTGCCTGCGAACTCAAGCTTCGCCAGGGCGTACCCCACCATTGAAGAGAAGACGATGTTCCCGGCGGTGACGAAAATAGCCACCACCAGACTGTTGGCGAAGAAAGTGGCAAAATCCAGCCGCACGAACAGTTCGGTGTAGTTGTCCAGGGTGGGCTCAAGCGGCCAGAAGTTCAGCGGATACTGGCGGATCTCGGCATTCGTCTTGAAGGATCCGAGGATCATCCACACGAAGGGCAGGATCATCGCGATCATGCCGAGTACAAGCACCACGTACAGCCACACCTTGGGCCGCTGCCGCATGGGCGACCGGCGGGGCCGCGTTTTGGTGACCAGCGCGATCGGCGGGACAGTTGAAACTGCCATGTCAATCCTTCTTTCCGAGCAGCCGGAACTGGATCAGCGACAACACGACGATCGCCAGGAACAACACGTAACTGGCCGCCGAAGCGTAGGAGTAGTTGCCGAACCCGAACTGGTCATAGGTGTACATGGCGGTGGACAGGGTAGCGTCCAGCGGTCCGCCGCTGGTCATCACGTAGGCCTCCTCGAAGAACTGCAGGTATCCGATTCCCGTGATCACCGCAGCGAAAAGGATTGGAGGGCGCATGGCCGGCAGCGTGATGTTCCAGAACCGCTGGATGGAACTGGCGCCGTCGACCATTGCCGCCTCATGATGCTCCCGCGGAACTCCCTGCAGGCCGGCCAGGAAAATTACCATCAGGGTGCCGATATTCCGCCAAACCGCCATGGCGATCAGGGATGGCAGCGCCCAGAATTCGTCCTCAAGCCAGTTCGGCCCGGCGATTCCAAAGACATCGAGAAACCCATTTAATAAACCATCGGGTTGCAGGATGAAGCGCCAGACGATGGCCACAGCAACAATGCTCGTCACAACGGGAGCGTAGTAGCCCACCCTGAAGATGGTGCGGAACCGGGCGATCCCGCTGTTGAGGGCGAGGGCCACCAGCAACGCCAGGGCCATGGTCAGCGGAACACCGACCAGCACAAATACCGCAGTATTCACCAGTGATCGAACGAACCGGGGGTCGTTGAACAGCCCAATGTAGTTCTCGAGCCCCACAAAGTTCACGCCGAAGGGGTTGCGGAGATCCCGGGTGGTGAGATCGGTGAAACTCATCGCCAGCGAGGCCAGGATCGGGCCCGCCATGAAAATGATGAAGAGGATCAGGAAGGGGGCTGCGAAGCCCCAGGCGATGAGCGTCTGGCGGTTCCGGCGCGAGCGCGGTTTGCGCGCTGGCTTACGCTCTCGCGCCGGAGCGTCGCCAGCCGTTGCCGATGGGGCGGAAGCCACTGTTAGAGGCCCGTCCCGATGCTTTCGGCCTGGCTCTGGATGGCGGCCAGCGCCTCATCAACCGTGGTGTCCCCGCGGGTAACCTTTTCGAGTTCCTGGTCGATCACTGCAGAGACCTGTGCCCACGTGGGGATGGCCGGTGGGGCCTTCGAATCTTCCAGCTGGGCCGCGAAGACGCTCAGGTTGGGGTCATCGGCGAAAGTTGGGTCCTCGTAGGCTGCCTGCACACTGGGAAGGGTGGTCGAAATGCCGTACCACTCCAGCTGTGTCTCGGGTTCGCCGAGCCACCTCACGAACTTCCAGCTGGCATCCCGGTTTTCGCTGTCGTTGAACACGGCCAGGTTGCCACCACCGGTGAAGCTGGTCTGTGACGCGGCGCCGGGAACCATGGCGACGTCGAACATGTCGGCAAATTCCTCTCCGCCCTGCTCCTCCAGGAGACCGACGTGGAACGGGCCACTGAAGAATGAGCCCACCTCACCGGAAATGAACTTCTGCTCGATTTCGCCGGTTTCAAGACGCACTGGGTCGGAAATCCCGTCTTCGAAGAAGCTCGCGTAGTACTCGAAGGCTTCTTTCCACTCGGGGGTCTCGAAAGTGAATTCGGTGCCGTCCTCATTCATGATGTCGCCACCCTGCTGCCAGACGAAGGGTGCAACGTACTGCCAGGAATCAAACCCACCGGGCGGCAGTGACACGCCAACCTCAGCACCTTCGGACTGCAGTCCCTCGGTGAAGGTCTTGAATTCGTCCCAGGTGGTGGGGGGTTCCACACCTGCGGCCTCGGCCATATCGGTGCGGTAGTACATGGCGCGGGTGTCCACGTACCAGGGGATACCGTAGGCGACGTCGTCGACCACTGCCGTACCCCAGGACCCTTCGAAGAAATCGGATTCCTCGACCAGGCCCTCGGGGGTCGGCTCCAGTGCTCCTGTGGCGGCGAACTCGCCCACCCAGGTGGTTCCCAGCATCGAGATATCAGGGGTTTCTCCGCCGGCGATCGACGTTGCGATGCGGTCGTGGGCGCTTTCCCACGGGACGGGGGTCACGTTGATGGTGACATCGGGGTTCTCGTCCTCAAACTGGGACGCCAGCTGGTCGAGCACTTCACCTTCGTTGCCCATCGCCCAGATGGTCACTTCCCCGGTGGCGGGGGCGTCATCTATTGCGGCCCCCGCTTCGGCGGCGGCGTCGCCGCCCTCCTCGCGTCCGCATCCTGTCAGTGCGAGCGCGCCGATAACAGCTACCGCGCTCCATGATCGCCATTGATTCATAGTGTTGCCTCCAGTGGTGGTGTGGAAAGCTCCGCACGAATTAGGGGGTTCGCTGCCGGAGTTCGTTGCAAAGCTACCATAAAAACCTTACATGCGGAAGGTTTTTATTTCCGCTCATGCGATAGGTTTTTGTTCATGACTATCTCCCCGGACCGGAAACGCGGCAGCTACGCCAAAGGCCAGGCCAAGCGGCAGGAGATTCTGGATGCCGCGCTGGTGGTCTTCGGGCGGAGCGGCTTCCACAGCGGATCCCTGCGGGAGATCGCCAAGCGCGTTGCCCTGACCCCCGCCGGGCTGATGCATCACTTCGCCAGCAAGGAAGAGCTCTTCACCGAAGTCCTCCGACAGCGGGATGAGCGGGTGAAGGAGGCGGCCGGCGATGTCGCCGAAGACACCCTCCTGCAGCAGATGCGGCGCGTGGTCTCCTACAACCAGACCACGCCCGGGCTGACCTCGCTCTACACGGTGATAGCGGCCGAGGCCACCAACGGCGATCACCCGGCCCACGAGTACTTCGCCGCCCGCTATGCCGATCGGGCGGAGCAGACAGCGAAAATTCTCGCCGACGCGCAGCGTGATGGCCTGGTGCGCAGCGACCTGGATGTCCACCACGCCTCCCGGCTGATCGCCGCGGTCATGGACGGACTACAGCAACAGTGGCTGCTTGACGAGTCAGTGGATATGACCGGAGTCTTCGACGAGTTTGTCCGTGGGTACTTCCTGGTTCCCGACGCCCGTTAGGGGCCGGGAACCAGGACGAACCTATTTTCCGCCGAGATCGGTGCCGAACACCTGCGCCTCGACCAGGGGACGGACTGCTTTCTCGAACCCGCGGTCCACGAAGTAGTCCTTCAGCTTGTCCTTCTTCTGTTCGTTGAGGATGGCACCCATGATCATCGACTGATCCAGGCTGAGGTACCGCTCGGCGATGGTCCCGCTCCCCACTGCCACCGAGTCGTAAAACCCACCCGGCCCGTAGGCGCCGAGATCGTTCTTGATGCCCTCAAGGTTGTCCAGAACCGCCTCGCGGTCGTAGGGCAGCGCAAGGAACGCTGCGTGCGGGGTGACGACGCCGTCGCCGAACTCAGGATCAGGATTGGCGGCCTCGCGGCAGCCGTCGTACCCCTTGTCGACGTCGGTACTCTCGACGTCGCTCGCGTAGCCGGTGCTGTTGATGCCAATCTCCTCCACGCCATACTCGCGGTAGGAGGCGAAGGGGTCGCTGGCCGGGGAGAAACCCCAGTAGCCATATTCCGCCTCGTCCATGCCGTGCTCGATGTGAGACCGGACGGTCGCCTCATGGTTCGGCGCCCACGAGCGCTTGCCCCACTCGGCTTCGGGAACGAATAGGTCAGGCATCAGGGCCTCAAACATGCTGCCGCCCCAGGCCGGGACCAGCTTCATCCCGCGGTACTCATAGACGCCCTCGAAGACACTGACCCCCAGGTACTCGCGGGTTTCACCGGTCGGCTTCTGCTCCTGCCAGCCGAATTCGCAGCCCCGGTCAGGCATGGTCCGGTAGGTCCCGTAGTAGGCGGACGCCGGGATCTGTCCATTGGCGATGCCGAGGTAGGTCGCGATCCGCGCCTCGCTCACCGATGTGTCGTACCAGTGGCAGGTGTAGTAGACGTCGGGGCCCTCGTCACCGTAGTTGCCGGGGACAGCACAGCCGTCCCCCGGCGGCGCATCCCAGAATCCGCCGCGGTTGAGGCTCACTCCCTCCCGCGCATTGAGGTCGTGGTACCACCCGAAGTCCATGGTGTCGTAGAGCGCGTCAGCCTGCTTGGCGAGCCGCGGCTCGGCCTCGGCCACCACCCTGAGTGCCGCAGCAAGCCACCCGTTATCAACGGTGCTCAGAAACGGGTGGACGACGTCGCCGCTTTCCGGCCAGATGGTCAGCTTGCTGCCATCGGTGGGCGAGTACCAGTTGTAGAACATGCCGCTGGGCTCGTGCACCTCGAGGGTTTCGAGGGTGTCGAGGGTGGTGGCCAGGCGGGCGCTTGCCTCTTTGCGGTCGATGATCTTCAGGTCTCGGGCCGCAATGGTTGACCACAGGTAGCCCCCAATGTTGGTCGGGCTCGTGTACTCGCTGGGCGTGCTGAGGTCGCCCTCGATGTTATCGGCGGGCAGGCCGGTGGTCTCGTCGGTCATTGCGTCGAGCGACGCCCAAGTGTCGGCAGCGTACTGCTTCAGCGGATCGGACTTCTTGCCACCGGGTTCGGCGATCGCGGCCGTGGGCGCGATCAGCGCAACCACTGCTGCGGCCGC
Source organism: Arthrobacter sp. CAN_A1 (assembly GCF_015751665.1). NCBI lineage: Bacteria > Bacillati > Actinomycetota > Actinomycetes > Micrococcales > Micrococcaceae > Arthrobacter > Arthrobacter sp. CAN_A1. The sequence goes on along the minus strand of NZ_JADOUR010000001.1, from coordinate 410,770 downwards.
TCCAAGCGCGAGGGCTGTCCGACGTCGACCTCCCGGCCGTGCACTCTGGACATCTCGAAGGTTGGGCAACCTCATGGGAACTCCTTTGTTCGGATGAACTTCAGGGTTCCATAGAAACCTTACGCATACAAGGTTTTTAACCAACCCCCTCCCGTCGAGTCACCACATATGACCACTTTTGCGCCCAAAACCGGTCATAAGGGTTGACTCAACGGTGGGGGAAGGTCCTGGCGAGCGGTTCCAGGTCGTTAAAGCTGTACACGTGGATTCCGGCGAAGCGTTCCGAGTCGAGGACCGATCGGATCAGCGGATCCGGGTCGTACGACGACGGCGCCAGCACACTGCGCACCAGCGAGCCACCTCCGGCCCCGGTCAACGACCGCTGGGCAAATTTCAGGGACGGGCCCACCCCAATGCGCGCGGCGAGGGAAATCAGCTTGGTCCGGCGCACGGTACCCGGCACACCGGCCCAGACCGGCAGCGTCACGCCGGCGGCGCGCAACCCGGTCACGTAGGCGTCCAGAACCGGGCCGGAGAAGCAGAGCTGGGTGACCGCCCAGGAGCACAGGTCCTGTTTGGCCAGGAGCAGGTCGGTGAGTTCGGCAGCCGACGCTCCGGGCCTGCCCTCCGGGTAGGCGGCCGTTCCCAGCGCGAAGGAACCCGCACCCACCGACGAGATATCCTCCATCAGCGCCCCGCTCCACGCATAGGGTCCGGCAGCTGAGCTGTCGTCGCCGGCAATCGCGAAGATGTCGGTGACCCCAGCGGCCCCAAGCCGGCTGAGGAAACCGGCGAGTTGCCCGCGGGATGTCAGGGACCGGGCCGCCAGGTGCGGCACCGCCTGATACCCGAGGTCTGCCAGGCGGACCGCAAGGTCAATGGTCTCCTCGGCTCCGTGATGGGGGAGGCAGGTGATGGTGACGACGGCGGGTGCCGGCAAGTGCTGCTGCAGCGCCGCGACAATTCCCGCACCGGGAATGATTTCCACCCGGAGCGGGACTGGCCCGCCACGCTCAGCCATCGCTCAGCACTCAACCACGTTGAGCGCCAGCCCCCCGCGGGCGGTTTCCTTGTACTTGTCCATCATGTCCGCACCGGTGTCCCGCATGGTTTTGATGGCGACATCGAGCGAGACGTGGTGTATCCCGTCGCCCCGGACGGCCATCCGGGCGGCGGTGATCGCCTTCATGGCGCCGACGGCGTTCCGTTCGATGCAGGGGATCTGCACCAGCCCGCCGACGGGGTCGCAGGTCAGTCCCAGATTGTGCTCGATCCCGATTTCAGCAGCGTTCTCCACCTGCTCGGGAGTCCCGCCGAGTACTTCGGCGAGCGCCCCGGCTGCCATGGCGCACGCAGACCCCACCTCTCCCTGGCACCCGACCTCGGCACCGGAAATGGAGGCGTTCTGCTTGAACAGTGCTCCGATGGCCGTGGCCGCGAGGAGGAAGCGGACGACGCCGTCGTCGTTGGCTCCCGGGACGAAGTCGACATAATATTTCAGGACTGCCGGGATGATCCCCGCGGCACCGTTGGTGGGTGCTGTGACCACGCGGCCCCCGGCGGCGTTTTCCTCGTTGACGGCGAGGGCAAAGAGGGTCACCCATTCCATGGTGCTCAGCTTGTCGTTGGGATCTTCGGCCTTCTGCTGCAACCGGAGCTGGGTGGCTGCCCGACGTCGCACCCCCAGTCCGCCCGGAAGTATTCCGTCGGTGGTGGATCCGCGGTGGATGGTGTCCTGCATGACGTCCCAGATGTCGAGCAGGCCGGAGCGGACTTCAGCCTCGGTGCGCCAGGACAGCTCGTTGGCCATCACGATCTCCGAGAACGATTTCCCGTTTGCGGCACACACCTCCAGCAGCTGCTCGCCCGTATTGAAGGGGTGCTGCACCGGGACGGTCGCCTCGGCGGCGGGGTCAGCGCCAATCTGGTCCTCATCCAGCACGAATCCGCCGCCCACGGAGAAGTAGTCCCGGACCAGCAGTTCCCCGCCGTCGGCGTCGTAGGAGTGGAACCGCATCCCGTTGGTATGGAAGTCGAGCCGCTTCCGCCGGTGCATGATCAGGTCTACCTCAGGATCGAAGTCGATCTCCCGGCGACCGGCGAACCGCAGCCGGCGGGTCTGCGCCACCTCATCGACGCGGGGACCGGCGGCCACCGGGTCGACCAGTTGCGGCCGCTCGCCCTCAAGCCCCAGGATGACCGCCTTGACGGTGCCATGACCGTGACCGGTCACCCCCAGCGAGCCGAACAGCTCCACCTCCACCCGGTGCACCGCCTCCACCAGGCCCCGCTGCTCCACCAGCTCCGTGTACAGGAACGCGGCGGTCATCGGCCCCCCGGTGTGGGAGCTGGAGGGACCGATCCCTATTTTGAACAGGTCGAACGCACTGATGGGCATGGAGTTCCTTAGCCGTTGTTCCGGGTGCCCGCGCCGAATGGCACGACGTCGGCGTACAGCGGGTGCTCTGCTGCCAGCGCCGAAACCCGCTGGGCGAGTGACGTCAGGTCGGCATCGGCCGGAGCGATGAGGGCCTCGGCAATGATGTCGGCCACCTCGGTGAAGGCTGTGGCTTCGAATCCACGGCTGGCCAAAGCCGGCGTACCGATCCGTAGTCCCGAGGTGACCATGGGCGGACGGGGGTCGAAGGGCACAGCGTTGCGGTTCACGGTGATGTCGATCTGCGCCAACCTGTCTTCGGCCTGTTGACCGTCGAGTTCGCAGTCGCGGAGGTCCACGAGGACCAGGTGTACGTCGGTGCCTCCGCTCACCACAGAAATGCCGTGCTCGGCGACGTCCGGCTGGGTGAGCCGGTCCGCAAGGATCCGCGCGCCATCCAGGATCCGCTGCTGGCGTTCCTTGAACTCGGTCGAGGCAGCAATCTTGAAGGCGACTGCCTTGCCGGCGATGACATGCTCAAGCGGTCCGCCCTGCTGGCCCGGGAACACTGCTGAGTTGATCTTCTTGGCAATCGCGGCGTCGTTGCTGAGGATGATCCCGCCGCGCGGACCGGCAAGAGTCTTATGCGTGGTGGAGGTGGTGACGTGGGCGTGCTGCACCGGGCTGGGGTGCAGCCCTGCGGCGACCAGACCGGCGAAGTGTGCCATGTCGACCATCAGGTAGGCGCCCACTTCGTCGGCGATACTCCTGAACCGCTCAAAGTCGAGCTGCCGGGCGTAGGCGGACCAGCCCGCAACGATGAGCTGCGGCTTGTGCTCGCGGGCAAGGCGTTCGACGTCGTCCATGTCCACCCGGTAATCGTCGGGTCGCACCTGGTAGGGAATCACGTTGTAGAGCCGGCCGGAGAAGTTAATCCGCATGCCGTGGGTCAGGTGACCGCCGTGGGCGAGGTTCAAACCCATGATGGTGTCCCCGGGTTTGATCAGGGCGTGCATGACGGCAGCGTTCGCCTGTGCTCCGGAGTGGGGCTGGACGTTGGCGAACCCCGCGCCGAAGAGTGATTTGACGCGGTCGATCGCTAGCTGCTCCAGCACGTCAACGTGCTCGCAGCCACCGTAGTAGCGACGGCCCGGGTAGCCTTCGGCGTATTTGTTGGTCAGCACCGATCCTTGCGCCTGCATGACGGCCACCGGCGTGTGGTTCTCGGAGGCGATCATTTCGAGTCCGTTGCGCTGCCGGGTGAGCTCGGCGTCGATGCTGCGCGCCACCTCGGGGTCCAGGTCTGCGAGGGTGGCGTTCAGGTGCCCGATAGTGTCGAGCTGGGTCTGGGTGCTCATGCGCCGATCCCGTTCTTCGTGGCGTATTCCTCGGCGGAAAGCAAGGGGCCTTCACTGGCGACGTCGACCTTGAACAGCCAGCCTGCTCCATAGGGATCCTCGTTGAGGATGCCGGGGTTATCAACGGCGTCCTGGTTGATCTCGGTGACCTCACCGGTGACGGGGGCGTACAGGTCGGAGACTGATTTGGTTGACTCGACCTCGCCGCAGCTTTCGCCGGCAGTCACCGTGTCGCCCACCTCGGGAAGGCTGACGTAGACGACGTCGCCGAGGGCATCGGCGGCGATGGCTGACACGCCGACTGTTGCTGCCCCGGCTGCCGGGGTGTCAATCCATTCGTGCTCGGCGGAGTAGCGGAGTCCTGATTTAATGATGCTCACGTGGGTATATACCTTTCGGGGTATGTAAAGTCTGGCTATTTCTGGCGGCGGTAGAACGGCGTGGCGACAACCGTAAACGGCTCTGGCTTCCCACGGAGGTCAACCTGCACCTCGGTGCCGGGCTCAGCGAGCTCGGCCTGAACATAGGCCATTGCTACGGGGTAGCCGAGGGTGGGACTGGGAAGCCCCGATGTCACCGTTCCGACCACTGATCCGTCGACGACGACGTCATACCCGGCGCGCGCCGACCGGCGTCCGGCACTCTGCAATCCGACCAATTTCCGCCTCAGCTGCGCTTCCTTGAGGGGCTCCAACACCGACCGGCCCACAAAGTTGTCGGTCTTCTTCAGACTGACCACCCCACCGAGCCCTGCCTCAAAGGGGTTGGTGTCCAGCCCGAGCTCGTTGCCGTACAGCGGCATCCCCGCTTCCAGGCGGAGCGAGTCCCGGGAAGCGAGCCCGCAGGGCGCGAGCTGGTGCTGCGCTCCGGCCGCGGCGACGGCTTTCCACAACTGCACCGCTTCAGTGTTGCCGATGAACAGCTCAAAGCCGTCCTCGCCCGTGTACCCGGTGCGGGCCAGCAGGACCTGCAGTCCGGCGAGTTCCACCTCCACGGCGGCGTAGTACAACAGGTCGGTGATGAGCTGACGTGACCCAGTAGCGGCGATCTCCAGCAGAATAGCCTCGGCGGACGGACCCTGGACGGCGATCAGGGCGGTGCTCTCCGACTCGTCCTCCACCGTCACATCAAAGGTGGCGGCGCGCTCCTGCAGGGCCGCCGCAACGGTGTCGGCGTTGCTGGCATTGGGGACTACGAGGAAACGCTCGTCGGCGCGACGGTAGACGATCAGGTCATCGATCACCCCTCCGTCCTCGGTGCAGATCAGCGAGTACTTGGCCTTCCCGACGGCGATCGCTGCAAGGTTGCCCACCAGCGCATAGTTCAGGAACTCGGCGGCCTGGGTACCGGTGACCCACACCTCGCCCATGTGGGACAGGTCGAAGAGTCCCGCTGCGCGGCGGACCGTGTGGTGTTCTTCGAGTTCACTGCGGTACTTCAGGGGCATCTGCCAGCCGCCGAAGTCGGTGAAGCTGGCTCCGAGCAATTCATGTTCGGCGTACAGGGCGGTCTGCTTGGTCATGGTGATCCTTCCGATCGAGTATCCAGGGTCAACCCGCGCGGCCGGCGGCCGCGCGGGGACGAGCTTCAGTCTTCGAAGTCCTCGATGGGCGGGCAGGAGCACACCAGGTTGCGGTCGCCGTGAGCGCCGTCAATGCGTCGGACCGGCGGGAAGTACTTGTTGTGCTTGAGCGTGCGGACCGGGTAGGCGGCCAGTTCACGGGGGTACGCCTGGTCCCACGTGTCACTGATCAGAGCGTGGGCCGTGTGCGGTGCCTGCCGGAGCGGGCTCTGCTCCAGCGTGTACTTGCCCGCCTGCACCTGGTCGATCTCGCCCTTGATGGCGATCATCGCTTCGATGAACCGGTCCAATTCACCGATGTCCTCAGACTCAGTGGGCTCCACCATCAGGGTCCCGGCCACGGGGAAGCTCAGTGTCGGAGCGTGGAACCCGTAGTCAATGAGTCGTTTAGCGACGTCCTCGGCGGTCACTCCGGTCGCAGCGGTCAGCGGCCGCAGATCCAGGATGCACTCGTGCGCGACCAGGCCCTTCTCGCCCGAGTAGAGGACCGGGAAGTGTTCGGTCAGCCGGGCCGCCACATAGTTGGCGGCCAACAGCGCATGGCCGGTGGCCGAGGTGAGCCCCTCCGCCCCCATCAGGGCCACATAGGCCCAGGAGATCGGGAGAACACCAGCGGAGCCGTAGCGTGAGGCGGAGATAGGAACTCCCGCTTCCCCGGTCTCGGGTGCGGCGGCGTCGCCGGGCAGGAACGGCGCGAGGTGCCCGGCAACCGCAACCGGGCCCACACCCGGTCCGCCACCGCCGTGAGGGATGCAGAACGTCTTGTGCAGGTTTAGGTGCGATACATCGCCGCCGAACTCTCCCGGCTTCGCCAGGCCCACCAGCGCATTCAGGTTGGCGCCGTCAATGTAGACCTGGCCGCCGGCGTCGTGCACCTGACCGCAGACCCAGCGGACGTCTTCTTCGAACACGCCGTGCGTGGAGGGGTAGGTGATCATGATGGCTGAGAGTTGCTCGGCGTGCTGGGCGATCTTCGCCAAGAGGTCATCATGGTCGATGTTGCCGTTGTCAGCGGTTTTGACCACCACGACCTTCATCCCGGCGAGCACTGCTGACGCAGCGTTGGTGCCGTGCGCGGAGGAGGGGATCAGGCAGACGTTGCGGTCCTGGTCACCGCGGGACAGATGGTAGCCGCGGATGGCGAGCAGACCGGCCAGTTCGCCCTGCGAGCCGGCGTTGGGCTGGATGGAAACCTTGGCATAACCGGTGATTTCCGCGAGTTTGTCCTCAAGATCCTCGATCAGCCAGCGCCAACCTTCGGTCTGGTGAGCGGGGGCGAACGGGTGGATAGTGGCGAACTCAGGCCAGGAGATGGGCTCCATCTCCACTGTGGCGTTCAACTTCATGGTGCACGAGCCCAGCGGGATCATGGTGCGGTCCAGTGCCAGGTCCTTGTCGGAGAGCCGGCGCAGGTACCGCAGCAGTTGGGTTTCCGAGCGGTGGCTCGCGAACACCGGGTGGGTCAGGTAGGTCGAGGAGCGGACCAGGTCGGCTGGGACCGCTGCCGGGCCGGGCAGCTCGGCAACCTGGTCGACACCGAACACCTCGGCGAGGGTGGCGAGGTGCTCCTCGGTGGTGGTCTCGTCGCAGGAGACGCCCAGGTGATCCTCGTCGACCAGGCGCAGGTTGATGCCTGCGGCCTCAGCCTTGGCCAGGAACTCCTGGGCCTTGCCGGGAACATTGATGAGGATCGTGTCGAAGAAGTCGGCGTGAACGACGGCGACGGCGTCGGCAAGCGTGGCTGCCAGCCGGGCCGCGTGCGAGTGCACCCGCTCGGCGATGGCTTTCAGGCCGTCGGGGCCGTGGTAGACCGCGTACATGCTGGCGACAATGGCGAGCAGTGCCTGGGCGGTACAGATGTTTGACGTCGCCTTTTCACGCCTGATGTGCTGCTCGCGGGTCTGCAGGGCGAGGCGGTAGGCGGGTGCGCCGTCGGCGTCCTTCGACACTCCGACCAGCCGGCCGGGAAGCATCCGCTCAAGGCCCTTGCGGACTGCCATGTACGCTGCGTGGGGGCCTCCGAAAAAGAGGGGAACGCCGAACCGCTGGGCGGAGCCGACGGCGATGTCGGCTCCCTGCTCGCCCGGCGGGGTGATCAGGGTCAGCGCCAGCAGGTCGGCGGCGACGGTGACGAGGGCGCCGCCGTCGTGTGCCGCCGTGATCAGCGAGCGGTGGTCGCGAAGGGCACCAGAGGCTCCGGGCTGTTGGAGGATGATGCCGTTGATGTCGCCGTCGGGCAGTCCCTGGGTGAGGTCTGCCACCTCGACCTCGAAGCCGAGGGCTTCGGCACGGCCACGGACGACGGCGATTGTCTGCGGGAGACAGTCAGCGTCAAGCACCGTCTTGCCTTTGTTCTTGCCGGACCGGCGCATCAGGAGCGCGGCCTCGGCAACGGCTGACGCTTCGTCGAGCAGGGAGGCGTTGGCGATCGGGAGGGCGGTGAGGTCCTGGACCATGGTCTGGAAGTTCAGGAGGGCTTCGAGGCGGCCCTGCGAAATCTCCGGCTGGTACGGAGTGTAGGCGGTGTACCAGGCGGGGGCCTCAAGGACGTTGCGGCGGATCACCGGTGGTGTCACGGTGTCGTAATAGCCCTGGCCGATCATCTGGACGGCTGTCGTGTTCCTGCCGGCAATGGCGCGCAGCTGCGCGAGGACCTGCGACTCGCTCAGGGCGGCGGGGAGGTTCAGGGGTTCGACGGAGCGGATGTTCGCGGGGACCGCGACCTCGACCAGCTTGTCGAGGCTGGGGTAGCCCAGCGTGGTGAGCATCTGGGCGGCGTCGGTCGAGCGGGGGCCGATGTGGCGGTCGGCGAAGGTCGATTCGGTGAGGGGTTGAACGGTCATGGGAACTCCCTTGATGGGGCCCGGGCGGTGTCCGCCCGGACGGTGGTGAGTTCCTCCCCGCTCTGTATGGGACCTGAGAGATTCCGCAGGACTACACGCCTGCTTGCACCGTCGGTGAGAAGGACGAGGATCCGTCCGCCTGCTTTCCAGAGTTGCCTAGCCGCAGCGGTACTGGGCCTGAGAGATTCCTGGGGAGGATTTGCTCCTACGGCGCCTGCCGGAGTGTGTGTCTACGGAAGTACTCTCCCGCTGCAGATCAAGGGCTATGAAGTTATGAGAATCGTGACCTAGCTTACTAGGCGGTGCGTGCGAGCGCCAAAAACTGCGTCCCCGTGTTCGGTGAGCAACCTGGACCGGCGGGGTGGATATCGTAACCCGAGAGGTCCTGGTTGACCCTTCCGGCGCCTTAATCACCAAAGGACCGGCCGGTGGCGGCCGATCCCCTGAGTCGAGGGACTACTTGTCGCCCTTGAAAACGTCCTTGACGTTCTCGCCGGCCTGCTTGGTGTGGGCCGAGCCCTGGTCAACCTGTCCCTCACGCTTGAGGTCCTGGTTGTCGGTGGCGTCGCCGACGGCTTCCTTGGCCTTGCCGGCTAGCTCTTCGGCCTTGTTCTTTGCCTTGTCAATGAAGCTCATGAGGTCCTTCTCTCTGCTGTGGGTAGTGCTGGGTCGGCACGGGGTCCCGGTGCCGACACCTCTAAGACGCCGCCAGCACGGATTCCTCACGGTCAAGCTGCCGACTATTTTCCGGGTGACAGTCCAAGCGCTGGAACGGACAGCCCAAACACCTGGCGCAGGGCCAGCCGGGCTGCATGAAATCCGCTCATTCCGTGCACTCCTGGCCCGGGCGGGGTGGACGCTGAGCAGAGGTACACCCCGTTGAGGGGAGTCCGCCACGGCGAGGGGGACAGCACGGGGCGTGCGAGCATCTGCCCGAGGGTCACGGCGCCGCCGCCGAAGTCGCCGCCCACATAGTTGGCGTTCGAGCGTGCCAGCTCGGCCGCGGTCGTCGTGAAGGAACTCACGACGACGTCGCGGAACCCGGGGGCGAACCGTTCGATCTGGGCGGTGACGGCGTCGGCCATGTTGCGGGTCGACCCGCTCGGCACGTGGCAGTAGGTCCACAGGATGTGACGCCCGGCGGGGGCACGTGACGGGTCGAACAGTGAGGGTTGGGACAGCAACACGTAGGGGCTTTCCGGGTGTTTCCCTGCAGCTACCTGAGCCTCCGAGGCCGCGATCTCGGCCCGCGTGCCTCCCAGGTGAACGGTTCCGGCGCGTGCCACCCCGGGATTGCTCCACGGCACGGGCCCGGAGAGGATAAACGCGACCGTGCAGGCACCGTCGCCGAACCGGAAACGCTGCAGCGCCCGTTCATAGGTGTGTGGCAGCCTGCCTTCGGCCAACTCCAGGAACGCGGGCGGCGCCACATCGAGCAGAACCGTTGGCACGCCGCTGAGGTCGGACAGCGACCGGACCGTGTGGTCGGTGACAATCTCGCCTCCATGCGCACGGATGTCGTCGGCCATCGCGTTGGCGATTGACTGCGACCCGCCCACCGGGATGGGCCACCCGCCGGCGTGGGCCAGCGCACCCAACGCCAGTCCCGCCCCTGCCGAGGGGAGGGACGGGAGGCGGCCCACCGGGTGCGCAGCGACGCCGGTGAACAGTGCGGCCGCGGTGTCGGTGCTGAACCGTCGATTCCATAGGGGGGTCCCCTGGTCCAGCGCCGCCGCGCCAAATCTCAACGCGGCCACCGGATGACGGGGAACCCGCAGCAGGTGGTTCAACGCAACGTCGAGGGTGCCCTCGATGTTCCGCACCAGCGGTTCCATCAGTCGGCGGTAGGCGGGGCCGTCCTGACCGAGGCCGGACACGGTGCGGTCAAGGTCGCGGTAGGCCAAGCCTGCCTGCCCGCCGTCGAGCGGGTGGGCGTAGGAGACTTCGGGAACAGCAAAGTCGATGCGCCGTTTCAGCTCGAATTGGGAGAAGAACGGCGATGCAACAGCCATCGGGTGAACTGCTGAGCAGAGGTCGTGCAGATGCTCCGGAACGAGTTCCGCTGTGCGGGCTCCGCCGCCGATAGTGGGCGCCGCCTCGTAAACCCTGACGCTGAGGCCCGCCCGGGCCAGAACGACGGCGGCGGCCAGCCCGTTGGGCCCCGCTCCGACTACCGCTGCGTCAGTCACCCAGGCTCCGCCGTCGCACCAGTGACGCGGCACGAGCCCTGGTTGAGGCGACCGCTGACCGGGCCATCGTTGGCAGCGTGCGCCGCGCCTTGAGTGCGGCGGAGACCGCCCGGTAGCGCAGTGGGTTCAGTGGAATGTCGTAGGTGGTGGGCACTTCCACCACATTCCTGGAGAAGTTTCGCTTGAAGGTGGTCACGTTGATGAGCTGCGGGTAGTTCTCGCTCACTATGCCCGTCAGCCCGCAGCTGTGGTTACCGGCCGCCTTGAGTTCCTTGAAGGCGCACCAGAGCAGCAGGTAGGGAGCGAAGATTTTCCTCGCGGCCTGGGTACTCGCCGCGAAGTAGTAGACCGAATACCCGCGGTATTCGGTGGTGATGAGCCAGCTGATGGCCTTTCCATCAAGGTAGGCCACCAGTAGCCGGAGGTGGTCGCCCAGCTGTTCCAGCAGCTGCTCGTAGTAGGCGGATTCGAAGCTGGTAAACCCGTCCCGCGCGGCAGTCTCCTCAAGGATGGGGAAGAGGTCGCTCCTGAAGACAGCACGCCAGTCGGACCGGTCGATGCTGCGGATCTCGACCCCGGCACGTTCCGCCCTGCGGATACTGTTGCGGGCGTTGGGGCGGAACGCCTTGTAGATGTCGGCTTCGCTGGGGGTGAGGTCGACGACGATCTCCCGCTCGTACCACCCGTGCTCAAGCGGCCCGGTGGCGAGGTCCTGCGGATGTTGTACCTGCTGCCGGATGTACAGCGGGCTGATGCCGGGGTCAGCATTGAATTGCCCCCGGATGGTCCTCATCAGCCGTGCTTCGGCAGCGGGGGTACAGTCGGCGAACCAGACGGGTCCGTTGACGACGATCAGTGAATTCCTGAATCGCCTCGTGCTCCACAGGAAACTGGCGACGGCAATCAGGGTCGCCCCGTCGTAGTAGGACCAGATGCCGTACGGCGTGCGACCGCGGCTGGCCTCGAAAGCCGCCCACTGGGGCGTCTGTTCCAGGGGGATCACCACCGTCGGATGGGCAGCTGACAGCGCCTCGAAATCTTCAGTACTGATTTTTTCAAAGCGAAGGGCGACTGCGGTCACGGGTGATCTTTCAGTTCAGTGGCGGGACGGCTCAAGCGTACCCGAGGCCGTGTCGCGGCGAGGTGGCGGCGGCTGGGGACGCGGCGGTCGGCGGCACGGTCAAACGGGCCTCCTTGCGGGTCGTCGATATCGAGGCGCCGCACCGGGTCCTGCCCAGGCTCAAGGATGCCCTCCACAACTCGATACATGATATATGCCGTTGCCAACATATGTCCGAACACGGCCAATAGATAGTACGGAAGGTCAATGTTGTTCTGGGCTGCCCCGCCGCTCGCCTCCCGGCCCAGGTAGACCATCAACGCCCACCAGTGAGCCACTTCGAAGAGTTGCCAGGTGACGAAGGTTCGCCACTTCGGGTAGGCCAGGGCCACCAGCGGAACCATCCAGATCGCGTGCTGCGGGGAGTATCCCTGGCCGGTGAGGCTCAGCGCACCTACCAGGAGGACCGCCAGTGGGGCGAGCCGGGGCCGGCGGGGCGCCAATAGTGCGAGGACGGCGATGCCGGCGCAGGCGAGAGAGAACACCAGGGCTGACACCACCGAGGTGGTCGCAGCGTCCAGTTCAACGCCACCGGCACGGGCTGCCAGGGCATTGTAGGCAGACCACACGGACGAGTGGTCCGCCCCCTGGTTCGGGAGGCCAGCGAACTGGGCCACCCACGCCTGAGGGTCTGACAACGCGAAAGGAAGGTTGACAGCCAGCCAGGTCGCAGCCAGCACCGCCCCGGTCATGATCGCACCACTGGTTTCGCGGGTGCGCACCGCCAGGACTGCCACAGCTGCGAAGATCAGCACCGGGTAGCCGGCGATCGCGGTGCCCAGGCCAAGAAAGGCACCGGCTGCTGCGAACCGGGTGCGGGCGAAGGCCAGCATACCGAGGGCCGCGAGCATTACTGCCCAAAGGTCCCAGCCGATAAATGCGGCGACGATGATGATCGGCGCCACCGCAACCATGGCGGCGTCCCACGGCCTTCGATTGCTCATGCGTACGGTCGCGCACACAGTGATGAGCCACGCTGCCACAGCCAGCACCGAGTGGAGGTCGTAGTAGCGCAGGCTGCTTCCCACCGGGACCAGGTTCGCCGTCGCGCCGGCAAACGCACCGGTCAGCGCCGAGTGTCCCAACTGGAGGAAGGAAGTCCCCGCACCCAGCTGGCTGAAGGCCTCGGGCCACTGCGAGTGGCACGCCATGTAGTACTGGTCGGGGCCAGCCCATCCCTCAATCCTGCACGGGTTCTTGATGAGGACGGAGAGTGCCCCAGCGATGGTGGTCAGGAGGACCAGCACCCGCTCCACGGTGAACGTTCCAGGGTCGATCCTGCCCGGACTGGTGCGTCGCCCGAGGGGTCCGCCGATCAGTTCAGTGAAGTTCCGGAGCAACGCGTCAGCGCGCGACGGCACTGAAATGCGTACCGGCCGACGCCGGGACTGACCGGTTCCCATCCCTGAAGCCTACCGATCAGCGACGGGGGTGGACACCGAATTTCGCCGATATATCAGCGAGCTGGAATGCTTCGGGAAAATCGTGTGTTGAGAATAAGAAGTAGACTGGATTAGCTGCTCGGTCCGTTACGGGAGAAATCCGGCGGGTCGACAATAAGAAGTGATTCAAGAGGAGAACAGTGGGAACTAACCCCATTAGGGTGGCAATCGTTGGTGTCGGCAATTGCGCGGCGTCACTGGTGCAGGGCGTACGTTACTACCGGGATGCTGATGCCACCGCGTCAATCCCCGGTCTGATGCACGTTGAGTTCGGCAAGTATCACGTCAATGACGTTGAGTTTGTTGCCGCATTCGACGTCGACGGCAAGAAGGTGGGCCTGGACCTCGCGGACGCCATCGGCGCCAGCGAGAACAACACCATCAAGATTGCCGATGTACCCCCCACCGGCATCAAGGTTCAGCGGGGCCACACCCTCGATGGCCTGGGCAAGTACTACCGCGAGACCATCGTGGAATCCGACGCTGAGCCCGTCGACGTCGTCGCCGAGCTCAAGGCCAACAACGTCGATGTCATGGTGTGCTACCTGCCCGTCGGGTCGGAAGACGCGGCCCGCTTCTACGCCCAGTGCGCCATCGACGCCAAGGTCGCGTTTGTCAACGCCCTGCCTGTGTTCATCGCCGGCACCAAGGAGTGGGCCGACAAGTTCACTGCGGCCGGGGTGCCGATCGTCGGCGACGATATCAAGAGCCAGATCGGTGCGACCATCACCCACCGCGTGATGGCCAAGCTTTTCGAAGACCGCGGGGTCACACTGGACCGCACCTACCAGCTCAACGTTGGTGGAAACATGGACTTCAAGAACATGCTGGAGCGAGACCGTCTTGAGTCCAAGAAGGTTTCCAAGACGCAGGCCGTGACCTCCAACGTGCAGGCCGACCTTGGCGAACGCAACGTCCACATCGGCCCCTCCGACTATGTCGCCTGGCTCGATGACCGCAAATGGGCGTTCGTCCGTCTGGAAGGGCGCAACTTCGGCGACGCGCCCGTTTCCCTTGAGTACAAGCTTGAGGTCTGGGACTCCCCGAACTCGGCGGGCGTGATTATCGACGCCATCCGCGCCGCGAAGATCGCCATGGACCGCGGCATTGGTGGACCGCTGCTGTCCGCATCCAGCTACTTCATGAAGTCACCGCCGGAACAGTTCGCGGACGATATTGCCCACGAAAAGGTGGAGGCCTTTATTCGCGGGGAACTCGACCGCTAACACCGGCCTAATCTTCCGCACCGCCCTGAGGGCCGACCGTGCATCACACACGGTCGGCCCTCAGGTGTGGTTAAGCCGGTCAGAACAGGCCTACCGCGCCGCCGTCGTCGTCGACATCCATCCGCATCGCGGCAGGTTCCTTGGGCAGGCCCGGCATAGTCATGACCGCACCAGTCAACGCCACGATGAATCCTGCTCCGGTTTTGGTGATCAGGTCGCGCACATGCACGGTGAACCCCTTCGGCGCTCCGAGCATTGAGGGGTCATCGGAGAACGAGTACTGGGTCTTCGCCATACAGACCGGCAGCCCGCCCCAGCCGTTGGCTTCAATCTCGGCCAGTCGGCGCAGCGCGGGCACCGAGAAATCGACGCCGTCGGCCCCATAAATTTCCTGCACGATGGTGCGGATCTTATCCTCGACGGAAAGCTCCAACGGGTACAGGTGATGGAAGTCCTGCGGCCCCTCCAACGCGGTGAGCACCTTCGCCGCAAGCTCATCCCCGCCGGCCCCACCGCCGCCCTGGCCCCACACGTCGGCCACAGCAGCGTCGATGCCCTCGGCGGCGCACCAGGCGAGCAGCCACTCGAGCTCCTCGTCGGTGTCGGTCGAGAACCTGTTGATCGCTACCACCGGCGTGATACCGAACTTCTCCACGTTGTGGACGTGGCGCCGCAGGTTGGCCACCCCCGACTCCAACGCACCCGTATTGGGCTCCCTCAGGTCGGATTTGGCCACTCCGCCGTGCATCTTGAGCGCACGGATGGTCGCGACGATGACGACGGCGGCAGGAGCCACATCCGCGTACCGCGCCTTGATGTCCATGAACTTCTCGGCGCCCAGATCAGCACCAAAGCCAGCCTCGGTGACCACAATGTCGGCCAATTGCCGGGCGGTGCTGGTGGCGATGACCGAGTTGCAGCCGTGCGCGATGTTCGCGAACGGCCCCCCGTGCACCAGGGCAGGCGTACCGGCGATGCTCTGCACCAGGTTCGGCTTGATCGCGTCGCGCAACAGCAGGGTGAGGGCTCCCTCGACGCCGAGGTCGCCGACGGTAACCGGTTGGCGGTCAAACGTGTAGCCGAAGGTGATGCGCGCCAACCGCTGCTTGAGGTCCTGCAGGTCCGAGGCCAGACAGAACACGGCCATGATCTCCGAGGCGACAGTGATATCGAAGCCGTCCTGGCGGGGGGTGCCCTGGGTGGGACCGCCCAGGCCGATCACCACTTCCCGCAGCGCCCGGTCGTTCATGTCGAGGACCCGTTTGAAGGTGATCCGGCGCGGGTCGATGTTCAGCTCGTTGCCCTGGTAGATGTGGTTGTCGACCAGGGCCATCAACGCATTGTTCGCTGACGTGACCGCATGAAAGTCTCCGGTGAAGTGCAGATTGATGTCCTCCATGGGCAGGACCTGCGAGTATCCACCGCCGGTTGCACCGCCCTTCATGCCCAGAATCGGGCCCAGTGACGGCTCCCGCAACGCAATCATGACATTGCGTCCGCTGCGCGCCAGGGAATCGGCGAGTCCGACGGTGCAGGTCGACTTTCCTTCACCCGCCGGAGTGGGGCTCATCGCAGTGACCAACACCACCTTGCCCGGTGACTTGGCGGGGTTCGGGAGGAGCTTGGCGGTGTCGATCTTGGCCTTGTATCGACCGTAGTGTTCGAGCGCAGAGATCGGAATGCCTGCTTTTGTGGCGATCTGATCGATGTGCTGGATGGCCGCGTTGCGGGCAACATCCAGATCGCTTGCTGGCGTGGGCAAAGACTTCATTGTCAACAGTCCTCTGGGCTTATGGCGCGTCGGGAGTGAGTCCCCTGTGGTGCCGCGGGTCTGGGCACAGCCTCAAATCTACCAGCGGCGTCCCGGCGGTCAGCTGAGCCCTGACCGCTCCAGCAAATACTCGATCATGGGCTCGTAGACTCCCGGGCACAGATTGTCGTCCAACGGTACGGCCACCTTGAGCTGGCCTTCCGCCTCCGAAACGAACAGCCCCGGGTCATTGCAGTCGGCGAAACCCAGGGCAGGAATACCCGCGCTGGCGGCATGACCGGCCCAGCCGTGGTCGGCAACCACCAGGTCAGGTGCGGGCTCCCCGTTCACCGCCAGTAGGTCCAGGCTCAGTTGCATAGGCTCCGGCGAATGGGTGTGCACCAGCCCGCCATGCTGGTGCCAGACCAGCACCCCAAACAGCTGCCGGATATCGCCCTGCCGAAACGGCTGGCCCTCCGGGACCACGACCACCGTCGCGCCGGCGCGTCGGGCCGCAGCGGCGAGGGCAGCATGAACCGGGAGGAGGCCCGCCGGGTGCCCTGTGGCGAACAGGATACGTTGCCCGGCCGCCACCGCGGCACCGAAGACTGAGGCAAACCGATCCAGTGCCGCCACGCATTTAGCTGAATCGATGGTGTCCTGTCCCGCAAGGTGCGTGCGGTCCGGGCTGATCCCCACCCGGTCGCGCATCAGGTCAAATACCTCATCGAACACCCACTGTCGGGTGGTGCGGACGCCAAACTCGAGGTGCTCGTTGCCCTCAAGGAACAGGTGCATGTGGCGGAGGTTGTCTTCACGGGGGGTGGCGACCTCCCCGGTGATCCGGACAGAGTCGAGGTAGGCGGCAAGTTCAGTGGAGTTCACGAGTCCATCCTAGGTGAGCCCCTGCTGTCCGGCGGGAGCGCATCCGTGGGTCAGCGTGTGGCCGCCTCCTGGAAGCGCTCGACGGCGGTGCGATAGCTCTGCGCGGTCAGGAGGGCCGTCCGCTGCCACCCGAAAGCGAGCGCGTGAATCGCGGCACCGCGGCCGAGCGAGACGCGGGTGGTGGCGTCGTCGTACATGGTTTCCAGGGCGGCAGACCAGAGCGCCGGCGTATGTCCGTTGACCAGCGTCCCGGTACGGCCATCGCTGATCGCCTGCGGCAACCCGCCGACGTTGGCGGCGAGGACCGGTGTGCCACAGGCCTGGGCCTCAAGCGCCACCAGACCGAAGGATTCGGTGAAGGAGGGCATCGCCACCAGATCTGCTGCCCGGAACCAGTGCGCCAACTGTGGGGCTTGCACTGGCGGGTAGAGCCGCACCGTGTCCCGCAGACCGGCGTCGTCAATCAGTGGCTGCAGCCGCAGGGCTTCAGCACCGCTACCGGAGCCGAGGATGCTCAGGTGCAAGGGAATGTCCGGGCGGCGGGCGGCGAGATCCGCGGCGGCAGCCACCAGCACCTGCGGTCCCTTCAGTTTCTGGATCCGTCCAGCAAAAACGACGTGAAACACATCCGACGGGAAGTGGAGAGTAGCCCTCGACTCGTTGCGGGAAACAGGATTGAACGTTTCCAGATCAACGCCCGGCGCCACGATGTCCACGCGCTCCGGCGCGGCACCGTACAGGGACTCCAACTCGGCTGCCTCGGTACTCGTGTTGGCGATCAGCCGTGACGCACCGTCGACGATCGCCTGTTCACCTGCAACCCGCACGTCGGGCTCAGGCGTGCCGCCGGCGTGCAGGCGAATGTTCTTGACCCGGCCCATGGTGTGCATCGAGTGGACCAGGGGAAGGTTCAGGCTGGCACCGACGGTCAGCCCGACACTTCCGGACACCCAGTAGTGGGAGTGGATGACATCGAAGTGACCGTCCGCCAGCAGATCGGTGACTTCGGCGATGGCATCGGTGAATGATTCTGACAGGCCCGGCAGTTGCTCTTTGGGTACCTTGCGCTGCGGGCCGGCTCGCAGATGCCGCACCATGACACCCGGGGCCAGCTCTTCCGAGTGCGGTTGACCCTCCGACGCCGCCCGCGTGAAGATCTCGACGTCGATTCCCACGCGCGCCAATTCCAGCGCCAGCGAGCGCACGTAGACGTTCATTCCGCCGGCGTCACCGGCGCCAGGCTGATCCAACGGGGACGTGTGCAGGGAGAGCATTGCCACACGGTTGACCGGAGGCATAGGAACTCCTCTCGCATGGATGGCCTTGAAGATTACCAAGCGCTCGAATGGTCGGACAGTTTGCTGCCGCTATTGACCCTATAACGTGCTGTGCGGGCTGCACATTCCGCGCAGGTCGACGACGCGTTGCGGTGGCCGCGTCGGTTAAAGGCGGAAGCCCGCGCTGGGAAGCCGGGCTTCTCTAGTGGTGGGACTGAGTACTTGCATCAGGTCCTCCTTCGCGGTGGTCGGATCTGGTCAGGAAGGGTCCGTTCGCAGCGTGGATGAACCAGTCACTTGATGTGCATGGTGTGCTGTGGCAGGAGAAAGCGGTCAATAGAATCCCTCGCGGACGGCGGAGGTGGGTTGGGTATTCGTTTCCACAGAGCGACGCCGTCCCTTAGCTTCTTCAACATGATGTGCACCTCCTCTCGGTGGGCGTAGTCGGGCATGACGGTCACTGGCGAACTGAGCGTCCCGGTCTCCGGATCTCCGGTAGAAGTGAGACTGCCGGCCATGATGAACTCGCCGTGCTGGCGGGCGGTGCGGGGTGTGGTCGATGCGGCAACCGAATCCGGTGCCGGGGATGGGTGGGTGGTGAGCACAGTAGACATAGCGGTCTCCATGATGTGAAGGGTTGTGAAGGGTCCTCGCATGAGGTTCGCGTGCAAAAGTGCGCACGGGACAGAAAGACAAAGGCCGTCTGAGCACAAAAGGGGGTGCCGGAAGGGATTCGCCGTCCTGAATTTGGACAGACGAATGGATCAGCAGTTAGTTAATGCGCAGCGACGACGGAGGTCGGACTGGTGTACGCGGTAAACGATCGGCGTAGATTTGTCATCACAGTTCCCACCTCCCTTTCTTGTAGTGCGCGAATAGAGACAGCGCCCGGCTTCTTCAGTCGATTCCTCGATTGAGAACTCCCAATGGCACAAGACAAAGCTACCCCACGGAAGGCCGGGCGCCTAGGGTTTGATCCAACTATTTTCAGAATGTTTGCTGATCCGGGAACTTCTCCACCAGTGGACCGCAAGGGGCGCGCCCTTCCGCTGCTCCCGGCTAGGCTGGCGGCACCTGCCTGTGCGGGTCCAGAACACCGGGATGAGGGCAATTGTGGAACGGGTCCGTGAACTCGATGGGCTACGTGCTTTCGCCCTGTTTGGCATTCTGGCAGTGAACGTCTGGTATTTCGCTGACCCCTGGACGCTCTCGGGTGAACTCAGCCCCGACCATCGGTCGACGTGGGATACGGCGGTCCGGTTTGTTGCCACCACCCTCTTTGAAGGCAAGTTCTACCTCCTGTTTTCGTTCCTCTTCGGATACAGCTTTGTGCTACAGGAGCGGGCAGCCCAGCGGATGAACGTATCGCCCGTGCCGCGAACCCTGCGTCGATTGGCGGGCCTGGCTGTCCTGGGTCTGGCCCATGGTCTCCTGCTGTATTACGGCGACATCCTCCTGACCTACGCAGTGCTAGGCCTGGTGCTCCTGGGGTTGCGGGCCATCAGCCAGCGGGCGGCCATCCTGACGGCGACGGCCATCACCGTCGGCATGGCGAGCCTGCTGATCGTGGTCGGGGGCATTGTCGCTGCGGTCAATCTGCCCCCGGATGATGGCGCTGTGCCACCACCCGACGTCGCAGCGATCACCTCAGGGCCAGGAGCAGCGCTGGCCGCCAATATTGAGGGCTATCTGATTGCCCTTCCCTCGGTGCTGTTCTTCCAGGGACCATTGGCGCTGGCGATGTTCCTGCTGGGTTTCGCTGCGGCTCGTTCCGGGCTGCTCGAACGGCCGGTCAGCAGCGGCACACTTCGCCGCACCGCAGCCCTCTGCCTGCCGATCGGCCTCCTCGCTGCGGGAGGCCAGTCATACCTGCTTTATTACGCGGATCGGGACCGGTTTTCCCTGCTCACCACCGGCATCACCACCCTGACCGCCCCCCTGGCGACCGCCGGCTATGTCTGCGTCCTGCTCCTGCTGTTCCGCTCAGCGGCCGGTCCGGCACTCCTCAACATGCTCGCACCGGCCGGTCGCATGGCGCTGACCAACTATGTGGGTCAGTCACTCGTTCTGGCCCTCGTGTTCACCGGGTTTGGGCTGGGCCTGACCAATGTCCTGGCGCCCGCGCTGGTGCTGCTGCTCGTCGTCGTCGTATGCGGTGGACAACTGATTCTGAGCCGACTCTGGCTCACACGGTTCACCGTCGGCCCCCTGGAGGCGCTGCTGCGGCGGCTCACCTACTCTTCACGGGACGGGGAGCCGTTGGGGTGACAAGGGAAATCTGTTAGAGGTTCCAGTGCACAATGGCGGGGGTCCGTTTGTCCCACCCGAGAGCGCACACGGCTGCGGTGCCCAGGACAAAGCGGCGACCCTGGGCAGCGTCCAGCTCAAGCCAACGGGCAGCGACTACCCGGAGGAAGTGACCGTGCGCCACCAGCAGCACATGGCGGGCTGGCTGCGCCGCTGGCTGCCGGTCGGCGGGGGTGCCGCACCCCGCCTGGGCCAGGGACACCACCTGGTCGGCCCGGCCGGCAACCTGGGCAAGCGTCTCCCCGTTTGGTACGCCGTCGTTCCAGATGAGGTAACCGGGATTCTCGGCCCTGACGACGGAGCTGTTACGGCCCTCATTGTCCCCGTAGTCCCACTCATGGGCGTAGGGCAGGATTTGCGGGTTGGGGAATCCCGCCAGCTCGGCTGTCCGGACCGCGCGCTGCAACGGCGAGGACAGCACTGCGTCAAAGGTGATTCCTTCAAGGTGCCGTGCCGCAAAAATCGCCTGCTCCTCCCCGACGCGGGTCAGCGGGAGGTCTGTCAGGCCGGTGTAGTTGCCGTCCCTGGACCATTCAGTCTCGCCATGCCGGAGTAACCACAAGTGCGGCAGGGGCGTGCCGGCGGGTGTCAGGTCCGGTGAGGCGGCGCCGGAGAGGCTCACGACGACGTCGACTCGGGTTGCAGTGCCCACCAGGACCGAAGCTTCGATTCGGCTTCCTCAGCCGAGTGTGGTCCGTGTTCCATTCGTTCCTCCAGTAAGAATCGGTACGCTTTGCCCACCACCGGGCCGGGTTTGATATCCAGCAGGCCCATGATTTGGGCGCCGTCAAGATCCGGCCGGATGGATTCCAGCTCCTCCTGTTCGGCCAGCGCTTCGATCCGCGCCTCAAGATCGTCATACGCAAAGGCCAGGCGCTCGGCCTTGCGCTGGTTACGGGTGGTGACGTCGGACCGCGTCAACCGATGCAACCGCTCCAGCAGGGTCCCGGCGTCGTTGACATACCTGCGCACCGCCGAATCCGACCAGCCTGCCTCGCCGTAACCGTAAAAACGCATGTGCAGCTCCACCAGCCGCGCCACGGCCTTGATCGAGTCGTTGTCGAACCGGAGGGCCTTCATCCGCTTGGCGGTGAGTTTGGAGCCCACCATGTCGTGGTGGCGGAAGCTCACAGCCCCGGACGGCTCGAATTTCCTCGTGGCAGGCTTGCCGACGTCGTGCATCAACGCCGCAAACCGCAACACGAAATCAGGGCCGGGTACCGCGCCGTCGGGTCCTGTCTCCAGACGGCATGCCTGCTCAAGGACCGTCAACGAGTGCTGGTAGACATCCTTGTGCCGGTGGTGCTCGTCGATCTCGAGCCGCAGGGCTGACACTTCGGGCAGGACGAACTCCGCCAACCCGCTCTCCACCATCACATCAATGCCCCGCTGGGGGGCGTCCCCCAGCATCAGCTTCACCAGTTCGTCACGAACCCGTTCCGCTGAGATGATGGTGATGCGCTGAGCCATTTCCCGCATTGCCTCTGACACCGCGGGCGCCACCTCGATTCCCAACTGCGAGACGAACCGTGCAGCGCGCATCATCCGTAGTGGATCGTCCGAGAACGACGACGACGGCGTCCCGGGGGTGCGCAGGACACCCGCCTCCAGATCCCTGATCCCGCCGTACGGGTCAATCAGCTCCATCGTTGGAAGCCGGAGTGCCATGGCATTGATCGTGAAGTCCCGGCGCAGCAGATCGTCCTCAAGCGTGTCACCGAACGCGACGACCGGTTTGCGGGACGCCGGGTCATACGCCTCCGCCCGGTACGTGGTGACCTCAATCATGAAGCTGCCCTTGCGGAGCCCGATCGTGCCGAAGTCCCTGCCGATTTCCCAATAGGAATCAGCCCATCGGCGGATCACGTTGAGGGTCTGGTCCGGTGTCGCGTCACTGGTGAAATCGAGATCCGGGGAAGTGCGCTTCAGGAAGAGATCGCGGACCGGCCCGCCCACCAGGGACAGTTCATGTCCGGCAGCGACGAACAGCTGTCCCAATTCGGTAACAACCGGTGGAAGCGGGGCGGTCAGGGTTGAGTTGTCTAACGGGTGCGCCATAGTGCTTTAAGGGTGCCAGATGACACGGGAATCTCCACTATGGGGCCGTGGGGCCCCGGTTGGGCCCGACACGCGGGAACCGGCGCGAGGGGACGGGGAGGGCCGGTTGTCGTCATCAGCGGAAGCGAAAGATCGTTAGAGTGGACTGCATGGACCGTCCTGTTCCAAGTGCACCAAAGCGGACCCCGTTGACAGTGTCAATGGGCAGTGCTGGCGCGCCACAGGTCCACCAGTCCCTCCCGACCGTCGAAGAAGTCTCAGCAGGCGGGATAGTGGTGGATACCTCCGATGATCTCCTCAACGTGGCAATCATCGCGCGGCTGAACCGCGGCGGCCGCCTTGAGTGGTGCCTTCCGAAGGGGCACCCTGAAGGCAACGAAAACAACTCCGAGGCAGCGGTCAGGGAAATCGAGGAAGAAACCGGAATCCAGGGCCGGATCCTCACGGCTCTGGGCAGCATCGACTATTGGTTCACCGTCAGCGGACACCGCGTACACAAGACAGTCCACCACTACCTGCTGATTTCTACGGGGGGCCATCTGACCATCGAAAACGATCCCGACCACGAAGCCGTGGACGTGGCGTGGGTTCCATTGGCAGACCTGGGGAAGAAACTGTCGTTCCCCAACGAGCGCCGCATCGCCGATCTTGCCCGGGAAGTTCTCCCGGACTACCTCTGACCCGGGTCAACTCTGCCGGGCTAGTGGTGAGACGATAGACAACGATGTCGGACTCAAATACAGCCTCCCTTCCCGTCCAGGATGCTGGGGTTTTACCCAGCCACACGGTTCGTCCTGGCGACGCCGCAGCCCACACCACCAACGCCGGTAGCAAGTTCCCTCCTCCTGAGACACCGGATACCACAGCACGCTCCAGCGCCATTATGGCCGCGGGAACCCTCGTCTCCAGAGTGCTCGGACTGGTTCGCGTGGCACTCCTCGCGACGGCCTTGGGTGCCTCCGGGGGTGTGGTGGATGCGTTCTCCATCGCCAACAGTCTGCCGAACTTCATCTATCTCATGGTGGCCGGCGGGGTGTTCAATGCCGTGCTGGTGCCACAGATCATCAAAGCCACCCAAAGCCCGGACCGCGGCGCAGATTTCATCAGTCGATTGATCACGCTGGCCGTCATCGTCCTACTGGTCCTGACTGCCCTGGTCACGCTTGCAGCACCGCTGATCATGACGCTTGTCACCGATTTCTCCGGTGAACGCCTGGCGCTGGCCACTATTTTCGCCTACTGGTGCCTGCCTCAGATCTTCTTCTACGGCCTCTACGCGATCGTGGGCCAAGTGCTCAACGCCAACGGGTCCTTCGGCCCTTACATGTGGGCCCCGGTCGCCAACAACATCGTTTCCATTGCGGCGCTCGTGGCCTTTATTGTGCTGATGGGTTCGCAGCTCGACAGCACCCACACGCCGGAATCATGGACCTCCTCCCAGACGCTCCTGCTGGCCGGCGGAACCACCCTCGGGATCGTCATTCAGGCGTTTGTCCTCTTCTGGCCGTTGAAGAAGCTTGGCCTCGGCCTCAAACCAACCTTCGGTTGGCGCGGGGTGGGACTGGGCCGCACCGGAAAACTGGCGTCCATCACGATCATCACCATGCTGGTTGGAAATGGGCTGTATCTGGTCAATATCCGGGTTGCCTCGATCGCCGCCGAAGCTCGCCCCGACTACCTCGCCCGCGTACCACCACAACAAATCGCCGGGCCGTTTAACCTCGACATCGGCACCATGGTGTACGTGCTGCCCCATTCGGTGATTGCGCTGTCCATTGCCACAGTCATGTTTAACCAGCTGGCCGCCGCACACAGCAACAATGATCTCGCGTTGATCAAGGAGACACTCTCACGCGGTTTGCGCATCATGGGAGTGGCAACGGTGTTTGGTGCCGCAGTCCTCCTGGCGCTGGCGGTGCCCTTGGGCATGCTGTTCTCGGGTGGGATACGTCCGGATGGTGCGCTCAACGCGGTGCTCATTACCTTACTGGCCGTCGGCGCCCCCTTCCTGAGTGCAAACTTCTTCCTCAACCGGGTGTTCTATGCGGCCGAGGATGCTGTCACTCCGCTGAGAATCCAACTCATTCTGTCGGTGGTCGGCGTAGGACTGGCGCTCATCTCCGGGACCTTCGCGCCCGAATACATTGTTCCGCTGCTCGCCCTCAGCTTCACCCTGGGCAACGTGGTCGCCGTCGTCGTAAGCCACACGTTCCTGGTCCGCAAAATCGGTTCCTATGGTGCCGGGCATGTGTATGACGTGCACGTACGCCTTGCTCTCGCCGGAATGGCCGCTGCCGCTGCCGGCGCCGGCGCGTTGTGGCTCTTCGGCGGGTATGCCCCGGAGGGTTTCGTCTGGCAGTCGGTACCCGCTGCGTTCATGGTGCTCGGGATCTGCGGGATTCTGATGGCAGGCGTGTACCTGGCCATGCTGAAGGTCCTGAGGATCAAGGAACTGGACGAATTTTTGGCCCCCCTGCTTGCGAGGTTTAGCAAAGCTCAGTGAACCCAGTCCCGGCGTGCGCAGGCAAAACCCGGGTATCAGCCGGACTGACCGGTAGCATTGGTAGGAATCATCTGCAGTTCTTTTGAGGTGTTGGTCGGAAAAGCCGTTCAACACCCGACAATCCAACCATTCCGCGGGAGGAACACGTGCCACAACCAGTAGACGTTGGTTCAGTATTGGGGGGCCGCTATAAGGTCACCGCCTACGTACTGGCTTCTGCTGACCGGGATCTCGTGCTCGACGGTATGGATCAGGTCCTCAACCGGCCCGTGAGTATCCTGGTGGCCTCGACCTCCAACGCTGACCAGATCGCCGCCACCGCCCGTGAGGTTGCCACCGGTGAACGCGCCGGCAATATTCAGGTCCTGGATCTGGGTGTCACTGACGAAAGCACCTACCTGGTAACCAACCGCGCATCGCCGGCCGATCTGCTGGATCTCGTTGTTCCCCAGGATGCTCCGTTTGTCGAGCCGTTCTTCACCGACACCCTTGGGTCTGAAATTTTTGGTGGACCACGGTCTACCGAACCCGAACTGTACGACGACGACGACGACGATGACTACGGACCCGACGAGGAAGAGGACCGACCCGCCAGGAAGTCCCGCCTGTCAAAGGCCCGGCTGCCGAAGTTCGGCAAAGCTGCTCCAGCAGCCGGAGCTGCGGGAGTGGCCGCGGGCGCAGCGGCATCCGGGGCAGCCCCGTCCAGTTCACCGGCCCCTGCGTCCCAGGTGCCCCCGCCCCCAGCGTCAGCACCCCGGGTCGCTGCGGGAGGCACCAGCGGTGAGGGCCAGCCGAAAGTATCGCTCTGGTCCGATCAGGACTACGACGCCGATTCCGGAAATTCGCGGGCCGACCAGACCGGCCGTGCCGCGTCTCATTTTCCTGCCGCAGCAGCGACCGGCGCACCTGCGGGCGACTACTATGACGAGTACGACGAGTCTGAGGAAGACGACGACCGCGGGAACAACCCAAAGTACACAAGAGTCCTTGTCGGGGTAGTGCTGACCATCATTCTGGTCACTGTTGTCGCGTTGGCCGTTAACCAGCTCAGCGGTTTCTTCTCTCCGGATCCTGCGGCGGGACCGGGTACCACCACTACCCAGGCTGCCGAACCGACCGAGGATGGGACGACGACACCCTCCGAGGACGAGACAGACAGCGCCGAGCCAACAGCCGAACCAGTCGATCCCGTACCCACTGGTGTTACCAGGCTCGTCCCCGATAACGCTGAGCTCAACGCCGAAGGCGACGGCGACCTGCCCCTCATCATTGACGGCAATCCCGGTAGTTTCTGGGGAAGCCTGGTCTACGCCAACGAAACCTTTGGCGGCCTCGCCCAGAACATGGCCCTCGTCGTCGAACTTGAGGAAGAGTCGACCATCAGCCAGATTCAGATCGAACAGCTCAACGGCTCGGGGGGCAGCTTCACCGTCCTCCTCAACGACGAACCCTCGCTCGACGGTGCTGAGCAGATTGCGCAGAGTTCGTTCACCGGACCCACCATCAACATCCCTGTACCGCCCACTGCCGACGGTGAGCCCGCGACCGCGCAGTACATCATCGTGAACCTGACCCAACTTCCACGCCTGACCAATGTGCAGGCAGTGTTCCCCTGGGGCGTCCGGATTGCTGAAATCAGCGCCTCCTAGCCTCACCATCCCTTGTTGACACCCCCCGGGCGAGGACGGAATAAGCTGAACCATGGGGCGGTTCTTATCAGTAACCGCTTCATCACCCCGTAGGGCTACTGTTGTGGTGTCAACAAAGGAAGGTCCACCAAACCCGTGAGTATAGAAACCGGCACGTCCGGAATGACCAGCAACGAATCACAGAAGATCCACGACGTGATCATCGTGGGTTCAGGACCCGCCGGCTACACAGCAGCTGTGTACACCGCGCGTGCCAACCTGGAACCTCTGATGATTGCCAGCTCAGTCAAGGCTGGCGGTGAACTGATGAACACCACCGATGTGGAGAACTACCCGGGATTCCCTGAGGGTGTCATGGGCCCGGACCTAATGGAACAGTTCGAGAAGCAGGCCGTCCGTTTCGGGACCGAGATCCTGTTTGAGGACGTCACAGCCCTCGAGCTGGACGGGCTGGTCAAAAAGGTCACCATCGGAACGGGTGAGACCTACCTGGCGCGGTCGGTCATTATCTCCACCGGCTCGGAATACCGTGAGTTGGGTCTTGACGACGAGAAACGCCTGTCCGGTCACGGTGTCAGCTGGTGTGCCACCTGTGACGGGTTCTTCTTCAAGGATCAGGACATCGCCGTCATTGGCGGAGGCGACTCAGCCATGGAGGAAGCA
The DNA here is from genome assembly GCF_015751665.1 of Arthrobacter sp. CAN_A1. NCBI lineage: Bacteria > Bacillati > Actinomycetota > Actinomycetes > Micrococcales > Micrococcaceae > Arthrobacter > Arthrobacter sp. CAN_A1. The sequence continues at coordinate 383,541 of NZ_JADOUR010000001.1, read as the reverse complement.
CTCTTCCTGACCAAGTTCGCCCGGACTGTCACTGTTGTTCACCGCCGCGAATCTCTTCGCGCCTCCAAGATCATGCAGGACCGTGCCCTCAATCATGAGAAGATCCGTTTCATCTGGAACTCGGAAGTGATTGGAATCGACGGCGAAGCCAAGGTAACAGGCCTGCGGCTAGGGAGCACCGTCGACGACTCAACCCAACAACTTGCGGTGACCGGTGTTTTCGTTGCTATAGGCAATGATCCTCGTGTTGAACTTGTCAAGGACCTGCTGGAGCTGACCTCCGAGGGGACCATTGCCGTCCAGGGACGCACGTCCAAGACCTCAATCCCAGGGGTCTTTGCTGCTGGGGACGTCATCGACCCCACCTATCGGCAGGCAATCACGGCGTCCGGATCCGGGTGCGTTGCAGCCCTTGACGTTGAACATTATCTCGCTGACCTCGGCGATTCAGTGGAGACCGCCGCGGCGGTCCCAACCCCGCCCGCGGAAAAAGTCTCTGAAGAAGCACGCGTATTCAGCCCCAACCTAGGAGAAGCACTATGACCGCTAAAGAAGTTACTGATGCCTCATTCGAAGCCGACGTCTTGCAGGCCAGCAAGCCAGTCCTCGTCGACTTTTGGGCGGAGTGGTGTGGCCCTTGCCGCAAACTGTCACCCATCCTCGACGAGATAGCTGGAGAACATTCGGAAAAGGTTGATGTAGTCAAACTGAACGTCGATGACAATCCTGCGACTGCAGCCAAGTATGGCATCACTTCGATCCCTGCCGTCTACGTTTTCAAAGATGGAGTCGTTGCTGCCCAATCCATCGGGGCCAAGCCAAAGCAGGTCATCGAGCAGGAGTTCGCAGATTTCCTGAAGTAAACCGGATTCGTCCCACCCGGATCCACGTTCCAACTAAGCCGTGTCAACTGAGCCATCGCCTCCTCGAGGGGGGCGATGGCTCAGTCCGTTAAGTCTCATGTTTCACGTGAAACGACATGCTGGCACCTACCTGATCACTTGAGTTCCAGTGATGGCAAAAGCGCCTCTTGGAAGCAAAACAATTTGTAGCCGAAGTCCACGAGCCCACAGTGCACGTGTTCCCGTAATTGCGCCTTTCTGCGATTCGGATGATAGAGCCCGAAAGTGCGACCTCTGGGACGCCGTTTGGCCAGTTTCACGTTAAACCTTTGACCGGCAACCAGCCCGAACGGGCTTTACGTCCGCATACCGCGCTTACAGCGTCGCAGACGGCAAGGGATGGGCCATTAGATTCGGCAATCCGACCCCGGTTGGTCGAACCGGTCGCCGGACAACCAGGACATTTGTGTGCTCAACGGGTACCGTCCATGCTGCGGCCATCGTGACGACAATCGAAGCCCGCCTTCCTCAGGAGGGACCATCCTGTGACACAGGGGGCGCACTCCGCCACGTGGCCCGGACACCATCCAGGCCTTGTTGGATAGCATTTCCCGCGAAGGGCGCAATGGCTGCGGACCACGCCGTTCCTGTCAGGCTAATGGTTCTCCGCGTTGTAGCGAGGAACGCTATCAGCGGACTGGAAAATCAGAAGGCGACACTGAACAAGGGAAACGGCTCGGTCTGTTCTTGATTGAGGAACCAGCACAACGATGCCTAAGGCTCGGCCACCGCTGCCCCGTAGAGCGTTCGCGGTTACCGCGGCTGGGGGATGGTCGTGTTTCACGTGAAACTTTCGAAGTGGGCGTGTGGACTCCATCGCAACGGATCTCACTTCAGGATTCGAGGGAAGGGCTTCTCAAACCACATGGCGAATTGAATATGACGCCCGACACAAGGTTGCCCGTCCTACTCTTGACCCTGGGGCATGGTTTCTGCCCGACATTGGTCGGCTTCACGTGAAACATTGTCGGGACCCGCCCTTCGAAGTTCCGGACCCAATGCGTCAACACCGAATTGGCGGCCCACTTGTGTGTTGCTGATAGCTATGGCTATCTCAAAGAAGGGGGATGGTCCCTCGTTGACGCAACCCCAAACAGGTCGAAGAGGAGTTGGAGCGCCCACAGTACTCCACCTGCTGGATCCCGAACCGACCCGAGGGAATGTGGCGCTCAATAGGTACGGTCACCGATCTGATCCGTTTACCGATCGCTTCCGTTTCACGTGAAACACACACATAAACACGTTCAAGTGGAAAGGGATCACGCTATAGGCTCCCCTCAAGGTGGTGAATCACGAGGATTAATCAGGACTTGAGTAGATGCTTTGAAGAGACGGAGATATCTGCCCCAAATCAGTTCGTCGTTACCCGATACGTTCGGCATTTCACTCTAAATTTGGGGCGACGGCAATTCTCAATTGATGCCTCCTGAGCGAATGCCTCATCCAGAGTCCAGGAGGTGATCCCGGCGAGATCTTGGTGCCCTCCACGTCTGTTTCACGTGGAACACGCCGACTTCACCAGCACAGAGTAGGCAACCGTCGTGTGCCCATGATGCAGGCTGTTTCACGTGAAACTATGCCCTCTGAGGCGCAATCAGGCCGATGGTGTCGTTCCCAGAACACCCATGATGCGATTGAGATCATCCACGCTGGCGAACTCGATGCTTACCTTGCCCTTCCGGGCACCTAGTGTGATCTTTACACTCGTATCAAGTCGATCAGAGAGCGACGTGGCCAAATAGTCCAGGCGCTCGTGACGCGCTCCCGCGCGAGGGCTATTGGGTTTCACCGGCCGCCTGAGCCCGTCGTTCATTGAGACCAATTCCTCAGTGGTTCTCACTGAGAGTCCCTCAGCCACAATCTTCTGGGCTAGCTTCTCCATCTCCACCTGGTCGCTCAAACCGAGCAGGGCCCGCGCGTGGCCGGCCGAAATGACCCCTGCCGCGAGCCGCCGTTGCACCAACGGCGGCAACTTCATCAATCGAAGAGTGTTTGAAATTTGAGGGCGTGACCGGCCGATACGCTCGGCCAGCTCTTCATGAGAACATCCGAAATCGTCCAACAACTGCTGGTAGGCAGCTGCTTCCTCAAGCGGATTCAGTTGACTACGGTGCAAATTCTCCAGGAGAGCATCCCTGAGTAGATCGTCGTCCGTCGTGGAGCGGATGATAGCGGGAACCACAGCGAAACCGGCCTCGCGGGTCGCGCGCCAACGCCGCTCACCCATCACCAATTCGTATGGCTGATCACCGCCTTCCGTGGAAGGACGCACCACAATGGGCTGCAGCACACCGATCTCACGAATCGAATTAACGAGTTCGGCCATCTCGTCGTCATCGAAAACGCTACGGGGCTGCTTACGGTTTGCGTGAATCAGACCAACGGGGATCTCAGCAAACGTTGCGCCTGGAACCGCCACGAGGTGGGAATCGGCGCCCGGCCTCGTTGTTTCACGTGAAACGTCCTCCGTCTTCACCTTGTCCTCCACCTCGGCGGATTCCAGGGGGAAATCGTCGCCTTGTTCAGGACTTGGCCGACCCTGGGCTTCGACCTGAGTCTCGCCGGGAGATCCGCCGCTTGTCGTGCCGTTCGAGAGAGCTGGCTCAGACGCGGGAGACACGGCTATCACTCCAGCCTCTGGACCTACTTCCGGCGTTCCAGGGTCCGGGCTGATTGCAGGCTTCAGAGCCTCTGGGGAGGAGGCGGAGTTTCCGGCTGCCTTACGCTGTGCTGCCCGTTTTGGAGCCCTGGTGGGAGCCTTGAGGGCGTCCTTGTTGATTCCCGCGTAGTTCCTGGTGGACCGCGCCGGTACTTCTGAAGCGCCGGCCTCGGTGGCGGCCCGTTGTGGGGCTGCGGGGAAGAACAGGTCAGCTGGCCGGCCATTCCTTGGCGCCACTGTTTCATCGGCTTCATCCGGTGTCTCTACAGGAGCACTTGGGATGAGCGCTCCCAGCCCACGTCCCAAACCGCGTCGCTTCTCAGCCATGACAGGTCCCTTCAAGAGCGCAGAAACAATCTGCATCGTGTGAATAGCTAGGTCCACCCTACTGCGGGTGGCGAGCAATGTAGTTGAAGCGGGCTATCCGCGTTCGGCAATTTCTGAGGCAGCTTCAAGGTAGGAGAGTGCTCCACTGGACGACGGGTCGTATGTCATCACAGTCTGTTGGTAACTAGGTGCTTCCGAGATTCTCACAGACCGGGGAACTACCGCCTTTAGAACCTGTTTCGGGAAGTGTTCACGCACCTCGGCGGCCACCTGGGCAGCCAGGTTGGTTCTACCGTCGTACATGGTGAGGAGGATTGTCGACACCACGAGGTCAGCATTGAGATGCTTCTGAATCATCTCAATGTTCTTCAGCAGCTGACTCAGGCCCTCCAACGCGTAGTACTCGCATTGAATCGGGATCAGTACTTCCTTGGCAGCGACAAAGGCATTGACGGTCAACAGGCCAAGACTGGGTGGGCAATCGATGAACACATAGTCCAATCGTTCGTCCCCCTGGCTGGCGCGATCCTGTGCATAGAGATCGATTGCGCGTCGCAGCCGTTGTTCCCTTGCGACGAGGGAGACCAGTTCAATCTCTGCACCGGCAAGGTGGATTGTTGCCGGCGCACACAAAAGATTTGGCACATCGGGGCAAGCGACTACTACATCACTTAATGGGAGGTCATCGATCAGGACATCATAGATACTGTCGACTTCGGCATGGTGGGGCACCCCCAGCGCTGTCGAGGCATTGCCCTGTGGATCGATATCAATCACCAGGACATTCAGACCGGCTGCGGCTAGCGCGGCGGCGATATTCACGGTTGTCGTGGTCTTTCCCACACCGCCTTTTTGGTTGCTCACCGTCAGTACGCGGGTAGTTCCCGGTCGAGGGAGACTGCGCCCATTCAGCTTCTCCCGACGCCGGTTTTCGCTGGCGAGTTCACGGGCCAGCGGTGTGCTGTCGTCCATCGCGTCCATGACATTCCTTGATGCTGCGCTAGTGGTCTTCATCGGAGCAGAAGCTACTGTTGCCGGCTTGGGGTTGGTGACCATGAAGGTTGTTTCACGTGAAACAATGCCCATATTGGCCGGGTCTGCAAACACTTCCGGTTGAATTTCCCTGAGAGTGACAGCGAGAGAAGAGCCTGCGGACATCAAAGACTGATTACGCCTTGCATTGTCTTTCGTGGTCACGCGGGATAACTCGCTTTCAACATGCCGGGCCGGTCCTTCTAGAGTAGCCGGTGACCCTGGCGAACCAGCCGTGAAACGGCCGGTTGCGAAGAACATTCCAGGGGCTTACCGCTACTGCCCAACAGTAATGCGGACGACAGTCGTGGGTTGTTCAAGAAGTCCGTCGCCGACCTGAAGCACTACAGTTTTCCTGCCACCCAGCTTGCGGATCAGTTTCGCAGCCTTGGTGACTTCCTCAGCAGCACTCTGTCCCTTGATCGCAAGCACCTGACCGGTTCCGGCCAGAATCGGTATGGTCATCGCCGCAAGACCGCCCAGTGCCGAAACGGCCCGTGCCGTCACCACGTTCGCTGTCACCTTACCGACGGCTTCCTCGGCACGCCCACGAAAGACCACAACATTCTCGAGTTCAAGATCCTCGACCACTTCCTTTAGCCACGTCACCCGGCGTTCGAGTGGTTCAATGAGCGTAAAGGTGAGGTCGGGTCGGGCAATCGCCAACGCCACGCCGGGCAGGCCCGCCCCGCTGCCGACATCAGCGACTGATGCACCGGCGGGGAAAAGTTCCGCAGTGACAGCGCAGTTAAGTACGTGGCGGCTCCATAGCCGGGGGACTTCCCTCGGGCCGAGTAGTCCCCGTTCAATCCCAGTCGTGGCGAGATGCTCAACAAACCGCTCGGCAAGATCCAGCCGCTCGCCGAAGATCGTCCGCGCGGCGTTGAGTTCCGCTTCAGTCATTTCCACCCTGTATCGGCCTGCTACCAGCGTGCTAGGAGCCGGCGGGCGAGACGACGATGTGCCGGCCGGAGCCCTCACCCTCGGACTCGCTGATAGATCCAAGCTCGGCCACGACGTCGTGCACGATCTTCCGTTCGTAAGCTGACATCGGCTCCAGTGCGACTTCCTCGCCCGATTCCTTGACCTTGGTGACAGCTTCGAGAGCTATGTTGCGCAGTTCCTTGCCCCGCACCTCACGGAAGCCGTCAATGTCGAGGACCAGCCGCGAGCGATTGTCGGTCGAGGTCAATACGGACAATCGGGCAAGTTCCTGCAGCGCCTCGAGTACTTCGCCATCCTTCCCGACCAGGCCGCTGAGGGACCCACTGGCCGGGTCTTCGGAGACAATCGAAATATAGGTTCGGCCGTTCCTTACCTCGATGTCGATGTCCCCGTCAATATCGGCGATATCAAGGAGCTCCTCAAGATAATCCGCGGCGACGTCTCCCTCATCCTCAAGGCGGCTGACCGTCGCCGAGGAGTCGGTACCTACTTCGACACTGTCGACAGTTTCGTCAGGGGCGGTCTCGGGAACATTCTCGACGGTCATTTTTTCTTCCTGTTCTTGCGCTGGGGCTGAGTACGCTGTCCCTTGGTCTCGATGACCTCTTCGGGTACCGGATCGGCCTTCTTCTCCCCGAGAAGGGGCATCATCGGAAGGCCTTTTTTGGCGCGTCGCTCGGCAAGTGCCTTGGCGGCAGGTGACCCGGGTGTAGGCATCCGGCGAATGACATAGAACTGCTGTGCCATGGTCCAGATGTTCGTGGTGGTCCAGTAGATCAAAACACCGATCGGGAAGTTGATACCACCGATACCGAAGACCAGCGGGAGGATATAGAGCATCAGTTTCTGCTGGCGCATGAAAGGGCTCTGCATGGCTTCTTCAGACATATTCTTGGCCATAATCTGCTTCTGCGTGATGAACTGCGAAGCGGTCATGGCCAGAATCATGATCACTGACAGGATGATCACGCTGACGTTGGCGTTGTCCCCGAAACTGCCCAGGAATGTCGAGGACAATGGGGCGCCGAAAATCTCGGCGTCATCGAACTGGACTACCTCCTGAGCCGTCATCTCGCCGATGGTGTCGCCCGTCTCCGAGGCTCGCGACACACCGTTGAGCACAGTGAAGAGCGCAAAGAAGAACGGCATCTGGATCAGGATCGGCAGGCAGGCGGCAAACGGGTTGGTCCCGTGCTTCTTGTACAGCGCCATCTGTTCCTGGGTCATTGCCTGACGCGACAGCTGGTCAGTCTTGCCCTTGTACTTCTTCTGGAGTTTCCTCAGATCCGGTTGCAGCGCCTGCATTCCGCGTTGGGCCTTGATCTGTTTGACGAAAACAGGAATGAGGGCAGCACGGATGACGACGACGAGCCCCACAATGGACAGCGTCCACGTCCAGCCGGACGCCGCATCCATCCCCATAAAGGTGAAGCCGTCGTGGAAGAACGTCATGATCCATGACACCAACCACTGGAACGGGAAGAGGATGGTATTGAAGAAATCCATAGCTATTTGCTCCTCAGGCCGCCGAGCGGCTCTCGTCATCAGCGGGAATCACAGGATGATTCAGCACAACAATTTTGGGTACTTTTCCATCGGGGAAGGACCGGCCGCCTGCAGGCACATGATCCACCCCACCATCATTCCAGGGGTGGCAACGGCAGACCCGCCGGGCGGCAAGGGCACTACCCCGGACGGCGCCGTGGACTGTCACGGCTTCGAGCGCATAGGCCGAGCACGAAGGGAAAAATCTGCACACCTGGCCATAGAGAGGGGAGATGACCACCCGGTATGCCTTCAGTACTGCAATCATGCACGTGGCTGGTAGTTCGCGCAGCGGGGAAACACGCGGGGCAGCGGTCGTCATGTGCTGCCTCTCTTCCTGCTGGATACCGAGTCAAAGGCCCGGTCGAAGTCGCTAGCGAGCTGACTCCAGGTTGCGTCAGCGGCAGGCGGCAGCGCCCTCACCACCACGGCAAGTCCACTGGGATGCCGGGATAAGGCTGACGAAGCCATTTGTCTTAGTCTCCTCTTAACGAGGTTTCGTGTCACTGCGTTCCCCACACCCTTGGAAACGATGAATCCGAACCTGCTCGGATCCGCCCCGGGAATGGGTGCCGCATACAACACCAAGTTCCGGCGCCCAGAGCGGGAGCCGGAACGTACGGTGTGGGTGAAATCTGAAGCCGTTCGGACCCTGTTGATGCGTGACAACATCAGGACGCCCCGAACAATCGGACTGCTGTGGCATGGCGTGCTGCCAGGCTGGCCCGAGGCTTCGTCAAACTAGCTGGGCCTGTTTAGGCCGACAGCTCGGTGCGGCCTTTGCCGCGGCGTGCTGAAAGGATGGCTCGGCCAGCGCGGGTGCGCATCCGAAGGCGAAAACCGTGCTTCTTAGCCCGGCGGCGGTTATTCGGCTGAAAGGTCCGCTTGCTCACTGTATTTACTCCAAGACAATCTTAGGATGCGTCCGGTCCGTTGCTACAAGGGGGAAGAACAGACTGGCGATTCGACGTTTGATGCCTGCGGATGGAGCAGAGACCGGCACGTTTCACTTGATGAAACCGATGTGCAGGCATGCAGAATGCAGACATATAGGACTACATAACGTTAGGCGACCGCTCCCACGCCAGTCAAACCGGGGGATCTTGCTGCGCCGTGGGTTAACTCCTTTGCTCTGTGGACAACCCGGGATTTCCGCGCCCGGAACGTCCCCTGGTGTCCTCCCCTAACCGTCTAAAGGGCCCCGGAGACCAGCTATCTTCTGCACTACCCATCCTCTAGTCTTGCCCAAGGGTCATTTATCCACTAGCTGTGCATAACTCTGTGGATGATGGCCATTTTCAATGGACATGGTGGAGAGGTTTTTTGTGGGCCCGGACGAGATAAATGACGTAGGGAGTTCCTGGCGCAAGGTCATTCGCACTCTGGAACACGACGAGAGGGTTACCCCCCGGCAGCGGGGGTTCGTGGTGTTGGCCCAGGCACAGGGGCTGATCGGAACTACCCTCCTAGTTGCTGTTCCCAACGAGCTCACCCGTGAAGTCCTCCAGACACACCTGAAGGCCGCCCTGGATGAAGCCCTGCGGGCTGTATTCCGTGAGGACTTGCAGTGCGCCTTTGTCATCGACCCGGAGTTGACTCCCGTCGAGGTGGAAGAAGCCGAACCCGTTCCGATGACGGAGCCTGCGCGCGATGAAGTTAAACCGGCTCCGACTCTGCCAAGTAACTCTCATGAGTTTGGCCGGCTCAATCCAAAGTACATTTTCGACACCTTCGTCATTGGTTCATCCAATCGATTTGCGCACGCAGCGGCCGTCGCTGTCGCCGAAGCACCAGCGAAGGCCTACAACCCCCTCTTCATCTACGGGGATTCGGGACTGGGTAAGACCCACCTTCTACATGCGATCGGCCATTATGCCCGGCACCTCTACACCGGTATCCGCGTCCGGTACGTCAATTCGGAGGAGTTCACCAACGACTTCATCAACTCCATCAGGGATGACGAGGGCACAAGTTTCAAACAGACCTATCGAAACGTGGACATCCTCCTGATCGACGATATCCAGTTCCTTTCGGGAAAGGACCGGACCCAGGAAGAGTTCTTCCACACTTTCAACGCCCTTCACAATCACAACAAGCAAGTTGTTATCACCTCTGACCTGCCCCCAAAACAACTATCGGGGTTCGAGGAACGTATGCGGTCACGGTTCGAGTGGGGCCTTCTGACGGATATTCAGCCTCCCGAACTGGAAACCCGAATCGCTATTCTGCGAAAGAAAGCCATCAGCGAAGGTATGAGCGCGCCCGACGACGTGCTTGAGTACATCGCCTCGAAAATTTCCACCAACATCCGTGAACTCGAGGGAGCGCTGATCCGGGTCACCGCCTTCGCGAGCCTCAACCGCCAACCAGTCGATGTCACACTCGCAGAAGTAGTGCTCAAGGATCTGATTACTGACGACGGCGCCCAGGAGATCACCTCAGCGGTCATCATGGCCCAAACCGCCGACTACTTTCAGATCAGCATGGAAGAGCTCTGCAGTAAGTCCCGCACCAGGACCTTGGTCACAGCGCGGCAAATTGCCATGTACCTCTGTAGGGAACTGACAGACATGTCTCTGCCAAAAATTGGCCAGGAACTCGGCGGTCGGGACCACACCACTGTGATCCACGCGGACCGTAAGATCCGCGAGTTGATGGCTGAGCGCCGAGCCATCTTCAACCAGGTCACTGAATTGACCAACCGGATCAAACATCGCCGGAAAGACGCCTAACCACACCAGTGGTATTAACAGGTGTGGATAGCTCTGTGGATAACTGGTCGAACAACGGTAACTCTGCTGAGGACAACTTCACCTCACCTGTGGATCCGCAGAATATCAAGGGATTTGCCCACACCCCCCGATCGGCTCCTCGGACTACTATGCACAGTTTCTCAACAGGGCACGGCCCGCTGGGACTAGCTGTAAGCCACTTATCCACAGTTTCAACAGGCGTTACTACCACTACGAACCTTAAATCCAAGGGTTCTTCCAAATAACATTTCCCCGCCCGTTCACCGACCCGTTCCTGTATCAAAAGCTCGTCAACTGCCGCAGAACCTGCCTGGACAGTCAGGCTAAGCTTTCTGTGAGTAGTCTTGTTCCTTGCCCTGCGGCAGAGCCATTTTCCCGCTGGCCACGTGATCTTCCCAAGCATGATGTTGAGAAAGGCGGCACCCTTCAGTGAAATTCAGAGTTGAGCGGGATGTTCTAGCTGAGGCCGTTACCTGGACGGCGCGTTCGCTGTCCCCCCGTCCGCCAGTCCCTGTGCTGTCTGGGCTATTGATCAAAGCGACTGGCGGAACCCTCAGTCTTGCGAGCTTCGACTATGAAATTTCCGCTCGCCTGGAAATCCCCGCGGACATCGCTGAGGAAGGCACCATTCTGGTGTCAGGCCGGTTACTGGCTGATATTTGCCGCAGCTTGCCGTCCGCTCCAGTGGAAGTGGAAACCGAAGGCACCAAGGTCACCCTGACGTGCCGCAACAGCCGTTTCAACCTAGCGACCATGCCTGAAGGTGAATACCCCGAACTGCCCACCCCACCAGAGGTTAGCGGCGTCGTCGACGGCGACGCCTTCGCCCAGGCTGTCTCGCAGGTCATCATCGCGGCGAGCCGCGATGACACCCTTCCCATCCTCACCGGGGTGCGGATGGAGATTGAAGATGATCTGATTACCCTTCTCGCGACCGACCGGTACCGGCTGGCCCTCCGGGAAGTCAGCTGGAAACCGAGAACACCGGGAATATCAACCAGTGCCCTCGTCAAAGCGAAAACACTCAATGAGGTGGCCAAGACCCTTGGCAGCTCGGGCGACCTCAGCATTGCTCTCTCCAATGACAGGGAACTGATCGGGTTTGAGAGCGGTGGCCGTCGCACCACCTCACTGCTCGTCGACGGCGATTATCCGAAGATCCGGGCCCTGTTTCCTGAAAGCACTCCCATTCACGCAACTGTTGAAACGAGTGTCCTGGTTGAAGCTGTCCGCCGTGTCTCGCTCGTTGCGGAACGGAATACTGCAGTCCGGATGGCTTTCAGCGCCGGGCAGGTCACCCTTGACGCAGGCACAGGCGAGGACGCCCAGGCATCCGAAGCCATCGAAGCGACCCTCGATGGCGATGACATCACCGTTGCCTTCAACCCCCACTATTTGAGTGAGGGGCTGGGCGCCTTCAACAGCAAGTTTGTTCGCTTCTCCTTCACCACACCCCCCAAGCCGGTGGTGATCTCCGCACAGGAAGACGCTACCGGCGAGGACCGCACCGATTACCGCTACCTGCTGATGCCAGTTCGAATGGCCAACCAGTAAAATCGTCCACCCCAGGAATGGCTCAGGTGCCGCCCCCTCACCTGCCACAGGAAGCGAAGCAGTCATGCAGATTGGCCTTATCGGACTTGGCAAAATGGGCTTCAACATGCGCGAACGGCTCCGCCACAAGGGGATAACGGTCACCGGGTTCGATCGGAATCCGGAGATTTCAGATGTTGATTCACTCGATGATCTGATCGGCTCGCTCCAGGCCCCGCGGGTGGTCTGGATTATGGTGCCTTCCGGTGCTGCCACCGAGTCCGTGGTTCAGGATCTTGCTCGGCGTCTCGATGCGGGCGACCTGGTGATCGATGGCGGGAATTCGCGGTTCACCGACGACCAGAAGAACGCCAACCTGCTGGCCGCACAGGGTATCGCCTTCGTTGACTGTGGCGTTTCCGGGGGTATCTGGGGTTTGGAGAATGGTTATGGGCTCATGGTGGGAGGTTCGACCGCCGATGTGCATCGAGTCCTCCCTGTTTTCGACGCACTTCGCCCTGAAGGCCCCCGCGAGGAAAGCTTCGTTCATGTCGGCGATGTGGGAGCTGGCCACTATGCCAAAATGGTCCACAACGGTATCGAATATGGGTTGATGCAGTCCTACGCCGAAGGATACGAGCTGCTGGCGGCGAAGGACATCATCAAGGATGTGCATGGTACTTTTCAGGCGTGGCAGCACGGAACGGTCGTCCGCTCCTGGTTGCTTGATCTTTTGATCAAAGCTCTCGAAGAAGACCCTGCGTTGGCGAAGACCGCTGGATACGTTGAGGATTCCGGTGAAGGTCGGTGGACCGTGGAGGAGGCTATTGCCAGTGAAATTCCGGTGCCTGCCATCACCGCCGCGCTTTACGCCCGGTTTTCCTCCCGCCAGGACGATGCTCCGGCAATGAAGATGGTTGCAGCGCTTCGCCACCAGTTTGGTGGACACGCGGTTCGCGCCCCCAACAAGTCCCCGTGAGTGGAGCATTGTGTACGTCCAGCATCTCTCGTTGACGGATTTCCGCAGTTATGGCCAGGTCGAAGTTCCTCTCGAGGCTGGAATAACAGTCTTTGTCGGGCCAAACGGGGTAGGAAAAACCAATATTGTCGAGGCAATCGGGTACCTTGCCTCGATGTCCTCCCATCGGGTCAGCACGGACAAGCCGCTGATTGCTTTCGACGCCGAAAGGGCCCTGATCCGGGGAAGGCTCGTCCGCGGAGCCCAAACCACCAGTGTTGAAGTCGAGATCAATGCCGACCGCGCCAACCGGGCCAGAATAAACCGCGCCAACCCGGTAAGGGCCAGCGACGCCGCGGGGATTCTCCGCACAGTTCTTTTTGCACCCGAAGACCTCACCTTGGTTAAAGGAGATCCCTCAAGCCGGCGTCGGTTCCTCGACGAGCTGATGGTCACTCTGCTCCCGCACCGGGCAGGCATCAGCGCTGACTACGAGCGGGTTCTCAAGCAGCGGAATGCCCTCCTCAAATCTGCCCGGATCAGTGGGAAGTTCTCCGCTTCCCACGAGGCAACACTTGATGTGTGGGATCAGCATCTTGCCCAGGCAGGGGCCCGGCTATTGCATGCCCGGTTGGAGGTACTCGCCCAACTACAGCCCCACCTGGAACGGGCCTACCGTCAGCTGACCGACGGATCCAAGACAGCGGAGGCGATCTACCGTTCCACCCTGTCGGGTCCTCCCAACGACGGTGCGCCCGGCGGAGGCGATGATTTCCTGGGGGCCCTTGGAGTAGCGGACCTCACCGACAGGTTCATCGCAGAGCTTCTCAGCCAACGGAAGAAGGAACTCGATCGGGGGATTTCCTTGGTGGGCCCCCACCGTGACGATGTGGAGCTGATCCTCGGTGGGACCATAGCCAAGGGGTATGCCTCCCATGGGGAAACCTGGTCCCTTGCCCTGGCCTTGAGGCTGAGCTCTTACTACCTGCTGATGGATGATGACCAGACGCCCGGGGCCGGCCCGGTGCTGATCCTCGACGATGTATTCGCCGAACTCGACGCGAGCCGTCGCAAGAAGCTCGCCGCAATTGTGAGCGGGGCCGAGCAGGTACTGGTGACGGCGGCCGTTGGAGAAGATATTCCCGAGGCTCTTGCCGGACGCCAGTTCCAGGTAATACCCGGAGGACTGGTCGATGGTGACGCCTAAGGAGCCCCAGCACGAAGGCGACACCCCCGAAGGGCCCGCCGAGCCACATCAGCCGGTAGCCGATGAGATTTATGTGAACGCACCTCAGTCTCTACTGAACCGGGTCAGGGATGCCTCAAGAAGTCGTGGAAACACCCGGCTACCGACAGGCCGGCGCGCACCCGCTGTTCCGAAGCGCCGACAGACTGGGAGTATCACCTATTCGGGGCGCGACCCTGAAGGTCTGGGAAATGTCTTCAACAGGCTGCTCAGCGAACGAGGGTGGAACTCACCAGTGGCTGTGGGATCTGTGCTGGCGCGCTGGGACGAACTCGTTGGACAGGAAATCGCGCTCCATTGCCGGCCGGAAAGTTTCGACGGCAATACAGTTCTGGTGAGGTGTGATTCAACAGCCTGGTCTACCCAGTTGAGACTGATCAGCCCCATGCTGATCCAGAAGTTCGACGCTGAGCTGGGTCCCGGCGTAGTCACCCGCATCTCGGTGCTTGGACCTGCTTCCCCTAACTGGCGAAAAGGAGGCCGAACCGTCAAGGGAAGGGGACCCCGTGACACCTACGGGTAGGCAGCGTTTCGAAGCACCGGACCAGCCTATTGCCAGTTCGATAAACGCCGTGTAGGGCCGTGAACTTCCCGCAAGAGGTATCCGGCCTTAGTGGGCGCCCCCCGGATGGCTCCTAACCGGCTTTATTAGCCAGTAGGGGCCTGTTTAGTGCCGTATTGTCCATCGCGGCAAGGTAGAATGAGGGGAATGGGCATTCCCGCGGGGATGCCTTTGACCTGTTGCCTGCTCCGCAGGTGTCAAACAGTGAAGATAATTACCTAAAGTTTCCTACCTTTGAGGAGCCGACAGCGCCTGTGGCCAATGACAACGAGCTGGACGCCAAAACCCAGGACACTCCGCAGTCTGCTGCAGGAGCCCAGAATGGGACCACCGGATACGACGCTAGCGATATCAGCGTCCTGGAAGGCCTTGAGGCGGTTCGCAAACGCCCAGGCATGTACATCGGTTCGACCGGCCCGCGCGGGCTTCATCACCTGGTCAACGAGGTAGTTGATAACTCGGTCGATGAGGCGCTTGCTGGGCATTGCGACACCATCAGGGTGACTCTGCTGGGAGACGGCGGTGTCCGGGTCATTGATAACGGTCGCGGAATCCCCGTGGACATGCACCCCACTGAGGGGCGTCCCACGGTTGAGGTAGTCATGACTATCCTGCACGCTGGCGGTAAATTCGGTGGCGGCGGGTACGCAGTGTCGGGTGGCCTTCACGGTGTGGGTATCTCAGTGGTGAACGCCCTGTCATCGCGGGTGGAAACCGAAGTGAAACGCCAAGGGTATGTCTGGAACCAGTCCTTCTCCGACGGCGGCAAGCCGGTCGGTGAGCTGCGCCGTGGGTCAGAAACCACCGAAACAGGCACCACCCAGACGTTCTATCCCGATGCAACCATTTTCGAGACCGTGGAGTTCGATTTCGAAACCCTGCGCGCCCGGTTCCAGCAGATGGCCTTCCTCAACAAGGGACTCCGCATCATCCTCGTGGACGAGCGGGTCACCGAGGTGGAGACCGAGGAAATCGCCGAAACCTCGGCTGACGGCGGGGCAGGCGAGGACGCTCCGAAGCACCGCATGGTGGACTACATGTACGAGAACGGGCTGCTTGACTACGTCAACCACCTGAACTCCTCCAAACGGGTCGACGTGATCCACGAAGACGTTATCGGGTTCGAAACTGAAGACACCGACCGCAAGATTGCCGTCGAGGTTGCCATGCAGTGGACCAGTGCGTACTCAGAGAGTGTCCACACGTATGCCAATACCATCAACACCCATGAAGGCGGAACGCACGAAGAAGGTTTCCGTGCGGCAATGACCTCCCTCATCAACCGCTATGCGCGGGATAAGAACATCATCAAGGAAAAAGATGAGAACCTTACCGGCGATGATATCCGTGAGGGTCTGACGGCTGTCATCTCGGTGAAGCTCTCCGAACCGCAATTTGAGGGTCAGACGAAAACCAAACTGGGCAACTCGGAAGCCAAAGGCTTTGTCCAGCGGGTGGTCACGGATCAGCTTGGCGATTGGCTGGAACGCAATCCCGGTCCTGCACGGGATGTCATCCGCAAATCGATCCAGGCTGCGCAGGCGCGCCTCGCTGCGCGCAAGGCCCGCGAGTCGACTCGTCGTAAAGGCCTCCTCGAATCGGGCGGAATGCCCGGCAAGTTGAAGGATTGCCAGTCAAAGGACCCCTCAAAGTCAGAAATCTACATTGTGGAGGGAGACTCAGCGGGAGGTTCGGCCGTTCGAGGCCGCAACCCTGAAACTCAGGCGATCCTTCCCCTTCGCGGGAAGATCCTGAACGTTGAACGGGCGCGGCTCGATCGTGCACTGGGCAACAGCGAAGTACAGGCGATGATCACCGCGTTCGGTGCTGGAATTGGTGAGGACTTCGACGTCGCCAAGGCCCGCTATCACAAGATCGTGTTGATGGCGGATGCTGATGTTGATGGCCAGCACATCACCACGCTGCTCCTGACTCTGCTGTTCCGCTATATGAGGCCGCTGATTGAAAACGGCTACGTCTACTTGGCGCAGCCGCCCTTGTACCGGATCAAGTGGTCAAACGCGACCCATTCCTACGTCTTCAGCGACCGTGAGCGGGATGAAGTGATCAAGATGGGGTTGGCGAACAACCAGCGGTTGCCTAAAGACAATGGAGTTCAGCGGTATAAGGGTCTCGGTGAGATGAACTACACCGAGCTCTGGGAGACCACCATGGATCCCGATAACCGGACGCTGCTGCAGGTGACTGTCGACGACGCGGCTGCCGCGGATCAGATTTTCTCGGTTTTGATGGGTGAAGATGTCGAATCCCGCCGAAACTTCATTCAGCAGAACGCGAAGGACGTTAGGTTCCTCGATATTTAGGGTGCGCGGGCGACGCGCCGCTGTCGCTGCTTACCTCCAACGGCCTTGGTACTTAGACACTGAACGGAACTAACGTATGAGCGACGAAGAAACACCCGACCTTCCCCTCGAAGGACGTGTCATCTCCGATCGAGTTGAGCAAGTTGACCTGCAAACCGAGATGCAGCGGTCGTACCTGGACTATGCGATGGCAGTCATTGTTGGCCGCGCCCTGCCCGACGTCAGGGATGGGCTCAAACCAGTCCACCGGCGGGTTCTCTATGCAATGTTCGATGGCGGATACCGCCCGGACCGTTCCTTCAACAAGTGTGCCCGCGTGGTGGGCGAGGTCATGGGGCAGTATCACCCCCACGGCGACACCGCGATCTATGACGCCCTGGTCCGACTGATCCAGGACTGGACGATGCGGTACCCGTTGGCTCTCGGCCAGGGCAACTTCGGGTCTCCCGGCAATGATGGTGCGGCAGCCCCCCGGTATACCGAAACCAAGATGGCACCGCTCGCAATGGAGATGGTCCGCGATATCGACGAGGAAACCGTCGACTTCCAGGACAATTACGACGGTAAGAACCAGGAGCCGACCATCCTCCCGGCCCGGTTCCCCAACCTGCTGGTCAACGGATCGTCGGGCATCGCCGTCGGCATGGCCACCAATATTCCGCCGCACAACCTCCGTGAAGTTGCCTCGGGTGTCCAGTGGTATCTGGAAAACCCCGACGCGACCAAGGAGGAACTCCTTGAAGAACTCCTGGTGCGCATCAAGGGCCCGGACTTCCCGACCGGTGCGCAGATTCTTGGACACAAGGGCATCGAGGACGCCTACCGGACCGGCCGCGGGTCGGTCACCATGCGGGCCGTGGTCAATGTTGAGGAAATTCAGGGCCGTACCTGCCTGGTTGTCACCGAACTGCCGTATCAGGCCAACCCCGACAACCTGGCTATCAAGATTGCCGATCTGGTCAAGGATGGGAAGATCAGTGGCATCGCCGACCTTCGCGATGAGACATCCGGCCGGACCGGCCAGCGCCTGGTGATTGTCCTGAAGCGGGACGCCGTCGCCAAGGTTGTACTGAACAACCTGTACAAGCACACCCAGCTCCAGGACAATTTCAGTGCCAACATGCTGGCCATCGTTGATGATGTGCCCCGCACGCTCAGCCTCGACGCGTTCATCAGGCACTGGGTTACCCACCAGCTTGAGGTCATCGTCCGGCGAACCCAGTATCGCTTGCGGAAAGCTGAAGAAGCAGCCCACATTCTTCGCGGTCTGCTGAAGGCACTCGACGCGCTCGATGAGGTCATCGCGCTGATCCGCAGGTCCTCAACTGTTGAGGACGCCCGCAACGGCCTGATGGGTTTGCTGGAGATTGATGAAATCCAGGCCCAGGCGATTCTTGACATGCAACTGCGCCGCCTGGCCGCGCTGGAACGCCAGAAAATCCAGGACCAGCACGCCAAACTTGAGGCGGAGATCACCGAATACCAGAAGATTCTGGCCTCCAATCAGCTGCAACGCGACATTGTCTCCACCGAACTCCGCGAGATCGTCGACAAGCACGGCGACGACCGGCGCACCGAAATCCTGATGGGTTTCGACTCGGACATGAGCATGGAAGACCTGATTCCCGAGGAGGAGATGGTTGTCACCATCACCCGCGGCGGTTACGTCAAGCGGACCCGCAGCGACAACTACCGCCAGCAGGCTCGGGGAGGGAAGGGCATCAAGGGAGCCCAGCTCCGCGGGGACGACGTCGTGGAGCACTTCTTCGTCACCACCACTCACCACTGGCTGCTGTTTTTCACCAACCTGGGACGGGTCTACCGGGCCAAGGCCTACGAGTTGGTCGAGGCCGGGCGGGATGCGAAGGGGCAGCACGTGGCCAACCTGCTCGCCTTCCAGCCCGACGAATCGATTGCACAGGTTCTTGATCTGCGGGACTACCAGCAGTCTCCCTATCTCGTCCTGGCAACCAAGCGGGGTCTCGCAAAGAAGACCCGGTTGGAAGACTACGACACCAACCGCACCGCCGGGGTTATCGCGATCAACCTGCGCGACGGGGACGAGCTGGTTTCCGCACAGCTGGTTTCCGAAAGCGATGACATGATGCTCGTCTCCCGGAAGGGTCAATCGCTTCGCTTCACAGCGACGAACGATGCCCTGCGCCCGATGGGTAGGGCAACATCGGGTGTCACCGGAATGAAGTTCCGCGAAGACGATGAACTGCTGGCCGCCAACGTCGTGACCGACGAATCTTTCGTGTTCATCGTGACCGAGGGCGGCTTCGCGAAGCGCACCAAGGTCGAGGAATACCGGGTACAGGGTCGAGGTGGCCTCGGGATCAAGGTGGCCAAGCTCGCAGAGGAACGCGGTGACCTGGTCGGGGCGCTCATCGTTCAGGAAGAGGACGAGGTGCTCGTGGTGATGGGCGGCGGCAAGGTGGTCCGCTCAGCGGTGACCGGAGTTCCGGCCAAGGGACGGGACACTATGGGTGTCATCTTCGCCAAGCCTGACAAGAAGGACCGAATCATCGCCGTCGCACGCAACAGCGAGCGGGGACTGACGGTCGAGGATGGAGTAACGGAGCCAGGGGCTGACGATAGCGAATCACCTGTGTCAGCGACCGATGAAGTACCGTTGACGTCAGAAGAAACGGCTGAGCGGGAAGCACAGTCGCCAGATAATGGAGGTACCGAGTGAGCTCGCCTAACTCAAACCCACGGGCAACCGGAGGATCGGTCAAGCAGACCGGTACCGGGCCCCGAGTGAACGCCCCCGCACGGCCAACCCAGCGGCCGGCTGGTCCCGCTCCCGGCACACGCCCGGGCGCCGCACGCCCCGGTCTGGTTAAACCGGCACCAAAGGCCAAGGCGCGCAAGGCGAGACTCCTGGTCAGCAAGGTGGATCCCTGGTCCGTGCTGAAAATGTCATTCCTGCTGTCGGTTGCCTTGGGAATTGTGACAGTGGTCGCTGCAATTGTCATTTGGACCGTGTTGGACCTGACAGGGATTTTCGATGGAGTAAACGACCTGCTGCGCGAGATTGCCGGTTCCGAAAGTGGCGGTTTTGATCTCCGGCAGTTCGCGTCGCTGGGTCAGGTGGTTTCTTTTGCAACGATTATCGCCGTCGTGAACGTTGTGCTGTTGACTGCCCTGGCCATGTTGTCGGCCGTGCTGTACAACATTTCATCGACGCTGGTTGGCGGAATTGGCGTTACTCTCACCGACGATTAATCACCCGAGGATGAGCCTGTTTCGGGACGATTTGATGATTGCCGAGATACTCCTGTAAAGTCGTGTTTCGGCCCGAACAGGCATCGGGGCGTATAGCTCAGGCGGTTAGAGCGCTTCGCTGATAACGAAGAGGTCCCAGGTTCAAGTCCTGGTACGCCCACGGACCTACCAGCCGCAGGTAACTGCGATAGGAGGAACACTGTGAAGAAGTTGTTGGTACTCGCAGCAGCGTTCGGAAGTGTTCTTGCCTATAAGAGGTGGCAGGAATCCGAAAGGGATAAAGCAGTATGGAGTAAGGCAACCGACACGGTTGACTAAGCTATACTGGTGAGGTTGCCATCACGGCAATCGTTCGGGGGCATGGCGCAATTGGTAGCGCACCTGCTTTGCAAGCAGGGGGTTCGGGGTTCGAGTCCCCGTGCCTCCACCGAAGGGTAAAGGTCCCGGTCTGTAGACCGGGACCTTTACCCTTTAACCCGAAGGTCAGCCGAAGCGCACCGGGTGAATTAGTGTTACTGGGTGATCATCTTTCTGTCGGTTCTTGGGGTCCTTGGTGTGGCGGCGTCCGGGCCCATCATGGCGGCGACGGTGGCACCAGCCTTGGCGATAGCCTTCTGGCGAAATGCGATCGGCGCAGTGGTCATGGGTGGGCCAGCGGTCATCTCGAAGAGACACGAATTCAAGGCCCTGCGGCGCGCCGACTATTTACGCCTCACTGTGGCAGCTACCGCTCTTGCCCTGCACTTCGCGTGCTTCATTACTGCACTGAAGCTGACATCGGTCGCCACTGCCACTGCTCTGGTCTGTCTGCAGGTGGCTTGGATCGCGCTTTTCAATGCAATCCAGGGCTCCCGGCCCGCCACCAAAGTGATTGTTGGCCTGGGCGTGGCGTTGGCCGGCGTCCTGATCATTACGGGGTTTGACCTGACCCTGTCCAGGGACGCGATTCTGGGGGATCTGCTGGCTCTGGCTGGCGGAGCGTTGGCAGGAATCTACCAGATGGCCGGCGCTGGCGCCCGGAAGACCATGTCGACCGGTACCTACACCACGCTGTGCTACGGCGGGTGCGCAGCGATCCTGCTGGTGATGTGCCTGGTCTTCCAGCAACCGTTGACGGGATTCTCCCCGGCGGCCTGGGTGGGAATCCTTGCCGTCACCCTGGTAGCCCAGCTCCTGGGCCACACCGTGTTCAACCACCTGCTGGCGGTGATGAGTCCTCTCGTGGTCTCCATGATCATTCTGCTGGAGATCCCCGGGGCTGCGTTTCTCGCGGCGGTGTTCCTTGGCGAGCAGCTGCCAGCTGGAACCTATGCGGGCCTGCTGCTCATCCTGGTAGGCCTGGCGATCGTGGTGGGTGGACAGACCTCGGGGCGGGCGCGATCAAGGACCCGTGGGGCCACAGAGGCCCCGCCGGCGATGGGCGGGCCCTAGGCCAGGGTCCCGTGATCCTCGGCGAGGGGCTGAGCCGTTCCACCCCGTCGGACATTCTGGGGGCCGCGCGCGGAGTGGACTGCGCGAATCATCTTCGCCGGATAGTAGATGGACATGAAGATCAGCGGGGGGACCTTGAGGATGCGCTCGTTGATGCTGTGGGCTTTGTAAGTGCGATCAAAGCGCGTCACGTAGTACCGGTAATCTTTAGGAGAATCCTCCAGGCGGCGCGCTGACATTCCACTCACCATGGATGGAAGGTAGCGGATCACGAGGTCCCGTTCAGCGAGATGCAGCGAAAGGTCAATGTCCTCGTGCATCTCATCGGCTGCATCACGGCACGTGGATCCGCGGATCTGTTCCCAAGCCGTGCGGCGGATCGCCATATTCGAGCCGAACAGGAAGTGGTATTGGTTCCGGGCTAGCTTGAGAACCAGTTGGCGCAGTTTGTCATCGGCCAGGAGCCCCCAGCGACGCATGGGCATGTCGTAGTAGACCACCGGTCCCGTAGCGGCCGCCACCTCAGGATCGATGAACCCGGCAAGCACTTTTTCCACCCAATCGGGTTCCAGCACGGAGTCTGCGTCAATTCGACCGATGATGTCCCCGGTGGCGCTGTCGAAGCCATAGTTGCGGGTAGGGATGAGGCCCTGGTCAGCTGACTGTTTCAGAAGCCTGAGGTTGCTCTCCGGGTATTCCAGCTGCATCTGGGTGACAATCCGGGCTGTGCCATCCGTGGATCGATTATCGACCACAAGAATCTCGTCGGCCGGCACTGACTGATAGATGGCAGCGATTAGACACTGCCTGATGACGCTTTCCTCGTTATACGCAGGAACGACTATGGAGACGGAGTTCTTCAAGGGGTGCACGGCCGCAAATCTATCACCGTAGGTAGCCCTAGCGGCTCAGATGTGATTAAACGGCAAAGGCGGCTCCGAAGAACCGCCTTTCCCGTACTGCTCAACCCGAAGACGCTACTTGGTAGCGTCCTTGACGTCTTCTGCTGCATCGGCAATTTTGCCGGTTGTCGTAGTGCCAGCGGACTTAGCTGCGTCGGATGCGTCATCTACTGCATCGCCGGCTTTAGCTGCTGCGCGATCGGCAGCTTCCTTGATGTCAGCTACAACATCCTTGGCTTCCTTGGCGCGCTCGGCCTCACCGGTTGGCTTGGTTTCCACCTTGACGGGGGTCTTCCAAGGATCCTCAACTGGCTTTGACGCACGCCAGACCGCGACACCTGCAGTGATGGCTGCAGCGATGATACCGAAGATCAGCCAGCCCTTGCTGCCGCTCTTCTGCCGCTTCTTCAGATCACGTGATGCTTTGAGGGTCGCCGCTGCTGCAGCCTTCTGGGCCTTCTTGACGGCTTTCTTGTCGCCGGTGATTCGCGTAACGGCCCGATTTACTGGTTCGGGGATCGTTGCATTGGACAATGACCGGGACACGGAATCCGCTGCATCGCCGAGCTTGTGGGAAAGCGTCGGCAGGTAGTCATCGACTACCTTGTCCCGGGCGCCGGTGATCGCCGGCGTTGCGCGATCCAGGGTCTTTTGGATGTGAGGCGTAGTGGAGTCCACGACGTGCGAAATACGGGGAGCAACCTTGTCCAGGCTGTCCTGAATGCGGGGGGTGACGGTGGAGATGCCGTCGGAGATGCCGTGGGCGGCTCGCTGCACTCCATGCTGGATCTTGGGTGACGCTGATCCGTAGCCTTTTTCAATACGTGGTGCAACCCAGTTGTAGGCGGCATCCACGCGGGGCGCGGCCCAATCCCGTGCGGCTTCGGCACTGGTGACGACGCTCTTCTCGAGGTCGCGGGTCATACGTTTGTTCTTCTTCACATCTGCCTCCCGGGGATAGTGGCTGTTGACTGTCAGCCTACGTGCTATCGCTTTGACGTGCTATTCGTTCATCGTATTCACGGCAATTTTCACTGTGCGCTGAACAGGTCATTCTCAGCGGTTTGCCAGGGGCTCCGTGAAAGAATAGACAGATGACAGCTATTGCAACAGCACAGGCAACTATCCATACCAACCTCGGTGACATCCTGGTTAACCTCTTTGGGAACCATGCACCGAAGACAGTACAGAACTTTGTGGGTCTTGCTACCGGCGAAAAGTCGTGGACCCACCCCCAGAGCGGTGAGGAATCCACCAAGCCGCTGTACGACGGCACCATTTTCCACCGCGTCATCAAGGACTTCATGATCCAGGGTGGAGACCCTCTGGGCCAGGGAATCGGTGGACCGGGTTACCAGTTCGACGATGAGATCAACCCTGACCTCGACTTCACCGCTCCCTACAAGCTGGCGATGGCCAACGCAGGCATTCAGGGGGGGCGCGGCACCAACGGGTCGCAGTTCTTCATCACCTCGGTACCCACCACTTGGTTGCAGGGCAAGCACACTATCTTCGGAGATGTCACCGATGAAGCCTCGCGCGGCGTCGTCGAGCAGCTGAACGCCATCTCCACCGATGCACGGGACAAGCCGCTGGAAGATGTAGTCATCAAGTCGATCACGGTCAAGCAGCTCTAAACCCCTCATGACATACGGAATCCCGGCGGATCAGCCGCGACAGGAAGTCCCCGTGTGCCCCAGACACGTTGATCGGGTCAGCTATGTCCGCTGCCAGCGGTGTGGCAGGCCCGCGTGCCCGGAGTGCCAGCGGCCGGCTGCCGTCGGGATCCAGTGTGTCGACTGTGTGAGGGAAAGTGCACGCAACGCCCCTACGCATCGAACCATTTTCGGAGGGGTAGCGAGGCCGGGGAGACCGATTCTCACCTACTCAATCATCGGTATTTGCGTCGTACTCTTTCTGTTGCAGATGGTGACCCCCGGCCTCACCGAGGCGTTGTCATACGCGCCCCTCTACACCTCCCAGTACCTTCCCCCTGAACCATGGCGGATGGTGACTGCGGCGTTCCTGCACTCAACCGGATTCCTGCTGCACATCGCCTTCAACATGTATGCCCTGTGGATTATGGGCCAGGCGCTTGAACCGCTGCTGGGGCGCGCCAGGTTCCTCGCCCTCTACCTGCTGTCCGCTTTCGGTGGTTCAGTGGCCGTCCTCCTGCTCTCAAGCCCCTTGCAGTCGGTGGTCGGCGCCTCGGGAGCAGTTTTTGGCCTATTCGGGGCGATGTTCATCGTGCAGCGCAGCAGGGGCGGCGACGTGAGGCAGTTGGTGGTGCTGATAGCGATCAACGGTGTCCTGGGATTTGTGGTGTCCGGCATCTCGTGGCAAGCCCACCTGGGCGGGCTCCTTGCGGGGGCTGCGGCCGCCGCAATCATCGCCTACGCGCCGAAGGGCGGGAATCGGGCCCTGATTCACTGGGGCGGCCTTGCGGGTCTGGCAGTGCTCCTCGTTGGGCTGACACTCCTCGGTTCCACTCTGGTGCGGCTGCCCCTGGGGTAGACGTTATCCACAAGGTTTATCAACAGCGGGGATAACTTACACACATGTAATTCCACAGGTGTGGATAAGCACGGGCCCGCATTCCGGTTCGAATGACCACCAAATCCCCAAAGTTACCCACACCTGTGGATAACTTAGTGCACAACGTGTGTACGGAGCGTAAACCGCTCCGGACGTTCGGGTATCCCGGCCACAGAAAACGCGCCCGCACTCAGTGTCGGCTTTCTACACAGAGTACGGGCGCGTCGTCGAGGGGACAGGGGCTCCGGTAGCGGAGCGGGGCATCCGGGGAGATGGAGGCTAATGCCACCGGGTCGTCATGAGGAACCCAATGATCGCCAGACCGAATCCAACCAGAATGTTCCAGGAATCGATGGAGGGAATCGGGAACCGCGCTTCGGACACGTAGTAAACGATGATCCATAGCAAACCCAGAATCATCAGACCGAACATCACCGGCTTGTACCAAACGGGATTCGGCTTGCGTTCAGCGGAGGCTGCAGCGGTCTTGGACTGGGTCGGTTTCTTGCGGGACTTCGACTCGGGCACTTGTCCTCCTAGATAGGTGAAGCCGGAGCAGCTTCGCCATAGTGTTTACCCTCACAAGGGCTCGGCGGTCGGCGATCACACACGCTATCCTGAAACAGGATCATTGTGATCGGCACGGTTCCGCTCAATTCTAACCAATGAACCGGCACCGGGGTGCAGGACGTCGTGTAGGCGCAACCCCCAGAGCGCTACCGGTGATCCCGGCGGTCCTGGTGAGACATGCTTCCGGCTTCGACAGTTCAACGATTGGCATATGCGCACTATGAGCGAAACCACCCGCATTCTGGTTATCGACAACTATGACAGCTTCGTCTACACCCTGGTCGGCTATCTACAGGAGTTGGGTGCCGAGACCACTGTGGTGCGGAACGACGACGTCACGCTGGCCGAGGCGATTGCCCTTGCCGAGGTCCGCGACGGCGTGCTCGTGTCACCGGGCCCCGGTGCTCCTGCGGACGCGGGAGTCTGCATTGAGATGATCAAGTGGTGCGGCGCCAACCAGATGCCGATGCTCGGCGTCTGTCTCGGCCATCAGGCGCTGGCCGAGGCATACGGCGGGACGGTCACCCACGCGCCAGAACTCATGCACGGCAAAACCTCGCTGGTGGAGCATGAGGCGGGCAGCATTTTCACCGGGCTGCCCTCGCCGCTGACCGCCACACGCTACCACTCGCTCGCAGCCGTCAGCGATGTTATCCCACCCGACCTGGTGGTGACCGCACGGACGGCCAGCGGGATCATCATGGGGCTGGAGCACCGAACCGCCCCCCTGTGTGGAGTTCAGTTCCACCCCGAATCCGTGTTGACCGAAGGCGGCTATCGGATGCTCGGCAACTGGCTTGAGTCCCTCGGGCTGGCCGGCGCAGCCGTCAAGTCCTCAACGCTGAGCCCGCTGATCTCGAAGTAAGGCTCGACCCTTAACCCCCCTCCGCCACGCGGCTAGGGTTCTGCCGGCGCTTCCGAAGGGGTCGCTGTTGGAGTCGGCGTCGGTTCCGGCTCAGTTGCCGGTTCCTCTTCGGGCGCCGGTTCCATTGCGACGGTGAGGACAATCTCTGTGCCCGGGGGCACGGCCGAGCCGGCTTCAACACTCTGATCCGTCACGAGGTCCGGTTCGACCACCTCGTTCTCGACCTCGGCAACCCGAACGGTCAGACCCTTCGCCGGGTCTTCGAGCAAGGCCCGGGCCTCATCGACCGGCAGTTCGATCACCCGGGGTACGTCAACCAATCCGGTGGACAGCACCAGATCGACGTCGGAATTGACAGGGACAGACTCTCCCACCGCGGGATTAGTCGAAATCACGCGGCCCGCCGGAACGGTCGCACTGTTCTCCTCGGTGACATCGCCCCCGCTGAGGTCGGCTGACGTCAGCGCGTCCCGGGCGGACGATTCGGTCATCCCGGTGATGGCTTCGGGAATGATGGCGTCGGAGGGCCCTTCAGAGATGGTGACGTTGACGGTCGATCCGGGCTCCACCTCGTCACCGGCACCGGGATCGGACTCGATGACCAATCCCGGATCAACCGTGTCGCTGAAGTCTTCCTCGAACTGGGGACGCAGGTCCGCGGCGAAAATGGCGTTGGCGGCTTCGTCCTGGGTCATCCCCTCGATCGTGGGGACGGCCTGCAGTACTGGACCCTCAGGTTCGTTGTTCAACAGGTTGAACAACACGAAGGCTCCGCCGGCCAGGACCAGAGCCACAATGATGAAAAAGGTGGTCGTCCAGGCCCGTCGGGTAGCTCGACGCCGGTCCTCGTCCTCCGCGTGCCGGTCGTTGGGGGGACCTGCCAAGGGGTGATCCTCGGTGACGGGACCGGAACTCATGGAACCGCCGGCGAGCACCTTTGCCATCGCCCGGGTCTGTGGTTCGTCGTCGTCAGGGGCCTCGGCGGCAACCGGAAGAGTCGACAGGGCTTCGGTGGCGCGCTCCTGCGGTGACGTCGTAGGAATGACACCTTTTCGGGCCGTCTGCAGCGCCAGACGGAAGGCCACAGCATCCTGGTAACGGTCCTGACGGTCCTTCTCCAGTGCGCGGTGCAGTACGGCGTCGAGCGCTGGGGACACCTCGGGGTTGAAGTGGCTGGCCGGTTTAGGCACTTCGCGGACGTGCTGGTAAGCCACCGAAACGGGGCTATCCCCAACGAAGGGCGGGCGCGCTGTGAACAGTTCATACATCAGGCAACCGGCGGAGTACAGGTCGCTGCGGGCGTCGACGGTCTCCCCACGCGCCTGCTCGGGGGAGAGGTACTGTGCAGTGCCAATGACTGCCTGGGTCTGGGTCATGGTGGCAGCTGAATCGGCCATAGCCCGGGCAATGCCGAAGTCCATGACCTTGACGTTGCCCTCTGGGGTGATCATGACGTTGGCCGGTTTGATATCGCGGTGCACGATGCCAGCCTTATGGCTGTATTCCAGGGCCGACAGCACACCCATCATGTGTTCGGCAGACTCGTCAAGCGTCAGGTCGCCGGAACGGATCAGGTCGCGCAATGTCCGGCCCGCCACGTACTCCATCACAATAAAAGGGACGCGGACGTCGTCTACCGACCGCCCGGGCACATCTTCCTCGCCGGTGTCGTAGACGGAGACGATCGTGGGATGGTTAAGCGCCGCGACCGCCTGCGCCTCGCGACGGAACCGGGACTGGAACAACGGATCACGGGCAAGATCCCGGCGCAGCACTTTGATAGCCACCGACCGGCCCAGCCGGATGTCACGACCGAGGTGAACGTCGGCCATACCGCCACGGCCGATGAGTTCACCTACTTCGTAACGTCCGTTAAGGACCCTGTCAGTGGTCACGTGTCCGCCTTCCGCCTGCATCTGAGTCGTAGCCGAGAACCGCTACGGCGCTTGGGTGGTGGGTGGGGGGCTGGTGGTCTCTTCAGCGGGCGGGGTGGTCTCCACCGGCCCCGTGGACACCACGTAGTTGACTGTGCTGCCAGGCTCAACCTCTGAACCTTCGCCGGGATCGACTCTCAGGACGGTGCCGGCGGGTTCGTCGGATTCCTCCTGGCCTGAATTGGCGCCCTGCAGGCCCGCGTTGATGAGCGCCTCCAAAACTTCCTGCTCGGTGGACCCTACCAGCCCAGACGGGACATCGACCGGAGCCGGCCCTGATGAGGAGGTCACTGTCACTGCTGTGCCGCGGGAAAGTGTACCGACTGGGCTCACGCTGAGTACCAAGCCCTCGGGGACGTCGGCGGAATTCTCTTCGATAGGTGTTACAGCCAAACCGAGCTCACCAAGTTCAGCCACTACCTCGTCGACTGGACGGCCTTCAAATTGTGCAGCACTGATCACGATCTCTGGCTCTGCGGTCTCTGCGGGCTCGGTTGTCGGGGTTTCGGTTGGCGTCTCAGTCTCGGTTTCGGTCTCGGTTGGCGACGCGCTGGTGGACACCGTCGTCGTTGTCGTCGCCGGCGGTGGGCTAGTCGGGTCGTCATCGCCCCCGGTGAGCACAGGCCACAGGAAGAACAGGCCGACGCCGAACCCGATGAGGAGGATCAGCAGAATCAGCGGAATCAGCCAGGGACTCCGGCCCCGGGATTCCTGGGCGGGCTCGGCCCTGTCGATATCGTCCTCATGCCATTCGCGGGACGCGGCAACTGCACCGGTTCCGGCGATGGGTAGTGACGACGTCGACGTCGACGGCACAGCGCGCGTCGCCGAGGTTTGGGGTGCGGGTACCGGAGCCGTGATCGGCCCGGTTCCCGCCCCGAAAAGGAGCATTCCCGGGACGGCGGCTTCGGCGGCGCGGATGTCATTGCGTCGGATGGCGGCAACCGCCTGTGCCAACAATTCGGCGTCGGCAGGACGTTCAGCGGGATCTTTGGCGAGCATCGAAGCGATGAGCGCGCGGACCGGGGTGGGAATGGTCTCGGGCAGGGGCGGCGGCGCATCGTTGACCTGGGCCAGGGCGATTGCGATCTGGGATTCGCCGGAGAACGGCCGGCGGCCTGCGAGCAGCTCGTAGCCAATCACCCCGAGGGCATAAATGTCGCTGGAACCGGTGGCGGCCTGACCGGTGGCCTGCTCGGGCGCAAGATACTGGGCCGTGCCCATCACCTGGCCGGTTGCGGTCAGCGGAACCTGATCAGCCAGCCGTGCAATACCAAAGTCGGTGATCTTGACCCGGCCGTCAGGCAGGATGAGCAGGTTGCCCGGCTTCACATCGCGGTGCACCAACCCCTGGCGGTGTGCCACGGAGAGGGCAGTGGCGGTCTGTCCGACGATGGAGAGGGTGCGGTCCGGTGACAGGATCTGTTCGCGCTCGATGATGGTGGACAGAGGCTGGCCCGGGACCAACTCCATCACGAGGTAGGCGGAACCGCCCTCTTCGCCGTAGTCGAAGACGTTGGCGATCCCGTCATGGTTAAGCAGCGCAGTGTGCCGTGCCTCGGCGCGAAAACGGTCGAGGAAGTTGGGGTCGCCGGTGTATTCCTCTTTCAGGATCTTGATGGCGACTTCGCGGCCCAGGACCTGGTCCATCGCTTTCCAGACCTCGCCCATTCCGCCAATGGCAATCCGGTCGGTGAGCTTAAACCGTCCGCCTAAGGTGATTCCTGATGTAGGCCTCACTTATTCAACACCGCCTCTATCAGTTGCTTAGCGCTTGGACTCGTTAGTTGGGCACCCGTTGCGATGTCCACGTTCTGCATCACGATCGACACCACCACCTGGGGATCATCTGCCGGTGCAAACCCGGTGAACCAGGCGTTGTCGCCCTGGCCTGACACCTCGGCAGTGCCGGTCTTGCCTGCGACGTCGACGCCGGGGATGGCAGCCGCGCGCGCTGTGCCGTTGTTTACCACATTGACCATCCACTCGGTGAGCTGGTTCGCTGACTCAGCACTCATGGATTCCCTGAACACCTCGGGCTCCGGTGCGCTGATGCGTTCGAGGTCGGGAGCCCGCAGGGCCTTGACCAGGTTTGGCTTCATCAGGACACCATCGTTGGCGATAGCTGAGTTCACCATGGCCATCTGGAGGGGGGTCACGCGGACATCGAACTGGCCGATGGCCGACTGCGCCAGTTCAGGTTCGGAAGGTTCCGCTGGGAATTGGCTGGACTCGACCCGGACGGGAATGTTGAAGGTCTCACCGAAGCCGAACTCGTCGGCCTGCTCCCGGACCGCCTGTGCACCCAGTTCCCAGGCAATCTGGGCGAAGGGTGTGTTGCAGGACTGCTCCAGCGCGAACTCGAGATCCGCCGTCGTCCGTGACGCACAACCACCGTTCACGAAGTT
The DNA here is from genome assembly GCF_015751665.1 of Arthrobacter sp. CAN_A1. Taxonomy (NCBI): domain Bacteria; kingdom Bacillati; phylum Actinomycetota; class Actinomycetes; order Micrococcales; family Micrococcaceae; genus Arthrobacter; species Arthrobacter sp. CAN_A1. The sequence goes on along the minus strand of NZ_JADOUR010000001.1, from coordinate 352,879 downwards.
GGGAAGGCCGGCGTCGGTTCCCGGGAGGTCGAGTACCGCCGGGTTGGGGATTTCCGAGTCGGCGTCAAATTCTCCGGATTCCAGGGCTGCAGCCGCCACCACCAGCTTGAACACCGAGCCGGGGGCCACGAGGGATTCCGTTGCGGGGTTGAAGTAGGGCGAGAGGCCGGGCACCGTGGATAGTTCCTCAAGGTTCTCAAGCACCACCGCGGTGTCGTGCCCGGCCAGCAGGTTTGGGTCGTAGGACGGTTTGGACACCATGGCGAGGATGTTGCCGGTGCCGGGTTCCATCACCACGATGGAACCCTGTTGACCGTCCGGGATCAGATCCCATGCCAGTTGCTGGATCTCCGGGTCGATGGTCAGTTCAACAGATGCGCCCTGCGCCTGGGCGCCGGAGAACAGCTGAACAATGCGATCGTAGAACAGGTCGTCACTGGTACCCGACAATTCATCGGCCATGACGCTTTCCAACTGCGTGGCACCGTTGGCCAGTGAGTAGAAACCGGTCAGGTGGGCGTAGAGGTTCGGTTCGTTGTAGACGCGCTGATAGTTGAACTGATCATTGGAGGGGACCGATTCAGCCACGGCCCGTCCATCGACGAGGATGGACCCGCGGTTCTTGCCGAAGTCCTGAAGCAGTGAGCGGTTGTTCCAGTCATTGTCGGCCAGGGCTTCGGCCTCGAAGAACTGGACGAAGGTAAGCGATCCGAGGACCAGGGTGAACATGGCGAGGGCTACCAGCCACGCGCTCCTTATTGCCTGATTCATACGCTGACCTCCTTGGATCGGCCGGTTGACGGCCCGGCGCGGAAATCCTGCCGGTCAGGGAACGAGTCCTTCATGGGCCCCGTGACTGCTGGACGGCGTGCGGATTCCGAGATGAGCAGCAGGATGGCGACGATGATCCAGTTGGCGAGAAGCGAGGACCCGCCGGCGGACATGAACGGCGTGGTGAGGCCGGTCAGGGGAATCAGCCGGGTCACCCCACCCATGACGACAAAGCACTGTAGGGCGATCGTAAAGGACAGGCCGCAGGCCAACAGCTTGCCGAATCCATCACGGGTGCCAAGTGCCGTGCGGATGCCACGGGATACCAACAGGACGAACAGCATGATGATGCCGAAGAGCCCGATCAGCCCCAACTCCTCGCCGAGCGCGGCGATGATCATGTCGCTGTTGGCATATATCACCAGATCCGGGCGGCCTTCACCAAGACCGGTGCCAAAGAGACCACCATTGGCGAGACCAAAGAGCCCTTGCACCACCTGGAAACTGCTCCCGGACTGACGGTTGAATACCTCCGGGTCGAACGCGTTGATCCAACTGTCGATGCGCAACGACACATGGCTGAATAGCTGGATGGCCGCAAACCCGCCAGCTGCGATCATCAGGAGCCCGATGAGGACCCAGCTGATCCGGCTGGTGGCTACGTAGATCATCACCATGAACAGGCCGAAGAAGAGCACCGAGGATCCCAGGTCGCGCTGGAAGATCAGGACTCCAATGCTCACAAACCAGGCGGCGACCATGGGAGCAAGATCCTTGAACCGGGGCAGTTGGAGCGGACCCACCTTCTTGCCGGCCAGCAGGATGAGATCCCGGTTGGTTGACAGGTAGCCTGCGAAGAAGATCGCGAGGGTGATTTTGGCAATTTCTCCGGGCTGGAAGGTACCGAACCCCACATTGATCCAGATCCGGGCACCGTTGATCTCGAGCCCGAGCGGCGACAGCGGCAGCAACAGCAGGACGGCACTGGCTATCAGGGATATGTAGGTGAACCGTCGAAGCATCCGGTGGTCCTTGAAGACCAGCAGTACGGCAATCGATGCTGCCATGGCCACCGAGGTCCAGAGGAACTGGCTTTCGGCGACGGTGGTGTCATTCGCGAGGTCGATCCGATAGATCATGGCCAGACCAACCCCGTTGAGGGCGATCACAATCGGAAGTATTACCGGATCGGCATATTTTGCCCGGACGCGCAGCACGAGGTGGAATGCCAGGGCGAGGCCAGTGAGAATGCCGCTCTGGGTCCAAAAGGCGGAGTCGAGCGGATTGTCCTTTTCGAGGCCAACGATGAGGTTGGCGCTGATCGCTACGCCAAGAGCCACTACCAAGAGCAGTGCCTCAACGTTGCGGCGGGATTTGGGGATTGTCAGGACGTCGCTCATGGTGTCTCGTCTCGGCAATCCTGTGCGTCGCCGGATGTGGCCTGGGCGCTGCTCTCCGGGCTGGGACTGCTGGATGGTTCGGCTGATGGATCGGTAGTGCCTGACGGGGACGGTGTGGTGGACCCAGACGGCGACGTCGACGGTGAAGCGGACGGTGACGGAGCTTCATCGTCCGGCGGGCACGCCACCGCACGCAGGTCGGAGCGGAGGTCTTCCACAATGCGCTGGGCGTGTTCAAGGTCGGTGGCTGGCAGCGATCCGGCAACCCGGGCACGCTGATACTCGGGGAGGTTGGATACCGGGATGTCAGTTTCCTGGTCGAGGTGGCTGAGCCTTACTGGCCCGATGGTCTGGGACACCCCGTTGAAGATCGCCACATTGTCTTCGTAGGCCGCTACGTAATAGCGGGTCTGGGTCCACGCATAACCAAACCACAGGACGGCAACAAGGATGAGGGCCATCAACCCGAGGAACGATGGGATGAGCCAGCGGTTGCGGGCACTGGTGGGCTCATCATCGTCGTCGTCGAACATTTCCGCATCAACTGCGGCTTTATGGGTCAGCATCATGGCGGCGCGGCGCTCGGTGGTGCGCTGCGTCACGATGGGAATCTGGCCAGTTTCGGTGGCCAAGGCCGCCGAACCGACCAGCAGATGCGGCCGCGATGACAGGTCCTGACGGATGGCGTCGGCCCGGATCGCCGTGCCGGGCGCTAGATCGGGTGTTTCGGTGTCCTCTTTTTCGCCCGCAGCAGCCTTTGCAGGAGGGATGGTGGTGAGTGCCGCGGTCCGGAGGTCCTCGGGGGTCGCTTCGACGATCTCAACGACGGCGACTGTCACGTTGTCGGGAGACCCGCCAGCCAGGGTCAGATCGACGAGTGTGTCCACGCAGGCCCGAAGATCAGGCGTCTCACGCATGATCCGCGCGATGAGGGGATCTCCGAGAACAGCGTTTAGCCCGTCCGAGCACAACAGCCAGCGTTCTCCAGCGGTGACTTCATAGGAATTTAGATCCAGTTCGGGGCTCGCGTCAACGTCACCGAGGACCCTCATCAACACGTTCTTGTGAGGGTGGACGTCCGCTTCCTCGGGTTTGAGGCGTCCCTCGTCGATGAGCCGTTGCACGAAGGTGTGATCCACGCTGATCTGTTCGAACTCGTCACCCTTGAGCCGGTACGCCCTGGAGTCACCGATGTGGGCAAATTCAAGCCGGTTGCCGTTGAGCAAAAGTGCTGTGACAGTGGTGCCCATCCCAGCCAACTGGGGATTGGCACTGACCAGTTCGGACAGAAGGGAGTTGGCAGTCTGGATTTCGTCGGCGAGCTGGTTGGCAGCCTCACCGTCGTCGTAATCCTTCCGGTCCAGATGAACCAGATCCAGTACGGTCGACGCGGATGCCACGTTGCCGCCCGCGTGCCCACCCATACCGTCAGCCACGACCGCAAGGTAGCGGCCAACGTAGGCGGAGTCATCGTTCTTGGCGCGGACCATTCCAACGTCCGAGCGCGCAGCGAAACGCATGATGAAGGCCAACGCTATGACCTCAATTCGATGACCGTCTTGCCGATCCGAACGGGAACACCCAGGTCAACGGGCAGCGCGCGGGTCAGCTGACTGCCAGCGAGGAAAGTGCCGTTGGTGGAGCCGAGGTCCTCAATGAACCAACGGCTTCCCTGGGGAAACAGTCGTGCGTGGCGACCAGAGGCATAGTCGTCCTCGAGCACCAGGGTTGCCTCCTGTGCCCGCCCCAGCAGGATGGGACTTGAGGAAAGGTCGAGCGTGGTGCCCTTCAACGGACCCTCGGTGACCACCAGGGTGCGCGCCGATACGCGGGGGGGCGCCTCCTCAACCAGTTCGGGGTGCTTCCGTGCCTGACGTGCCGAGGGGGTACCGAGGCGGTTTCTGCTGCCTACCACCAGGTCGCGCCGGAGGGCGCTGACCACACTGATCACGAGAATCCAGATCAGGATCAGGAAGCCATACCGGAGCACGGTAAGGGTCAGTTCACTGAGGTCATTCATGTCTAGCGGCCACCGTTCGGGACCGGGATGAGCCGGAAGGTCATGCGCGTGCGACCCATGGTGATAATCGATCCGTCAGTCAGGTCGGCTTCTCCTTGAACGCGTTGGCCGTTGACATAGCTGCCGTTGGTTGAGCCGAGGTCGACGGCCTGGGTGGTGCCACCCTGGGTGCGGATCTCGAGGTGCTTTCGCGATACCCCGGTGTCATCAACGAGGATGTCGGCTTCGGAGGAGCGGCCAAGGACTATCGATCCAGCATTGAGTGAGTACCGCTGGCCGTCGAGATCAAGGACGGGCTGCAACCTGGTCGGTTGGCGGGTGGGAGCGTTGGGGGTGGCGGGCCGTCGCGGCCCATCCTGTTTCTCGGTCGCCGAATCGATTTCGAAAACTCCGGCCTTCAGGCCAGTGTCCCGGGTGAATGACACCTTGACGGGGCCCCGCAGGGTGTAGCCCTGACTGTTGACGTGCTTGATGACGACGTCGCACAGCTCTTCAGCGAGTGGCGCGCCCCACTCCTGGGCCAGGACAAAGTCCGACTCGGACAGCCGGGCTGTGAAGACGTTCGGCGCGAGGGTACGGCCCTCTGCGAGGGTGATGGCTTTGTTGTCCAGCTGCCGCCGCAGGGCACTGGCGATTTCGACAGGCTGTACCTGGGATCGCGATCCGGTGGAGAAGGCGCCCCGGACAATTTTTTCCAATCCGCGTTCAACGTTATCCAGAATGCCCATGCGCTGCCTCCTCACCCTTTCACTGGTTAGCTGGTCGGAACAGCCGTCCAGGGCCTTCATTGTGCGCGAAGGCATGGTCGACGTACGACACGATCAGTTCGATACTACTGGGGACCTCTGTAAAAGGCCTTAACCACCAGTTGTCCGTCCACCACTTTGTGATAACAATTCCGGTACCCGGACGCCAGGGATCGGGTGCGTGCCGCTGACTGTCCCGGAACGTGGGAGGCGGGCGTTTAGGTGATTCCGGTGCTGCTCCGTTATGCTTATTTCTGCTGTTCTCGGAGGTCTTCGAAGGTTTTTCGATGATGTTTCGAGCGGTTGCGCGCGAGTGGCGGAACGGCAGACGCGCTGGCTTCAGGTGCCAGTATCCGAAAGGGTGTGGGGGTTCAAATCCCCCCTCGCGCACGGCTAAGACCCCCGGTTATCCGGGGGTCTTTTTCGTTAAGCTTCGCGTGGGTAGGGGTGCACGGTGCACCAGGACGATGTGAGCCGGTGAGCCTCCTGCTACTGGAAGTCCCGCGATTTGGTGGTCGCCTTCATCTTCAGTACTTCAAACTTGTCAGCCACAATATTGACGACGCCCTCAGAGGAGCGTTCCAGCATCCCCCGGACCAACACACCGCTTGCCTCCCGGGCGATCCGCCGGTAACGCTGCCAGACTCCTACCGAGCAGATCACGTTCACCAGCCCCGTCTCATCCTCGAGATTCATGAAGGTAATACCGCTGGCAGTTGCTGGTCGTTGCCTGTGGGTGACTACACCTCCTACTTCAACCCTGCGTCCTGAGTCAGCGTGGACCAGTTCAGCGGCAGTCAGAACGCCACGCCTGGCCAAGGTGGGCCTGATGTGCCGTACCGGATGGTCATCGGGGGTGATACCGGTGGACCAAAGATCAGAGGCCACCCGGTCAGCAGCAGTGAGGTCGGGGAACAACGGAGGTTGGATATACACGGTGGTGCCCTTGAGCTGTCCTGCCCGTTCGGTTGAAGCCGGCCCGGCGTTCCATAATGCTTCCCGCTCTGTGAGCCCCATCGACTCGAATGCCCCCGCCGCTGCCAGCGATTCAAGCTGGGCGGCATTGAGTTCAGTGCGCCGCACCAGGTCGGCCATATCAGCGAAGACGCCGTTGCTCAGCCGTTCGGACACAATCTGTTCTGCCACCCTGGTCCCGATGGATTGGACGCTATCCAACCCCAACCGCACGGCAAAGTTGGTATCCCGCCTATGTAACGTTGAATCGAAAGGGATCTTCCGGTCAAAAGGTCCAACAGGTGGTTGTTGGGGATCACAGCAAATGTCCATTCCGGGGGGCTGTCCGGTTGCACCACCAGCAGGTCCTTCGAGGGGCTCAAGATCTGCATGCACTCCCGAGTGCAGCAAATCCGGTCGAAGGACCATCACCCCATGCCGGCGGGCATCGGCCACCAGGGTCTGTGGTGAATAGAAGCCCATCGGTTGTGCTCGTAACAGTGAGGCAAGGAAAGCCCCGGGATAGTGCAGTCTCAACCAGGCACTGACGTACACCAGGAGGGCGAAGCTGATGGAGTGGCTCTCAGCAAAACCAAAATTGGCGAAGGCCTGGATCTTGAGGTAGATGGAATCAGCCGTCTCCCCGGTGATGCCATTGGAAGCCATCCCCTTATACAGTTTGTCGCGCAGGGTATCAATGCGTTCCAGTCCTCGTTTTGATCCCATGGCCCGGCGGAGCTGGTCGGCGTCCGCGCCCGAACAGTTCCCCACCACCATGGCCATCTGCATGAGCTGTTCCTGAAAAAGCGGTACCCCCAGGGTTCGTTCCAGCACGGGTTCCAGTTTGGGATGCAGGTAGGTGACCTTCTCCTCTTTGAGCTTCCGTTTGATGTACGGGTGGACGGCGCCACCCTGAATGGGTCCAGGCCGGACCAGCGCCACCTCAATCACCAGGTCATAGAACTCCCGTGGTTGGAGGCGGGGCAGCATACCCATCTGGGCGCGGCTTTCCACCTGGAAGACGCCGATGGAATCTGCGAAGCAGAGCATGTCATAGACGCCCTGTTCTTCCTTCGGGATGGTGTGCAGATTCCACTTTTCACCAAAATGCCTGTCAGCTAGATCGAAGTTGTATTGGATGGCGGCAAGAATTCCCAGCCCCAGCAGGTCGAATTTGACCAACCCCATCCACGCACAGTCATCCTTGTCCCACTGCAGGACGGTGCGGTTCTCCATGCGTCCATGCTCAATCGGGCAAACCTCACCCACTGGCCGATCAGTGAGCACCATCCCTCCCGAATGGATACCAAGGTGCCGGGGAAATTTCAGCACGCTCTGGGCCAGATGCACCACAGCCTCAGGGATGTCGTGGTCGTCGCTGGATACGAGCCCACCCCACCGTTCAATCTGCTTGGACCAAGCATCCTGCTGCCCCGGACTGTGACCCAGCGCTTTGGCCATGTCGCGGACAGCAAATTTGGGCCGGTACGTGATCACGTTGGCCACCTGGGCCGCATTGAATCGCCCGTATTTGTTGTACACATACTGGATGACTTCCTCCCGACGGTCGGAATCGAAGTCGACGTCAATATCCGGTTCCTCATCCCGCATGCTGGAAAGAAAACGCTCAAAGGGCAGGTTGTACAGAATCGAATCGACAGCAGTGATTTCCAGCAGGTAGCAGACAGCCGAATTGGCTGCCGAACCACGTCCCTGGCAGAGGATCCCCTGGTTCCGGGCGAAATGCACCAGATCATGAACTATCAGAAAGTAGCCGGGGAACTTTTTGTCCTCGATGACCTTCAATTCCTTCTCAATCCGCTCCACCACATCGGTGCGTCCAGGGTAGAACTTCTCGGCACCCTTCCAGACGAGCTTCCGCAAGTAGCTCATTTGGGTATGCCCGTCGGGAAGGGTCAGATTGGGCAGTCCTGGTTTGACGCTCCGCAACCTGAACGCAAGATCATCGGCGAGATCCACTGTTCGTTCGATGGCACCAGGAAAGGCAGCAAACCGTGCAGCCATTTCCGCACCGCTGCGCAGATGTGCCGTTCCTGCAGCGGGTAACCACCCGTTCATCTCATCGAGACTCCTCCGAGCCCGCACAGCAGCAAGGGCTGTGGCCAACTGGTGCTGTGCAGGTGAGGCGTAGTGCACGTTGTTGGTGGCGATCACTGGAAGCCTCAGCCGGGCAGCCACTGTAGCCAACGCATCGTTCACAGCGCTGTCCAAGGGGTTCCCCTGGTCTGAAAGCTCGACAGCAACATTGTCCCGCCCGAACATCTCAACCAGTTGTCCGACGGCGGATCGGGCACCCCTTTCACCGTCGCGCATCAGTGCCTGACGGACTGTGCCCTTACGGCAGCCCGTAAGGATCATCCAACTGTCAGATGCCTGCCCTGCCAGCCCCTCAAGGCTGTACCTTGGTTTTCCCTTCTCTGCTCCTTCGGCCAACTGTGCAGCGGTGATGGCACCAGCCAACCTCCGGTACCCCTCTGCGCCGCGGGCGAGGACCAACAAATGGCTGCCCTCCGGATCAGGTTCACCGTTCTGGGGTTTCCGCAGATCCAGGGATAGCTCAGTGCCATAGACGGTGCTCAACTGCGGGTACTTTTCAGCGGCTTCAGCGAGGTGCACCACACCGTAGAGGCCGTCATGATCGGTCAATGCCAGACCATGCAGCCGCAGCCGGTGAGCTTCCTCAACCAGTTGCTCGGGACTTGATGCACCATCGAGAAAGCTGAAGTTGGAGTGAACGTGGAGTTCCGCATAGGGCACCACAGGTCCGGTGTGCTCGGCAATCTCTGTATCTAGCGCACAGTACGGTTGGCGTTTCGGTGACCAAGCAGGGCTGTCACCACCATCGGCACCGACGGGTGGTGCGCCTGGACGACGGCGGTCGGAGAGGGTTCGCTCAAACTCAGACCACGAGATGGGCGGATTACTCCATCCCATGACTGCCCCACTGTTTCCCCAGCGGTATGCCCTTAGTCATAGCTGGCCTCAGCCCACCATCGATGATCCTCAAGGAGCAGTAGCCAGGCTGCGCCGGTGTTGTCGACCAACTGGAAGCGGTTCAGGATACGGCCCGTTGAATCCCACCAGCGTTCATTGATTGGCCAAGGACCAGCCCAGTGCTGCACGGTTCGCTGGGTACTGGTAGTTCCGGGCGCAGCAAATTGCACGGGAGTGCTGGTGAGCATCCCGCGCGGGTCAACGTCAACGGTGCACCCCGCACCGTCCTGAACAAGTACCTCAAGAGGACTATCGAAGACGGTTGCCGGAGCCGGCCCCGGCAACCGTCCTGGCCAGGGCTGGCCCTGGTGCGAATGTGCCGTTGCTGGATAACCGGTTGATGAGTCACCCCAGGGGATGAAGACCCTACGGTCCTTGAGCATCCTGCCTCCCGCAACCATGGCAGTGAGCACTGCTCCATGACCCAGCATGCTTTGGACACGTGCCAGCCCGTGATGAATGCTTTCATCGGGTCCGGTACCCCACAACCCGTCAGCATGGTCACCGAGATCCTCAACAGTGTCGGGAATGGTTTGTACCCGGGTGATGCCTGATTGCAGTCCGTGCTCAATCAGTCCTCCGCCTTGCAGCTGCCACCTGACGCGATCCAGCACATCGTCGGCATCAAACCATCGTGGGTGCCGCCAGAGCCGGTCAGAGACTTCACCTGACTCGGAGTACAACACCACGCGCACTGCTGTACACACAAGACCTGTTGCGTGAAGCCGATCAACAAAGCGGTCAGCAGCGGTGCGGAAGGCAAAAGCGAGTTCATCAATTCGAACCAGTGCAGGTTCGAAGTCGACTACGACATCCAGTTCGGGTGGGGGTTTTCGCGCCACCACTTTACGGTGATCGAGCCCGCTGGCCTTGCGGTGAGCGATGGCTCCCTCGATGCCGAACCTGTTGCGGATATCGCCAGGATCCAAACAGGCAAAATCACCGAGAGTCCTGATTCCCAACCGTCGCAACAGAACTGCAAGCTTTGGTTCACCCAGCACATCCAGGGGGAAGGTGCTCAAAAAATGTGGTGATTCTCCAGGTGGGACAACCCAGATAGGGTCCTGTTCAGCTCCTTCGAGAACTTCTGTGGCACGGGCAGCATGCTCTGCTGCGAACGGTGAATCGGCAACACCAACTCTTGCGGTGGTCAGACCAAACGAAGCAAGTGTGGTGAGGAGTACCGAAGCCGCGGGAGACTCACCACCGTAGTACCTGCTGGGCCCCTGGGCATGGATGGCGCACAACCCAGGACGTACCACCTGGACCCCCGGCATGATCTTTTCAATGCCAGCGACTACCGGTTCAAAGACCCGTTCATCGAGGTCCGAGGAATAACGTTCAACGACCAGTTCAGGGCACCGAGCCTGGGCTTCACGGACCCTCAACCCACGTTTTACTCCCTCAGCACGAGCCGAAGGGGAACAGGCAAACACCTCTCCCTTGTCGATCAGTGCAAGTGGAGCATTGACTGGAACGTCGTGTTCACGAAGTGCGGCTGTTATTGGCCAGTCCGGGATCCAGAGCATCATGATTCTGGTGGAGCCATGCAGAAGTGGTTGAGGAAGTACCTGCAGTGTCACGATGCTCCGACCACCCGGGGGATGAACGGTTGCCCGGCAAGGGAGTTCCCACTACCGGGGAATGGGGACCAGGTGCTTTGCCGCAGTTCGGTCAGGGAGAGCTCAGAACTCCGGGAGCGGCCGTTGTGTCCAGTGGCGGTGACCTTAAACCTCCGGACCTGGAGATGCCCCGACCCGGACCCCAAGCCTCCCCAGCTGTTTTCTGACACCTTGAGCGCTGCTTCGCTCTGCGGCCAGGCGCCCATGGTAATCAATGCTGCACCGCGCTGTCGGAGCCGTGCCCTGAGTCGCGCTGCATCCGAGCCAGTAATTGTTGATGGCGCCCTGGTCAGAATGACCGACACCACATCAACCATTGCTGCGGTGACTGCTAACCATTGGCCATCCAGATGAGGAATGAGAATCAAACGATCAAGATCAATACCCAGGTTTGATGCAGCCTCAACGTTGAAATCGGGGATACCGATCACACTGCACCAGGCGCCAGAGCCTGATGGGCCAGCAAGTAATGCCATGGCCAGTGTGGTGGAATTTTCCACCGAGTAGGCCGCACCAGCCATCAGGCCACCGCCGGGGAGGATCCGTCCGAGAGCAGGAATGGTGGGTAACCGCCGGGATCCCAACCGGCTGCCCTGCATCTGATTGATCTTTTCCTGCAGCCCAGATTCACTGCGGGATTGACCAGCGGATTCGGGCACTGGAAAGTCCTGATCCGGGGTGTATCCCGGATCCATCACTGGGCTGGTTGCTGGTGCACTCACCCTTTAATTTTCGAATATATGTTCGATTAAGTCAATCGGTTGTTCAGCGCTCCAGATCCTCCAGACACACGGTAGGGAGGTCCCCCGGAGTACCCTATCCTCATGTGCGGACGTTTTGTGGTGGCAGGATCTGACAAGGACCTCATCGACCTGTTTGATGTTGACTTTGTTGACAAGGACCTCCCGGAACCCTCCTACAATGTTGCTCCCACCGACACCGTAAGGCTCTTGCTGGAGCGCCTGGATGACTCAACAGGTCGACCCGCCAGACGCCTGACCACCGCCCGATGGGGGCTGGTGCCGTCCTGGCAGAAGGACCCAAAGAAAGGCCCGCCACTGATCAACGCTCGGGCTGAGACCATCCTCGAAAAGCCCTCCTTCCGCACCGCTGCCTCACGTCGCCGGGGCATCGTGATGGCCAACGGCTATTACGAGTGGGAGAAGGGCCCTAACGGCAAAATACCTACCTATCTTCATGGCCAAACCAACGACATGCTCGCCTTTGCTGCACTTTACGAATACTGGCCGGACCCAGCACTTCCGGAGGATCATCAGAATAAATGGCTGCGTAGCTGCACCATTATCACCACCACTGCCAGCGACACGCTCGGTCATATTCACGACCGGACACCGCTCATTCTTCCCCCTGACCTTTACCCGGAGTGGCTCAACCCACGAATGACCAGTAGTGCTGATGTGCAGACACTGATCGACTCCATTCCCGAACCTCAACTGGTTCCCCGGATCGTTGGCAACGCCGTCGGATCGGTTCGCAACAACGGGCCGCAGCTGATTGAACCGGTCGCTTCATGACTGGCCCGGAAGTCTCCAGTACCTCAAGCCCCAGATTCTCCGTTCTCGTTCTCAGCGCCAACCGTGATCACCACCTCGCCAACCTGGTGGCGGGCCTCAACCGGTCATCCTTACAGCCCACCGAGCTGGTGGTCGCCTATATGGGCCAGCCCGACCCGGCACCACTGAGGTCAAGGATCCCCCAGCGGATTGTCCACCTACCGCCGTCGTCCACAGGAGCACTTAACCTTGCTGCAGCCCGCAACGCAGCAGCTGCAGCCGCTTCGACCGACATCCTCATTTTCCTTGATGTGGATTGCATCCCAGCCACCACGTTGTGCAGAACCTTGCTCCTGGATCTGGCCGACGCCGGGGGAATAGTCATGGCCCAGCCGCGCTACCTGAGTGCCGCAGGGACCCCTACGCACGACGGCGATGCAGGGCTGATGCGCGCCTCGATCCCGCACCACGCGAGGACGGCCCTGGCTCCGGCAAACGGCGAACCACCTACCCCCACCGACCGGTATGAGCTGTTCTGGTCCCTGGGTTTTACTGTCACGGCCGACGATTTCAGGCGGATCGGCGGTTTCGATGAGGCGTTCACCGGGTACGGCGGCGAAGACACCGACTTTTCCTTTACCGCCAGGGATTGTGGTGTGACGCTCTCGTTTTCCAGTGCCACCATGTTCCACCAGCACCACGGGGTAACCCGGCCCCCGCTGCAACACTTCTCGGACATTGTTGCGAACAGTAGGGTGTTCCACCGGAAACGGGGGGTGTGGCCGATGACCGGTTGGTTGACCGCCTTCGCCGACGCAGGGTACATCGCATGGGCGGCCGACGGCGCCACCATCGACATGCTCAGACTGCCCACTACCGGTGAGGTGGCAGCGGCCAGGGTGGACGCGCCGTACTAGGAGCCTGTCACCGAGGCCCTGGAGACCAGGTCGAGTAACCGGTCACTGAAGGTGTCGCTGCTGACAAACAGGGCTGCCCGCAGCGCTCCAGCATCCGATTCCACCGCCTGGCGCAGGAGGTCCGGCCACGCTGCAGCCGACCAGGTCTCAGCCATCGGGATTCCCGCTGACCTGTTGAGTGCCCGGGCAAAGGCAAGTTGCTCACCAAAGGGCCTCTCTTCCGGCACCAGGATGGTAGGCCTGCCCGCGGCAGCCGCCGCAGCGACGGCGTGGTAACCGGCGGAGGTAATGATGAGATCTGCCGCCGACAGTTCCGGCCGCGGGTCTTCGAGAACGCCGAGCAACCGAACATTCGGTGGCAGGTCGGCGTTGCCGGAGCTAAGGCCAACCACATTCCACTGCCATTCGGGACAGGACCGTGCGGCTCTCGTAATCTCCGCGACGCTGACCCCGGTGCCGCCCAGGCTGGTCTGCACCGCTATGACCTTCCCGCTGGCGGAGGCGGCGGTCCTGGTAGACGTTGAACGCGTTGGGTCGAGCATTCCCAGGTACTGCGTCCGGCCACCATCCGCGTCTCGATAGGCGGGATCCTCAAGCGCCGCGGGGTAATAGGCGAACAGTCCGGTGGCCGCAGCGTAGGCGGTCTGATGCGCCACGTCGGATCGGTCACCGGGCATCCGCCGATACAGCACCGGGTATCCGCAGAGCCGGGCGAAGACTGCAGCCTCGGCGGAGACATCGATGATCACCACCTGGGGATTGAACTCGTGCCAGGCGGCATGCAGTTGGGAGAACCGGTCCCTGATGGTTGACGTGGTGGGGGTGTAATGCAGGAAGGGTTCAGGGGGCACCGGGAAGGGCTCGCCGTCGGGAGCGACATCAGTGGTGAGCTGGGCAAACCGGGTGTGGGGGATGTCGCTTAGCCCGGGCGGCTCGGTAGAGCCAGTCACCAGAAGATCAACTACCTGCAACCGGGCGATCGCCACGGCGTGACGCAGGTGTCCGGTTCCGTGATGGTGGGCGTAATAGGCAACGCGGGGGAGTATCATCGGTTCCCTAGGACGCCAGCATCTCGATGTCAGCCAGGAGGTCCTGGCTCACCAGTGCCCTAAGGTGGTTTTCGTAGCTGGTGATCATCACCTCGGCTGCGAACCGCGCCGCAGAGGCCCTCACCGAGTTGCCGTCCAACTGGCGCGCCTGCTCGACGGCCAGCGCAAGATCAGTTGCCGCAAACCCCTGAGCGACCACACCGGCGCGGTCGTCGATAACTTCAGTCATCGCGCCACAGGGCAGGGCAGCCACCGGGGTACCGCAGGCCATCGCCTCAACGGTGCTCAGTCCGAAGGGTTCTGCCCATAACGGTGACGAGATGAACACCGCACCTGAGCTGAGGAAAGAGGCCAGCTGGCCGTGATCGAGGTGACCCACATGCTGGACCGATGCGCTCAGCAGCGGAGCGATGGTTTTGTCGAAGTAGTCCCGATCACTGATGGGACCGGCGAAACGGATGCGCATCCCGGCGAGGGCGGCAGCTTCAATTGCCACGTGCAGGCCCTTCTCGGGGGTAATCCGGCCGGACCAGACCGCTGTGTTGGGTCGTCGTCGGACTCCACCCGCAGTGCGCCACTCCTCGAGCCGGATTCCATTGTGAACCACGCTGATGTTTTGAAGGTGGCTTTTCCACTGCAGCGCGTTTGCCGCTGACACGCTGACGATCTTATGCCGCGGGGTCGGGCTGTAGCCGTCCGCATCGAAGACGTCGGTCACCCGTGGCAGCGGTGGAGTGTGAAGGATGGTCAGCATAGGCTGACGCGGCGGATTGGCATGCGGTAGCGGGCTGAGCGAGTTGTTGATGACGACGTCGAAATCGCCCTCGTTGATGAGGTCAAGAGTGACACGCTGCGCACCGTCGAGGAGGTGTGTCTGCGCATCGCGTGCAGGGCCGTCGGGATGCCTGGTGAAGGTGAACCCTGCATCCAGAACAGGCGCCACCGTGGCAGGCACCCGGCTGCCGGCCTTGGCGAACAGGGTCACTGCATGGCCCCGGGCGGTGAGCTCTTCGGTGAGTAGAGCGGTGTGCATTTCCAGCCCGCCGGGATAGGGGCTGGCTATCGGATGGTGCAGGTGAGCCATGACGGCGATGGAGAGCGGATGTGCAAGCAGCATAATGGTAAGTATGCTTCATTTCCGCAAAAAGTCGACACGGACGTGGGAAAAGGGCCTACTGGTCGGACTTCTCCGCATGCAGGTTCTTGGTGATCAGGTCCTGTTTGCGGACCGCAGCATGAGTGGCGCGTTCAGTTACCAGCCACGCTGGCGGTTCCTGCAGCAGTGCAGTGATATCAGGGGTGGTGAGCGGCTCGGTAACTCCCCCACGGGCCAGACCGCTGATCGAGATGCCCAACTTCTGCGCCACTACCGGGCGGGGATGGGGGCCGCTGCGGCGAAGTTCGGCCAACCACTCAGGAGGATTCTGCTGCAGGTCACTGAACTCCGCGCGGGTCACGTCGTTGTCCTGGAACTCCTGTGGCGCGGCTGGCAGATAGATTCCCAGTTTCTTCGCCGCTGTAGCGGGCTTCATGGTCTGGGGGCTTTTAGCGGGGGTCATCCCTTAACCCTAGCTCCCCCCGCTGCCTCTGGCCTGCGCCCGGTCTGCATTCCCGCGAAGAATGCGGCAAGCTCGGCTGTTCCCGTGAGCGGCAGCACGTGGGCAACGTACTGGTCCGGCCGGACGACGACGACGACGCCGCCCCGGTCCAGCCCCCGCAGCTCGTAAATGTCCTGGCTGGGGTCGACCCCGAATACCTTCTCCAAATAGTCCAGTTTGAATGGTCCCACCGTTGGTTTGAACACCGCCGGTACAGCGCCGATGTCGAGGCTTTGGTGATCCTGCTGATAGATCACTTTGACGTCGAACCACGCGTCCTGATCGGCGTCCCCGGGCGTCACGGCGAGCGGGGAGTCCGGCGAGGACTCCAGCCAGTCGGCAAAGATGCCGGCCTTCGACTGGGGCCCGGGCAGGGCCTCATCGGCGAACACGTAGATCCGCCACCGCCCATCAGCCGTCGCCTGATGGCCAAGCTGAAGCGGGTTGGTATCGCAGACGCGCACCACCGGTGCTGACTTGAAGCGTTTGCCGATGGGAAAGCCGGTGGCGAGTTCCTGGTGCGTGGCCTCGCCCACGATCAGGGAGGGCGTGTATTCGGTCATGAATCCGGCGGGGAACTCCATGGTGCTCGTATAGAAGTTCTCCAATTCCGTCGGGTCTTCAAACTCATCAGGTTTCCTGGCCATCAGGGAGGACCACTGCCTGTCGAAGTCGATCAGGTTTTTCGCTACGACCTGCCGCTCTGCGGAGTAGGTGGACAGCAGGCTTTCAGGGCTGCGGCCTTCCAGGACATGCCCGAGCTTCCAGGCGATATTGAAGCCGTCCTGCATGGAGACGTTCATTCCCTGGCCGGCTTTTGCGCTGTGCGTGTGGCAGGCGTCCCCGGTGATGAAGACCCGCGGGGTGCGGCTGCCGAGCTCTTCGGGGCGGACGTCGTCGAACCGGTCGGTCAGCCGGTGGCCCACCTCATACACGCTGTGCCAGGCGACATTGCGGACGTTCAACGTGTAGGGGTGAAGGATGGCGTTCGCCTTCTCGATGATCTCCTCAATGGTGGTGCTGCGGATCCCGCCTGTGGTGTGCGTATCGACGTCGCCCAGGTCCACATACATGCGGAAGAGGTGGCCGCCCTCCCGGGGAATGAGGAGGATGCTTCCCCCGGCGCCGGACTGGATGGCGCATTTCAGCCGGATGTCGGGGAAGTCGGTGGTAGCCAGAACATCCATGACGCCCCACGCATGATTCGCCGCATCACCGGCAAGCGTGCAACCAATGGCGGTCCTGACCTGGCTGCGGGCCCCATCGGCACCGATCACGTACTTGGCCCGCACAAACCGCTGCGTTCCCTCCAGCGGTCCACTGGAGTGGGTAAGCGTGACCTTGACTGGATATTCTTCCCCGTCGGAAACCTCCAGGCCGGCGAACTCCAGGCCGTAGTCAGGCTTCATCCGGGTGGGCGAATGCGCCATGACTTCAGCAAAGTAGTCGAGGACCCGCGCCTGGTTGACGATCAGGTGCGGAAATTCGCTGACGCCCGCCGGATCGTCCAGCGGGCGGGCAGTCCTGATAATGCGTGCCGGGTCCGCCGGGTCGGGCTTCCAGAACGCCATCTCGGTGATCCGGTAGGCCTCTGCGGTGATTCGTTCAGCAAAGCCGAACGCCTGAAAGGTCTCCACACTGCGTGCCTGAATGCCGTCGGCCTGCCCAATGGCGAGCCGGCCAGACCGCCGCTCCACAAGGCGGGTGGTGATGTCCGGAAACTGGGATAACTGCGCGGCCGCAAGCATTCCTGCCGGACCGCTCCCGACGATCAACACGTCCACTTCATCGGGCAGGACCTCGGGACGATCGATGCCGACGCCGGCAACAGCCTGAATTCGCGGATCACCTGAAACGTAGCCGTGATGGTGAAAGTGCACGGATTTCCTCACTCACTTCTTTGTGAAAGTCTCTGCAGCCACCCGGGCCTGTTCTTTATTTGAACAGGTAATCCAATAATCGAATGATGGTGCTCAAACTGTACGACGAATAGACATGGCACACAACGATGAGCGTGGCCACCAAGGGTTGACGTGCCATACATCACAGACGATAGTTGATCGTATACGATTTCGTACATGACATGAGGATGAGGAGAACGCGGCATGAGTGTTGAGTCCCGGAGCCGGGCGGTAAGCGTCGAGCTGTTGGCACGCACCCGCAAGGTGATCGCGGTCCACATCAACTACCCGAGCCGAGCGGCGCAGCGTGGGCGCACGCCACTGAAGCCGTCCTACTTTCTGAAGCCGCCGACGTCGCTCGCGCTCGGAACAGTCGATGCTCCGGGCACCGTCGAGCGGCCACTGGGCTGTGAACTGCTCGGGTTTGAGGGCGAAATCGCCCTCATCATCGGCAGAACAGCACGCCGCGTCAGCCCTCACGACGCCTGGAGTCACGTCGCCTGGGTGACGGCCAGTAACGATCTGGGGGTCTATGACCTCCGGTACGCCGACAAGGGTTCGAACGTTCGCTCCAAGGGCGGTGACGGCTTCACCCCGCTTGGTCCGCGACTGATTCCTGCTGAGGAGCTGGACCCCGCCGCGCTGCGGGTGCGCACCTGGCACAACGACACCCTGGTGCAGGACGACACCACCGAAGACCTCCTGTTTCCGTTCGCTCAGCTTGTCGCCGACCTGTCCCAGCTCCTCACCCTTGAAGAAGGCGACATCATCCTGACCGGGACCCCGGCCGGCGCGTCGGTGGCCCACCCCGGGGACACGATCGATATAGAGGTCACCGGGGGCACTCAGAGCAGCGGTCGACTGAGCACCAGGGTGGTTGAGGGAACGACGCCGTTCGCTGACTTTGGTGCCCAGCCGAAGACCGATGACACCCAGCGCGAGGAAGCCTACGGATCGCGGGAGGCGGCCGGGCTGCCGCCCCTTGCACCTGCCTTGGCCCCGGACCTGAAGAAGAAGCTCGAGAGCGTTGCCACCGCCACGCTGTCCTCCCAGCTGCGGAAGCGCGGGCTGAATAATGTGAGCATTGACGGGCTGCAGGCCACCCGCCCGGAGCGCCGTGTGGTGGGGCTGGCCCGCACCCTGCGTTTCGTTCCCAACCGGGAGGACCTGTTCGCCTCACATGGTGGCGGGTTCAACGCCCAGAAGCGCGCCATCGACTCGGTGAATGACGGCGAGATCCTCGTCATGGAGGCGCGGGGTGAAAAGGGCACCGGAACAGTCGGGGACATCCTGGCCATGCGCGCCCAGATGCGCGGAGCAGCAGCCATCATTACCGACGGCGGGGTCCGCGACTATTCAGCGGTGGCCGACCTCGACATGCCCACCTACTTCGCCAACCCGCATCCTGCGGTCCTCGGCCGGCGGCACGTCCCGTGGGACACGGACATCACCATCGCGTGCGGCGGGACGACAGTCCAGCCCGGGGACATTATCGTGGCCGATTCGGATGGCATCCTGGTGATCCCGCCGGCTCTTGCCGAGGAACTGGTTGACGATTGCATCCTGCAGGAGCAGGAGGAGACCTTCATTTTCGAGATGGTCAAACAGGGGAACGGCGTCGACGGGCTCTACCCCATGAACGCAGCCTGGAAGGCCAGGTACGTGCAATGGGTGGCGGACGGGGCATCGCGTGACTGACGCCGTCGTCGCACCATCATCACCCATGCACGGCGAGGTCAGTCCGGAGAGCAAATCCGAGCGGGCCTACACAGCGATCAAGACGCGCATCGTTGAAGGCTCCTTCACACCCGGCTACCGCCTGGTGCTGGCGAAGATCGCTGGGGACTTAGGGGTCAGTGTGGTTCCGGTCCGGGAGGCGATCCGGCGGTTGGAGGCTGAAGGGCTGGTGACGTTTGAGCGCAATGTCGGCGCCACCGTCTCCGGGATCGACCCGACAGAGTACCTGTACACCATGCAGACCCTCAGCATCATCGAAGGCGCCGCTACCGCGCTGTCAGCGCCGCTGATCGACTCGGTAGCCATCGCCCGGGCCCGCGCGGTGAACGGCGAGATGCGGGAGTGCCTTGAGCATTTCGATCCGGTCCGGTTTACTGCACTCAACCAGGACTTCCACAGCATACTTTTCGAGCACTGCCCCAACCCCCACATTCTTGACCTGGTGCACCGGGGCTGGAACAGGCTGGCCACGCTACGGTCGTCAACGTTCCGGTTTGTCCCGGCACGTGCCAGGGAATCGGTCCAGGAACACGATGCACTCCTTCGGCTCATCGAATCGGACGCCGGCGCTGACACGATTGAGCGTGCGGCCCGACAGCACCGGGCAGCAACCCTCGACGCCTATCTGGCCCAGGTATCAGCACCCCCGGAACCAGTCCCCTACAGCACTCAGGAAGAGAACCAATGACGTCCACTGCCCCTGAAACCAGCCACTACGTACCGGAGAACCTGCCCACTCACCTCCAGCACTACATCAACGGAGAGTTCGTTGACTCAGTGGGCAGGGCAACGTTTGAGGTGCTGGATCCCGTATCCAACACCACCTACGCCACCGCAGCGGCCGGGCAGAAGGAAGACATTGATCGCGCCGTCGCCGCCGCACGCGAAGCGTTCAGAAACGGCCCCTGGCCGCGGATGAAACCTCGCGAACGCGCGCGGGTCCTCAACCGGATTGCCGACGCCGTCGAGGCGCAGGAATCGCGCCTCGCCGACCTTGAGAGTTTCGACACCGGACTGCCCATCACCCAGGCCAGGGGCCAGGCGCTGCGCGCTGCCGAGAACTTCCGCTTCTTCGCCGACCTCATTGTGGCCCAGTTCGACGACGCCATGAAGGTTCCGGGCTCCCAGATCAACTACGTCAACCGCAAGCCCATCGGCGTGGCGGGTTTGATCACCCCCTGGAACACTCCATTCATGCTGGAATCCTGGAAACTGGCCCCGGCACTGGCCACCGGCAACACTGTGGTCCTCAAACCCGCCGAGTTCACTCCGCTGTCCGCCTCCCTCTGGGCCAGGATCTTCAAGGAAGCCGGGCTGCCCGACGGTGTGTTCAACCTGGTCAACGGGCTTGGCGAGGAGGCGGGGGACGCGTTGGTCAAACACGCCGATGTTCCGCTGATCTCCTTCACCGGCGAGACCACCACTGGCCAGACCATTTTCCGGAACGCCGCTGCACACCTCAAGGGCCTGTCCATGGAACTCGGCGGGAAGTCCCCCTGTGTCATCTTCGCCGACGCGGACCTCGACGCGGCCATTGATTCGGCGCTCTTCGGTGTCTTCTCGCTCAACGGTGAACGTTGCACTGCCGGGTCACGCATCCTGGTGGAGCGGGGCATCTACGATGAGTTCTGCGAAAAGTACGCCGCTCGCGCGCAGGCCATCGTCGTCGGCGACCCCCACGATCCAAAGACCGAGGTGGGCGCCCTGGTTCACCCCGAGCACTACGAAAAGGTTGCCTCCTACGTGGAGATCGGGAAGTCCGAGGGTCGGCTGCTGGCCGGCGGTGGTCGTCCGGCACACCTGCCCGAGGGCAACTACATTGCGCCAACGGTGTTCGCCGATGTTGCCCCGGATGCCCGAATCTTCCAGGAGGAGATCTTCGGACCCGTCGTCGCCATTACCCCTTTTGAGAACGACGACGAAGCGCTGGCGCTCGCCAACAACACCAAGTACGGGCTCGCCGCCTACATCTGGACGCAGAATCTGACCCGGGCCCACACCTTCTCCCAGAACATGGAGGCCGGCATGGTGTGGCTGAACAGCCACAACGTGCGCGACCTTCGCACCCCGTTCGGTGGGGTGAAGGCGTCGGGCCTGGGCCACGAGGGCGGTTACCGGTCAATCGACTTCTATACCGACCAGCAGGCAGTCCACATCAGCCTCGGCGCCGTCCACACCCCAAAGTTTGGGAACACCACTTCATGAAACACCACCGCCGCGCGCAGGTACTAGTCCCTTTCACCGCTGTCCCGCTCAACGAAGAGAGACCGTCATGACCACCTTTGTCCCCACTCCCACCGTCCCGGCGCCGGACATTGTTCGCTGCGCCTATATGGAAATAGTCGTCACTGACCTCGTCAGGTCGCGGGAATTCTACGTCGATGTCCTCGGGCTGCACGTCACCGAAGAGGACGAGAGCACCATCTATCTGCGGTCGCTGGAGGAGTTCATCCACCACAACCTGGTGCTGCGGCAGGGTCCGGTGGCTGCCGTCGCCGCCTTTGCCTACCGGGTGAAGTCCCCGGCCGATGTGGACGCCGCCGAGGCGTACTACACAGAGCTGGGCTGCCGGGTGGAACGCCGGAAGGAGGGCTTCACGAAGGGTGTCGGCGATTCCGTCCGGGTCGAGGACCCACTGGGCTTTCCCTACGAGTTCTTCTACGACGTTGAGCACGTGGAGCGTCTCACCCAGCGCTACGATCTCTACTCAGCTGGCGAACTGGTGCGCCTGGACCATTTCAATCAGGTCACCCCCGACGTGCCGCGCGGACGCAAATACCTTGAAGATCTCGGCTTCCGGGTCTCGGAAGACATTCAGGATGCGGACGGCGTCAGCTACGCGGTCTGGATGCACCGCAAACAGACGGTGCACGACACCGCCCTGACCGGAGGAAACGGTCCGCGGATGCACCACGTCGCGTTCGCCACCCACGAGAAGCACAACATCATCCAGATCTGCGACAAAATGGGCGCCCTACGCATCTCCGACCGGATCGAACGCGGCCCCGGGCGGCATGGCGTCTCCAACGCTTTCTACCTGTACATTCTTGACCCCGACGGGCACCGGATCGAGATCTACACCCAGGATTACTACACGGGTGACCCGGACAATCCCACAGTGACCTGGGACGTTCACGACAATCAGCGCCGCGACTGGTGGGGCAACGCCGTCGTCCCGTCCTGGTACAGCGAAGCGTCGCTGGTCCTCGACCTCGACGGTAATCCACAGCCCGTCGTCGTCCGCGAGGAAAAAAGCGAGATGGCGGTGACGGTGGGCGCAGACGGCTTCTCCTACACCCGCAAGGACGGCGACAGCGATGCCCAGGGATTCAAGCTGGGAGCGCAGCTGTAGCCATGCTTGACGCCACATTTATTGAAGCCATCGCCGATGAACTGGTCGAGGCCGGCCGCAACCGCACCCCGGTTCCCCGCCTGACCCTCAGGTACCCCGACATGACGGTCGACGACGCCTACGCCGTGCAGCGGCTTTGGCGTCGGCGCAATGAGGACGCCGGCCGGACGCTGGTGGGACGCAAGATTGGCCTCACCTCCAGGGCCATGCAGGCGGCCACCGGCATCACCGAACCTGACTACGGGGCCATTTTCGACGACATGGTGCTGGATACCGGCTGCTCGGTGGACTGGGACCGGTACACCCACCCGCGGGTCGAGGTGGAGTTGGCGTTTGTGCTGAAAACTGACCTGTCCGGTCCCGGGTGCACCATCTTCGACGTCCTCAACGCCACCGACTACGTGGTTCCCGCCCTGGAGATCCTCGATTCCCGGATCGAGATGGAGGGCAGGACCATCGTTGACACCATCTCGGACAACGCGGCGATGGGGGCCATGGTGGTGGGCGGCCGTCCGGTGCGGCCCGACGCCGTCGACCTCCGCTGGGTCGCAGCCATTCTCTACAAGAACCAGACCGTCGAGGAGACCGGTGTGGCGGCAGGGGTGCTTGACCACCCGGCCGCAGGCGTCCACTGGCTGGCCAACAAGATTGCTGCCCACGGCGACAGCCTGAAAGCTGGAGACATTATCCTTGCCGGCTCCTTCACGCGACCACTGTGGGTTCAAAAGGGCGACACCATCCACGCCGACTACGGACCACTGGGAGCAGTGACATGCCACTTCCGCTAGAGACCACCTTTCGTGCCGCGCTCGCCGGGGCGGATCGCCCGTTGGCGGGAATGTGGGTGTGTTCGGGGAGTCCGCTGATTGCCGAGCTCTGCGCCGGGGCTGGCCTGGACTGGCTCCTCATCGACGCCGAGCACAGCCCGAACGGGCTCGAATCCATCCTTGCCCAACTCCAGGCCGTGCACGGCTACCCGGTCCACGCGATGGTCCGTCCCCCCGCGAACGACACCGTACTGATCAAGCAGTACCTCGACCTGGGAGTGCAGAACCTGCTGATCCCGATGGTTCACACAGTTGCCGACGCTGAAGCGGCCGTGGCCGCCACCCGGTACCCGCCGGAAGGGGTCCGCGGCGTCGGCTCGGCGCTGGCACGGGCCGCCCGCTGGAACCGGGTTCCCGATTATCTGGCCCGCGCAGGCGAAACCCTTAGCCTGACGGTGCAGATCGAGTCGGTTGCCGCAGTTGCTGCCGTTGAGGCGATCCTCGCCGTCGACGGTGTTGATGCGATTTTCGTGGGGCCAGCCGACCTCGCTGCGTCCATGGGGGTACTGGGGCAGCAGGACCACCCCCGGGTGCGCGCCGCCGTCGAGCACTGTCTGTCAGCGGCGCAGAAGATGGGGAAACCGGCCGGAGTCAACGCCTTCAACCCCGCTACCGCACGTCACTATCTGGACAGCGGCGCCAGTTTCATCCTGGTGGGCGCCGACGTCGCGCTGTTGGCGCGTGGCTCGGAGGCCCTGGCAGCTCAGTTCGTTCCCGTGCCCGACGGCGATTCTCCCGCCAGCTACTGACCTTCCTCCTTGATCGACCCGGGCGCCGGGCCGCCGGATGCGCTGGTGGGTTAGTGTGATCAGGTGTCCGAGCCCCAGCCCAGCATCCTCACCGTAGGTTTTGTCCCGGGTGTGACCCCCGGCAAATGGGTGAGCAGGTGGCGTGAGAGGCATCCGGCCAAACCGCTGGCAACCGTCGAATACGATGCCGCCAGCCAGGAGTTGGCCCTCCGGGCCGGCACCGTTGACCTCAGTTTTGTCCGCCTCCCCGTGGAACGTGAGGGACTCAGCGTCATTCCGCTGTATGAGGAACAGCCGGTAGTGGTTGCGGGCAAGGACCACGAACTGTCGCTGTTTGACGAGGTGCCATTTGCTGAACTGGCCGCCGAGAACCTGCTGGACACCGTGACGAATGGTGGGGAGAAGGCTGCTATCGAACTGGCGGCGACCGGCGCAGGAGTGGTGATTGTGCCCATGTCGATTGCCCGCCTCTATGCCCGCAGGGACGCTGTCTACCGTCCGGTGTTGGATGTGCCTGCCACCACCATCGCCGTCACCTGGTTGGCCGACAATATCTCCGAGGACATCGAGGAGTTTATCGGCATTGTCCGCGGACGTACCGAACACAGCTCACGGCAGCCTTCGGCCAAGGAACCGGCAAAGAAGGAAAAGAAGGCGTTGAAGGCAGCTGGCAAGAAGCAACCGGCGGGGTCGTCGAAGTCGGGACAGAAGGCTGGCGGGTCTCAGCGATCATCACCAGGGGGTAAGAAGCAGACTCCGCGCGGCCGGAAACCCGGTGCCGGCGGGCGAGGGCGCCGCTAGCCCCTCCCTCCCCAACCCCCACACCTCCGCCGAACCGTGGGCTCTGGCGGGCTGCCGGGGTTTGAGTCGCCAGAGCTCACGGTTCGGCGGAGGGGGTTGCCCGGCTGGAAGCGCCACTGACCGAGCGGATGATCTCCGCATACCGGTGGAAGGATGCTCGGGGCACCCGCTCCAGCGTCGCGGGTTCCAATCGGACCAGACCAAACTTCTTTGTGTACCCCTCCTGCCACTCCCAGTTGTCCATCAGGGTCCAGTGGAAATAGCCGCGTACGTCAACGCCGGCGGCCACTGCCTCACCGATGGCCGCCAGGTGCCCCTCGAGGAACTCGATCCGCCGCGGATCCTGCAGGCTGCCGTGCGGGCCCGCCGACCTGCCCTGCGGTTCGTCGTCGTACGCGCAGCCGTTCTCGGTGATGTAGACCGGGGGAAGGTGGGGATAGGAAGCCTTGAGCTGCTTGAGGATCGTGGGGAGGCCGGCGGGTAGGACGGGCCAGCCGAAGTCGGTGACCGGGACGCCGTCGTAGGGCTTCGGCGCAAAGGGCACCGGGTAAAACGGGGGAGCCGCACCAACCTTGGTGGGGAAATAGTAGTTGACCCCGTAGAAGTCCAGTGGTGCTGAGATGATCTCCATATCGCCACGGTGGATCACCTCGAAGGAAAATCCGTCCACCTCCTCCAGCTCCGGCGGATACCTGCCGGCCAGGACCGGACCGGCGAACTGGCCGTTGTGATAGTGGTCGTAAAGCACCGCGAGACGTGAGTCCCTATCGGAGTCAGTGGCGGGTTCCACCGGGGAGTGGTTATTGACGATGCCCACCGGTGTGGAGAGGGTCTCCCGCAGGACCCGGACCGCGTGCCCATGCGCCAACAGCAGATGATGAGCGACGACGAAAGCACTGCCCAGCAGCATCAGGCCGGGAGCCGCATGTCCGATCGCATGCCCGACGCCGGTATGCACCACTGGCTCGTTAAGGGTCATCCAGGCAGCTACCTTGGTGCCAAACTCGTCGCGGAGAATCCGCGTGTAGTCGGTGAACGCGGCTATCGTGTCCCGGTTCTGCCACCCTCCAGCGTCCTGCAGTGAAAGCGGCAGATCCCAATGGTAAATCGTGACCCAGGGCTGAATCCCGCGCTCCAGCAGGGCATCGAGCAGCCGATGGTAGAAGGCGACGCCGTCCGGGTTGGCGGGTCCGCGACCCGTTGGCTGGATCCGCGGCCAGGCGATCGACATCCGGTACACCTGCCCGCCCAACTGCTGAAGCAGATCGAAGTCCTCGAGGTACCGGTGATAGTGATCGCAGGCGATTGCAGCGCTTGACGCATCGAGGATGTTCCTGTGGGTCCTGGCGTAGGCATCCCAGATACTTTCGCCGCGGCCGCCCTGATGGATTCCGCCCTCAATCTGGGCGGCAGCGGTGGCGGTTCCGAAGACGAACCCGGGCGGCAAACCAAATTCGTTCATTGACTCCACCCGTTCCGACGCTCTGACTGATTCCTTTACCTAAAACCCCTGAGCACGTTTGGTCAATGGCATCCGCCGGAGACTCCCGCTCTGGCTGCACGGAGAGGAGGGCGGGTAGTGTGCTGACTATGCGGATCACACCCACCCCCGACCAGCCCGGGGTGCCGGCGGCGGATCCACTACACGGCATGAACGGTCCTTCACACACCCGATTCGCCAACCCGGCGCAGCTCAGTCCGACTGGCCCCCTCAAACCGGGGTGGGGACTTTGGCAGGCGGCAGTCGGCCTGGTCCTGGTGCTGGCGTTACCGTTGGGGGCTACGCTGGCTCTCTCCTCGGTCCTCCCGTTCGGGCCGGAACTCGTCTTCGTGTCGTTGTGCTTCACCTGGATCGCCCTGCTCGGGAGCAGCCTGCTGTCGTCGCGGCTGTGGGGTTTCGGATCGCTCGCCAGAGACTTCGGTCTGCGGTTCAAATGGATCGACCTGGCGATCGGTGTTGGGGTCGGCATCGCCGCCCGGATCATCCTGGCCCTGGTACAGGTGACTATCACCCTGGTCTGGCCGCTGGGTGAGGGTGAAGTCCTGCAGGGAAACGCCGGTGTCTTCCTGGCTGGCGACAGCGGCTGGATCTTCGTGAACGCAATCCTCGGTGGAGCGCTGATCGCACCGTTCCTTGAGGAACTCTTCAACCGCGGTCTTGTCCTGCGCGCCGTCCAGAATGCATGGTGGTTGCGCGGGTCGGCCAAAGGCCAGGTTTCGCCTGCTACCCCCCAGCGCTCACTGACCACTGCGACGGTGGTGGCAATCCTCGTCAGTTCACTCGCCTTCGGTCTCCTGCACACAGGTGCGGTCGGCGACCTCCGTTCCTCGGTCTACCTCCTGGTCGGCACCTTCACCGTTGGCGTGATCTGCGGCGTCCTCACTGTGTGGACAGGGCGGCTGGGTCCCGCAATCGTCACCCACGTGGTCTTCAACGGATCGGCAATAGGGCTGCTCCTCATCCTTCCGCCGGAGCTGCTCACCTAAACCGTAGATTCGACCCCACAGTCACTGCCGACAGGAAGAACCCACCGCATATGCACTTCACAGAATATTCAACACTCCTCGTCTCCCATGAGGACTCGTTGGTCAGTATCACTATCAACCGGCCGGAGGCACTCAACGCCCTGTCGTCGCAGGTGATTGAGGATCTGGGTCAGGTGCTAGACGTTCTCACAACAGCGGCCGACGACGGCGACTGGCTGTTCCGGGGCGTGATCATCACGGGCGGGGGTGAGAAGGCCTTCGTTGCCGGGGCAGATATTCGCGAGATGACCGCAATGACAGCCGATGAAGCCTGGGAGTGCAGCACCAGGATGCACGCGCTCACTCTGGCGTTTGAGGCTCTTCCGGTACCGGTGATCGCCGCCGTCAACGGGTTCGCCCTGGGCGGAGGCTGCGAGCTAGCCATGGCCTGTGACTTTATCTATGCCACAAGCTCAGCCTCGTTTGGTCAGCCGGAGGTGAGCCTGGGCCTGGTTCCCGGCTTCGGCGGGTCGGTGCGACTGCAGCAGAGAGTGGGACCGGCCGTCGCCCGCGAACTCCTGTACACCGGACGGCGGATCAGCGGAGACGAAGCCCTTCGGCTCGGCCTCGTCAACGCAATTTTCGGTAGCCGCGACGAACTGCTCGCGGGTGCACAGAAGACGTTGGCGGCAATCGCCAGGCAGTCTCCCACGGCGGTCGCCACCGTGAAGAGGACTGTTGGGCGCGTCGACGGCCTTTCCACCACCGAGGGGCTTGCTCTCGAAGCTGAATCCTTCAGGCAGGCGTTCACCACCTCAGACATGAGGGAAGGAACCCGGGCCTTTCTGGCCAAGGAAAAACCCGCCTTCCCCGGACACTAACCAGGGAAGGCGGGTCGTAGAAACTAGACCTTGGCCGGCTTGGTAACCGTCGCCGTCGGTTCCATGTTCTCGGCGTCGACCATCCACGCGTACTGTTCGAGCTTCTCGATGAAGCCGTGCAGGATGTCGGCCGTGGTGGGATCTTCCTCATCGATCTGATCGTGCACGTCTCGCATCGTCTTCACGGTGCCCTCAAGCATTGCGACGACCATGGTGACCGTGTCCTTGGTCGAGACCAGCCCCGCAGGGAACTCGGTGAGGGTGGTGCCCTTCGCAACTGAGGCGCTGCGACCATCGGGGACGGCGTGCAGGGCACGCATGCGCTCCGCGATCTGATCGGCGAAGAGGCGGGCGTCGTCGATGATTTCGTCCAGCTGCAGATGCATGTCGCGGAAGTTCTTCCCGACGACGTTCCAATGCGCCTGCTTGCCCTGCAGGTGAAGCTCGATGAGTTCAACCAGTACGGCCTGCATGTTGTCAGTCAGTGTTTTTGACGCCTTCATAACTATCCTCCTGTGAGTCGGACCTGCCCTTCCCCGATCCCGGGAGAGAGCCAAAGTATGGGGTGGATCAGTCTTCACCCTAGACCGCGAATGTTGTGGAAATCCAGCGGGAAGTAATACGATAAGTGAGCTTAGTAGTTCTTTATCGTGGAACTTACAGGAGGAACCAGTATGACGACAGTTCAGGAATCCATTGACGTAGCAGTGCCCGTGAGCACCGCCTATAACCAGTGGACACAGTTCGAAACGTTCCCCCAGTTCATGGGCGGGGTGGAATCAATCACCCAGGCATCAGATACCCGGAGCCACTGGGTCACCAAAATCGGTGGAGTGGAGCGGGAGTTCGACACCGAGATCACCGAGCAGCACCCTGATGAACGAATTGCCTGGAAGAGCGTCGACGGAAAGTCCCACGCCGGAGTGGTCACCTTCCACCGGATTGACGACACCACCTCGCGCGTTGCTGTCCAGTTGGATTGGCACCCGGAGACCTTCACCGAAAAGGTTGGCTCGGCAGTGAACGCCGACAACCGACAGGTGAAATCCGACCTCCAGCGCTTTAAGGATTTCATCGAGAGCACCAGCACGGAGACCGGGTCCTGGCGGGGCGATATTGACGCGCCACCGTCAGGAACCGCCTCCGGGTCAGCCACGGCCGGAGCGGCGGATCTTAGCGATCCCTCGCTGGATGATCCTGAATCGGGTGGCCCGCGCGCAACAGTCGCGCCGAGCTAACCGGTAGTTCTGCACACATGACTCGGCCGGAGCCCCCACGCAATGGGGCTCCGGCCGAGGCCAGTTAACAGAGTGCTGTCAGTCTCGTTGGGTGATAGTCGCTATGGCGTCGGCGGCACGGTCGGAGAGCTGCGCGGAGATCGGTGAGCTTTTCGCTGATTCGGCTGCCGCCTGTTGGCCCTCCGGGCTGACAACGTAGGTGCCAAACTCCTTGATGAGTTCCACCGTCGTCGCGTCAGCGTAGGACGAACAGAACACGTGATACGAGACCAGGATGAGCGGGTAGACACCGGGTTCGGTCGTGGTCCGGTCAAGAGTCAACGCGATGTCGTAGTCCGGGCGCCCTTCAACCGGGGTGGCAATGTCGACGGCGGCTGCCGCGGCTTCGGTGCTCACGGGAACGTATGCGTCGCCCACCAGCAGGTTCGCCCGTCCCAGGGGTGGCCCGACCGCTGAATCGTCGGCATAGGTCACTGCGCCCTCGGTGCCGGAAACGGTGCTCACGACGCCGGCGTTACCCTTGGCGTTTTCGTTGCCGAGTTCGCTCGGCCAGGTGCCGCCAGCCTCGGTGGTCCACAGCTCGGGGACCACTTC
This sequence comes from Arthrobacter sp. CAN_A1, assembly GCF_015751665.1. NCBI lineage: Bacteria > Bacillati > Actinomycetota > Actinomycetes > Micrococcales > Micrococcaceae > Arthrobacter > Arthrobacter sp. CAN_A1. The sequence continues at coordinate 322,727 of NZ_JADOUR010000001.1, read as the reverse complement.
ATGAAGATAGTCGGTGAAGTTCTCAGTGGTTCCGGAATCGTCCGACCGGCTCACCGGGGTGATCCTCAGGGCGGGCAGCGCGACACCGGGGTTCTGGTCGGCGACTGCCGGATCATCCCAGCTGGTGATGTCCCCCAGAAAGATACCCGCTATGGTTTCAGCGTCAAGATTGAGTTCGGTGATACCGGGGAGGTTGAACGTCACACTGATGGGGGACACATACGCCGGAATGTTGAAGGCCCCGCCCGGGCCGCACGCCTCGGAGGATTCATCAAGCTCCTCGTCGTTGAGGTAGGCATCGGAACCGGCGAACTGTACAGCTCCAGCTAGCAGCGCGCCCCGTCCCGCGCCGGAACCGTCGGGGGAATACTGCAGCTGCGCCTGCGAGTGGAGGGTCCCGAAGCCAGCGGTCCAGCCGTCCATCGCCGGACCTTGAGCCGATGACCCGGCGCCGGTAATGGTGCCCCTGAGGTCCGAGCTGGCACGTTTTGCCGCGGCTTCCTGCTCGGGGCCGAGCGGATAGTCGGATCCACAGGCTGTGAGGGAGAGGCCGAGGACGGCAATGACCAGCAGTGAGAAGCGACGCGTAGGGAGGGACAGCACCCCCTCGACGATACAGGTGAACAGTAGGTGAACGAATTCTCAGGCAGCGCCGTCAGGAGCCCGGAGCGAGGTCTCGGGTAGCTGGTCCCTCGAGGAGGGTGCCGTTCGCCGTGAAGCGCGACCCATGCAGGGGACAATCCCAGGACCGTTCGGCGTCGTTCCAGCCGAGGACGCCGCCCAGATGGGGGCACACCGCCGATACCCGGTGCGTCACGCCGTCGACCACGCAAATACCCTCTGGCCGTGCACCGTTGCGAACTACTATCCCCTGACCCTCCGGTGGGTTCACCGTCCTGGTGCGGGCCAGCCCGCCCAGCCAGCCGTTGAGTAGCTCCAACCCGGCGCCGGCGTTCGATTTGACGGTACTCAGGGCATCCTGCCGTGCGATCCGGGTGGCGTAGAGTTTGCTGGCCCAAGGCATCTGTCCACCGAGGATCTCCGCCGACAGGGCCAGCGCTGCAGCCACCGCGTTGGTCATCCCCCACTTGTTGTAGCCGGTTGCCGTGTAGATCCGGTGGCGGCTCAGCGGCAGCTTCCCCACGTAGGGCAGGGCGGAAGCCGGCTCGTAGTCCTGCGCGGACCAGAAGTGGACAGGCCTCGCCGCGGGAAAGTGTTCCCGGGTCCAGCGCACCAGATCGTCAACCAGGCCCTGCGTGTGGCTTTCGCGGCCCACCCGATGCCCGTTGCCCCCCACTATCAGGTAGCTGCGTCCGGCGACGACGGCGGTGCGCAGGGACCGCGTCGGCGCATCGATGGAGAGGAACATCTGGTCGAGCGCCTGCAACTCCGTGTCCTCGGCAGCGAAGGCGACCGCGTAGGACCGCTGAGGGGTGAGCACGGAAAAGTGGCCCCCACGGTCGAGGATGGGCGTGCCGGTGGCGAGGATCAGGTTTTCGGCGGTCACCGACCCGCGGGCAGTGTTGACCTGGATCTTGTCGCCCTTGAGCCTGCCGGTACTGATTCCTTCAACTCTGACCCCTTCGGCGAGCTGCCCCCCGTGCGCCCGCAGATCGGCGGCGAGCCCTGCGAGACCCTGCAGCGGGTGGAACTGTGCCTGCCCAGGCAGGCGAAGCGCGCCGGTGACAGCGAACGGGAGGGTGGAGGATTCCTCCACAACCGTCGCCAGCCCGGCCTGCAGGCAAGCCTCATGCTCAGCTGCGAGGGTCGCAGCCCCAGAGTCTGTGACCGCGTAGGCCACGGCATCGGCGGTGTCGTACTGAATCCCGTGGTCATCACAGAAACGCAGCAGCCAGGACTGCCCCTCATGGTTCCCGGTGACATAGTGGCGGGCGGTCTCGGCGTCGTGGTGCCGGATAATGGAAGAGAGCTGGGTCCCTTGCAGGAGCGAAATTTTGCCTGTGGTGTTCCCGGTGGTGACATCCCCGGCGCGCCGCGCCTCAAGGACGGCGACCCGCTGACCGGACCGGGCGAGCAGCAGGGCGGTGCAGATGCCGGTGATCCCGGCACCGACCACCACCGAGTCGAAGCTGGCACCGGGCACGAAGGGGTCGGTCGGCAAGTGGGGTCGGGTCGCCTGCCAGAGGGATGTCATCGGGGGCCTTCCGCCGTCGGGGTGTGGGACCTAAGCCCACTCCGATTTTCTGTTTCCGTCAAGGATTCACCCGTGTCACCAGGTTCCCGGGGACGACGAACCCCGGATTGAGTAAGTATGCTGATGATTGGACCGGTAGAGGAAGAGGGCCATGTGACGAAGCCGAAGCGGGCAGTACTTTTGAGGCCTGGGTCAGACTCCCAGGATGCCCTGTACGAGCGGGCGGTGGTTGCTGCGGGATCGGTCCCGCAGGCCCTTGCCCTGGCCGCCGACCTTGGCGGGAAAACTCCATTGCCCGGGGTTGGTTCGACACTGGAGCTTTGGGAGACCCTGGCGACCCTGGCCGCCGCTGACCTGTCGGTGGCCAGAACCGTTGAACCCCACCTGGACGCCCTGGCCATTGTTCAGCAGGCCCACCTCCCGGTCAGTCCCGGCTCCTGGGGCGTGTTTGCTGCCGAAGCACCGGGGGCCCGTCTCGAGGCGCAGCGCGGTCCCGACGGCGGCTGGCTGCTCACCGGACGAAAGGCCTGGTGCTCACTGGCCGCCAACCTTGACCATGCAGTGGTGACAGCCCATGTCCCGGACGGCCAACGGCGTGCCTTCACGGTTAATCTGCAGCGGCACGGAGTGACAGCAACATCCGGCACCTGGGTGAGCCGCGGGCTCGCCGCTGTTGACAGCGGCCCAGTCGACTTCGACCAGGTACCCGTTGCACCGGTCGGTGCCGACAACTGGTATCTGGAACGCGACGGATTCGCCTGGGGCGGATTAGGGGTGGCTGCGTGCTGGTATGGGGGAGCGGTGGGCGTCGCCCGGCGCCTGCTGCGCTCGGTGGGGGAACGACCACCGGACCAGGTGGCACTGATGCACCTCGGTGACGTTGACCGGCACCTTCACGGAGCCCGTGCGGCGCTCGCTGAGGCGGCAACCGACGTGGACGCCGGCAGGGCCGCGGGCGCCGCTGGAGCGCTGATCGCTGCCAGGGTCAGGGGAATCGTCGCGGTCGCCGCAGAGGCGATTCTTTCGACAGTGGGTCACGGGCTGGGACCGGCTCCCCTTGTGGTGGAAGAAGACCATGCGCGGCGCGTGGCTGACCTTCAGGTTTACCTGCGTCAGCACCACGCCGAACGCGATGCGGCATCACTGGGCCGTCACCTTCAGCAGCTGGAGGTTGCCCCGTGGTGACCTTTACCCATGATCAGGCGGGGACGCCTGAGCAGAGCTGGAGCCAGGACTGGCGGTCCGACGCGCGGCTGAGTATTGAGGCACTTTTCGATGGCAGAATGCCCGAGCGAGTGGTCGTGGTTGCAGCGCACCCCGACGACGAGACGCTGGGCGCAGCCGGGCTGGTGCGCCGCCTGGCCCGCGCCGGCGTGGTCACCGACATGGTGATCGCCACCAACGGTGAGGCGTCTCACCCCGACTCGCCCACGCACACCCCGGCGCAGCTGGCCGAGGTACGCCGCGGGGAACTGGAGGGGGTTGTCGAGCTCATCGCTCCGTCAGCGCGAACCCACTTTCTTCACCTCCCGGACGGCTCGCTGGACGCTGATGCCCTCGCAGAGGAGTTGCGCCGGATCGTCACTGAGGGGGGACGGCCGGGGGAGCGCACCCTCCTGGTGGCACCCTGGCGCGGCGACGGCCACGGAGATCACGAAGCCGCCGGCACGGCGGCGGCCCGCCTGGCCGTCGACATGAATATGCCGTTACTGGAATATCCAATATGGCTGTGGCATTGGGCGACACCGGAGTCCCCCGAGGTGCCCTGGGAGAACCTTGAGGTGCTTGACCTGGCCGGCGATGAACAGGCGATGAAGCAGTCGGCGCTCCTCCTGCACGCGAGCCAGACAACGCCGCTCTCCGACGCACCCGGCGACGAAGCCCTGCTGGCTCCTGCATTCCTCGAACACTTCGCCCGCGGGTTCGAAACCTTCATCCCTACACCGTCTTCGGGGATCTTCGAACGGTTGCACGCCGGGGCGGAAGATCCGTGGGGGCTCCAGGACCGGTTCTACGAACGCCGCAAACGTTCGGTCGCGTTGGCCCTGCTGCCCAGGGAGCGGTTCGCTGCGACTCTCGAGTTGGGATGCTCGATCGGCGTGCTCTCCGCCGAGCTCGCGGCGCGCTCCGATTCGCTGCTGGCACTGGACATCAGCCCGACGGCGGTCGCTGCTGCCCAGCAACGGCTCGCAGGCTATCCCGCCGCCACCGCACGGGTTGCCTCGGTACCGCGGGACTGGCCCGCGGGCGCGTTCGACCTCATAGTGATTTCCGAAGTGGGGTATTTCCTCACCAGGACGCAACTGCTCGACGTCGTCGCCCGGGCAGCGGCGTCCCTGACTCCCGACGGCGTGGTGCTGCTCTGCCACTGGCGTCACCCGGTGGACGGCTGGGAGCTGGACGGGGACACCGTGCACGAACTGTTCCGCGGATCATCATCGTTGGCCCTGTTCGCTGAACAGTCCGAGGAGGACTTCCGCATCGACCTGCTGGTGCATCCACCAGCGGTATCGGTGGCCCGGGCCACAGGCGTACTGTGACAGCTCACCAGCTGCCGGCGGCCGTCGTCGTCGTCGTTCCCGCCCGGAACGAGGAGGAGAGCCTGCCGGATTGTCTTGCAGCCCTGGAGTTGGCCGGCCGGGCCCTGGCCGCCGCCTACCCGACCGTCGACCTGATGGTCACCGTGGTGCTGGATGGCTGCACCGACTCATCGGAGAGTGTGATGAGGGAGCACCCGTTTGCCCGGTCACTGGAGGTCGACTTTGCGTCGGTCGGACCAGCCCGCCGCGCCGGGATCGCTGATGCGCTCGCTCGCGTGGAGCGGCCCGCCGGTCAGGTCTGGGTGGCCAACACTGACGCCGACACCGTGGTGCCGCGGCACTGGCTCGCTGAGCAGTGCCGGCTGGCAGCACAAGGAGTTCAGCTCGTGTTGGGCACCGTGGTGCCTGATCCGTCGGGGTTGGGCATTGAACGGGACCGGGCATGGCACGCGGCGCATCCGCTTGAACACGGGCACGACTACATCCACGGGGCTAATCTTGGCTTCCGGGCGGATGGCTACCAACGGGCTGGCGGATTCGCTGCCTTGGATGTCCACGAGGATGTCGATCTGGTGAACCGCCTGAAAGCGCTCGGCGTCACCTGGTCGGCGGTGGACACCATCAGGGCCACCACCTCGGCCAGGACGATGGGCCGCACCCCGGGCGGTTTCGCTGGGTACCTGCGGGAGTTGCCGCCGTAGCTGGCAGCGGGTGCAGGCTAATCTGCGGGCTTGAGCCGGTATCCGTCGTCGCAGTGAATCAGACGCCGGCCTGCGCCGCCGTTGAGCTGGATCCATAGGACCGATGCGTCGTCAGTGCGCATCTCGACGACGCCGGCCACCGGCCCATCGCTGTGATGGTTAAACGCGACCTGCTGCCCCCGGCGGAGGGTAGACCAGTCCTTGATAGGTTCGGGCGAAAGTGTGGAATTGTCCATGGCCGGAAATCCTTTCAGTGTGGTGGCGGATGCCTCCAAACGTACTGATCCCGCCTGAACAGCAGGTGAATGCCACCTGAGCGTCCGGGGTGGTCCCGGGCGCCCAGGGTCTCCCTAAACCGTTCGCCACTTCCCGGTGGTCAGATGCGACCCGGCCTGGGGTCCCATCTGTAGCATGCCGCCGTCGACCACCCAGGACGCGCCGTTGACGTAGCTGGACGCGGGGGACGCGAGAAACGCAATCACCGCCGCGACTTCCTCGGCCGCACCCGGACGGCCCAGGGGGATGCCCGGCCGGTCAACATTGTGGGGGTCCTCGTCGCCGGCGTCGTTCATCGGCGTCGAAATTTCTCCGGGAAGGACAGCATTGGCGGTGATCCCCTGATCACCCAATTCCAGCGCGATGGTCTTGATCAGCCCGCCGAGGCCGTGTTTTGATGCATCATAGGCGGCGGAGCCGACGCGCGGCTGTTCCTGGTGCACGCTGGTGACGGCGATGATCCGGCCGCCGTTCCCCGCTGAGATCATGGCGGCAGCGGCACGCTGGATACAGACGAAGGCGCCGTCCAGGTTCGCTGCGACGGTACCCCGCCATTCGTCGTAACTGGTGTCCATGAAGGGGGTACCGCCATTGACGCCAGCGTTGTTGACGAAGACATCGAGTCCGCCGAGGTCGCTGATCATCTGGTCCACCACATCGCCGCACGCTGGTGCGTCAGTGGTGTCGAGTTGGGTCACCACAGCTTTGCGACCGAACCCGCGGACCAGGCGCGCGGTTTCGTTGGCGCCGTCCTCATCGGAATGCCAGGTGATTCCTACATCGCACCCGGCCTCTGCGAGGGCGAGGGCGGTTGCCCGGCCAATCCCCGAGTCGGATCCAGTGACTATTGCTGTGCTGGGTGAGTATGCCATAGCCCCATCCTTGCGATGACCGAGCTGTGAAAGCAAGCCTGCTGCTCTTTCGGGGTAAACAGAACCGGCCCACCGCGATTGCGGTGGGCCGGTCGTGGTGCCTGCGCGGGGCCTTGATCCCCGGGCCTTCCGCGTGTGAAGCGGATGCTCTACCAGACTGAGCTACACAGGCGGGTGTCGCTGCGCCTCAGCGCAGAGCAACAGTAGCTAGTTTAGGCCATACTCGGGTTGCACAAAATCCGTTGACCCCCGAAGTTGCTGACAGGACACGATGGTCTGGCATTTCAGTCTGGGACTGCATACCCTGACACCCTGAGCCCACATACACTCCGGGTAGGCTATCCAGCCTGGAACGCACCACCGTTGAGGAGTTTCCACCATGGACAACCAGGACCTTCTGCAGCGCATCCAGACGCTGGTCGACGAAGAACACCAGCTCCGGGAGGGCCCGGCGGAGGAAGCTGAGTCACGCCGCGAACGGCTGCGCCGGGTGGGCCAGGACCTCGACCAGTGCTGGGATCTGCTGCGCCAGCGCCGCGCAAAACACGACGCCGGCGGTAATCCTGCCGACGCTGGCGCCCGCCCCATTGACCAGGTAGAGGGCTACCGACAGTAAATGGCCAAGCCCGTCATCGTCTTCGACGTCAACGAAACCGCTCCGATCTGTCCCCCCTGGCACAGCACTTCGCCGAGGTGGGAGTGCCTGAGGAGCTGGCGGACAGTTGGTTCGCTGGAGTGCTCCGCGACGGCTTCGGTCTGGCCGCAGCGGGCCGGGGTGCGGGACCGATTCCACCTGCTGCTGTCCGTTGAGGACGCTCCGCTCTGGAAGCCCGCACCCGCGTCCTCCACGTATGCCGCTGACCGCTGCGCCGCCGCCCCCCACCTACACCACTGAGAGCCTCGCCGCCCTGGCGGAACAGCTCACCCGCTGACAATTGATTGGACGCGCCGACGGACAGCCTCACCGCCTTCGCCCTCGTCGGTAGCCTCATGTTCTCTCCCGCACCGTCCAGCAGCGAGCTGAGCTGACATGATGCAGGCCCTGAACGACGTCGGGTTCACGGTTCCGGCGCAGGGTGGCACCTACTGGGTGGGTGAGGCCATGCCCAAGGCGCTGCGGGCCGCACCCTACCCCGCTGAGTGAGCTTCACCATCCGACCGTAAAGAACCTATAAAGATCGCCGGTGCCGCCAGATCAAGGCGGTTCAATTGACAGATCAGCCCGCGGTTCTGCGGGGCCGGTGATTTGTGGGGGTTAGTTCCAGCGGTGAAGTCCATCAACTCCGCCATCGAGGTGACGGTGAGCGGGGCCGCGGCCATCCTGCGTGGTGCGTCCCGCTGGTCGGCCGCTACGGCCGAAGCCCTCTCGCCGAAACACCCGGCGCAATTCATTGTCATGGGGTTCGCCGCCGCCATCGCCGTGGGCACCGCCCTCCTGATGCTGCCCGTGTCCAAGGTCGGACCAGGCGGTGCCACGGTTCTCGAGGCACTCTTCACCGCAACCTCGGCAGTCTGCGTGACGGGATTGACCGTCGTCGACACTGCTATCTACTGGACGCCCGTTGGGCAGGTAATCATCCTGGTGCTGATCCAGCTCGGCGGATTCGGAATCATGGCGTTTGCCTCCTTGCTGGGAGTGCTGCTGGCCCGCCGGCTGGGGCTGAAGTCCCGGATGTCAGTAGCGGCCGAAACCAAGAACGCCGGATTTGGGGATGTCCGGCGGGTCCTGCTGGGCGTCCTGAAGGTAACACTGGTCGTCGAAGTGATAACCGCTGTCCTCCTCACTGTGCGATTCTGGGCGGGCTACGGCCACAGCCCGCTCGGAGCTGCCTGGCTGGGTGTCTTCCATTCGATATCATCCTTCAACAACGCTGGCTTCGCCCTTTTCAGCGACAGCCTCATGGGGTTCGTTTCTGACCCGTGGATCTGCGGTCCGATTGCGCTGGCCGTCGTCATCGGCGGACTTGGCTTTCCCGCTGTCTTCGAATTGCTGAAGGAGTTTCGTGTGCCCCGCCGGTGGAGCATGAACACCAAACTGGTGCTCAGCGGAACGGTCATCCTCCTGCTGACCGGTGCCCTGCTGATTACCGGCCTCGAATGGTCAAACCCGGGGACGCTTGGCCCGCTGAGCGCACCCGACAAGATACTCGCCGGCTTCTTCCAATCGGTACAGACCCGCACAGCGGGCTTTAACAGCGTCGACCTCAGCCAGGCCGACCCCGTGACCTGGTTGATCATGGACCTTCTGATGTTCATCGGCGGGGGACCCGCAGGAACCGCTGGTGGACTGAAAATCACCACCTTCGGGGTGCTGTTCTTCATCCTGTACACGGAGATCCGCGGGGGTGCTGCAGTGAACGTGTTCGGGAAACGGCTCCCCCGTTCGGTGCACCGGCAGGCGATCACTGTGGTGCTGCTCTCGGTGGCCCTGGTGGTTGGAGCCACCATGATCCTTATGCTGACCACCGACATTGGTCTCGACCGGCTGCTCTTCGAGGTGGTTTCCGCATTCGCAACGGTCGGGCTGTCCACCGGAATCACCGCCCAGCTTCCTGCTGCCGGCCAGCTGGTCCTGGTGGCTGTCATGTTTGTCGGACGGTTGGGAACCATCACCCTCGCCTCAGCCCTGGCCCTTCGGTCGCGGCCTGTTCTCTACGAGTTTCCGAAAGAAAGGCCCCTCATTGGCTAGCTTATTTTCCCCGAAGTCCCTCGACCGGATCGCAGAAGCTGACTCAGTAGCAGTGATCGGGCTCGGCCGGTTTGGGGGAGCACTCGCACTCGAACTCGCTGAGGCTGGCACCGAGGTGCTGGGGATCGACGCACGCGAGGACATCGTCCAGTCCTTCAATGGTCGGCTGACCCATGTGGTCCGCGCAGACTCGACGAACCCTGAAGTTCTCCGGCAGCTGTCCGTCAACGAGTTTGACCGGGTGGTGGTGGGGATCGGAAGTGACCTGGAAGCGAGCATTCTGACGACGTCGCTGCTGCTGCAGTTCAAGAACACCACCATCTGGGCGAAGGCAGTCAGCGAAGCCCACGCCCAGATCCTCGCCCAGTTGGGGGTGGAACATGTCATCAGGCCGGAGCACGACATGGGCAGGCGGGTTGCCCACCTGGTTCGTGGGGCGATGCTCGACTATGTGGAGTTTGAGGACAACTTTGCCCTCGTCAAGACCCGCCCTCCCCGCGAGATCTGGGACCGGGAGTTGGGAACAACCGGCATCCGTGGCAGGCACGGCGTCACGGTCGTCGCGGTCAGGCGAAGCGGTGGGGAGTGGGGTCACACCACAGCCCAGACCACCGTGTACAGCGACGACCTCATCATCGTCGCGGGGCCCACAGCCAAAGCCGAAGCCTTCAGTGCCCTCACTTAAGGCAAGAAGGGCATGGGGTACCGGTTCGTGCCCGGAGGAACACCAGCAGCCGCGGACTAGCGCAGTGCGATCCAGCCCAGAGTCAGCCCGCCCATGGTCCGGCGGAATCCGCTCTCCCCGCGGGTGAGCTCCAGCACCGCCCAGAGGCCCAGGCAGGCGAGGCTGGCGGTCCGCAGGATCCGCTGGTTGTCTTCCTTCAGAGCCATCCGGGAGGCGATCCCGAACACGGTCCAGCCCAGCACCGGCGCGTTGGGGGCCTGGGCAATGGTCTGCTCACCACGTGCATTGGTAAAAAAGCTGGGCAGGGAGGACGGGTTGGTCATTAGGCGCCTTTCGATTTTGCTTTGGCTGGTGCAGCGGTCTTCGACTCGGGCGCCTTCGTTCCGGTGGCGCCCTTCTTCTCGCGATTCTTTTCGACGCTTCGCCGCAACGCCTCCATCAGGTCAAGGACCTTGCCGCCGCCGTCGTCGTCAGCGGATTCCCCGAACGTCTCCTCGGTGTCGAGCGCCTCACCCTTCTCCAGCTTCGCGTCAATGAGGGTACGCAGCTGTTCCTGGTACTCGTCGGTGAAGTTCTCGGGATCAAAATCGGTGGAGAAGGAGTCGACCAGCGCAGCTGACATCTCCTTCTCCTTTGCTGAGATCCGCACCCGTTCATCGAGGGACGGAAACTTGGCTTCCCTCACCTCGTCGTCCCAGAGCAGCGACTGAAGCATCAGCACGTCACCACGGACGCGGAGCGCTCCCAGCCGGCTCTTTTGCCGCAGCGTGAATTGAACGATCGCCGTCCGGTCAGTCTCCTCAAGGGTGCGCCGCAGCAGGACGTAGGCCTTGGTGGAGGTCGAATCCGGCTCCAGGAAGTAGGAACGGTCAAGCATGATCGGATCAATCTGGTCGCTGGGCACAAATTCGACGACGCCGATCTCCCGGCTCTTCTCCACCGGAAGCGTCGCGAAGTCCTCTTCCGTGAGCACCACGGTGCGCTCGCCGTCGTCGTACGCCTTATCGATGTTCTTATACTCGACCACCTCCCCGCAGATTTCGCAGCGACGCTGGTAGCGGATACGACCGCCGTCCTTGTCATGGACCTGGTGGAGGCTGATGTCATGATCTTCGGTGGCGCTGTAGACCTTGACCGGCACGTTGACCAGCCCAAAAGCAACGGCGCCCTTCCAGATGGCTCTCATGTACCAAGTGAACCAGTGTTTGGGTTCCGCGGATACGATGGCTTGGTGAATCCTGAAAAAGCCCAGCCCATGGTCGCCAAGACGACAGTCGACGGGAAGCCGGCCCTCCGGTTCGAGATGCGGTACGACTTCCCCGCAGCAGTGCTGTGGAAGCACCTGACGGACCCACGCAAACTCAAGTACTGGTTCCCCTGCGAAATGGACCTGTTGCCGCGCAGGGGTGCCGAGGTGACGTTCACGTTCCCCGGGGAGCGGCCCACGAAGGGCAAGGTCCTCGACGCTGAGAAGCCGCGGCTCCTCGCCTATACCTGGGACCGTGAGGTGCTGAGCTGGGAGCTTGACGACGACGGCGATTCCGGTTGCCTGCTCTCCCTGACCAACACCCTGCAGGATCCGGAGGCGGCCGGAAACTCGGCCGCGGGCTGGCACTTCACACTGATCGGCCTCGACGACCTGCTGAACGAGCGGCCGCTCGGGCAAAACCCCGCCGACTGGGAACGGCTGGTGGCCCAGTACCAGGAGCAGTTCAGCGACTAGCCCCGGGTGCACGCCGTCCCGGAGGTGGAGTTTGATGCCATTCCGGACAAGACTGGTCCCATGGGTTCCAGTAAAGGCCAGCTGCAGCAGACCGTCACTGTGGACGGACAGCGCCTTCGGCTGACCAACCTGGACCGGGTGATCTACCCCCAGACCGGCACCACCAAGGCCGACGTCCTCGCCTACTACGCCGCCATTGCCGGGTACCTGATCCCGCACGCCCGCGACCGCCCGGTCACCCGCAAACGCTGGGTCAACGGGGTGGGGACCGCCGAGAAACCCGGCCAGGTGTTTTTCCAGAAGAACCTTGACCAGTCGGCACCGGCCTGGGTGCAACGCCATTCGATTGCCCACAAAGACCATGTCAACCTGTACCCGATGGTCAACGACCTGGCCACCTTGACCTGGTTCGGCCAGATCTCCGCCCTGGAAATCCATGTACCGCAGTGGCGGTTCGGAGCTGACGGGGAAATCAGCAACCCGGACCGGCTGGTGCTCGACCTTGATCCGGGAGAAGGGGTCAGCCTCGCGGAGTGCGCCGGGGTTGCCCGCGATGCCCGCGCGATCCTGGAGGATATGGGCCTCACGCCGTACCCGGTGACCAGCGGGTCGAAGGGCATCCACCTCTATGCGGCGTTGGACGGCTCGCAAACCTCCGACGAGGTGTCAACGGTGGCCCACGAGCTGGCCCGCGCACTTGAAGCCGACCACCCCGACCGGGTGGTCAGCGACATGAAGAAATCCCTCCGCGGCGGCAGGGTGCTGGTCGACTGGAGCCAGAACAATCGGAACAAGACCACGGTGGCGCCGTACTCGATGCGTGGCAAACTGCTCCCGACCGTTGCCGCCCCCCGCTCCTGGGCGGAGATGGAGGACCCCACGCTGGCGCAGATCGACTACCGGCAGATGATGGACCGGGTGCACGAGCTAGGCGACCTGCTGGCAGGACTCGACGACCGACCGGCGGAAGGCCGGAACGACGACGACGCCACGGCAGGCGATGGTGCAGGTTCCACCGACCGCCTCCACACCTACCGTTCCATGCGGGACGTCGCGAAAACGCCGGAACCCATCCCCGACAGTGTGGGTCATACCGGCGGCAACCGGTTCGTCATCCAGGAACACCACGCCCGCCGTCTGCACTACGACTTCCGGCTGGAGCACGATGGCGTCCTCGTCTCCTGGGCGGTGCCCAAGGGTCCGCCGGACACCCCGGACACAAACCACCTCGCCGTCCAGACCGAAGACCACCCGCTGGAATACTCAACCTTTGAGGGCACCATCCCCACAGGGGAGTACGGCGCGGGGGAGATGCACATCTGGGATTCCGGGACCTATGAGACGGAAAAGTGGCGTGAGGGCAAAGAAGTGATCTGTACCGTCCAGGGCCGTGACGACGGCGGGCTGGCCCGCAGCGGCAGCGCCGTCCGGCGGTATGCCCTGATCCACACCGGAGGAGGGGACGGATCGGGTGAAAGGAACTGGCTGATGCACCTGATGAAGGACCAAGGGGATGACCACGGTTCGGGTGGCAAACCCCCGGCGGCCAGCGACGCAGCCCCGCCGGAACTCACGCCCATGCTCGCCACACCGGGGACTACCGCTGACGTGACCGCCGAGGACGACTGGGCGTTTGAAATGAAGTGGGACGGGGTCCGGGCCATCGCCACGGTCACACCCGACGGAGTGCGCCTCACCAGCCGCAACGGCAACGACATGACCCTCCTGTATCCCGAGCTCGCTGACCTGGGTGACTACGTCAATGCCGAGAACGCGGTGCTGGACGGCGAGATCGTCGCTCTGAACCGGTCTGGCCGCCCCGATTTCGGGCTCTTGCAGAACCGGTTCAACCTCACCAAGGGCTCCGAAATTGAAGCTGCCCGCCGGAAAGCCCCGGTGCACTTCATGTTGTTCGACCTGCTCTACCTTGACGGCAATTCCCTGCTGCAGCTCCGGTACGACCAGAGACGCGAGATTCTCGAACAGGCCGTGGATAGTCCGGCGGATGGCCACATCCAGGTGCCACCAGCCCTCGATGCGACCCTTGAGGAGGCTGTCGCAGCGAGCAAGGAGCTCGGCCTTGAGGGAGTGATGGCGAAACTCACGAACGGCAGCTACGCCGCGGGCCGGCGCTCGCGGGGCTGGATCAAGATCAAACAACAGCTCACCCAGGAGGTGGTGGTGGTCGGCTGGCGTCCGGGCAAAGGCAGCCGGGCGCACAAGGTGGGTTCCCTGCTGGTGGCCGTGCCCGACGGCGTCGACCTGAAGTATGTGGGGCGGGTCGGGTCCGGCCTGACCGAACGGGACCTCGCCGAACTCGGCTCCCGCCTCCGGAAGATGTCCCGGAAAACCGCGCCGCTCGCCGATGTGCCGGCCGCCGACGCCTCGGACGCGCACTGGGTGCGCCCCGCGCTGGTCGGGGAGGTCCAGTTCAGCGAACGCACCGACGGCGGGAAACTCCGCCACCCCGTGTGGCGTGGCTGGCGACCCGATAAACGGCCGTCCGACGTCGTCATCGAACTGTAGGCGGGAAGAACCTCATAGACTGCAATAGAGGGTGCTCAAGACCGACAACATCAAAGGAGAACCACAATGAGTGAGAAATCCATCGCCGCAACCCGAGTCATCGACGCGTCAGCGGCCGCGATCTTCAATGTCCTGTCCAACCCTGAGCGGCATGCGCAGGTTGACGGTTCGGGAATGGTGCAGTCCGACGACAAGTCGGATCGGATCACCGCTGTCGGACAGGTATTCACCATGAACCAGCACTGGGAAAAGATGGGCGGCGACTACAAAACCGACAACCATGTGGTGGGCTATGACCACAACAAGTTACTCGCGTGGAAGACGGCCGAGGCCGGCACCGAGCCTGCGGGATGGCAGTGGGTGTGGGAGTTGACCCCACAGGGTCCGGACTCCACCGAGGTGGCACTGACCTACGACTGGGCCGCCGTCACCGACACGAAGGTGCTCAAGATGGTGTCCTTCCCGGCGGTTTCCGCCCACGATCTGGAGTCCTCGCTGAACAACCTGGCCGCTGCGGTGTCGGAGGCGTAACTTCGTTGCGAAACCTCGTCTGATGACTCACGCCGGAGGTCCGCCAGCTCAGCGCTGGGGGACCTCCGGTTTCGTCCCGCCGCAAACTCCTGCCGCGGATGAACGGGTCGTGTACCGTCCATAGGGTGGCGTCCGACACATGACGGGCGGTGGGGGACCGCACGGGCTCTCCAGTGATGAACCAGCCGATTCGGCCGGCACTGGAACTTCCGGCCACTCAAACCTTATTGAATCCCACAGAAGGGGCTGTAGTGGACCTCAGTCAGTTTATTGTTGTCGGCATTGTGCTCGCCGTGTTGGTGGTGTTGGCAGTTGTTGCCGCCATCGTCGCGCGTCTCGCACTGCGGATTGCAAGCCCGTCCGAAGCACTGATCATCACCGGCAAAGGCAGCCAGGAAAGCCAGCGCGTGGTGTTCGGCCGCACATTCATCAACCCGTTCAGCCAGCGTGCGTTCTCCATTTCGCTCGCCTCACGCCAGGTGACCCTCCAGATTGAGGGCATCTCCAAGAACGGCATCAAGCTGCGTCTCACCGGCGTCGCGCAGATCAAGGTGGGTGGCGACGAGGAAGCGGTGCGCCGGGCAGCCCAGCGATTCCTGAACCAGCAAGACCAGATCGACCATTACACCCAGGAAACCCTATCGGGTTCGTTGCGCTCCATCGTGGGCACCCTGTCCGTGGATTCCATCATCAAGGACCGTGCTTCCTTCGCCAAGAGCGTCAAGGAAGAGGCCGAGCATTCGATGCACAACCAGGGCCTGGAGATTGATACTTTCCAGATCCAGTCTGTCGACGATGACTCCAGTTACCTGAAGAACCTTGGCCGACCCGAGGCGGCGCTCGCCGAGAAACAGGCCAAGATCGCTGAAGCGAACGCGGCGCAGGAAGCTGCACAGGCCGCAGCTATCGCCGACGAACAGGTGGCTCTGGCTGAACAACAGCTTGCAATCCGCCGCGCCGAGCTCAAAGAGGTTGCTGACGCACGGCAGGCCCAGGCCGATGCTGCCGGACCACTTGCGGCTGCCGAGCAGCGTCAGTCCATTCTGGTCAAGGAGCAGGCGGTTGCTTCGCGGCAATCCGAGCTGCGTGAACGTGAACTGGATATTGAGATCCGCAAGCCCGCTGACGCTGAGAAGTACCGGGTGGAGCAGGAAGCCGCAGGTAAGCTCGAGCAGCGTAAGCGTCAGTCGGAAGCTGATCAGGTGGAGGCTGAAGTAGCGCTGACCAAACGGCGCCTCAGTGCTGAGGGGGACAAGGTGACCGCCGAGGCGGAGGCCGCAGCGAACACCGCACGCGGTAACGCAGCGGCGTCAGTGACCCGTGCCAACGGTGCGGCGGAAGCGGAGATCATTGCGCTCCGCGGCCAGGCGGAGGCAGATGTTGTCCGGCAGAAGGGAATTGCTGAGGCCCAAGGAATCGAAGCCCAGGCCAAGGCTTACGAGCAGTTCAACGAAGCCGCAATTCTCAACAAGGTGATGGAGATTCTCCCGCAGATCGCGCGGGAAATCGCCGCCCCGATGGCGGGAATCGACAAAATGACTGTCATCTCCAACGATGGTGCCACCCAGTTGAGCAAGAACGTATCCGGCGGGTTGCAGGAGACCTTCCAGCTACTCAAGGACACCACCGGGCTGGACGCCGTCGAGATGTTGAAGAACTGGGGTGGCGCCAAGAACGGTGCGACCCCGGCATCGCCGACCGAGAACACTCACCCGACTGTCGTCTAGCACACCCGCCGGTCTCATCCCTCAAGGAAATCGGCAGTTGCCCGCAGGAAGGCTGCCGCCGCACGTGCGCGTGCGGCGGCGTCCCCCTTCGCCTCAGCCACAATCTGACCCGCGGGGCCGGGCGCCGGCCGGAGACCCTGCCCCTCAAGCGCTGGTGCGGTCAACGGTGCGGTCAACGGTGCGGTCAACGGTGCCAGGAACGTCCTGGTCGCCGCTGCCGTCACGCCGTAGAAGTAAGGGTTTTGCCGCGGTTGATGGGCGAATGATTCAAGCACCTTCGCCAGGAAATCGGCGTTCGTGACTTTCCCGGCGCTGGGGGCCAGCAGCAGGCTGGCCGCGGCGGTGAAGTCGCCGTGCCCACCCGTCTCGTAAGCCACCTCGTCGGGCTGACAGGCGCTGAAAAGCAGCTCGCGGGCGTTGGTGCGCCGGAGCGCACTCGTGGCGGAACCGCGCCGCAGCCTGAAATTCCTGGTGGTGGTCTCGTCTGGCACGAGGAACCGGGCCCGCCGTCCATGATCGGCCGCCTGTTGCGCTCCATCAACGACTGCGACGCCGAAGGACGGTAACAGCCGGGTGCCGTCGCCTGAATGGCACGAATCGAAGAATCCTGTCAGGCTCACGCCGTCGGGCAGCAGATCGAAAATCTCCCCGAGATCGTCGTCGATAATCAGGTTCCCGCCCTGGAAATCAACCGGGCAGAGGGCCTCGTCGTGCAGTTTCTCCTCATTTCCTGCCTCCTTTTCGTCGCCGTCGAGATCGTCGACGTAGGTCCCGTGACCGGCGTACTGCACCACCAGCACGTCCCCGGTGGTGCTGTGGGTGACCAGCTCGAAGATCCCCTGGAGGATGTTGACCCGGGTGGCCTGGGCGTCGAGGAGCGTGGTCACATCGAACCCGACCGATTCCAGTTGCTTGCCCCAGGCCTGCGCGTCGGCCACACAGCCATGAAGCTCGCTGCCGGGAGGATAGGCGTTGATCCCGATGCACAGTGCGCGGCGGGTGCTCACCGGGGGTTCCTCACGGGCGATGGGTGCCACGGCCCAGGGTTCACTCACCGCCCGGGTGCCGAACGGTTTCGGCTTCTTCCCGGTGATCCGGCGGGCAACACTTTCCATGGTCGAAGAATTATCGTCAAAACCCCCATGCGAGGTGGCGGTGCTCCTGCGGGTCTGGGGCCCACCCTCGGTCACCGACCAGACCACCTCGGCTTTCGCCTTGGCACCATCCGCGCTGAAGAACTTGCGCAACTCCGGGTCTGCGTTAACGCACTCCTGCAGACCGAGGATCGGAGTGAATTCCTCCTTCTCGAAGGACGCCCGGACCAGATAGAGCAGCGACTTGCCGTACCCACCCGGGCAGGTGTCAGTCAGTTCCGTATCCTGCGTCATGGTGAACATGGCCAGGGACTTGATGCCTTTACCGGTCTCCGGGGCCAGCATCGCCTTGAAGGTGTCCGTTCGGACAGCCGGAGCCAGCAGGCTCACGGTGGTGAACTCCGGAACGCCGGCCTTGAGCGCGGCTGGCACAAAATGGGAGTGGAAGATGGAACCGGCGCTATGCCCGACGGCGTGCACAGTGGTCTGGGGATGGGCTGAGACATACTTCGCCAGGGCTTGGGCGACATAGAGAGCCCCGCCTCCGGGTGCCGACGCATCCTCGGCGAACTGCTTCATCTCGCCCCAGATCTTCTCCCCGTTGGCCGCCCTTGCCAATAGCTCGATCGCCCTGTCTTTCACCTCACCGAGCACCCCGCGGGTGCCGGGAAGTGCACCAAAAACCGCGTCGAGGAAGCCGGTCTCCCAGACGAAGAAGATCGGATACACCCCGTTCGATTTCCACCACTCGCTCTGCAGGTGGGCGGACCGCAACCCGGCGCCCTCGCTCACCAGGCCGCCGTGGGCGTACAGCATGATCGGTACAGCTGAGTCCGCCGGAGCGAAGGCGGGAAGATGCCGCTCGAAAATGGCGTCCACGTCGGCGGCGGTGGTGCTGGTTTCCCCGCCGGTGGAGAACCTGCCGCGGGTGAGGTTCACGATATGGGGCTTGAGGGCTGCGATCTGCCCGGCACTCAGCCCTGAGCCGCGTGGGGCTGTGGCGGTCGCGGCGGTGGGGGTACTCATGGCTACTCCTTGGTGAGCGGCATTCGCTTCGGTAGCAGTGCCACGGCGACGGCGACCGCACAGGACGCAGTATCCGCCGGGGCCTGTTACCGGGGTGTTACTGGGGATGATCCTTGACGGCCGCGCCGCGGAGGTGGATATTGCAGGTAGCTGCCCAGTGGGCCACCAAGCATCACGGGCAGGCCGGAGGAAGAGGTGCCGATTGTGGGCGTGATGCTCGGCCCAGGGAGCCACACCGGGGAGCTGCGCCCGCTGACCATCCTCGCCGAAGGTCCCTTCACGCTTGGCCGCGATGGTCCGATGACGACGACGCTCCGGGTGCCGGTTGAACGGGTCAGTGGAGGTCCGCGCGGGGCACGGTTCGACGTCGTCGTCCGCGGTCCCCACGGTAAACCGTTGGACCTGCTCCTCGGGGAGGACAACGACCCGTGGATGCTGATGGACGAGTGCCCGCCCCGCGATCTGGGGGAGCTGCTGGCCAACCGGCGGTTCCTCGCGCAACATACCTACGCGGTGGCAGCGTCGACCCTCGCCGCGTTCGAATCCACCCTGGGCCGCCGGATGGGCTGGGCCCGCGGACGGCGACTGAAAATCCACGCCTACGATACGGTGCCCTACGCCGACTCCGGTTACGACCGGGAGGAGGGAGTGATCAGGTTTGGGCATCGCAGGGATGGCAGGGAGCGGTTGTCCGTGCCGCTGGCGTTGTACCGGGACCTGGTGTCTCATGAGGTGACACACGCCATCCTCGCCGGCTACCGGACGCGCTGGTCGGATCAGTTCGCGTCCCTCGACCAGTTTGCCCTGCATGAGGCGATCGCCGATCTGGTGGCCATGCTGTCGGTATTCTCGTCAGCGGACCGGGTGGAGCAGTTACTGGACCCGCTGGGATCCGGGGTAACAGATCTGGCGGGGCTGGATGAGCAAATCCTGTTGAGCGGTCTGTTCAGTTTCGGGGACGGACTCTTCTCGCACGGACCGGCACGTCAGTCCATGCGGACTCCGGTACCCGGCGACTGGCGGACCCTGCCGGATCCGCATCGACGAGGGGAACCGATTGTTCAGGTCATCCTCAATGTGGTGGCACGGCTCTGGAAGGTCCGGCTGGACCAGCCCGGTGGCCGATCAAGTCTGTACCAGGTGGCGAAATCGGGGGCGAAGGTGGGCGAGCAGGTGCTGGCCATGCTGATTCGCGGACTGGGCTACATGGCGCCGGTGGATGTGACCTGGACCGACCTCCTACGGGGCATCCTGTCCGCCGATCTGGTGCTGGTGCCGCAGGACCGGTACCGCTATCGACAGGTGGTGCGGGACGCCTTCGCCGAAGTGGGAGTGACCACGGACCCTGACGAGCTGCTCTCCGGGACGGGTGCCATGAACAGCCTCAGGTATCCCGTGCGCCTGTCGGCGTTGGGAACGGACCCGGAGGAGATCGTCAGGTTCATCTGGGAGAACGGCGACCTGCTGCGGGAAACTGCGATGGACGAACGGCACTCAATCACCGTGGACCGGGTGCGCCCGAGTATCAGGCTCAGTCCCGACGGGTTCGTGGTGTCGGAGATCGGTGCCTCGTTTGTGCAGGAGTTCACCATCGGACGCACTGAAATGCGCCGCCTGGGTCTGACGGGCCCCGGGCCGGTGACGGTCAGGGGCGGCGGGTTGTTGCGCTTCGACGAGGGGGGCCACCTCTGTTACGCGGCGTTGAAACCGGTCTACGACGCCCGGCGGCAGCAGGACATCCGGGAGGCCAAGAGCCGTGACGCGGCGATGCTCGCGGAGATTACCGCCGCTGCAGGATCCCGGGCCGGCGGCGGAGCGGAGAAGCTCACGTTCCACCGGCAGGGTCGTGGACGGTAGCTGGTCCGCGCCCCGGTGTATCGCCTTGGTGTATTGCCTAGGGCGCCGTGCCCCACGCCAGGCTCTTGGCTGCCGCCGGCGCCTCCAGCTGGGCCCGTTGGGTGAACCGCCCGCCGCGCAGGTCCGCGCTGACCCGCTTCAGGATTTCCCGGCGGCTCTTGGTCGGGTCGTCCCTGAGCGCCTTGAGTAGGAAATAGCTGAAGGCACCGCTGTACCTGCCGGAGAAGTCGGCGTCGGCCGCCGTTTGATCCGACCGGCAGGCTGCGAAGAGGACGGGTTTGGCTTTCGTGTCTGACCGCACCAGATCGCGGAAAGCCCGCGGATCCGCTGACTCTGTCAGCTCAAGACCGAGCGGGGTGGGCGGCGGCACGAACCGCGGCCGCCGGGTGGGCAGCAGGTCCAGGGCCCTCAGGCCGGTGCCACTGTGGCAGGTGTCGAGGACGACGTCGAGCAGGACACCGTCGGGCAGGGTCCCCAGCAGGTCGTGCAGTTCGTCATCGAGAATGAGCGTGGCGGCGTCCCACTGGTCGCCCTTCTGCCGCATATCGAAGGTAACAAAGGCCTCGTCGGCGCCATCCGGTTCGTCTCCCGACGCGTCGAGCACCTGGGTGCCGTGGCTGGAGAAGGTGAACACCAGGTGATCCCCCGGTTTGGCCCGCTTGATCATCGCCTGCAACTTCCCGACGACGGCGGCCTTCGTCGCCTTCGAGTCCAGCAGCACCGTGACGTTGCGCTTCGCGAAACCGTACTGGTCCGTGAGCAGGGCGGCGAAATCCTTGGCATCGTTGACGCAGCCGTTGAGCCAGCCGTTGGTCGGGAGGTTCTCAAACTTGTTGATGCCGACACAGAGTGCGTACTTGGACATGGTGCAGTTCCTCCCGCAGGACCTGCCCCGTCGCAGGTAGGCGGAACCTTAGCTGAGCGGGCGTTACGGCGGCGTTACCGGTTGGCTTCGAGCGCCCGGTAGATGGCCATCTGCCGGTGCCTGCGCTGCAGGCTATCGCGCCGTGGCGATACCGCGGCGTCTGCGGCCTCGGCGGTCAGATCGAGGTGGCGTTCACCGTAGTGCCACAGCAGCACATCGTCGAGTAGCCGGTCCGGGCCCGGCGAGTACCGGTGATCCAGGGCGCGCCGCACCGAGGTGATGGTGTCCGCCTGGAGCAGCGAGGCGAGGGCCGTCGTCGTCGTCAGTCCGTGTGCGGCGAGCAACTCGGCTGCCCAGCCCCAGTTGTCGTCAGACTTCCGGTCGACGTGGGGGAGCAGGGTCTGCCAGACGTCCCGCACCCGGTTGGGGGTAAGCGGGGCGCTTCCTTCGCCGTCCTCGTCCCAGAACCCGGTGACCGTCTCATACCGTTCGTGGAGTTCCGCGAACGCCGACTCCACCGATTCGAGCATGGCCGCAGTTCCCGTGAACTGCCGGTCAAAGTAGGGGCTCCAGGCGCGCGGGTTGGAGGCCTTGAACCTGATGTCGTGTTCGATTTCTGACCAGGCGTGCGCCAGCACGGTGCGGATCTGCACCTCGAGCATGTAGCTTCCGCCTGCCTTTGCTGCAGGGTCAAGGGCCCGCTGGTACTCCTTCACGGCGTCGCTCTGGATTGTCCTCAGAATCAGGTGCCGGCTTGAGTAGCCGTAGGTGCCGGACTCGATGGTGCCGATGTCCTTTTCGCGGTCACCGCGGCAGTCGAACTCCTGGCGTTGCCGCTTGATCAGGTTGGCTGCAACGTCCACCTCGTGCGGCAAGGTGGTGATTACCCGGACCCCGACGACGTCGGTCAGGTTGCGCAGCGGGTCAGGGAACACGAGGGTGGGGAGGTCCCCGGGTACGGCTGCAGCGAGCATCCGTGAGGCCTTGTCGCGGAACGACTGGACGGTTTTGGTCCGGGCGGTAACGAACAGGGGGCTCAACTCGGAGCCGACAAAGATCTCCTGGATCCCTGCCTGCATCTGCCGGGTCACCTCTTCAAGGCGCGGGCGCACACGTTCGAACTCGCGGGTGCTCGCTTCCACCGCGGGGCGGAGACGGTCATCCAACTGATCCCAGGCGCTCATAGAGACTCCTCCGACGATGGCTTCAGGCCATCCTATCGGCCGGGTCTGACAGTCCCGCCGGAGGGAGGGCTAGAGGGGGCCGCCGATCTGTCCCTGGCGGGCGGCGGTCGGCATGGAGTGGCTGTCGATGGGCCGGTCGTCGTCCTGGGTGGTCGCCTGCCGGGTGTCGTAGCTGCGCGCCGTATTCAGGTCGCGGGATCGCATCCGCAGCCCGGTGATCACCAGAGACAGTCCGCCCAGCAGGAGGACCGCTCCCACACTGAAGAGGGCGATAGTGCCACCCTCGGCGGTGCCGTTGAACACCTCAAACAGCGCGGTGGGTAGGACGAAGATGGTCGCTACCAGAGCGATGCCGCCGGCGACGAGCCGCCAGGTTCCTGTGCTGTGCATGGTTCCCCCTTGGTTGGTCTGTCCATTTAAGCACCGGGGTCACCACAACGGAAGGGATGGGCTAGAGCGAACCGAGATCCCCGGCACATCTGACCGGGGCCATGTCGGGGGTGCTGACAGAGCTGCCCCCGTAGGTTGTCCCGCGCCGCGGATCGAAACCCGGCGAGTCGTACCCGAGCGAATCGTAGGTGCGTACGGTGTTGAGGTCCCGGGACCGTGCCCGTAAGCCACTGATCAGGAGGAACAATCCGCCGCTGAGGAGAGCCGCTCCGGTCGCGAGCAGAAAAATCGAGGCTTCTAAGGCAGTCCTGTTGATAACGTCAAAAACTGTTGTCGACAGAATCAGGAGCGTTGCCGCGAGGGCCGCGCTGCCGGCGACGAGCCGCCGTGTTCCGGTGGTCTGCATGATTCCCCCTTGATTGGTTTGTTCATTCAAACATCGGGATGACCACAAGGGAAGGGCAGGTGCGGCTACGCTTCCGGTGTGGACTACCTACCCCGACGCACGCTGCTGAGTGCAGCTGGCACCCTTTTCGCCGCGACTGCCGCAGCAGCACTCGCAGGTTGCGCCCCCGGTGCGCCCGCCGGCCCCACCCAGAATCCGGAGGACCCTGTGACACCGCAGCGCTACACCTATGGTGACGATCCGAGCCAGTTCACCGAGCTGTATCTCCCGGTGGGCCAGCGCAGGCCCGGCGTCGTCATCATCATTCACGGCGGCTACTGGGGCGCCGGCTATGGACTGGATCTGGGCCAGCCCCTTGCCGAGGACTTGGCGTCCCGCGGTTATGCCTGCTGGAATCTTGAGTACCGGCGGGCCGGCAACGGGGGTGGCTGGCCGGAGACTTTCGACGACGTGAGCTCAGGGATTGACCTCCTCGCGACCGCGGCAGCGGAGCATGGACTCGATCTGGGCACGACGACGGCGCTCGGCCACTCGGCGGGAGGCCACCTGGCGGTGTGGGCTGCCGGACGGTCGACGCTTCCTGACGGCGCACCCGGGGCCGGGACGCCGCTGGTGCCGTTGACCGGCGTCGTCAGCCAGTCGGGGGTCCTGAACCTCGCCGAGGCAGATGAGCTGGCGCTGGGCGGGGGAGCGGTGCGGAACCTGTTGAGCGTAGATTCTGACGGGGACCCCGAACGGTACCGGCTGGCCGACCCAATGACAGCGATTCCCCTCGCCGTTCCGGTGCTGGCCCTGCACGGGGAGGAGGACTCGACGGTGCCGCTCAGCCAATCGGAGAGTTACGTGACCGCTGCGGATGCCGCTGGAGCTGACGCGGAGTTGATCATGATTCCCGGCGATCACTTCGCCATGATCACGCCCGGCACCGACGCCTGGACACAGGTGGTGCAGGCAGTGGATCGGCTGATGGCGCCGTCGAAGACGTTGCCCGACCGGTAACGCAGCGGACCGCAACGCATTACTGTTGATCCGGGTTCGGGGATACCGTAATCAGACCGACTGAAAGGCGCCCATCGATGAGTGGCACCACCCTTGCCGTGCTTGAAATTGGAGGCACCCACCTCACCGCCGCGCTGGTGGAATCCGGAACGTGGCGCATTGACCGGGAGTCTCTGGCCCGCGTTGACCTGCAGGCCCAGGGCACCGCGGCGAGCCTGGTCGAGGAGATCGGGGTTGCCGCCGACGCACTCGGGGGAGCACCAGGAGCCACCTGGTCGGTGGCGATCCCCGGACCATTCGACTACGAGCAGGGGATCGGCCGGTTTGAACACGTGGGGAAGTTCGACAGCCTGAACGGCTTCAATCTCGGTGCCGCCCTGATGGAGCGCATCACCCCCACCCCCGGCATCATCCACTTCCTCAATGATGCCGACGCTTTCGGGATCGGCGAGTACGCGCTCGGCGCCGCCCGCAATCGTGAACGTGCCATCTGCATCACCCTGGGGACCGGCGTCGGGTCAACGTTCCTGGTCGATGGGACACCCGTCAGCACCGGTCCAGCAGTTTCTCCCGATGGGAGCATCCATCACGAGCTGTATCGGGGCAGTCCGCTGGAGAACACTGTGTCCCGCAGGGCCATCCGCGCGGCTTTTGCTGAGGCCGCCGGGGTGGATCCGGGAACGGGCCCCGATGTTCACATCATCGCCGACCTCAGCCGCTCCGGTGATGAGACCGCGCGGCGGGTGCTGGACGCCGCATTTGGCGCCCTCGGGGAAACCCTGGCGGTGGTGATCAGGCGCTTCGATGCTGGGATCCTTGTGATCGGCGGGTCCATGTCAAGGTCCTGGGATCTGGTGGAGCCCGCCATCCGCGCCGGACTGAGGCTGGTGGATGAGCGCCTCGAGGATTTCACGATCGAACAGGCAATCCTGCCCGACGACGCCGCACTGGTGGGGGCCGCCTACTGGGCCTCACAGCGAGAGCGAGAGCGAACCGGCGGGTAGGCTGTGCGGAAAACCCGGCCCGGTCGTCAACGGCCTGCGCTGACGACCGGAACCTGATTACTCGGACGGAATTTCCACGTCGGGGGTCTCTTCGAGGTAGGTGGCCTTCCAGGCGCCGTCCGTGTAAACAACCGTCGCCGAGTAGATGGTGCCGGCGGGGTCGAACGGGCGGGTTTCCTGAACCTCGCCCGCCTCATCGAACGAGGTGTAGGCATCAGGGTTGACGGTGATCAGGGCGTCAACCTCAACGTCTTCGGCCACCTCATCAGCGGGGGTGGTGACGATGATCTGCTTGACCTTCGGCTGTCCGCCGAGAACCCAACCGCTATCCTCGTAGATAGCCGCAAAGTCTTCGGCCTCGGTAGCCGCTGCTTCGGCGCCATCAAAGGCGGCGAGGAGCTGTTCGGTCTCCCCGGTGCGCTGGTTGTAGGACTTCAGCTCGAAGACGTGGTGGAGGAATGCCCGCGCGCCTTCGGGGCTTGCCTCGCCCATCAGGTCGTTTGTTTCCGGTGGCTGAATGTTCTGCGCGGGCGCGGTCGAGCTCGCGGGGGTGGGAGCCGCAGCCTCCGAAGGGGCAGCGGACTCGGTGGATTCGCCGCACGCGGTCAGCGTGGCAAGAGCGATGACGGCGATGGCCGCGGCATTTCTGATCTTCATGGATTCCCCAACAGGTAGTAAGTTTTCTGGCTCCGCTCGGGGCGGCCCGCTCATCCAGTCTAACCGTAGCCTTAGGCAACTAGGCACGGGATGGTGTCCGCTGTGTCGGAGATCACACCCAGTAAACGAGTGTTGGCCTGGTGAACCCCTCGGCACCCGGCGGGGTCGTCTACCGGGTGGGGATGCTAACTTGTTAGCGTGCTCACCGTGATCGGGGAAACCCTCATAGACGAAGTCATCAGCGATGTCGCTTCACCTCGCGCCCACGTGGGTGGGAGCCCGATGAACGTGGCCGTGGGGCTTGCCCGGCTGGGGCACCCCTGCCGGTTCATCGGCCGCTGGGGGGACGACGAGTATGGCCGGATGATCCACGAGCACTTGAGCAGCAACTCGGTGTTGACACCGATGGGGCAGGACCGTCACCCCACAAGTATTGCCACTGCCCGCCTGGATCCCGCCGGCGGAGCCTCCTACACGTTCCAGCTTATTTGGGACCTCCCCTCCGTCCGTGCGCAAAGCGACCAGATCCTCGACGGCACCACCCTCCTGCACACCGGCTCGATTGCCGCCATGCTGGAGCCGGGGGCAACCGAGGTGCTCGCCGTCGTCCAGCACGCCCATCCGCTGGCGACCATTTCCTACGATCCGAACTGCCGGCCGAGCATCGTCAAGGACGTGGGCTTCGCCCGCGCTCAGGCCGAGAAATTTGTCGCACTCGCCGACGTCGTCAAGGCCTCCGATGAGGACCTTGAGTGGCTTTACCCGGGCCAGGACGTGTTCGAAACAGCCCGGCAATGGCTCGCTCAGGGCCCTGCGATGGTGGTGGTGACGCGCGGCTCCCTCGGTCCGTGGGCCGTCGTGGCACGCGGCGAAACCTCGGTCCCGGCCCCCGCCACCCAGGTGGTGGACACCGTCGGCGCCGGAGACTCATTCATGTCGGCGTTGCTGGGCTCGCTGGTGGACCGCGGCCTCGTCGGCGCGCACCAGCGGAATGAGCTTCGCCACCTATCCGTTGAGCAGTTGGAAGCAGTCCTCGCCTATGCAGCAAAGGCGGCGGCAGTAACCGTCTCACGTGCCGGTGCCAATCCACCGGTGCGCAGCGAGCTAGTAGCAGACCCCCAGTGAAACAGGAGCAGTTATGACCCGCGATCCTTACGCAGACCTCCCCGCAGTCCCCGACTTCAGCCTCACCAGCACCGACGTCGAGCACAACCAGCCGTTGGACATCAGGCACGCCTCGGGGGCAATGGGCATCGAGGGCGGTCGGGATCTGTCGCCCCAGCTGTCCTGGAGCGGGTTCCCCGAGGGAACTAAAAGCTTTGCCGTGACGGTCTACGACCCCGACGCCCCAACCGCCAGCGGATTCTGGCACTGGGCGGTCTTCAACCTTCCAGTGGGCACCACATCCCTGCCGTCCGGTGCCGGCGTGGACGGCAGCACCGACCTGCCCGAGGGCGCAGTTCAGTTGAAGAACGACGGCGGCTTCAGCGGTTTCATCGGTGCGGCGCCTCCGGCCGGTCATGGGCCACACCACTACCACGTGGTGGTGCACGCAGTAGACGTGGAAGCCCTTGAGGTGCCCGCAGAAGGCAGCAACGCCTATCTGGGGTTCAACCTCTTCTCGCATACCCTCGGACGCGCCCGGCTGATCCCCACCTTCGAGCAGTAGGACGCGCCGGCCGGCCGTCCTGGACAGAAGCCAGCGGCCTCGCCCAGGACGGCCGGCATAACCCGCTGATCCGGTCAGTTCCGCCGGGGTCGGCGCAGGTAGGCTTAGATAGCCCTGCTGTTTGAACGCCCGTTTATTGAGGAGTACCTGCATGCGCCTGGTCGCCAGCGACATGGACGGAACGATCGTCGGCCACGACGGCAGGATCAGTCCCAGGACAATCGAAGTGTTCCAGGCCTGCCTGGACGCTGGAGTCGAGGTTGTGTTCGTCACCGGCCGACCCCCGCGGTGGCTGGACCCGCTACGGGAACAGCTAGGGCACCGCGGCACAGTTATCTGCTCCAACGGCGCAGTGACCTACAGCCTTCACGAAGAGAAGGTATTGAGCGCCCATCTCCTGGAGCACAGCAACATTCTTGCCGCCCGCGAGATCATACTTGATCTCTACCCCGCCGCCTCCTTCGCCGCCGAAACAGTCAACGGCTTCCACATCGAGCACGGGTTCGCCGAGGAGGGCGCGGTGGAACTGCTCGCCGGCGCCGTTGCGATGCCGCTTGCGGATTCCCTTGCGGGAGAGCGAGTGATCAAATTCCTGGCCCGGGAACGCGACGTATTGCCCGATCACTTCCTGAATACTGTCCGACCCGCAGTGGCCCACCTGGTCACCGCCACCCACTCGGCGCCCAGCATCGCCCTGCTGGAGATGTCGATGCCAGGCATCGACAAGGCGGTCACCCTCGCCGAGTTCGCCGCGACCCGCGGGATCAGCCAGGCCGACGTCGTCGCCTTCGGGGACATGCCCAATGACGTCCAGATGCTGGGTTGGGCCGGCACCGGTTACGCGATGGCCAGCGGGCACCCGGAAGCGATCGCCGCAGCCGACCTGCTGGCCCCGGCTTTCGAGGATGATGGCGTGGCGCAGATCCTTGAGGAGCGCCTGGCCGAGCTGAAGGCCGCCCGCTAGGGATGCTCCCCTACCTGCGGAACGTCGGACCGGACGGGGAACAGCGGAGGCTGGCCCTCTCTCATCGCGGGTTCTCACCCGATGGGCTGGAAAACTCGATGGCCGCCTTCTCCGCAGCAGTGGAGCTGGGCTTCGGCTATCTGGAGATTGACATCCGCACCACCAGCGACGGAGTGGTCATGGTCTTCCACGACGAACTGCTCGATCGCGTGTGCGACGCCGTGGGCCCGCTGGCTGATCGCACGCTGGAGGACCTGGGATCCGTCCTCATCCAGGGCGTCGAGCCGATTCCCACCCTTGAACAAGTGCTGACCCGGTGGCCAGCCATGAAACTGAACATCGACATCAAGGACGACGCCTCAGTGGAGCCGTTCGTTGAACTGGTGGAACGGCTGGGGGCGCATGAGCGGGTGCTGGTTGCGTCCTTTTCGGACCGTCGGCGGTTGCGGGTGCTGAAACTGCTGACCCGTCCGGTGGCATCATCGGCTGGGAGGGTATGGTCGGCGTCGCTCTGGCTGCTGAGTCCGCTGGGTCAGACGCGCCGCCTCGCGCGGTTGGCCCGGGTCCATTGCCTGCAGGTCCCGGTGCGGCACGCAGGGGTGGTGGTGGTGACTGAACGCTTTGTCAGGCGGTGCAGGAAGGCTGGCCTGCCGCTTCACGTCTGGACCATCAACGACGCCGAGTCGATGGATCGGCTTCTTTCGTTGGGCGGCGGCGTGGACGGGCTGGTGTCCGACCGTGCAGACCGCCTGGCCACGGCCATGCAGCGCAGCGGTCAGTGGCCCCAGGGCAGCTGACCCGGGCAACCGGTTGGCCATGCGGGGCCAGGAAAGTGCCTCTCCCGCAGACGCGTTGTCGGGCAATCACTACCGTGCAGTTGCGGCACTTTTCTGGCCGGTTGTAGTGGCTTCAGTCCAGAGGTGGAACAGTGCATACGCGCGGTAGGGTCGCCACTGCTGGGATGCGGCGTCGGCGTCGCTGATGCTGGGGTTGCCCATGGCCCGGCGCAGCACCAGGTCTCCCGGCGTGAAGGCGTCCCGATCGCCAAGCACCCTGACCGCCAGATAGTCGGCCGACCACGGGCCAATCCCGGGAATAGCCAGCAGCGCCTTCCTGACTGCAACGGGGTCACCGTGGAGGGCGAGCCCATCGCAGAAGGCACGGGCAACATGCTGCACTGTTGCCCCGCGCGTGCGGGTAACGCCGACGGCGCCGCGAAGGTCCTCCGCCGGGGCCGCGGCGAGTATCCAGGGAGTGGGAAAGGTGGTCAGCCCTGCGTCGCCCGGAGTTCCGTAGGCGGCGGCCAGCCGTCCACCGAAGGTGCCAGCAGCAGCCACCGAGACCTGTTGGCCGAGGACGGTCATGATGGCAGCCTCGAATGGTTCTGGGTATCCTACGGCGCGCAAGCCAGGGCGTCGGCGGACCAGTGGGCCGAGCAGCGGGTCCGGGTCGAAGGCCCGGGCCACCTGGTCAAGGTCGGTGTCCAGGTCAAGCCAGCGCCTGACCGTCGCTGTCAGGGCGGGGAGTTGGCTGGCTGGCGCGGTGGTGGTGACTGTCACCCCTGACGGGTTGACGGTGACTGTGGCCGCGTACTGGCCGGTGGGTGTGGTGAGGAGTCGGGTGTGGGACAACCCGGGTGCGTCGGGGATCTCGCAGCCGGGGATGAAGTGGTTGGCGAGCAGGGAAACCATCGGCACCACGTCGATCGACCCGTTGGCCGCCAGCGAAAATTCCATCACCCGGCAAGCCTACGGCCTACCGAAGCACCGGATCGGTCAGGGTCCTCAGGTAGCCGAGGGCGTGCGGGCCGTACTGGGCCATCGAGGCGTTGTCGGCGTGAATCAGGAGCCGCAACCACGACCCATAACGGTGCAGCCGCGCCAGCTGGAGGGCCGGCTCCAGTGCGAGTCGCAGCTCGGTCATTGGAGCGTAGTCTGTCCAACACTCCAGGTAGGCGGTAATGACTTGCCGGATCCGCGCGTCGTCAGGCGTGGTCTGCCACTGTTCCTGCATCACGGTGAGAGGAACATAGAGCGAACTGAAGGGGTGCGCCCAATAGGAGTCGCCGAAGTCGAAGAACCGCAGCGGGGCGGTGGTGGTGACGGGGATGAAGGCATTGCCCGAGTGGAGGTCGTTATGTTCAAGGCTCAGCGGGACTCCCGAAGCCAGGACGGTTGCAGCAGCCCGCTCAAGGGCAGGAATGCTGGCGAAGACACCGTCGGCAGCCTGTGCTGAGAGATGCAGGGGATGCTCGGGCGGCAGACCGGTGTGAAGGAGTAACTGGTTGCTGGCGAAGTTCCCGGCTACTGAGGGATCCATGCTGACCAGGCCTACGGCGGCCAGCGGGGCGCCGTGGGGGATGAGCTCCCGTTGGAGGTCGGCGAAGTCTTTCACCACCCGGACCCACAGTTGGTAGTCGGCTGAATTGAGGGAGGCGAGGGTCTTCCCATGGTCGGGAGTGAGCAGCCAACCCTTGGCTGGTTCGATGGCCAGAGGCGCTGCCACCTGATCGGGTATCAGTTCGGACATGCGGGCCACGAGGGCGGCCTCAGCGAACTGGCCGGGATTGTTTTCCTTGAACCAGAGGCGTCCGTGATTGGTTGGCACGGTGAGTTGAGTGGACCAGAACCGGGTTCGGGTCGGCTCCAGCGGGCCGGTCTGCGTGAGGTTGCAGCTTTCGAGCACCTGGGTAATCCACTGCTGCACTCCAACCCGCCATTCAGCTGAAGCCCACACCTGCTGCAGATCCATCAACTGGTCTCCCACCCTGACCCGCCCAGCAAACTGATCCTCAACATCACACCAGTTTAGGCACTGCCCAGGACACCGCGGCTGACGCGCACGCAGCGGTGTCGGGTCAGGCGAAGGTTTCGAGCCAGTCGAGCGCTTCGCCCTCGGAAGTGAAGAACTGGGCCGGGTGTGCCGCATTATCGGCAAACGCTGCCACCACACGGTCCACTGGATCCTCGCCAACCAGCGCGATGGCAGTGATGCCCTCCTCATCGCAGAAGGCCCGGCGCGCGGCGTTGGTGAATGCCACGGCAGTCATGCTCATGAGGATCCGGCGCGTTCCGGGGTTGAGGAGGGAAGCATCGAGGGTGGCTCGGGCATCCTCGATAGTGGCCACGGTGGAGGGGCGCCACCACACGTGCAGGACGCCGTCCTCACGCAACAGGAGTTGTCGCGTTGCGGCGCCGGCCGCAGGGCGGTCAGTGCAGGTGGGAGAAGAAATGTTCATAGTGTGCCTCGACGTTCCAGCCATTCAATTGAAGATTAAAGTAGCTGTCTGTGGGTTACTTCGTCGCAGGCGATCTTTTGGATGTGTCAGTTTCTGCTGCATGTTCGGTGGCGAGGCCAATCACCGCCGTGGCCACCTGGCTGACATCACGTCCCTCCGTTGAAATGACTGCATCGTCCGCGTTGGCCTCCTCCAGAATCGCCTGTAACTCGCCGGCCCGATGCAGGTGCCACTCCAATGCAGGATCGAGGGAGCCGTGACGATGACGGAGCCTGTCCCGGATTGTGGCGGGCTGGGCGTCCAGGCGAATCGCCATGAGGGGGCAGCCCAGCGCCAGTTCGTATTGCTGACGTTGCGCGGAGCCCTCGATCACCCCGGCGAGGATCAGAACGGTGGGGCCCGCCGCACGGAAATTGGTCACCAGGGCGGCAAGGTTGGCCAGCTCAAGGTCGCGGTTGAACGGATCACCGGACGGGGCAGGCCAGGCATAGCGCAGCCAGTCAAGATCGACTACCGCGTGGGGTACGCCGTCGGCGGCCAGGAGAGCTGCGGCCGCCTGGGCGACCGATGTCTTACCCGCCCCCACGGTTCCGTTGAGGAAGACGCACCTGAACACTCCATCCCGGAACACCCCGACCCGCATCGTTTCGCCCATGGCCCAAGCCTAATCCGGTTGCGGAGCTCCCCACCGGACTTCCGTGGGGCTAGCGTGTGGTCACGACAAACGACGACGACCTCCGAAGCCTGTCACTGGCGCTCCCGGAAACTTGCCAGGGGCGCGGCCGGGCTGCGCGCTAGTCGCGGACAGCCGTAGTAGCCAGTCCAACGAGTTCCGCCTCAACCTCGGGGAAGGTCAGGTAGCCGTCGTCGGACCCGAAATGCCCGCCCCCGGGGACGATGACCAGCCTGCCACCGAGCCTGTCCGCGAGGCTGGCGGTTAGCGCCGGAGTCACCACTGGGTCATTGTCTGATCCGATCACCGTGCAGTGGGAGATCTCCAGCCGGTCGACAAACTCGTTGCCGGTGGTAAAGCTGTCGAGGAGAGGGAGAGAGTCGAGAGGCTCAGCGAATCCGGCGACAAGGATCAGGCCACCGAGCGACCAGCCCGGGTCCAGTGACGCCAGGAAGCGGAGTGCAGCGATGCAGCCGAGGCTGTGGGCGACGATCACGGTCCCGGCCGAAGGGCGGCCGATGGACTCCTGGAGGGCGGCAATCCACCCGGCTGTGGTGGGCTCGTTCGGCGTGGGCAGTTCGAGCACAGTGACGCTGTCCTGAGGCGACGGGAAGCGGGACGTCAGCCAGGGAAACCAGTGCTCGCCGGGAGACGCCTGGTACCCGTGGACCACGAAGATGTCCATGCTGCTCAGCCCAGCTTCGACGGGCGGGACCCCTTGTCGGAGGCGTCGACGTCGTCGGGCCCGGTGACATGCTCACTGCCGCGCCAGCGGGCCAGGCTGTTCATTCCGTGGTAGATCACGAGGGTTGCGGCTGTGCCGAGGGCGATGCCTTCGAAAGTGAGTTCCCCGATGGTCCAGGTGAAGTTGGCGATGCCGACGACCAGTGCCACGCCAGCGGTCGACAGGTTGATGGGGTTGGAGAAGTTGACCTGGTTCTGCACCCAGATGCGGACCCCAAGGATGCCGATCATGCCGTACAGCACCACCCCGGCTCCTCCGAGAACACCGGCGGGGACAGTGGCGATCAGTGCCCCGAACTTAGGGAAAAGGCTCAGGAGGATGGCAACGATTCCCGCCACCCAGTAGGCCGCCGTCGAATAGACGCGGGACGCCGCCATGACGCCGATGTTCTCCGCGTAGGTGGTGGTTCCGGAGCCGCCGCCGGACCCCGCGAGCATCGTGGCGAGGCCGTCGGCCATCAGGGCGCGCCCGGTTACCGGGTCAAGATCGCGTCCGGTCATCGCGGCCACCGACTTCACGTGGCCAATGTTCTCGGCGACGAGGACCAGGACTACCGGAATGAACAGTCCCACCACTGACAGGTGGAACTCGGGGGTCTGGAATGGGGGAAGGCCGATCCAGGCGGCGTCGCCGATGGCAGCGAAATCCACCTCTCCGCGCACCATGGCGACGATGTAGCCGGCGACAACGCCCACAAGTATGGAGAGCCGCCCGAGGATTCCCTTGAACAGGACGGTCACCAGGAGGATAACCACCACGGTGATGACTGCGGTCAGGGGTGCCTGCTCGAAGCTTGATTTTGCTGTGGGGGCCAGGTTCAGGCCGATCAGGGCGACGATGGCACCGGTGACGATCGGTGGCATCACCACCTGGATCCACCGGGACCCAGCCTTGTGCACAATGGCGCCGATGACCGCCAGGACCGCACCGGCCATGATGATCCCGCCGAGCGCGCCTGCCGCTCCGTGCTGGCTCTGGGCGGCGGCGATCGGCGCGATGAAGGCGAAGCTCGATCCGAGGTAGCTGGGAACTTTCCCTGCGGTGATGATCAGGAACAGGATGGTTCCGATGCCGGAGAACAGGAGGGTGGTAGCTGGCGGGAACCCGGTGATCAGGGGAACGAGGAAGGTTGCGCCAAACATTGCGACCACATGTTGCGCGCCGATGCCCACCGTCCGGGGCCAACTCAGCCGCTCATCCGGGGCGACAAACTGCCCCGGCAAAACGTTCTTCCCATCGCCGTGGAGTGTCCAAGAGGTACCGAGCCTGCTCATGGCTGTGCCTTCCAAAAGATGTGGGGTGGTCTGTCGGAAATCCTACAGTCCGCCGCGGGATGTTACGTTGCACTCATGTCATTCACTGTCGAAGGCCGAATAGTCCTCATCACCGGTGCTGCCAGCGGGATGGGCCGGTTGTACGCGGAACGCGCGGTCAGGGAGCGGGCCGCCGCCGTTGTCCTCTGGGATGTTGATGCCGAGGCGCTCCACGAGACTGCCGATTCCCTCGGGGGCGCGGGGTCCTCGGTGCACAGCTACGTCGTCGACCTCGCCTCGCTCAGCGAGATCACTGCGGCGGCAGCGGCCGTCAGGAACGACGTCGGGATCCCAGCTGTACTGATCAATAACGCGGGCATTGTGCGGGGGAAGTACTTCTGGGAGCACGAGCAGGAGGCGGACATCGCGCTGGTCATGCAGATCAACACCCTCGCCCTGATGCATCTGACCCGGGCGTTCCTGCCGGAGCTCATCGCGTTGCGCGAGCAGGCACGAATCCTCAATGTCGCGTCAGCGTCCGGCACTCTGTCGGTCCCCCGGATGAGCGTCTACACGGCATCGAAGTGGGCGGTGATCGGGTGGAGCGACTCGCTGCGCCTTGAACTGCGCGAGGCCGGTCACCGCCACATCAAGGTCACCACGCTGATTCCCAGCTACATCCGGACGGGCATGTTCGAGGGGGCAAGGGGCCCCCTGCTGACGCCCCTGATGGACCCGGCCGACGTCGTCGACAAGGCCTGGCGGGCGCTGCTCGCCGGGCGTCCCCGCCTCCAGTTACCGTGGTCGGTGGCACTGGGCAGCGCGCTGCGGGGCGTCCTGCCGCAGCCGGTGTGGGATGTGGTCGCCGGGCGGGTGTTCAAGGTGTACAGCTCCATGGAGCACTTCACGGGTCGCGCACAGTGACCCTCTCATCGGGGGTCGGGGCGGCGACGGCCGTGGCCCGGCTGCGCCGGACGTTCGACGCCGGGACCACCCGCCCCCTGGACTGGCGGCGGGCCCAGCTCAAGGGGCTGATCCGCTTGTTCGCCGAGCGGGAGGTGGATCTTACCGACGCCCTGCACGCCGACCTGGGCAAGAGCCGCCTGGAGGGACTGGTTTCCGAACTTTCGCTGGTCAGGGCCGAAGCCGAGTATGCCCTGCAGCACCTGACCGCGTGGGCCACAGCCGAACGCGTACCGGTGCCGGCCGGGCTGCTGCCGGCGGCGGCACACCGGCAGGCACAGCCACTGGGCGTGGTGCTGATCATCGGTCCCTGGAACTACCCGGTGCAACTGCTCCTGTCACCTCTCGTCGGCGCGCTCGCTGCAGGAAACTGCGCGGTCCTGAAACCGAGCGAACTTGCCCCCGCCACGTCGGCGGTGATCGCCGACCTGCTGCCGCTCTACTGCGATGACACTGCCGTGACCGTGATGGAGGGCGGCCCCGAAGTGAGCACCGAGCTGCTCAGCCAGCAGTACGACTCCATCTTCTTCACCGGGGGAGCACGCGTCGGAAGGATCGTCGCCCATGCCGCGGCTGAGCAGCTCACCCCGGTCACGCTCGAGCTGGGAGGCAAGTCTCCCGCCGTCGTCATGGACGGGAACCTCCGCGCGGTGGCCCGGCGGCTGATCTTCGGCAAGTTCCTTAACGCTGGCCAGACCTGCGTGGCACCCGATTACGTGCTGGTCACAGCGGGGCTCGAAACGCAGTTGCTGCAGCACCTGAAGGAGGCGCTCGCCGAGTTCTATGGAAGGGATCCGCACCGCAGCGCCGACTACGGGCGAATCATCAACGAGCAGCACTTCGACCGGTTGGTGGCACTTCTCGGCAGCGGCACCGTCTACACCGGTGGGGCCCACGACCGGGCCATCCGATACCTTGAACCCACACTGCTGACGGCTGTCCGGCCGGACTCTCCGGTGATGCAGGAGGAAATCTTCGGACCCATCCTGCCCATCCTGGCGGTCAGCGGGATGGACGAAGCCGTGAACTTCATCAACTCCCGTCCCAGTCCGCTGGCGGCGTACCTGTTCAGCAACGAGTCGACTGCGCGGCAGGACTTTGAGGCACGGGTGCGTGCCGGCGCGATCGGCCACAACGCCTGCAACCTGCACCTGACGGTGCCCGGACTGCCCTTCGGCGGGGTGGGGGACAGCGGCACCGGCGCGTACCATGGCCGCTATTCCTTCGACACGTTCAGCCAGCTGCGCGGGGTGCTGTCCAAGGGCACCGGAATCGACACCCTACGGCTGGCCTACCCGCCGCACACCGGTCTGAAGAGGTGGCTCCTGCGTCGGCTCCTCTGAGCTGGCCGCGGATTTACCCACACCAGCCCTTCCCGGTTCGGGCCACGGGGTTAGCCGCCGATGACCCCGTCGACCAGGGCCTTTGCCTCAGCCTGGACCTGCACCAGGTGGTCGGCACCCTTGAAGGACTCGGCGTAGATCTTGTACACGTCCTCGGTCCCCGACGGGCGGGCAGCGAACCACGCGTTCTCGGTGGTGACTTTCAGCCCACCGATCGACGCCCCGTTGCCCGGCGCGGTGGTCAGCCGGGCGGTGATGGCCTCGCCGGCGAGGGTGGTGGCCGAGACATCCGACGGGGATAGCTTCCCCAGCGCTGCCTTCTGCTCCCTCGACGCCGCCGCGTCGATCCGGGCATAGACGGGCGAGCCGAAGCGGTCGGTCAAGCCGGTGTAGTGCTGCGACGGCGTGCGTCCGGTGACAGCAGTGATTTCGGAGGCCAGCAAGGCCAGCAGAATGCCGTCCTTGTCGGTGGTCCAGGGCCCACCATCGTGGCGCAGGAACGACGCTCCAGCAGATTCCTCCCCACCGAAGGCGAGGCCGCCGGAGAGCAGGCCCGGTACAAACCACTTGAAGCCCACGGGGACCTCTTCGAGGGACCGTCCCAGCTCGGCGGCCACCCGGTCAATGATCGACGACGAAACAAGGGTTTTCCCGACGACGGCGTCCGCCCGCCATTGCGGACGGTTCCGGTAGAGGTAGTCAATGGCCACGGCAAGGTAGTGGTTGGGGTTCATGAGCCCCGCATCGGGGGTGACGATCCCGTGCCGGTCGGCGTCGGCGTCGTTCCCGGTGGAGATATCAAACTCCGACGACCGTGCAATCAGGGAGGCCATGGCCGACGGGGAGGAGCAGTCCATCCTGATCTTTTCGTCCCAGTCGAGCGTCATGAACGCCCATTGGGGGTCGACGGCAGGGTTGACCACGGTCAGGTTGAGGTTGTGGGTTTCACCGATGGCACCCCAGTAATCGACTGCCGCCCCGCCCATGGGATCGGCGCCGATATGCAGTCCGGATGCCCGGATGGCGTCAAGGTTGAGGACGGTGGGCAGGTCCTCGACGTAGTGCTGCAGGAAGTCGTAGGAGCCGATGCCCTCCGCCTGTAGCGCCTGGCTTGCGGGGACGCGCCGAACCTCGCGGAGCCCGCCTTCCATCAGGGCGTTGGCCCGGTCGGCGATCCAGTTGGTCGCGTCCGAGTCCGCGGGGCCGCCGTGCGGAGGGTTGTACTTGAATCCGCCGTCGCCGGGAGGATTGTGCGAGGGGGTGATGACGATCCCGTCGGCCTGATCCGCGCCGCGGGCGTTGTAGGCAAGGATCGCGTGGGAGACGGCAGGGGTGGGGGTGTAGGCGCCGCGCGCGTCCACCTTGACCGTCACCTGGTTCGCGGCCAGGACCTCAAGGGCCGTCTGCTGGGCCGGTTCGGACAGCGCATGGGTATCCCGCCCCATGAACAGGGGGCCGGTGATGCCCTGCCCCGCCCGGTATTCGACGATCGCCTGGGTGATCGCAGCGATGTGCCCCTCGTTGAACGACGCCTTCAGGGAGGACCCGCGGTGACCCGACGTGCCAAACGCCACCCGCTGTGCAGGGTTGCTCAGGTCCGGGACAACGTCGAAATACGCGTCCAGAAGAGAGGAAATATTGACGAGATCGCTGGGGAGGGCGACTGTGCCCGCTCGGTTTGCCATTGCTACAGCATGCCAAAGAACCGTGACTATTACAGCCCCGGGCCACAAATGCGCTGCGTGTTTCAGCGCCCCGGTCCACCAGCTGAGGGCTTACGGGCGTTGATCCTTTCAATGGTGCCTGCCTTGAGGCGTTCCACCTCGACCACGGTGAACCCGGCAGCGCGCACGAGGGGTAGCTGGCGGCGGGTGAAGTGTTCGCCGGCGGCCCGGATCGTGAACCGTTCCAGCAGCCATTGCAGCACGTACACCGGGGGCCAGGTGCTGGCCACGTGATCGAGGAGGAGTAGCCTCCCGCCGGGCACCAGTACCCGCCAGGCCTCATGGATGGCGGCCTCCGGAGCGGGAATCCCGCAGAGCGACAGTCCACAGATCACGGTATCGAATGAGTTGTCGTCGAACGGCAACTGTTCGGCGTCGGCTACCCGCAGGTCCGCGTCGCGGCCCAACCGTTGTGCACGGTCAACTGCGACTGCGAGCATGGCCGGGCTGAGGTCAACCCCGGTCACCTGCACATCATTCGGAAGGTGAGGAAGGCTCAGTCCCGTACCAATGGCAACCTCCAGGACCCGGCCAGCTGCCCGGGCACCCAGCCATTCGCGGCCGCCCCCAAACCAAACCCGGTCCAGGAAGGCGATCTGCCGGTCGTAGGTCCCGGCGTTCCGTTCCCAGGCGCGCAACACCCTGGCGGTCTGGTCACCTGGTGCGCTCATGATGGGCCTCCCTGCCCGTTCCCCGCGACCTCCGGTCAGGCAGGCAGCCCGGCCGCTAGACCTGGATCTCGCGTTTGAGGATCTTTCCCGTCGGCCCCTTGGGGAGGGCCTCCACGAGCACCACCCTGCGGGGGTACTTGTACGCGGCAACCCGCTCCTTGGCGAATTCGAGGATTTCGGAGCTCAGCCGTTCCCTGGCGTCGTCGTCAGCCGGCGCGAGTTCGGCCTTGATGCCCACCACCGCAACAATCTCCTCACCCTGAAGGTCGTCCGGAACGCCGATGACTGCGGCTTCCGCGACGGCGGGGTGCTCGTAGAGCGCCTCTTCCACCTCGCGCGGGTAGACGTTGTAACCCCCGCGGAGGATGACGTCCTTCTTCCTGTCGACAATGAAGATCGCCCCGTCCTCGTCGAACCGTGCCAGATCACCGGTGCGGAACCAGCCGTCAGGGATGGCAGCAGCCGTGGCATCGGCGTTGTTCCAATACCCCTTCATCACGCAGTGACCCCGAACAGCAAGCTCACCCACCTCGCCGGTGGGCACCTCCAGTCCGTCAGTGTCCACCATCCGCACCTCGACGCCGTCCACAGGGGTCCCGATCGAACCCGGTTTGCGGACCGTCCCGCGCCTGTTGAAGCTGACAATCGGTGATGTCTCGGACAGGCCGTACCCCTCAAGCAGTTCAGCAGTGAAGACCCGTTCAAACTCGTGAAGCACCTCGACCGGAAGCGCCGACCCGCCCGACACGGCCACGCGCAGCGATGACAGGTCGGTCCCGGCCACCGACGGATGCCGCAGCATGGCGATATACATGGTGGGAACACCCTCGAAGATCGTCACGTGGTCGCGTGCGATGATCTCCAGTGCCTTCCCGGGCTCGAACCGGGGGAGTAGCGTCACCGTGGCGCCGGTCAGCATCGCCGCATTCAACGCACAGGTCTGCCCGAAAATATGGAAGAACGGGAGCCCGCCGAAGAGCACGTCTCCTACTTTCGTGCCCATCAGGTCCCGCGATATCTCGGTGTTGCGGTGCAGATTGGAGTGGGTCAGCGCCGCGCCCTTGGGCCGGCCGGTGGTCCCCGAGGTGTAGAGCAAAACCGCAGTGTCATCAGCATCAACTGTTGCGACCACAGGGTCCGGTTCTACGGCTCCCAACTGCTGCATGAACGTCGCCCCATCGACAGCGATGACCTCCAGCGCGCCGCCCTGATCGTCAGCCGACTGTTCCGCGCCCTTCGTTGCCTCAGCGACAATTCCCTCCCAGGCAAACACCAGCCGCGCACCTGAGTCGGTCAGGTGGTAGGCCACCTCGCGGGCCTTCAGCAGGGGGTTGAGGGGAACCACCACCGCACCGAAGCGTAGGACGCCGTAGTAGATAAATGCCATCTGTGGAATATTCGGCATGATCAACGCCACCCGGTCCCCACGCCGTACGCCCTTCTGCGCCAGCAGCCGGGATACCCGCTGACTCCACCCGTCCAATGCGGCAAAGGTGAGTTCGACGTCGTCGAGCTTGATGCCCACCGCGTCCGGGTGCACCAGGGCAGTCGACGCGAGGTTGTTGGCGAGGTTGGGCACGTGATCTCCTTCGATCATTGCGGGTTACCGGTGAGTAACAGTCTTATTCATGACACGGCGGCGCGCAATACCGGCCGGGGCCCGCAGCACCTGCCACAACGACGACGGCGCCCGCCCCGGTGCAGGGACGGACGCCGTTCGGCCAAAGGGTGGGCTACCGGACCCCGGACATCAGCTTCTTGATTGCTGGAGTTGCTGCGACTAGGAGGAGGCCCAGCACGATCGCGGTAGTCCCGCTGAAGGAGAAGTAGGGAATCTCGTTGTCCTGGTCGTAGTAGCCAGCCAGGATGCCCGACACCGTGGTGCCCAGGGAAATGGACAGGAAGTTCAGGGCCACCATTTGGGTCCTGAACGTGTCCGGCGCCAGCTTGGTGGCCACCGAGAGGCCAATCGGGGAGAGGAACAGCTCGGCGAACGTGAAGAACAGCAGGATCATGGCCAGCGCCAGCAGCGGTGTGCTGTTCGCGCCACCGCCCGAGAACGGAATGAACATCAGGAAGGCGATACCCATGAAGATCAGGCCAAGGGCGAACTTGAGCGGCGACGACGGCTGCCGGGATCCCAGCTTGGTCCACAGCGTCGCGAAGACCGCCGCAAACAGGATGATGAACGCCGGGTTGATGGATTGCACCCAGGCGGCCGGCATGGTCCAACCGAGGATTTCCCGGTTGAGGCTCTGCTCCGAGTACAGGAGCACCACAGTGAACTGCTGCTGGAACAGGGCCCAGAACGCCGCGCTCGCGAGGAACAGCGGCATGAACGAATACACCCGGCGGCGTTCCAGGGCGCTGACCTTGGGGCTGCGCAGGATCACCGTGAAGTAGGCGACTGTGGCGATGATCGCCGCATAGGCCATCAGGTCCGCCAGGTTGTCGGGGGTGACCGCACCGGTCAGGATGGCCACCGCGACGGCGATCAGGAAGGCGACGGCGATCAGCAGCCACTTGCGGTACTCGGAGGATGGCAGCGGGTTCTCCACCGCATGCGATTCCCGGGGGAGGCTCTTCCGGGTCAGCGTGTACTGCACCAGCCCGATGCCCATCCCCACTGCCGCAGCACCGAAGCCCACGTGGAAGCCCCAGCTTTGCTGCAGCCAACCAGTGATCAGCGGGCCGATCAGGGCGCCGAGGTTGATGCCCATATAGAAGATGGAGAAGCCGGCGTCGCGCCGTTCATCCCCCTGCCGGTACAGGGTGCCGACCAGCGAGGTGGCGTTGGCTTTCAGCCCGCCGGAGCCGATGCCCACGAGGATCAGGCCCACCGTCAGACCCGCGCCGCCGGGCAGCACAGCCAGGGCGATGTGGCCGAGCATGATCATGATTGCCGAGTAGAACAGGACCTTTTCAGACCCCAGGACCCGGTCGGCCAGCCAGGCGCCGAGGATGGTAGAGAGGTAGACCCCGCCGCCGTACGCCCCGACCAGGCCAGCGGCAACGCCCTGGTTGATCGCCAGCCCACCCTCGGTGACGCTGTAGGTCATGTACAGCAGGAGGATGGCCTGCATCCCGTAGAAGGAGAAGCGCTCCCACAGTTCGATACTGAACAGATTGGCCAACATTCGGGGGTGGCCCATGAATGTTCTTTCCGCCGGACGGGCGGACGTCTCAGATGATGTGGTCATTTATCCCATGGTGCCACGGGCCTTTGGCTACTGAAACGGACCCGGCCGACGCCGCAGCCGTTACGTTCAGGCGCCCCGCGCCTCAAGCTGCGCCGAAACCGCCAGCAGCTGAGCCTCAGCGCTGGGGCGTCCGATCAGCTGGATTCCCATGGAAAGACCACCGTCGGTGGTCAGGGTGGGCAGGGTGATCGCCGGCAGTCCACACACGTTCACCATCGACGTAAAGGGCGAGTACTGGCACTGTTTCATGTAATCGACATCACCCTCATCTGACTCGTACCACCCGATCGGGCGGGGCGTCTGGCCTAGCGCTGGCGTCAGAATGAGGTCATACCGCGAGTAGTCGGCAATGGTCTGCTGCTCAAACTGCCGAAGCGTGTCGACGGCGGCGACCAGGTCGGCCGCGCTGCGACCCAGGGCACGGCGCCGCATGTCACGGGCGAGCGGGCTGAGCAGTGCCTCGCGGTCCGGCGGGATGGGTGCGGTTGCCAATGCTGCGGTCCAGACCAGCTGGAAGGCCTCGTGGTAGCGGGGGTCGTAGCTGATGTCGGCGTCGACCACATCATGGCCGGCGGCGCCCAGGGCGGCGATGCCCAGCTCGTAGGCAGCCTGCGCCGCGGGGTCCAGGACAATGTCATAGGCGCTGGCGAAGGGGGAGACTGTGCTTGCCCCGATCCGGAACGTCCCGTCCGCCCGCAGGGCGGCGTCGAGGAATGATGTCGATCCCGGCACCGCGCTGGTGGCCCGGTGGTTTGGTTCGGCCACCATCGCATCCAGGAGCAGCGCAGCGTCGGCGGTGGTCCGGGCCAGGGGCCCGGCCACCACGAACTGGCCCAGGTCCGCTTGCCCGGAAAGGGACGGAATTCGCCCCCGGTTGGGTTTCAACCCGATCAGGCCGGTCGCTGAAGCGGGAATGCGCACTGATCCGCCGCCATCGCTGCCCGGCGCAAACGGAATCATTCCGGCGGCGACGGCCGCAGCGCTGCCGCCGGACGATCCGCCGGGGCTAAGCGACGGATCAAGCGGGTTCCTGGCTGGCGGGGCAATCGTGTTTTCGCTGTGGCAGCTGAGCCCGAATTCGGGCACCTGGGTCTTGCCGAGACTGATGCCCCCAGCTGAACGCAGAATGGCTGCCAGTGGAGAGTCCGTTGTCGCCAGCACAGGGTCCATCGCCGCCGTGCCGTAGGTGGTCAGGACGCCAGCGACGTCGGTCAGGTCCTTGTGCGCC
Organism: Arthrobacter sp. CAN_A1; assembly: GCF_015751665.1. Lineage (NCBI taxonomy): Bacteria > Bacillati > Actinomycetota > Actinomycetes > Micrococcales > Micrococcaceae > Arthrobacter > Arthrobacter sp. CAN_A1. The sequence continues at coordinate 279,149 of NZ_JADOUR010000001.1, read as the reverse complement.
AACGGCATGCCATGGAGCACCGGCAGGTGACCGCCCGAACGTGCCGACGACGCCTGACGGCTGTCCGCTGCATCGGCCTCCCGGAGAGCCTGGTCAGCGGTGATGGTGATGAAGGACCCCAATCGGGGATTGAGCTCTCCAATCCGGCTGAGGTAGTGGGAGGTCAATTCGCGGGAGCCCAGTTCGCCGCGCGCGATCGCGTCCCTCTGGGCCAGCGCGGTCAGGTCGTGGAGCGCCGTCACTGGATCTGTCCCAGCAGCCGGGGCTCCATACGCTCCTCGACGGCAACCGCATCGACGCTTTCCCCGGCGCCGGCACGGACAATGTAGGCGCCCTTGCCCGGGGTTTCGCTGACTGCCTCCACCAGGGTGGTGCCGTGATACACCAGGCCCACGCCGTCGTCGGTGCAATGGGTTTCTCCGAGTGTGCCGTCGGCGACCATCCGGTGGATGAGCGGACGTCTGCGCTCCTCTGAGTCGTAATGCACGCCGTTGCCGTAGGGGAGGAAGCCCAGCCCGTTGGTGACTGGCTGCAGGTCAGGACCGAAGGAATCAGTCGCTCCACCCTGGAACCAGCACAACGACCCGGCGGAAACCCCGCCAAGGACCACCCCGGATTGCCAGGCCCGGTGGAAGAGCTGGTCGAGGGTATGGACGCGCCAGACGGCCAGCAGGTTGGCCACCGATCCACCGCCGACCCACACCACGTCCTGCGACAGCAGGTGATCCTCCATCGGATCGATGTTCGGCATGGTGAACAGGTTCAGGCACGCTGCGTCAAAGCCTGCAATCCGCGCGGCCTCGGTAAACCGTTGGTTCCACTCCCTCGAGTCTCCGCCAGCCGTGCCCACGTAGGTGACCCGCGGGGCCCGCCCGGTGACACCGGACAGTTCAACTGCATGGTGCAGGAGCAGATTGAATTCGAGGTCGACCCGGAGGCCCCTGCGGTACCCCCCAGAGGTCGCGAGGATGGTGGGGCGGTCAGCTGGCATTGTTACCTCCCGGTTGGGTGCAGCATGGTGGGTACGGCTCGTCTTCCACTATAGGCTTGGGCGGAATACGACCCATGGGAAGGGGCTGCGTGATGAGTGAGGCTGAGAATGTCTCGATTGATTCAATCGTCGAGAACACTGTTGTGGTGGACGTCAGGGAAGACTACGAGTGGGCGGCCGGCCACATTGACGGCGCACTGCATATTCCGATGGAGCAGATTCCTGCCCGGCTGGATGAACTTGACCCCGACGCTGACCTGCATGTGATCTGCCGGACCGGCGGGCGTTCCCAGCGAGTCGCACAGTGGCTGGTGGCCAACGGGTACTCGGCAGTCAACGTGGCCGGCGGGATGGGCGCGTGGCTTGAGGCGGATCGCCCGATGCTCTCCGACACCGATCAGACGCCCACAGTCCTGTGAGTCCACAACCATGACCACACCGGCGTCCTATACCTTCCTCGGCCCCGAGGGGACCTTCACCGAGGCGGCCCTGCTGCAGGTGCCCGGGGCCGATGTCGCCCGCCGGGTGCCCGCCCCGACCGTTAACGCCGCACTGGATCTGGTACGGGACGGTTCGATCGACGCCGCCATGGTTCCCATCGAAAACTCGGTGGAAGGCGGAGTGAGCGCCACCCTTGACGCAATTGCGCAGGGCGATCCCCTCCGGATTATCCGCGAGGTGCTGGTTCCCATCACCTTCGTCCTGGTGGCCAAACCAGGGACGCCGTTGACCGCGGTGCGCACCATTTCCACCCATGGGCACGCCTGGGCGCAATGTCAGGTGTGGACCGCCAAACATATTCCAGATGCAGAATATATGCCGGGTTCGTCGACTGCCGCGGCTGCAGTGGGCCTTCTCGACGCCGACTGCCCCTACGATGCGGCCATCTGCTCACCTTTCGTGGCCGAACGGTTGGGCCTGGAGGTCCTGGGAAGCCATATTGGCGACGTGGCCGACGCCGTGACCCGGTTCATTCTGGTCAGCCGGCCCAACGTGCTTCCCGAGCCCACGGGGGCAGACAAGACGACGCTGGTTATTCCACTACCGGAGGACCACCCCGGGGCGTTGATGGAAATTCTCGACCAGTTCGCCGCCCGCGGGGTGAACCTCAGCCGAATCGAATCCCGACCCACCGGCCAGTTCCTTGGCGACTACTTCTTCAGCATTGACGCCGAGGGACACATCGCTGATGCCCGGGTGGCCGACGCTCTGAAAGGGCTGCACAGGATCAGCCCCCACCTGCGGTTCCTGGGCTCCTACGCCAGGGCCGACCGGCGTGAACACTCGGTGGCCCGGCATACCTCCGATGAGGCGTTCCGGGCGGCGCGGATCTGGGTGGATTCGATCCTCAGGGGCGATTAGCGTCGCCTCACCCACCCGCCACCGGATCCCAGATAGGCAGTAGGCTGATCTTCTCGATCCGGACAGGTGGCATCCATGCCTCGACTTCGCCGCAGTAACTGTGAAAAACCGGGCATCACCCGCCGTCGGCATGGGAAGGGCTTTGGCTACCGGACACCCGACGGCACACCACTGCGTGATGCCGCCGAGTTGCGGCGGATCAAGGAGCTGGCCATCCCGCCGGCCTGGCAGGACGTCTGGATTGCGCCGTACCCCAACGGGCATATCCAGTCCCTTGGCACCGACGCGGCAGGCCGCCGCCAGTACATCTATCACACGGCGTGGCGGGAGAAGAAGGACCGCGAAAAGTTTGATCGTGCCCTGGAATTCGGGGAGAAGCTGCCCGCAGCCCGGCGGGTCATCACCTCCCATCTGCGCAGCGGGGGCGTCCCACGTGAGCGCGCCTTCGCCGCCGCGCTGCGGATTGTCGATTCGGGGTCGCTGCGGATCGGGTCCGAACAGTACGCCGAAGCCAACGGTTCCTTTGGGGTGACCACCCTCCAGGTTGACCACGTCAGCATCAAGGGGTCGGTCATCACCTTCGAATTTCCGGGGAAAAGCGGCCAACAGTGGGAATCGACAATTGAGGACGCTGACCTTTCGGCAGCGATGCGGCCCATGCTCAAGCGCGAACCAGCCGACACTGCCCTGGCCTACCGGACCGCAGACGGTGAATGGCACCGCGTCGATGCATCACAGCTCAACGGGTTCCTCCGCCAGGTCACCGGTGAGGGCTTCACCGCCAAAGACTTCCGCACCTGGCAGGCGACGGTCGTTGCAGCCATGGACCTCGCGCGCAGCGACCTCCTGGCCACGAGCCGCACCGCACGACAGAAGGCCGTTGCAGCAACCATGCGCGCGGTGGCCGAGCGGCTCGGTAACACTCCAGCCGTCGCGAAACGCTCCTACGTGGACCCTCGTCTGGTCGATCGGTTCATGGCAGGCGAAGTTATCGAGATTGCCAGCTATTCGGCGTCCGAGAAAGCTGTTCGCGGGCTGCTTAAAGCGTGAGGATCCTTCCCACTGGAACCGGTTCGTCAGTAGGCTTCACTCAAGGCGCCAGCGTTGGCGCAAACGTTCAACGAAAGGCGCACCATGAGCGAGCAGGCTAACGAAGGACGAAACACCAGCCCTAACGAGGGTGGCGGAGCCGCCTCCGACGAGAACTACCGCGGAGACGCCGGAGACCAGGCGAACGATCTGCGGTTCTCGGAGGAGCAGCAGCTCATCAACAGTCAGGCGAAGGGCGATTTCCCTGACTCGGATACCGAGAACCTGGAGCCAGTCCCCGGCGGCGGGTACACCGGCGCGCAGAAGAAGAGCGCAACCGAGGGGGGTTTCACCGGCGAACAGGACCCCGAGCAAGAGGGTGAGTACACCGACGTCGAGGAAGACCCGTCCGACGGTACCGGCCCGCAGGGTGAGTACACCGATGCCGATACCGAAGGCGGCTCCCGCTAGCCGCGAACCCGCCGCACCAGTGGTCTGGTGCGCTGGGAATCGGGTGCAGGAAATGACCTGACAACCAGTGCACCAGGATCAATGCTGACGGTCAGTGACGTGACAACCCCCGCCAGGTCCCCGTCGAGCTGGGTCTCTGTCGGTTCTGACACAGTGACGGTGACGCTCCGTGCCTGATAGTAGTTGATCACCGGGATGACGCTCCGGGGACGGAGCACAATTTTCGCCCCCATCCAGATCCACCCGAGGATGCTCCGCGGACTGATCACCACCACATCCAGGAAGCCATCATCGAGCGTCGAATCGGGGATCAGCTCGATCCCGCCCGGAAGCCTCCCGCAGTTGGCGAACAGCACGCTGTGGACCGTCCGGCTCTGCGTTGGCTGCCCGTCGAGGCTGATTCCCATCCGCTGGCGTCTACCCGGCAGGCTACGGAAGCCCGCCTCGCTATAGGCCAGCCACCCCACCTTTTCCTTCAGGACGTCCCGGGTCGCCGCGACAACCACTGCATCCAGGCCCACCCCGCCCATCACGAGGAACACGTGCCCGGTGCGTGAGCCGGTCCTGTTGTTCAGCAGTTCGACGCGTCCCATATCGATCCGCCGTCCCCCACCATGGAGGGCGTCGCTGACACGCGCCGCCAGATCCGCTACCGGAATGCCAAGATTCCTGGCCAGCAGGTTCCCCGTCCCCAGCGGGATCAGTCCCAGCACGGCCGTCTGGTGCGCCATCGCCCGGGCTACGGCCCGGACCGTCCCGTCCCCACCGGCGGCGACGACGACGTCGGCCCCCGCCTCAAGCGCCTGGCAGGCCTGCCCGAAGCCCGGGTCCAGGACCGTGGTCTCGAAAACCAGGGGCGGGTCCCAGCCAGCCTCAGCACAAGCCACCTCGACCAGGTCGCGGGCCAGCCCCGCATTGAACTTCCCCGGGTGCACCACGAGGGCCACCCGCTGCCGACCGGTCGGTGCGGGGAGGGGAGGCGCCGCGTCGGGAGCCGGCGGTTTGCGGAAATGCAGCCGTCGTACGCCCAGCCAGCTCGCTACGGAACCGCCCGCGACCAGGGCCAAAGCAATCAGGACTATCAGGCGAAGTTGCATGATGTCCCTCAGGGTATCGCCCCGCTGAGAGGTAGGGGCATCGTCACGCCGTGCCATTGATAGTGTTGGCACGTGATCGATGTTAACGAACTCCGCGACAATCCCGAGAAATTCCGCACGTCACAGCGCGCCCGGCGTGCTGATGTCGACCTGGTCGATGCGATTATCTCGGCTGATTCCCGCCGTCGGGAGGTGGTCACCAGCGCCGAATCCCTGAGGGCAGACCAGAACGCCTTCGGCAAGCGCGTCGCCCAGGCCAAGGGTGAGGAGAAGCAGGCGTTGCTCGCCGAGGTCAAGGAGCTCGCTGCCTCGGTGAAGGCTGCCGCAGCCGAGGCCGAGACGGCCCGTCAGGAGCAGGAAGCACTTCTTCGCAGTCTTCCCAACGCCATCCAGGACGGCGTGCCAGCTGGCGGCGAGGACGACTTTGAGGTCATCAAAACCGTCGGAGCACCACGGGACTTCACCGGCGAAGGCTTCGCCCCCCGGGATCACCTGGAAATTGGCGAGCTCATCGGGGCCATCGACATGGAACGCGGAGCGAAGGTCTCCGGCTCACGCTTCTACTTCCTCAAGGGCGTCGGAGCCCGCCTGGAGTTGGCGCTCCTCAACATGGCCATGGACCAGGCAGTCCATGCCGGGTTCACCCCCATGATCACCCCCACCCTGGTTCGCCCCGAAATCATGCAGGGCACCGGTTTCGATGTGGCCCATGATGCCGAGATCTACCGCCTCGCCGAAGATGATCTGTACCTGGTGGGAACCTCGGAGGTGGCCATGGCCGGCTACCACTCCGACGAGATCCTCGACCTGTCAGCGGGCCCGGTCCGATACGCCGGCTGGTCCTCCTGCTACCGCCGTGAAGCCGGCTCGCATGGCAAGGACACCCGGGGAATCATCAGGGTGCACCAGTTCAACAAGGTCGAAATGTTTGCCTACACCACCGAGGAGGAGTCCTACGCGGAGCACGCCAGGATGCTGGCGTGGGAAGAGGAAATGCTCGCCAAGGTGGAGCTGCCCTACCGGGTCATCGACACGGCCGCTGGGGACCTGGGAATGTCCGCGGCCCGCAAGTTCGACTGCGAGGCGTGGGTCCCCACCCAGGGGGCGTACCGCGAACTCACCTCCACCTCCAACTGCACCACGTTCCAGGCGCGCCGACTGAACATACGTGAACGGCAGCCCGAGGGGCAGAAGGGCACCCGCGCGGTCGCGACACTCAACGGAACCCTTGCCACCACCCGCTGGATTGTCGCGATCCTGGAACACCACCAGAATGCCGACGGCTCGGTGACAGTGCCGCAGGCGCTCAGGCCGTACCTCGGCGGACTCGACGTGTTGCCGGTGCTCGGCGCCTCCTGACGCTGCCTACCCCGCCACGCGGCGAATCTGGTTCACTGGGGTAATGAAAGAATTTAATCCTGCCGGCACCGAGGACCAGCAGCCCCACCGGAAACTCATCGCGCTCGACGTCGACGGCACGCTGGTTGATCACCAGGGAAGAATGACCGATGAGGTACGTCACGCCGCCCGGGCCGTCGTCGACGCCGGGCATGAGGTCATCATCGCCACCGGCCGCTCGCTTGGTGCTGCACTGCCCATCATGGAACAGATCGGGCTCACGCGCGGCTACAGCGTGTGCTCCAACGGCGGGGTCACCCTCCGCATCGATCCCACCCTGCCACAGGGTTTTGAGATCATTGACCGCGTCACCTTCGACCCCCGACCGGCTCTCGTTGCGCTGCGGGAACGCCTGCCGACCGCCAAATACGCGCTCGAGGATGACGAGGGGAACTTCCTCGCCACTGAACCGTTTGATGATGCGAGCTTCGGCGCCCAGACCCGCACCGTCGACTTTGAGGACATGCTCGACGCCGCAGCGGTCCGGGTCGTGGTGTTCAGTACTGACAGCACCGCTGAGCAGTTCGGTGAGGCAGTCGAGGCAATCGGCCTCCACGGTGTCACCTATTCGGTGGGGTGGACGGCCTGGTTGGACATCGCGGCGGCCGGCGTCACCAAGGCGAGTGCCCTCGAGCTGTTGCGTCGCCGCCTGGACATTGACCCGTCGCACACCGTTGCCCTGGGGGACGGGCGCAACGATATCGAGATGCTGGCCTGGGCAGCCCGCGGTGTTGCGATGGGTCAGTCGCCGGTCGAGGTGCTGGCCGCGGCAACCGAGGTGACAGCCAGCGTGGACGACGACGGTGCCGCCAAGGTCCTCCGCACCCTGGTCTAGGAGCCAGGGGTATACGGCAACGTCGACGGCGGCAACGCGGCCGGCCCGGCAGTGAGGTCGAGGAGCCTCGCAGCCGCAGGCCGGGTGGCCCACTCTTCAACCCAGTGTGATCTGACCACTGCCTTGCTGACAGCCTGGGTGGTAATCCCCAGTTCAGCGGCAATCAGCCGCTGCTGCCCCCTGGCGCCGGGAGTCAACAGGTCAAGAACATTCCACTCGGCTTCCGTCCTGGTGAACACAATCTGACCAAGGAGGCGCAGTACCGCCTCAGCCTCGGCCGCCACCTCGGGATCAGGCCCCTCAACGGCGAGCGGAATACGTTCACCCGTTTTCTGGGCCCGGGTGACGGCGCGGCGCGCGTAGACCAACCCATAGCCCTGGGCTTCGAGGATGTTTCCGGGGATCGGTGGATTGACTCCGCCGACGCCGATACCAACGTGCCAACGCCGGTGCCGGAGGGCGGTCAGGGCGACGTCGACTGCTGTCGAAGCGTTGTCGACTACCCCCTGGACCTCGTCGCCCGTCGAGCGCTGGAACGGCACCACGGCGTCGACGTGACGTAGCCCGCGCAGCAGATCATTGACCAGATCCCCCACCTCGCGGGAGTCACGCTGGTTGATCGTTAAAACGTAGAGCATGGCTTCAGTATGCCTGAAACCATGCTCTACAACGCTCTAATCAACCGATAACCGTTGTTTTCGGTTCTGGGTCTAGCGGCCCTGCGGCTCGTCCTCTTCCCGCTGTTCGCCGAGCTCCTGGAAACGCTTCAGCGAGGCTTCAACCTCGGCTTCGGCCGCTTCGCGGTCGGCCCAGTCCGCTGCCTCAACCCACTTGCCGGGCTCAAGATCCTTGTACCGCTCAAAGAAGTGCTTGATCTCGTCCAGCAGGAACGGCGACACATCCGAGAGGTCCTTGATGTGCTCGAAGCGGGGGTCGGTGGGAACGCACAGGACCTTCGCGTCGCCGCCGCCGTCGTCGGTCATGTTGAACACGCCGATGGGGCGGGATTCCACCAGAACGCCGGGAATCAGGTCAAAATCCTGCAGCATCACCATGGCGTCGAGCGGATCGCCATCCTCACCGAGGGTGTTCTCGAAGTAGCCGTAGTGGGTGGGGTACTGCATCGAGGTGAAGAGGACACGGTCAAGGCGCAGCCGATGCGTCTCGTGGTCGATTTCATACTTGACGCGTGATCCTTTGGGGATCTCGATGGTGACGTCGAGGTTCATGGCACTCTCCTGTGGAATCCTGTGGGGCAGCGCGCGGCGGTATGCCGCAAGGGCTGCCGCGTCGGTCTAGTCTTAAACATATAGGTTTGGGGCGCATCCCGTGGGTTCGAACCAGTTCGACCGATCACCGATGGGGGTATCCGCATGCTCCGTAGCGCTCGTGTGATCACTGCAGCCCTGCTGGTTGCGGTGTTCGCAATCCTTGCCGTGCCCCTTGGTTTTGCCGCCGTACCGTCGGTGATCGGGGCGTTTGAGGTGCCCGAGCCCACGCCGGAACCCACTACCGACCCACGTCAGCTGCCGCCGTCGACGCTCACGCCTCCCGCCCACGTCACTGCCCTCGATCCGGCGGCACCGCAGCCAACCTCCGACCTCCTGGCTGCCGCCCTTGACGCGGAACTCTCGCTGGACGGACCGGGCGGGTTCTCCGGGGTGGTGCTGGACGCTGAGTCCGGCGATGTCCTCTTTGACAGGGACTCGGACAAGCTTCAGTTGCCGGCATCCAACCAGAAACTGCTGACTGCCGCTACTGTGCTGGCCAAAATCGACCCGAACCGCAGGCTTGAGACAACGGTGGTCGGTGGGGAGCAGGCCAGCGAGCTGGTGCTGGTGGCAGGCGGGGACGTGCTGCTGTCCGCCGGGAGATCCGATCCTGGGACGGTCGTCGGACGGGCTGGGCTGCAGACCCTCGCCGAGGAAACCCTCGCCGCCGTCGACCCGGCCGACGCCCCGTTCTCCATCCTCCTGGACGACACCCTGTTTGTCGGACCCACCCTGAACGCCGGCTGGCTGCCCGGGGACGTGGCTACCGGTGAGATCGCACCCATCTTCCCGCTGGCCATCAACTCGTCATGGGTCACCGAGGGTGCTTCCCAGGGCGCTCGGACACCCGACGCGGCCCTCGACGCCGCTACGGTATTCAGCGACGCGTTCGCCGCCGCCGGCAGTGAACTGGGCATCGAGGTGACGGCCGGGGTCATCCGTTCGCAGGCCCCCGACGACGGCGTCCAGCTCGCCGCCGTTGAGTCGGCAACCGTCGCCGAGCAGGTGGAACACCTGCTGCTGACGAGCGACAACTATCTTGCCGAGTCCCTGGCCCGGCTGGCAGCGCGGGCGGCTGGCCAGCCGGCGTCCTTCGGCGGTGCCACCGACACCATGGTGAGCGTCATGAACCAGCTGGGTGTGGCAACGGAGGGGCTGGTGGTCAGCGACGCTGCCGGGCTATCCCCCCGGAACGCGGTGTCCCCGGCGCAGCTCGCAGCAGTGGTGCGCGCGCTGGCCGTCTCGGAGGACCAGGGTCTGGCCTCCGTCCTGGCTGGTCTGCCGATCGCCGGACTCTCAGGCACCCTGCAGGACAGGTACGAGCCGCAGGGCCCAGCCGCCGATGGTGCCGGCCTGGTCAGGGCGAAAACGGGAACACTCAACGCGGTGACGGCGCTCAGCGGGTACGTGGTGACAGCGGATGGACGGCTGCTGGTGTTCTCCCTGATCGCCGGAGGCCTGGAGGGAAACACCCTCGCTGCACGGACCGCTATCGACCAGGCAGCCGCCCTACTAGCCGCCTGCGGCTGCAGATAGCTGCAGCTTTCCTCACAGGCTAGTGTGATCGAATGGACCCCATGGAGAGCAACCCTTCGTCCACCGTCCGACACAAGGCGCCGGCCCAACTCATTAACTGGGACCTTGCGGCGTCCAGCGCCGCCAAGCTGACCTCTGCCGGGCCTCAGGTGAGTGCCAGCGAGATTGCGGCAGTAGTGGCCGACCTGCGCGCGGCAGCAGACGCCTCAATCGGCTATGTGCATCAGATCACCGGGCTCGACGCCGCCCGGGACCTGCGGGACTCCGATCTGCTCATCGTTGACAGGGCATCGTGGGCCAAAGCCAACACCCAAAGTTTCCAGGCCATGATGGCGCCGGCACTGGAGCACCTTGCACGCACCAGGAAAGACGAACTCAGTACCGCCAGCGCTGCCCTCGGCGGCACAGTCACCGGCGCCCAGTTCGGCGCCATCCTGGCCTTCCTCTCGTCGAAAGTGTTAGGGCAGTACGATCCCTTCGGCCCCGCCAGGAACGGCACCGGCGGCCGGCTGATGCTGGTTGCCCCCAACATTCTGGCTGTCGAGCGTGAGCTGAACGTGGATCCCGCCGACTTCCGGCTCTGGGTGTGCCTGCATGAGCAAACGCACCGGGTGCAGTTCGCTGCAGCGCCGTGGCTCAAAGACCACATGCTGGCACATATCTCCGAACTCACCGGGGGCCTGCTGGACAAGGCGGACGGCCTCTCCGAGCGGCTGGCCAAAGCCGCGAAGGGCCTCACCAGTGGGGGACGGTCCTCCGGCGAGGGCCACCCCGGCGCCGACAACCAGCACCCTTACGGCGACAACGGGATCCTCTCCCTGCTGCAGGACCCACAGGACAAGGCGCGGATGTCCCACCTCACGGCCGTCATGAGCCTGCTCGAAGGGCACGCCAACGTGGTGATGGACGCCGTCGACTCGAGCATTGTCCCCAGCGTCAAAACCATCCGACGCCGGTTCAATGCGAGGGGAAAGTCCCGCGGCCCGCTGGAGAAGTTCCTGCGCCGGGTGCTGGGGCTGGATGCCAAAATGCGGCAGTACAGTGACGGCGCGCGGTTTGTCCGCCGGGTAGTGGACCGGGTCGGCATGGAAGGGTTCAACAGCGTCTGGCTCAGCGCCGAGCACCTCCCCACCGAAGAGGAAATCCACGCACCCGACAAGTGGATCACCCGAATGGGACTGCCCAACGGTGGTTAGGCGTCCCCGGCTCAGCCCGGTGGTTGCCAATGCACGCAACCTTCTCCGCCACGCCCTTGAGGCCAGCGGAACCCCTGCCGGGTCTCTCATCCTGGTGGCCTGCAGCGGTGGCCCCGATTCCCTGGCCCTGGCCTCGGTTGCCGCCCACACGGCGCGCTCCGGCGAGTACCGGGTTGGCGCAGTAGTGGTGGATCACGGGCTCCAGCCCGGCAGTGCAGCGGTGGCGGCTCAGGCAGCGCTGGCGCTGACGGCGATGGGCCTGGAGCCGGTCGGCGTCCGCGCCGTCGCGGTGGACGGTCGGGGAATGGGGCCGGAGGCCGCGGCACGGACCGCGCGCTTCGAAGCACTGGATGCCGCGGCCACCGACCTGGGGGCGTCGGCGGTCCTCCTCGGCCATACGCTCGATGACCAGGCGGAGCAGGTGCTGCTGGGACTCGCCCGGGGGTCAGGGACCAGGTCCCTGGCCGGCATGCCGGCGCAGCGGGGGCTCTACCTGCGCCCGTTCCTGGGGCTCCGACGGGAGGAGACGGTGGAGATCTGCCGGTTCGAGGGCCTCCAGCCGTGGTACGACCCGTCCAACGCCGACCCCAGCTTCGCCCGCTCCCGGGTCAGGACGCAGGTGCTTCCCTATCTGGAGGACCAACTGGGACCCGGTGTGGCCCGTGCGCTGTATCGCAGTTCCCGTATCCTGGCGCAGGACGCCGACTACCTGGACCAGCTGAGCCTCACCATGTATGACGACCTGCACGTTGCCGACGGAGCCGACATCCTCCTCGCCGAGGACGGGCTCCGGTCCCTGCCGCCATCCCTGCGGCAACGGGTCCTGGCGCTCGCCGCCGTCCGGCTCGGCGGGGAGCAGCCAAGTTTTGAGCGGATCCGGGCGGCTGAGACCCTGCTTGAGCGGCGGGGCTCCGCCGGCCCGGTGCAGCTCGGCGGTGGCGTGAGCGTGCACCGCCAGGTGCGCGGCAAATCCGTTCCCCAAGGGGACCCAAGCTATGGCAGTCTTGTCTTTAGAAACAACCGCGTGCTTCCCCCAGCCGTCGGTGCCGCACCATCCAAACCTTCAGGAGCAATTGGTGGATTCACAGGACGTCCAGGACGACCTTAAGCACGTTCTCTATACGAAAGAGGAAATCCAGCAGCGCGTCGCCGAGTTGGCAGCCCAGATCGACGCCGACTACGCCGGCAGGGACCTCCTCATCGTCGGTGTCCTGAAGGGCGCGGTGATGGTCATGGCGGACCTTGCGCGTGCGCTTCACTCCCACGTCACGATGGATTGGATGGCCGTGTCGTCCTATGGGTCGGGTACCCAGTCCTCGGGCGTCGTCCGGATCCTCAAGGACCTCGAAACCGACCTGATGGGCAAGCACGTGCTCATCGTTGAGGACATCATCGATTCCGGGCTGACCCTGTCCTGGTTGAAGTCCAACCTGCAGTCCCGCGGACCGGCCTCAGTGGAAATCTGTACCCTGCTGCGGAAGCCCGAGGCCGCGAAGGTCAGCATCGATGTGAAATACGTCGGCTATAACATTCCCAACGAGTTCGTCGTCGGCTACGGCCTGGACTTCGCTGAAAAGTACCGCAACCTTGACTTCATCGGCACCCTCGCCCCGCACGTCTACGAGTAGTCCCACCCGGCCACGGGCGCCTCGACGCAGGCGAAGTCTGTCCGCCCATAGGGAACTTATGGGTGATTTGGTGCGTGGTTGTGTGCAGACGGTGTAAAGCTTGTGTAGCTTTCCTTGCGCGCCCGCCGCGTGACGTCAGCGATATTTGACTCGTTAAGCAGGAGGGACAGGGTCTCGCAACCCTGAGACGAATGAAATTTAAGAACCTTTTCAAGGGGCCCATCTTCTGGATTGTGCTCGCCGTCGTGGCGCTCCTGATCATCCTGCCCAACCTGTTCAGCACCAGTAGCTCACGGGTGGACACCAACGTGGGCCTCGACCTCCTGAACGACAACCAGGTGGAGCAGGCGAAGATCTACGACGGCGACCAGCGCGTCGACCTGACTCTGCGCGAGGACTACGAGGACATGGGCCGCAGCGTCCAGTTCTTCTTCAGCACTGCACGTGCCGAAGACGTTGTGGCGGCGATCAACACCTCGGACGTTGAAGGGTTCACGGACCAGCCCGCCGAAAGCAACTGGTTCACCAGCCTGCTGGGGCTGCTCCTGCCGCTCCTGATCATCGGCGCCATTTTCTGGTTCCTGCTTTCCCGGATGCAGGGCGGCGGGTCGAAGGTGATGCAGTTCGGCAAGTCCAAGGCGAAGCTCGTCTCCAAGGACATGCCCCAGGTCACATTCAACGATGTGGCAGGCGCCGACGAAGCAGTCGAGGAACTCCACGAGATCAAGGAATTCCTGCAGGAACCCGCGAAGTTCCAGGCCCTCGGCGCCAAAATCCCGAAGGGCGTGCTGCTGTACGGTCCGCCGGGCACCGGAAAGACCCTGCTGGCCCGGGCTGTGGCCGGCGAGGCAGGAGTGCCGTTCTACTCCATCTCAGGGTCCGACTTCGTCGAAATGTTCGTCGGCGTCGGCGCATCACGCGTACGCGACCTGTTCGAGCAGGCCAAAGCCAACGCCCCGGCCATCATCTTCGTCGACGAGATTGACGCCGTCGGACGCCACCGTGGCGCCGGTGTCGGCGGCGGAAACGACGAGCGGGAGCAGACACTGAACCAGCTCCTGGTCGAGATGGACGGTTTTGATGCCACCTCCAACGTCATCCTCATCGCCGCCACCAACCGTCCGGACGTCCTCGACCCCGCCCTCCTGCGGCCGGGGCGTTTCGACCGGCAGATCGGCGTCGAAGCGCCTGACATGCTGGGCCGCGAGCACATCCTGACCGTTCACTCACAGGGCAAGCCCATGGCGCCCGACGTGGACCTCCGGTCGGTAGCCAAAAAGACCCCAGGTTTCACCGGGGCCGATCTCGCCAACGTCCTCAACGAGGCGGCGCTGCTCACAGCGCGCTCGAACGCCCAGCTGATCGACGACCGCGCCCTCGATGAATCAATCGACCGCGTCATTGCCGGGCCGCAGAAACGCAGCCGGGTGATGAAGGAACTGGAACGGAAGATCACCGCCTACCACGAGGGTGGGCACGCACTCGTCGCGGCAGCCCTGCGCAACACCGACCCTGTCACCAAAGTCACTATCCTCCCGCGCGGCCGGGCGCTGGGGTACACCATGGTGCTGCCCAGCGACGACAAATACTCGATTACCCGCAACGAACTGCTCGACCAGTTGGCCTACGCCATGGGCGGCAGGGTCGCCGAGGAAATCGTGTTCCACGACCCGTCAACCGGTGCGTCGAACGACATCGAGAAGGCGACCGCCACCGCCCGCAAGATGGTGACCCAGTACGGCATGAGCGAGCGGATCGGTTCGGTGAAGCTCGGTCAGGCCGGCGGAGAGCCCTTCCTGGGCCGGGACATGGGCCACGAACGGAACTACTCGGACCACATTGCGTACATCGTGGACGAGGAGATCCGCCGGCTGATCGACAACGCGCACGATGAGGCGTACGAGATCCTCACCGAGAACCGCGACGTCCTGGACCGGGTGGCGCTGGAATTGCTGGAGCGGGAAACCCTCAACCAGGCGGAGATTGCCGAGGTCTTCACCGAGATCCGCAAACGGGATCTGCGGGACGTGTGGCTGTCCAAAGACTCCCGGCCGGTCCACGCCCTTCCGCCGGTGACCTCGAAAAAGGAGCGGGATGAAGCCAACGAAGCTGGCGAACCCGCACCCGAAACCGTCGCACCGCAGGACCAGATCGCCGACGCGCACCTGGTCGGCGACTTCGATGTGCACGGCACCGACCTGCCCGCACCGGGGTCGGGGAACGGGGCCGACGGCAAGGGCGGCGCTGACGGCGCCCAGCCCTAAACGGGCCGGCCCGCAGGCACCGCGTAGGATTGCTCCAGTGACCGATTTCGATGATGAGGTGTTCTCGGCGGCCCTCGAGGCAGCAGGTTCGCCGGTGGACCAGCCCAGGATCCAGCGAGCGGTGAGGGAGATCCTCGCCGCGATAGGAGAGGATCCCGATCGTGAGGGGCTGGTCGAGACCCCGAAACGGGTGGCCAAGGCGTACGCCGAGTTCTTTGCGGGGCTCCATCAGGACCCGGCGGAGATTCTCTCAACCACCTTCGCGATCGACCACGAGGAGCTGGTGCTGGTCAAGGACATTCCGTTCTACTCCACTTGCGAGCATCACCTCGTTCCGTTCCACGGGTCGGCCCACATCGGGTACATCCCCTCGGCTGAGGGCCGGGTGACCGGGCTCAGTAAACTGGCCCGCCTGGTCGAGGTCTTCGCCCGGCGCCCCCAGGTCCAGGAGCGGCTCACCACCCAGATCGTTGAAGCACTCATGACGCATCTCCAGCCAAAGGGTGCCATTGTGGTGATCGAATGTGAACACATGTGCATGTCAATGCGCGGGGTACGCAAACCCGGCGCCAAAACTGTTACATCGGCCGTACGCGGCCAGGTGCGGGACCCCGCCACCCGGGCCGAAGCCATGAGCCTGATACTCGGAAGATAGGACAGCACAGACCGATGGATTCACTCGCTGCGGCGCCGGGAACCGGGCCGGCCACCTCACCCCTCCCGGTTCTACGGGTCGCCAAGAAGGCAAAAACCCTCGCCGACCTGCCTACCGATCGCTCGCTGGTCATGGGTGTCCTCAATGTCACCCCGGACTCCTTCAGCGACGGCGGGCGCTTTGCCAGCGCCGACGAGGCCATCGCCGAAGGCCTCAGGATGCACTACGCCGGTGCTGACATCATCGATGTGGGAGGGGAATCGACCCGCCCCAATGCGGACCTCACCAGCCCCGACGAGGAGCAACGGCGGATCCTGCCCGTTGTCGCTGCCCTGGTGAAGGCGGGTGCCCTGATCAGCGTGGACACCATGCACGCGTCGACCGCGGCAGAAGCGCTCGACGCCGGCGCGGCCCTGGTCAACGACGTCTCGGGACTCGACTATGACCCCGCGATGCCCGCCCTGATTGCCGAGCGGAACGTGCCCTACGTGCTCCTGCACCGCCGCGGCACAGCAGCCACCATGGGATCCCTCGCCCAGTATGAGGAAGTCGTCGACGAGGTCATCGCCGAGATGATGCAGATTCGGGACGCCTTCGTGGCAGCGGGAGTTGACCCGGGCCTGATCATCCTGGACCCCGGCCTCGGATTCGCCAAGGACGACGCCCACAACTGGACCATCCTGCGGGCTATCGACCGGTTCACCACCCTCGGCCACCGGGTCCTGATCGGAGCGTCACGGAAACGGTTCCTCGGCACACTCCTCACCTCAGCCGGCAAGGCGGCCGCGCCGCAGGAACGCGATGCGGCCACAATCGCACTATCGGCACTCGCCGCCGCCGCGGGCGCCTGGGGCGTCCGCGTGCACGACGTCGGCCCCAACCTTGACGCCGTGAAGGTGTCAGCCGCATGGACCGGCTAGGGCCGCCATGACACCCGTCCAGCAGGACACCATCACGGTCACCGGGATCACAGCGGTTGGCTTCCACGGGGTATTCGACTCCGAACGCCGCGACGGTCAGCCGTTCGTCGTCGACGTCGTACTCCACCTCGACCTCCGCACCGCCGGGTCGACAGACGATCTGACCGCAACCGCCCACTACGGCGACGTGGCCGAGCAGGTTGTTGAAGCGGTAACCGGCGAACCCCTGAACCTGATCGAAGCCCTCGCCGAGCGCATCGCGGCCCGGCTGCTCGCCTCCTTCCCGGCTGAAGCGGTCCAGGTCACCGTCCACAAACCCGAGGCGCCGATCCCCGTGCCGTTCGGTGACGTTGCCGTATCGATCGTTCGGACCCGGACCGGCCAGGAAACCCCGTGACCGGGCGGGTGCGTTCGGTGCTGGCGCTGGGAAGTAACCTCGGCGACAGTCACGGCACCCTCTCCCTCGCCGTCGCCGACCTGGTGGACAGCCAGTTCGTGCGGCTGAGGGAAGTCTCCCCAGTCGTCAGGTCGAGCCCGGTCGGCGGACCTGCCGGCCAGCCCGACTACCTGAACATGGTGATCGAAGTGGAAACAGACCTCGACCCCTACGCCTTCCTCGCCCATTGCCAGGCTGTCGAAAACAAGCACCAGCGCATCAGGGACGTCAGGTGGGGGCCGCGGACGCTCGACGTCGACATCATCACCTTCGGCGACTTCACCTCCGACGACGAGCGGCTCACCATCCCGCACCCCAGGGCGGCCGAGCGCGCCTTCGTCCTGCAACCGTGGGCATGGATGGACTCCACGGCCCGCCTCGGTGGGTGGCTGGTGAGCGAACTGGTCGGCGAAACCGCTGACCTCGCCGGAATCCGGCCGTACGAGGGGGCCGATACACAGTGGGTACCCTAAAGCCGGGCTGGCTGGCTGCTCTCGGGGTCATCGCAGGTGTTGGCGGCTGGCTGGTGAACTGGTGGGCCAGCAGGAACGGGTTCCCCGTTCCCACCCTGCCGCTGAGCTCGTTGCTCACCGTGGCGGCCATCCTGGCCGTCACACTGGTTTTCGGGCTGAGGGTGCTGCGCTGGCGGAACGGCCGACGCGACCGGGCGCTGAACCCTATCCTCGCGGCCCGCACCGTGGTGCTGGCCCAGGCGACGGCTTACGCCGGTGCGCTGAACGCGGGGTGGCACCTGGGGATTCTGGTGGACCAGTTCTCCCTCGTCGCGGTGCGCGGCGTGACCGGATCGGTCTGGGGAACCGTTGTCATGCTCCTCAGCGGCATGGTGATGATCGCCGTGGGGATAATGGTTCAGGGATTCTGTCGGTTACCGCCCGACGACGGCGCCGACGGCGCCGACGGGAAAAGTAGCCGCAATGACGAGGGGGAATATGCGTAAGGAACCAATCGACCCGGACGGTGTCGAATGGACCAGGGTGTCACCGAAGTACCTCACGGTGCGCCTGCTCGGCTGGGCCGTCGGGACCATCATCAACCTCGCAATCTTCAGCGTTCCGCTGATCCTCGTCCTCACCGGGATCTGGTGGGGCTTCCCGCCGCTGTGGGTCGCCTGGGCTCTACCGGTTGGTGCCCTGGTGCTGTCCCTCTGGCGGGGAATCCTCCTTCCCCGGCAGGTCAAAGCGATCGGCTACGCCGAACGGAACGAGGACCTCCTGATTCGTACCGGCGTCTTTTACCAACGCACCATGGTGGTGCCCTACGGGCGGATGCAGTACGTCGACGTCGCCGTCGGGCCGATCGAACGGGCGTTCGGACTGTGCACGCTGAAAATGCACACCGCGTCGCCGGGCACCAACGCCTCCATCCCCGGCCTGCCAGCCGGTGAGGGAGCACGCCTGCGCGAGCAACTGTCCGCCCGCGGTGAGGCGAAGCTGGCCGGACTGTGACAACCGAGGACCAGACGCCGCCGGATAACCCCATCGCACCCGACGCGTCGCTGCTGGCAACCTCGGAAGACCAGTGGAGCCGGGTTCACGTCATCTCCCCGCTGGTACGGGGCTGGATCGCGCTGATCGCCATTGCCTTCTTCGCCGGCCAGGACCTGTTCGAAAGCGTGCTCAGCGGTGACGGTCTGCCAAGCCTCGCCGACGGCGGGTCACGGCTGCCCTGGACCATCGCCATCATCGGCGGGATCATTGTGCTCGTAGCAGCGGGTTTCCTGCTGTCCTGGTATTTCACCCGCTACCAGGTGACCGAGCAGCATGTGAAGGTCAACTCCGGAGTGCTGTTCCGCCAGAACCGGCAGGCACGGCTGGACCGGGTTCAGGCTATCGACGTGGTTCAGCCCTTCCTCGCCCGCGTGTTCGGGCTGGCTGAACTGAAATTCGAGGTTGCCGACGCCGGCGAGTCAGCGGTCAAACTCGCTTTCCTCAAACTCAGCGACGCGCAACGTCTCCGGGCGACGATTCTGGCGCGGGCGGCTGGCGTGAGTATCGACCCGGACCATCCGGATGACATCCAGGAGGCACCCGAGCGTGAGGTGCTCGCCTTGACGCCCGGGAGGGTGATCGCAGCGGCGTTGCTGTCGGGAACCACGATCCTCCTGATCCTCGGCGTGGCAGTGGTGGTGGTCCTGGCGGTTGTCCTCGATGCTGCCGCGCCGCTGGCCGTCATCATCCCGTTGGGGCTCGCCGTGGCAGGCGGGTACTGGAACAGCATCAAGAACGGCTTCAATTTCCGGGCCGCCATCTCGCCTGATGGCATCAGGGTCCGCTACGGCCTCCTCGATACCCGCACCCAGACCGTCCCACCCGGGAGAATCCAGGCCGTCGGGATCATCCAGTCCCCGCTCTGGCGGATGAAGGGCTGGTACCGGATGACAGTGAACGTCGCCGGCTACGGTATTTCAGCCTCTGGGGATGCCCAGGCCAGAGCCACCCTGCTCCCGGTCGGAACCCGACAGGAAGTGCTGCAAATCCTTGCACTGGTGCTCCCGGATCCTGGCACCGAGGATCCCCTAGCGATGTTCAGTGCCGGGATGGAAGGCAAGGACAGCCACGTGGGGTTCCTTTCCACCCCGCGGCGTGCACGCTGGATTGGACCACTGGAATGGCGCCGCAACGGGTTTGCCGTCACCAGCACCGCCCTGCTCATCCGGTCGGGTTTCTTCTGGCGTACCCTTGCCGTGGTGCCGCACGAGCGCACCCAGTCCCTCGCCCTGCACCAGGGGCCGGTGTACCGCAGGTTCAGGGTTGCCGATCTGGTGCTCCACACCACGCCGGGGCCGGTAAGCCCACGGATCCAGCAGGTCGACGAGGAAGCCGCTTGGCGGCTCTTCCACGAACAGTCGGTCCGTGCAGCCGAGGCACGCCGCCGCAGCCTCCCGGAGCAATGGATGAGACCGGTTGAGGTGGCTGATGCAACACTCATGCCACCCCCGCCGTCCTACGACGGTCCAGGCCAGCTCACCGAAGACCCGAAGGACACTGATGAACAACGCTAGCGGAGCGCGTCGGCCGGGCCGGCTCGGGGTAGGGATCATCGGTGCGGGCAAGGTGGGTGCGGTCCTGGGTGCGGCGTTGCGTGCTGCCGAACACGCAGTCATCGGGGTGTCGGCAGTATCCGAGGCGAGCCTGGAACGCGCCGAGATGCTCTTGCCGGGCGTCCCGGTCCTGGACATCCCCGCCATCATTGAACGGTCGGAACTGGTTCTCATTGCGGTTCCCGATGATGCGTTGGCTGAACTGGTGGAAGGCCTCGCCGCCCTCGGCGCGTGGCAGCCAGGACAGCTGGTCGCCCACACCTCCGGACGGTTCGGCATCTCAGTGCTCGAACCGGCCCGCCGGATGGGCGCCATTCCCCTGGCGCTGCACCCCGCGATGACTTTCACCGGAATGAGTCTTGACCTTGCCCGGCTCCCCGACTGCAGCTTCGGCATCACTGCACCATCCGCCGTTCTGCCCGTGGCGCAGGCTTTGGTGGTGGAGATGGGTGCCGAGCCCGTAGTGATCGAGGAGACCCACCGGCCCCTTTATCACGCTGCCCTGGCTCATGCCTCAAATCACCTGGTCACGATCACCGCCCAATCAACCCAGCTACTCACCGACGTCGGCGTCGAGGAACCGCACCGGATGCTCGGGCCGTTGATGAGAGCCTCCCTGGAGAACGCACTCTCAGCCGGCGAGGGCGCGCTCACCGGTCCGGTAGCGCGCGGGGATACCGGAACCGTTGCGGCGCACATCGAGGCCCTGAACTCCCAGCCGTCAGCTGATATCAGGGCGGCCTACCGTGGACTGGCCATTGCCACCGCCCACCGGGCAGTGGACCGGGGCCTCCTGACCGAGGCGCAGGCCAGCGCGATCACCCGAGCCCTGGCTGCTGACGAGCTGGGTCCCTCATGACCCTGCCTCCTTTACCCAGGGTCGTCAGGACCGCCGGTGAACTGATGGCGGCCACGGCTGAATTGCTGGGTGGTCCACCGGCGCAGGGGCGTGAAGGTGAGCGCCCCAGCCTGGGATTCGTCCCCACCATGGGAGCGCTGCATGAGGGCCACGTGGCGCTGGTGCGTGCCGCGCGTCGGGCCAATCAGGTAGTTGTCGTGTCGATTTTTGTGAATCCACTGCAGTTCGGAGAACCTACCGACCTGCAGCGTTACCCGCGCCAACTCGAGCAGGACCTGGACCTGTTGGCTGGCTGTGGAGCGGACCTGGTGTTCGCCCCGTCGGAGCACGAGATGTACCCGGACGGACCGCCGCTGGTCACCCTGAACTCGGGGGCCCTGGGCAATAAGTTCGAGGGTGCTGCCAGGCCCGGACACTTCGACGGGATGCTCACCGTGGTGGCCAAGTTGCTGCACGTTGGCGCCCCCGCAGCTGACGCAGGGTTTCGCTGCTATTTTGGGCAGAAGGACGCCCAGCAGTTGGCCCTGATCCGCCGGATGGTCCGCGACCTTAACTTCCCGGCCGATATCGTTGCAGTTCCTACGGTCCGAACCGGGGCCGGACTGGCTCTGTCCAGCAGGAACCGTTTCCTCACTGCTGAGCAACAGGACGCCGCGCTGGTGCTCTCCCGCGCACTGCGTCTCCTCGACGGCAGAGCCCAACGCCACGAACCGCTGGACCTCGACTCAGCGGTGGCGTTGGTCACGAGCGCGCGCCAGGTGAACCTCGACTACTTCGAGGTGGTAGATCCAGGGACCCTTGAACCTCTCGCCGTCAATTGCCGGGAGACTCCCTTCACCGGCGAGGCCCTGGCCCTGATCGCGGCCCGGGTCGGATCGGTCAGGCTGATTGACAACGCCCCACTCGGGTACTGAGGCGGCCGGTGCACGCCGTTCCAAATGTGGCCCGCGGAAGCTAGCCGGTAACCTTATATATCGTGACCACAGATAACTCCAGCACCGCCACAGAAACCGCCCCGGCCGATGGCCTGGGTAATGACGAAACCACCGAGCAGATGCGCATCCGCATGGAGAAGCGCGAGCGGTTGCTCGACCGGGGTGATGAGGCGTATCCCGTGAAGCCTAAGCGCACCCACTCATTGGCCCAGCTGCGGACCGAGTTCGATCAGTTGGCTGCCGACGAAACCACCGGCGAGGTCGTCTCAGTGGTAGGTCGTGTGGTGTTTATCCGCAACACCGGAAAGCTTTGTTTCGCCACCCTCCAGGAAGGCGGCGGCGCGCGGCTGCAGGCCATGCTCAGTCTTGCCGAGATCGGTGAGGAGTCTCTAGCGGATTGGAAAGCCCTGGTGGATCTGGGCGATCACGTAGTGGTGCACGGCGAGGTCATCAGCTCCCGGCGTGGCGAACTGTCTGTCATGGCTGGCGGTTGGGCTATGGCATCGAAGGCGCTGCGGCCGCTGCCCACCCTGCATGCCGGGGTTAACGAGGAGACCCGGGTGAGGCAGCGTTATGTCGATCTGATGGTGCGCGAAGAGGCGCGGGATATGGTGCGGAAGCGGGCAGCGATTGTCCGGTCCATCAGGGAAACTCTTCATTCGCTGGAATATGTCGAAGTGGAAACGCCAATGCTTCAGTTGGTGCACGGCGGCGCTGCTGCACGACCGTTTGAAACCCATCTGAATGCTTTCGACCAGAAAATGACGCTGCGAATCGCGCTGGAGCTTTATCTGAAGCGCGCAGTAGTGGGGGGAATAGACCGGGTCTATGAGATCGGTCGGATTTTCCGGAATGAAGGGGTTGACTCAACCCACAGTCCGGAATTCACCATGCTGGAGTGTTACGAGGCATACACCGACCAGTTTGGAATGGCCGAGCGGATGAAGGAAATTATTCTGAATTGTGCCGACGTCGTTGGCTCGCGGCGCATCGAAACAGAAGCCGGTGTCATTGACCTGGATGGTGACTGGCGATGGCTCGGCGTGTATCCGGGTCTTTCCGAAGTGGTGGGGCGTCAGGTTACTCCCGAGACCACCAAGGCTGAGCTGGTGGATATCGCAAAAATGCACGAGGTGAAGATTGCCCCGGAATGGGGCAGCGAAAAGCTCGTCCTCGAATTGTTCGGTGAGCTGGTCGAACCAACTCTGATCCAGCCGACCTTCGTCTACGATTACCCGCCCTCCGCGCAGCCCCTGGCTCGCCCGCACCGCGAGGATCCCAACCTCATCGAAGCGTGGGACCTGATTATTGGTGGGATGGAGCGGGGGACCGCCTTCTCTGAGCTGATTGACCCGGTAGTGCAGCGTGAGCGTCTCGTTGATCAGTCCCGGCAGGCCGCTGCAGGGGACGACGAGGCAATGCAGCTTGATGAAGACTTCCTGCGGGCGCTGGAGTATGGAGCGCCCCCCATGGGAGGCATTGGTCTGGGCATTGACCGGCTGGTCATGCTGTTCACCAATGCAGGTATTAGAGAGACCATCCTCTTTCCCATTCTGAAACCGGTTGGAGATAGTCGTGCTTGAGTATGTTGCAGTATTGCTGCCGTCCTTAGCAGTAGGCGTGATCTTTTATTTTGTCATGCGTTCAATTTTTAACGCTGATCGCACAGAGCGTGACGCAATGAGCCACGCCGAAGAGCAGATCGCGCAGTCACGGCAGGAACAACCTGTTGTGGCACCCGATCAGGAAGACCCGGCCGCGCCCAGGTGAAGTAGTTCCGCACGTATTTCGACAAAAGTTTCTAAAGACGTTTTTGTGCTGTGCTTTGACGGTTAGTGCGTGACTGGCCCATAATTGGTTACACATAACAATTCATCACAAAACGCAGGAGCAAACCGTGGCGCAAAAAGTAAAGATCCTCCTGATCGATGACATCGACGGCGGCGAAGCCGATGAAACTGTACGTTTTGGTCTCGACGGTGTGCAGTACGAAATAGATCTTTCCAAAACCCACGCGAAAGAACTTCGGGCCGCAATGAGCAATTACGTTACCGGCGCCCGCCGCAGCACCCAGGTGAAAGCACGCGTGGCCACGCCGGGCCGCAACCAGGAAGCCGCGCAGGTTCGCGAATGGGCGCGGGCCAACGGTTACAACGTCTCGGCACGTGGCCGGGTCAACAGTGAAATCGTCGAGGCTTACCGGGCCGCCCAGCGCTAAAAGGCGACTGGCTGCGCCCGGCCGGGCGCAGCTTCAGGTGGGTGTGATATCTCGCCTGTGGCGAACACGCTCCAAAAGCCCGAGCAGGACACGTAGCATCGAATTACGCGTTAGCTAGGAGTGTGCCCCATGTTTGAGAGATTTACCGACCGCGCCCGTCGTGTTGTTGTGCTGGCCCAAGAAGAGGCCCGCATGCTCAACCACAATTACATCGGCACCGAGCACATCCTGCTCGGTCTCATCCATGAGGGAGAAGGCGTCGCCGCAAAGGCGCTCGAATCCCTCAGCATCTCTCTCGGCGCTGTCCGTGAGCAGGTTCAGGAGATTATCGGCCAGGGCCAGCAGGCGCCGTCCGGCCACATCCCCTTCACGCCCCGCGCCAAGAAGGTACTTGAGCTTTCGCTGCGGGAAGCACTGCAGTTGGGTCATAACTACATCGGCACCGAGCACATCCTGCTCGGTCTCATCCGCGAGGGTGAAGGCGTCGCCGCGCAGGTGCTGGTCAAGCTCGGCGCCGACCTCAACCGGGTCCGTCAGCAGGTCATCCAGCTGCTCTCCGGCTACCAGGGCAAAGAGCCTGCCTCAGTCGGCGGCCAACAGCAGGAGGGGACCCCAGCGGGGTCGGTGGTGCTCGATCAATTCGGGCGCAACCTCACCCAGGCCGCCCGCGAGGGCAAGCTTGACCCGGTCATCGGGCGTGCGCTTGAGATGGAACGCGTCATGCAAGTCCTCTCCCGCCGTACCAAGAACAACCCTGTCCTGATTGGCGAGCCCGGCGTCGGCAAGACGGCGGTCGTCGAGGGTCTCGCCCAGGCAATCGTCCGAGGCGACGTACCGGAAACCATCAAGGACAAGCAGCTCTATACCCTCGACCTCGGCTCCCTCGTGGCCGGCTCACGGTACCGCGGTGATTTCGAGGAGCGTCTCAAAAAGGTGCTCAAGGAGATCCGTACCCGCGGCGACATCATCTTGTTCATCGATGAGATCCACACGCTGGTAGGTGCTGGTGCGGCCGAAGGCGCAATTGATGCAGCATCGATTCTGAAGCCCATGCTGGCCCGCGGCGAACTCCAGACCATCGGCGCGACCACCCTCGATGAGTACCGCAAGCACATTGAGAAGGACGCGGCGCTGGAGCGCCGGTTCCAGCCGATCCAGGTTCAGGAACCGTCGGTGGCGCACACCATCGAGATCCTGAAGGGTCTGCGGGATAGGTATGAGGCACACCACCGCGTGTCGATCACCGATGAGGCGCTGACCTCCGCGGCAACCCTCGCCGAGCGGTACATCTCGGACCGGTTCCTGCCGGACAAGGCGATCGACCTGATTGATGAGGCCGGAGCGCGGCTGCGCATCCGCAGGATGACCGCTCCTCCCGAGTTGAAGGAGATCGACGACAGGATCGCCGACGTGAAGCGCGAAAAGGAGTCAGCGATCGACGCGCAGGACTTCGAAGGCGCTGCGTCATTGCGGGACAAGGAGCAGAAGCTCCACGACGAGCGGATGGAGAAGGAGCGCCGGTGGAAGTCCGGTGGTCTCGACGACATCGCCGAGGTCGATGAGGAGCTCATCGCTGAGGTGCTCGCAAATTCAACTGGCATCCCGGTCTTCAAGCTGACCGAGGAGGAATCAACGCGACTCCTCAAGATGGAAGACGAACTGCACAAGCGGGTTGTCGGCCAGAACGACGCCATCAAGGCCATTTCGCAGGCGATCCGTCGCACGCGGGCGGGGCTGAAGGATCCGAAGCGTCCTGGCGGCTCGTTCATCTTCGCTGGTCCCACCGGGGTCGGCAAGACCGAACTGGCCAAGGCGCTGGCCGAGTTCCTGTTCGGCGACGAAGATGCCCTGATCACGTTGGATATGTCCGAGTACTCGGAAAAGCACACCGTCTCCAGGCTGTTCGGTGCGCCCCCAGGGTACGTGGGCTACGAAGAGGGTGGGCAGCTCACCGAAAAGGTGCGGCGCCGTCCGTTCTCGGTGGTGCTTTTCGACGAGGTTGAGAAGGCACACGCCGACTTGTTCAACTCCCTCCTCCAGATTCTTGAGGATGGCCGGCTGACCGACAGCCAGGGCCGTGTGGTTGACTTCAAGAACACCGTGATCATCATGACCACCAACCTGGGTACCCGTGATATCTCGAAGGGTGTCATGACCGGGTTCCAGTCCGGGACTGACACCACCACGACCTACAACCGGATGAAGGCGAAGGTTACCGAGGAGCTCAAGCAGCACTTCCGTCCCGAGTTCCTCAACCGTGTTGATGACACGGTGGTCTTCCCGCAGCTCACCCAGGACGAGATTGTCGAGATTGTCGACCTGTTCCTTGAACGGCTGGGGAAGCGGATGGCTGACAAGGGCATGAGCATTGAGCTGACCCCGGCAGCCAAGGTGCTGCTGGCAACCCGTGGCTACGATCCATCAATGGGTGCCCGGCCACTTCGCCGCACCATCCAGCGGGAGATTGAGGATCAGCTTTCCGAAAAGATCCTCTTCGGCGAACTGAAGTCCGGCGAACTGGTGTCGGTAGATATCGAGGGCGAGGGAGATGAAGCGCACTTCACCTTCATCGGCCACGGTGCCCCGAAGGAAATCGAGGATGCTCCGGCCGCCATTGAGGCGACAGTTCCCGAGTAGATTGTCGGGTGATGCCCCTCGGTGTCAGCAGGAGGCCCCGGTCAGTGCGAGAGCTCAGGCCGGGGCCTCCTGCGTTTCAGGGAGACGGCACCGACCCGCCTCCAGCATGTGTGCCTGAAGCAACTTATTACTCTCTCAGAGAAGTCATGGTGACCCACACCACTCCCGATGGTAAAGATGGATCCATGACACCCGAATCGGAATTGAACCCCACGGCGAAACCCGAAACCCCGTTCCACGACCTGGACCGCTTTATCGCGATTCCCCGCGTTGGATCATTGGTGCTCAGCCCGGACGGATCCCGTCTGGTAACCGCCGTCGCAACCCTGAATGCCAAATCCACCGAGTACGCCACCGCCCTCTGGGAGGTTGACCCGGCCGGCGCGAAACCCGCCCGCCGGTTGACACGCAGCGCCAAGGGTGAGTCCGGTGCCGCCTTCCTTGCCGGTGGGGACCTCCTGTTCACCTCGGTCCGCCCCGATCCTGAGCGTGCCGACGGCGACCCGGCCAAGGATGCCACCAGTGCCCTCTGGCGGCTGCCCGCCGCGGGCGGTGAGGCACGTGTGGTGCTTTCCCGTGTGGGGGGAGTCAGCGGCATCCTGACCGCCGCAACCGCCGACTCAGCAATCCTCCTCGCCGACGTCCTCGCCGGTTCGACTGACGAGACCGACGACGGCGAACGCCGCACCCAGCGCAAGGATGCGAAGGTGGGGGCCATCCTCCACTCCGGGTACCCGGTCCGCTATTGGGATGCCGACCTGGGACCGGCCGAACCGCGCTACTTCGCGCTGGAGAGCGACGCCACGCGCCAGCCCGAACCGGCGGCCGTCGATTACCAGTCCCCGGCACTGCTGCGGGACATCACCCCTGAGGCAGGGGTGGCGCTCCGCAACGCGCAGCAGGTCATCAGCCCTGACGGCTCACTCGTGGTGACCTCCCTGAGCATCCCGGTGGGACGAGGAGACCGCCGCAGCGTCCTCGCCCGCATCGAGGTGGCGACAGGGCAGCGCGAGGTGATTTTGGACGACCCGGCCTATGACTTCTCACCCGGGCCGATCAGCCCTGACGGGACCACCCTGGTGGTCCATCGTGCGCGCCGAACCACGGCAAGGATTTCACCCCAGCAGACGCTGGGGCTACTGCCCGTTACCGGAGGTGAGCTCACCCCGCTCGCCGGAGACTGGGACCGCTGGCCGTCGCCCGCCGCCTGGCTGCCCGATGGCAGCGCGTTGCTCGCGACGGCCGACGAGGAAGGGGCCTGCCCGGTATTCCGCATCGCCGTCGACACCGGGCAGGTGACCAGAGTGACCCGCGACGAGGCCGCCTACACCAATGTCGTGGTGGCCCCCGACGGGGCTACGGCCTATGCGCTGCGCAGCTCCTACGCGTTTCCCGCGGAGGTGGTCAGCATCAATCTCGCCGACTCGTCAGTGGAGGAGCTCAACGGACCCGTGGAGCGGCCCGCTCTCCCGGGGCGGCTCGAACGCGTTCACACCACAGCCGATGACGGACAAGAAGTTGGGTCCTGGCTGGTCCTTCCCACAGACGCGGATGCTTCCCACCCCGCCCCACTGCTGCTCTGGATCCACGGTGGCCCGCTCGGATCCTGGAACGCGTGGACCTGGCGCTGGTCGCCCTGGCTACTCGCTGCCCAGGGCTACGCAGTACTCCTCCCCGATCCGGCGCTGTCGACCGGATACGGCCAGCACATGATTGACCGGGGCTGGGGCCAATGGGGCAAGACGCCCTACACCGACCTCATGGCGGCCACCGACGCCGTCGTCGTCCGCGACGACATCGACGGGACGCGCACGGCGGCCATGGGTGGCTCGTTCGGCGGTTACATGGCGAATTGGATCGCAGGGCACACCGACCGGTTCAACGCCATTGTCACCCACGCCAGTCTGTGGGCCCTTGACCAGTTCGGGCCCACTACTGACGCTTCCTACTACTGGGAGAAGGAGATGACCGCAGAAATGGCTGCCGAGAATTCCCCGCACCACCACGTGGAAAACATCTCAACTCCCCTGCTGGTGATCCATGGCGACAAGGACTACCGTGTGCCCATCGGGGAAGGGCTCAGGCTCTGGTATGAGCTGCTCTCCCGGTCCCGGCTGGCCGCCGATGACCAGGGCCGCACCGAGCATCGCTTCCTGTATTTCCCTGACGAGAACCACTGGATCCTCAAACCGCAACACGTCAAGGTCTGGTACGGCGTCGTCGGTCACTTCCTGGCTCACCACTTGCTGGATCAGCACACCACCCTCCCGCCCGAGCTGGGGCTGTAGCGGTACGGGCGCCGAGGGCTTTGTAGACTGCCCTAGTGAGTTCCTCCTTCAGAATCAGGCCCGCCCGCACCTCCGACGTCCCGGTGATCAAGGCACTGGTGGCCCCGCTCGCCGACAGCCGGGTGCTGATGGCGAAGGAAACTGTCGCCTATTACGAGGGTCTGCAGGAGTTCCGCATCGCGGAGGACGACGACGGCGTCCTCGGCTGTGGCGCGCTGCACGTGATGTGGGAGGACCTGGCGGAGGTCCGCACTCTTGCCACCGCGCAGAACGCCCAGGGACGCGGGATCGGGACCGCGCTGGTGGAACGCCTGCTCGACGACGCCCGTGCCCTCGGCGTCGAACGCGTCTTCTGCCTCACCTTCGAGGTGGAGTTCTTCAGGCGGAGGGGATTCCAGGTGATGGCAGACCAGTCGGCGGTCGACCCGGCGGTGTACTCGGAACTGCTGCGCTCCCATGATGAGGGGGTCGCGGAGTTCCTCGACCTTGCCCGGGTCAAGCCGAATACCCTCGGGAATACCCGGATGATCCGCCAACTCGACGATCGGTAGCCGCCATGGGTGGCATCCCGGCGCCAGGATAGATAAGCTAAGGGGGCTTGGCATCTACGACGATGATCAGGCGGGGCCCGAAACCGGGGCCCAACACACCGAGCGGAAGTAGGTCAGACTATGGGTGCAGACGACAAAGCAGCAAACACCGGCGAGAAGCTGGGCGGCAAGATCAAAGAAGGTGTTGGCAAGCTCACCGGCAACGAGAAGATGGAAGCCGACGGTCACAAGGACCAGGCTTCCGGCGATCTCAAGAATGCCGGCGAGAACGTCAAGGACGCCTTCAAGGGTGACAACCGCTAGATCTGATCCATCGGGTATCCGCTCCTCATTCAGTTGTTAGTGGAAGCCATCGAAGGATTAGTGCTGTGGGAGGGACCGGGCTCAGGCCCGGCACCCTCCCACAGCCAGTTAAAGCAGTGGTTCGGGCCTATAGGCAAGCAGCTGGCCGAAGGGTAGGGTTCAGACACGGCCAGCAGGTCCGGCGGGCCGGTTCAACCCATAAGCCCTGTGTCCTTTCACCGAGGAGCCGCCATGAAAAAGCTAATCAACGACCCCAAACAGGTAGTCACCGAATCCGTCGAAGGGTTTGGGGCTGCTCACGCTGATCTGGTCAGCGTTCACCCGGATCCCCTCTTCATTACCCGCCGCGAGGCGCCCCGCCAAGGGAAAGTAGGGTTGGTTTCGGGCGGAGGGAGCGGCCACGAGCCACTGCACGCGGGGTACGTGGGGCTGGGCATGCTTGACGCAGCCGTACCGGGGGCCATGTTCACGTCTCCCACGCCGGACCAGATCCTCCCCGCCACCACTGCAGTTGATGGGGGAGCGGGAGTGCTGCACATCGTCAAGAACTACACCGGCGATGTCCTGAACTTCGAGACGGCGGCCGAGCTGGCCGAAGCCGAAGGCGTGACAGTGCGGACGGTCCTGGTGAACGACGACGTCGCTGTCGAGGACTCGCTTTACACCGCCGGCCGGCGTGGTGTGGGCGGCACAGTACTCGTCGAGCGGATTGCTGGCGCTGCCGCTGAGCGTGGCGACAACCTCGACTCGGTGACCGCCGTTGCCCAGCGCGTCGTCGACAATGTCAGATCGATGGGGGTGGCGCTGGCCGCCTGTACCGTCCCGCACGCAGGGGTGCCGAGCTTCGACCTGACCGACGACGAGATCGAGATTGGTATCGGCATTCACGGGGAACCGGGCAGGCACCGGATCGCAATGGAGAACGCAGACGGGATCACCGGGCGTCTGATGGAACCGATTCTTGCCGATCTGCGGGTTGGCAGCGGCGAACGGGTGCTGTTGTTCGTCAACGGCATGGGAGGCACCCCTGCCAGTGAGTTGTACATTGTTTACCGGCGGGCCCGCCAACTCCTTGAGGAGCAGGGAATCGTCGTTGAACGCTCACTGGTCGGCAACTACATCACTGCCCTCGAGATGCAGGGGGCCTCGATCACCGTCCTGCGTCTCGACGACGAGATGGTCCAGTTGTGGGACTCGCCGGTCCTGACCGCGGCACTGCGCTGGGGGGTCTAGGCGTGGTCGAAGGATCCGCCAACACCCTCACCGCAGCATGGGTTGTCGCCTGGCTGCGCGAGAGCGCCCGCGTGGTCGGGGAGCAACGGCAATACCTCATCGACCTTGACCGGGCGATCGGTGACGCCGACCACGGCGAGAACCTTGACCGCGGGTTCTCGGCGGTGGTGAAAAAGCTCGACGACGGCGAAGCCCCCGCCACCCCTGCCGCAGTCCTGAAGCTGGCAGCGATGACCCTGATGTCCTCGGTGGGGGGCGCAGCTGGCCCACTCTACGGGACGGCGTTCCTGCGGGGGGCCGCGGCGCTCGGTGACGCCCAGGAGGTGGGACCCGACGACGTCGTCGGGCTGCTGACCGCTGCGCGGGATGGTGTGGTGGCCCGGGGGAAGGCCGAATCGGGTGACAAGACGATGGTCGACGCGTGGACCCCAGCCGTGGAAGCCGCGGGAACTGCGGCGCTGGCCGGCGCATCGGTGACCGAGGTCCTCGCGGCCGCCGCGAACGCGGCCAACGCGGGTGCCGCTGCCACCGAACCGTTGATCGCCCGGAAGGGTCGGGCCAGTTACCTGGGCGAACGCAGTGCTGGCCACCTTGATCCGGGTGCAGTCTCAACGGGCCTGATCCTGCAGGCGGCAGTCGACGCGGCCGGGGGCCAACAGTGAACGTTGGCCTGGTTATCGTGTCGCATAGTTCAAAAATTGCCGAGGGGGTCTGCGATCTGGCCCGGCAGATGGCCGCCGATGTCGAGCTGGTCCCCGCTGGCGGCGTGGAGGACGAATCGGGGGTGTCGAGGATCGGCACCAGCTT
Source organism: Arthrobacter sp. CAN_A1 (assembly GCF_015751665.1). Taxonomy (NCBI): domain Bacteria; kingdom Bacillati; phylum Actinomycetota; class Actinomycetes; order Micrococcales; family Micrococcaceae; genus Arthrobacter; species Arthrobacter sp. CAN_A1. The sequence continues at coordinate 247,168 of NZ_JADOUR010000001.1, read as the reverse complement.
CGAGAAGGTCCTCGAGGCGATTTCGGCCGCCGACCAGGGCAACGGTGTGGTGATCCTGACCGATCTGGGGTCGGCGGTCATGACCGCCGAAATGGCTCTCGAGTTCCTCGACAGCGATCATCGGTCGCGGGTCAGGCTTGCCAGCGCGGCGCTGGTGGAAGGGGCGGTTGCCGCAGCCGTCGAAGCGCAGACCGGCGCTGACGCTGACGCGGTGACCCGCGCCGCCGAGGCCGCGATCGTCGCGTTGGATCCGGCGGTCCTTGAGCCGTTCGTCAGCCACGCCGCAGCAGCACCCGGGGAAGCCCCGGCGGCACCATCAACCGGCGGCCCGTCGGTGGAGGGGTCATGGGAGCTGCCCAACCCGATGGGACTCCACGCGCGCCCCGCAGCGACCCTGGCGCGGGCAATGAGTGAACTCGACGCCGAGGTGACGGTGAACGGGGTCGACGCGAAGTCGGTGATGCTGCTGATGAGCCTCGGGCTCGGGCAGGGCAAGGTGCTGACGGCCTCGGCGGCCGGACCAGACGCGCAGAAGGCGATCGACCAGATCGGCACCGAGGTCACCGCCGGATTCGGTGAACTCTGACCTGGAAGTCCTTCCGGCATCCAGCTGCCGGGGGTCAGCCGGGAAGGGTGATGCCAGCCGGGGTATCGCGGGCGAGGCCGTCCCGAAGGAGACCCTCCAGTGACCGTTCCAGCTGTTCCCTTGGCGCTTTCAGGCCATGCAACTTCATCAGCGGTGTGAGCGTAGCTGCGGGTCCCGGCAGGAGCTCCACGGGCCCGCTGACCATGAGCTCCCTGACTACCGGCACCGCTGCGTCCCGGAGCACGCCCATCATCGCGCCACGCACCTGGCGGTCGGTCCCGGCCCACGCCTGACCCTTGGGGACGTAGCGGGGTTCCGGCCTGCCGGCGGCCACCCACGCACACGATTCGAGGACCGGGCACTGGGAGCATTTGGGTGCCCGGGCGGTGCAGACCAACGCCCCCAGTTCCATCACTGCAGCGTTCCATAGCACCGACTGGGAGTCGTCGTCAGGCAGCAGGTCAGCTGCCCGTCGCATTTCCGCTGCGGTGAGCGCCGGTGCAGGCAGGGCCTCCCCGCCGAGCAGCCGCGCGTGAACACGGCGGATGTTCGTGTCCACCACAGTTTCGCGCTTCCCGAAGGCGAACGCGGCCACCGCCGCCGCCGTGTAGGTGCCCACGCCGGGCAGGGTGAGGAGCTCGCCGACCGTGTCCGGCACCTCACCGTTGTGGTGTTCGACGACGGCCCCGGCGGCGGCGTGCAGGCGAAGGGCACGCCGCGGATAACCCAGCCGCCCCCACTGCCTCACGGCGTCGCCTGAGGGCGCTGCGGCAAGATCCGCCGGGGTGGGCCAGCGGGAGAGCCACTCGCTGAAGACAGGCAGGACCCGCACCACGGGTGTCTGTTGGAGCATGAACTCGCTCACCAGCACCGACCAGGGGGTGCGGGCGGGACCCCGCCAGGGCAGGTCCCTGGCCTGGACGTCAAACCAGCCAATGATGCGCTGATGCAGCAGCGCTGGTGAAACCTGGTCCATTGAGACTCCTGATAGTTGACCATCAATACTGTACTGACCGGCGTGGGGTCACAGGTATCCGGTGCTTCAGTCCCTAGCCTTAAGTCATGGATTCGCAGGGTGGCCCTTCGCGAGGCGGGCCGGAGGACAGGCCGTCACGCCCGTCCGGCGCGCCCCGGGCCAGCCCCCGGGTGTACCGTCGCCGCAGGTTGGTGGTCCTGATCCTGGCACTGATCGTGATCGGTGGTTTGGTGTGGGCAGGAATTGTCATTGCGGGGCTGATCACCAGTGGCCAGGACAACGCCGACGGCGGGCCGGCGCCCTCCGGGTCGGCCCAGCCCGCCCCGTCGCCGGCCGACACCAGGGCAGCGGCGGGCCAGTCGGACGCCCCCACTGAGGCGGCCGAACCCATCGACGCCCCATCGCCGTCGGACCCCGCCTGCGACCCCGGCCAGGTGGAAGTCAGCGCGTCGACCGACGCAGCCGATTACGCGCCCGAACAGAACCCGGTGCTGACGTTGACGGTGACGAACACCGGCGATGTGGCCTGCCCGGTGAACGTGGGAACCTCGCAGATGGAGTTCCTGGTCACCAGTGGCGAGGACCGGATCTTCTCGTCCGTCGACTGTCAGGAGGGCGCCGAAGACCTCACCCGGGAGATCCAACCGGGGGAATCAGAGGAAGCCAACTTCACCTGGGAACGGAACCGCAGTGCCCCGGGCTGCGTGGCAGTCGAGGCGAACCCCACACCCGGTTCCTATGCCGTGAGGGTGTCGCTGGGGGAGCGGACCAGCGAGGAAACCAGCTTCGAACTGCAGTGACACGCTTCGAACTGCAGTAACCCACTACATAAAGCGGTCGAGGAGGCTCGTCTCGGCTATCCGGGAGAGTCCCTCACGCACCGTACGGGCCCGCTGTTCACCGATGCCGTCAACGGCCATCAGGTCATCAATATTCGCGGCCATCAGGTTCTGCAGCCCACCGAAGTGGTCCACCAACCGGTTCGCCACCGCCGGAGGAACAGCCTTGATGCCCGATACCAGCCGGAACCCCTTGGGTTGGACTACGGCGTCGAGTGAGTCGTTCGACGGGTTGAAACCCACAACGCTGGCAATGGTGCCGAGGTCGATCAGGTCGGTGGAGCTGAAAGCCTGCAACTTTGCGAGCTGATCCTCGACCACGAGGGAGGCGTCGCTCAGGTCGAGGTAGTCCCTCAGGACCATTTCGCTGCCCGGGCCAAGACCGGTGGTCAGTTCTTCGACCTGCAGGGACAGTAGCCGGCCATCCACCCCAAGTTCGAGGACATACTGCGAGATCTCCTCGGAGATCCGTCGGACCATTTCCTGGCGCTGCAGGGTCACCGCCACATCCCTGACCGTGACCATCGCCTCGATCTCCAGTGCTGAGAGGGATCCGGTGACCTGGTCCAGGCGGGCCCGGTAGCGTTCCAGAGTGGCGAGGGCCTGGTTGGCGCGCGCCAGGACCGGTTCGGAGCCTTCCAAAACGTGCCGCAGCCCGTTGATGTAGAGGGCGATGATGTGCATTGACTGGCTGACGGAGATTACCGGGAGACCGGTCTGGATGGCTACCCGCTCGGCGGTCCGGTGCCGTGTCCCAGATTCCTGGGTGTCGATGGTGTGGTCCGGAACCAGTTGCACTCCGGCGCGCAGGATATTGCTCGCGTCCTTGTCGCAGACAATCGCGCCGTCCATCTTGGCGAGTTCCCGCAGCCTTGTGGGTGAGAAGGTGATGCCGATATCGAACCCGCCGGAACAGATGGAGTCCACGGTGCGGTCGAATCCCAGCACGATCAGCGCTCCGGTGCGCCCACGCAGGATGCGTTCCAGCCCATCCCGCAGCTGTGTGCCGGGCGCCACGCGCGCCAGGGTGGCTTTCAACGCGTCCTCTGGGCTGCGAACCATTGCCACTTCCTTCCGGCTACCGGCGCCGCCCAACCGGTATCCGGCTGGGCGGGGCCCTGCCGCGCAGGCACCAGCGCAGCCGTTCCAATCCTAGTGGGCGCGCCGCCCAAACCCTGATACCGGCCAGGGGCGCAAATGGGTAACGGTTACGGCGGAGGCAGTGGACGAGTGGGAAGCGGGAGCCCGGGGTGCAGTTAGAAGAGCAACTGCAGGGCCTCGGTCAGCGTTGACACCTCATGCACCGTGAACCCGGCCGGGACCCGGCCCGGCCCGTTGGGGGAAGCGGGTACCACTGCGTGGGTGAAACCGAGCCGTTCAGCCTCCTGGACCCGCTGCGCAATGCCGGGGACCGGCCGCACCTCACCGGCGAGGCCCACCTCGCCGAAAGCGATCAGCCGTGCCGCGAGCGGCTGGTTGGTCTTCGCCGACGCGACGGCGAGGGCAACGGCCAGATCGGTGGCCGGTTCGCTGAGTTTCACCCCGCCGACTGTTGCCACGTAGCTGTCATCCTTGTGCAGGCTCAATGAGGCGCGCTGCTGGAGTACCGCCAGGAGCATCGCGACCCGCGAACTGTCGAGGCCGCTGGTCGCCCGGCGGGGTTGTGAATTTGAGGACTCGGCGAGGAGCGCCTGAACCTCGGCCAGCAGTGGCCTGCGTCCCTCAAGGGTGACAGTGATGCAGGTCCCCGAAACGGGGTCTTTGGTGCGGGATACGAACAGGCCGCTGGGGTCAGCGAGACCCTCAACGCCTGTCTCGGTCAGGTCGAAACAGCCCACCTCGTCGGTGGGGCCGTACCGGTTCTTGATCGCCCGCATCAGGCGGAGCCGTGAGTGCCGGTCGCCCTCGAACTGGCACACCACGTCCACCAGATGTTCCAGCAGGCGCGGTCCTGCGATGGACCCATCCTTGGTGACGTGCCCCACCAGAATGGTCGTCATCCCACGGGTTTTCGCTGCGGCGATCAACGACGCCGCCACCTCCCGGACCTGGGTCACTCCGCCGGCGGTGCCGTCTACTGCTGCGCTGCTGAGGGTCTGCACCGAGTCAACAATGAGCAGCGACGGGGACAACCGTTCCACCTGCCCCAGCGCCTGCCCCAGGTCCGATTCGGCGGTGAGATACAGGGTCTCGGCGAGTGCGCCGATTCGTTCGGCACGCAGCTTCACCTGGGCCGACGACTCCTCGCCGGTGATGTACAGGACGTCCTTCCCGAGGCGCGCAACCCGCGCCGCGACGTCGAGGACCAGGGTGGACTTACCCACTCCCGGTTCCCCCGCGAGGAGGATTACGGCACCGGGTACCAGGCCGCCCCCGAGCACCCGGTCAAGTTCGCCGATCCGGGTGGGCTGGTAGGAGGCGGCAGTCGCATCGACCTGCGAGATCCTCAGGGCAGGCGAGGCAACCGCTACAGCCGGCGTCGTCCTCGCCACAGTCTGCCCGGTCTCCTCGACCGTCCCCCAGGCCTGGCACTCTCCGCACCGGCCGACCCATTTGGCGGTGGTCCACCCGCATTCACCGCACCGGTAGGCGGGGGCGGAGGCGCGTGCGGGGCGTGCTGTCTTTGTTGCCATGGGCTCTAACGTACCGGCGGGTAGGGACAAGGCCCCGCAAAGACACCACACCCGGCGCCGGGTTTGACCAGGCTCACAGTCTCGGCAGGTACCCGGCGGCCTCGTCGTGGGGGAGGCCGGTCGCCTCCAGCAGGTCAACAATCAGCGGGCGGTACAGCAGGACCAGGCCCTCACCTTCCAGCCGCTGAATCTTCAGCAGCCGTGGATGGAGCATGGTCGCCACGGCTGCCAGGTCCTCCCGCGCCCGCCTGAGGGAGAGTTCCTGTTCCGGGGCGCTCGAGGAGGACAGTGCCCGGCCCAGCACATCGACGGCGTCGGCGGTGTCCTCAATGACCTGGGACAGCTCCTGGACGGCCTCGTCGGTCAGCGCCGCGTGGTTGATGACCGAGGTCAGCCGGCGGGTGAACACCCGTGCGTTGCGGACGGCGAGGTCGATCGACTCGATTGACCCCCTCAGCTCTCCAAGCTCCTGCCGGTGGCGCCGGTAGGCGGGGGAGAGCCGCGCCACTTCCTGCGCCGCTCCCATGCTGCCGGACAGCCCCTCCATCAAGGGTTGGCAGTTGCGGGCCTTGATCAGCGCATGCCAGGCGAGCGTGGGATCGCTGCGGGTCAGCGCCGTCGACGACTCCCGGAGCACCGCCGACAGCTCCCCGAGGAGCTCGCGCACATTGGTCTTTGGCTCCTTCCGCGGATCCTTGGGCGCAAGGATCACGATCAGGAGCGCGAAAAGCCCTCCCACTATCGCGTCGACGCTGCGGGTGAAGGGACCGCCGTCGGGAGCCGGGAGCAGCACCACGAGGAGGGACTGCAGGCCAAGCTGCGTGGTGAAAATGGTGCCGCTGTCCAGGAACCTGGCCAACAGGATGGAAACAAACAGAACGACGGCGGCCTGCCAGATTCCGGTGCCGAACAGGGCCAGCAGGACGTCTCCCAGCGCAATCCCAAGGGTGCAGCCCAACCCGACCTCAAGCACTCGGCGGAGCCGCGGGTCGCGGGTGAAGCCGAGCGCGATCATCGAGGAGGTCGCGGCGAACAGTGGACCGCTGTGACCCAGGACCCGCTCAGCGAAGACGTATGCGCCCACCGCGCAGACCGTCATCTGGAGGGCGGGGATCACCGAGTTGGAACTGCGGCGGAAACCCACCCGCGTCCGGTTGCGAACAAAGGAACGGGCTCGCGAGGGAAATGATGGCCGCGGCATGGAACCCAGCCTAGCCCTGGTTCCGTCAGGTGCATGGCTGTCCGCAACCAATGGATGCGCACAGCACGCGGGGCGCTTTGGCAAGACCATGGCACGGACGGATTGCAACTGTACGTTTCCTGTTCACCCTCCGTTCACTTTGGTCGGTCAGTCTCTTTACCTGTGGGGCCTAGCTTGTTCAAGGTACGGACTCCGGAAAGTTCGGCTTTTCCTTCTTCAAGGTGCCTCACGGCACTGATTTTCGACTCCCTGGAAGGGGCAACATCAAGTGAAGGTTCTTCGCTTTGGCCGCGCAGCGGCAGTAATCTCCGTCGCCGCGCTCGCACTGACAGCCTGCGGCACCGACAGCGCAACCGATGAGCCGGCAGCAACTACCGGCGAAAACGGTGCAGCAGAGAGCACCGTCACGGGCACCCTGACCGGTGCAGGCGCTTCCTCCCAGGGCGCGGCAATGACCGCCTGGCAGTCCGGTTTCACCGCTGCCAACCCGGATGCAACACTCCAGTACTCCCCAGACGGCTCCGGCGCTGGCCGTGAAGCATTCCTCGCCGGCGGCGTCCAGTTCGCAGGCTCGGATGCCTACCTCGACGAGGAAGAGCACGCAGCAGCAGTCGAGGTCTGCGGACCTGAGGGTGCCTTCAACATCCCGGCCTACATTGCACCGATCGCCGTGGCGTTCAACCTGCCGGGCGTCGACGAAGTGAACATGGATGCAGAGACCATCGCCTCAGTGTTCCGCGGTGACATCACCAACTGGAACGACGAGGCGCTTGTCGCACAGAACGAGGGCGTTGACCTTCCCGATCTGGCCATCACTGTGGTCCACCGCAGCGACGAATCGGGCACCACCGAGAACTTCGTCGACTACCTTTCCCAGGCCGCACCTGAGGTATGGACCGACGAGGTATCGGGCGACTGGCCGGCCGAGATCGTTGCCGAGAACGCACAGGGCACCAACGGTGTGGTGTCGACCACCTCCGGCACCGAAGGCGCCATCACCTACACCGACGCGTCAGCAGTAGGCGACCTCGGCCAGGTTCTGGTTCAGGTTGGCGAAGAGAACGTGGCACTGACTCCCGAAGCTGCTTCGCTGGCCGTTGAGGTCGCAGAGCCCGCCGAGGTGGAAGGCGCTCCCGAGGTTGATATGTCCTACAACCTGACCCGGGACACCACCGAATCCGGTGCCTACCCCATCGTGCTGATCTCCTACCACGTCTACTGCACCACCTACGCCGACCAGGAAACGGTTGACCTGGTCAAGGCCTTCGGTTCCTACGCCATCAGCGAAGAGGGCCAGGCTGACGCCGCTGATTCGGCCGGAAACGCCCCGATCTCTGAGACACTGCGCGAGCAGGCTCAGGCCGCCATCGATTCGATCACGGTTGCTTCCTAACAACGGACCGTTCGCCCCGTCCGGTCCTCACCGACCGGGCGGGGCAGTCCTTTGCACTCAGCCATTAGGCTGGTATGCAGTTACCTCCACCGCTGACGCCGCCTGCTCTCGGGCCCCAGCAGGAACAATCCATTACCAGCACTGAAGGGTTCACTAGTGTCCACGAAGACGGTGTCTCCGAACACGTTGCGCAGAGACGGCGACAGCGGCCAATCAGGGGACAAGATTTTCTCCACAGCCAGCCTGTTGGCCGGCTGTCTGATTCTCGCCGTGCTGTTCAGCGTGGCGATTTTCCTGCTAGTCCAGGCCTTTCCCACCTTCGTCGCCGATCCAGCTGACATCTCGGGCGGTAATGGCTTCGGTTCCTACATCTGGCCGATCGTCATCGGTACGGTGATCGCGGCCACCATCGCCCTGATTATCGCCACCCCGGTGGGGATCGGTGTCGCGCTGTTCATCTCGCACTATGCGCCCCGCAGGCTCGCTCAGGGCTTTGGCTATTTGATCGATCTGCTGGCCGCCATCCCCTCGGTCGTTTACGGCGCCTGGGGTTACGCGGTGCTGGCACCCCAACTGGCGTTGGCCTATGACTGGCTGGCAACAAACCTCGGGTGGATCCCCATTTTCGAAGGGCCCGCCAGCAACACCGGGCGAACGATGCTGACCGCCGGAATCGTGCTCGCGGTGATGGTGTTGCCCATCATCACCTCGCTCAGCCGGGAAATCTTCCTGCAGACACCCAAGCTCCATGAAGAGGCTTCGCTGGCGCTTGGCGCCACCCGCTGGGAAATGATCAAGATGGCCGTGCTGCCCTTCGCCCGTCCAGGAATCATCAGCGCCGCGATGCTCGGGCTGGGCCGGGCCCTCGGCGAGACGATGGCAGTGGCACTGGTGCTCTCGGGGGGCGCACTGACTGCCAGCCTGATCCAGACCGGCAACCAGACCATCGCCGCTGAGATCGCCCTCAACTTCCCCGAGGCGTTCGGTCTTCGGCTGAGTGAGCTCATCGCAGCCGGTCTTGTCCTCTTTGTCATCACCCTGGCCGTGAACATGATCGCCCGCTGGATCATCAGCCGCCACAAGGAATTCTCAGGTGCCAACTAATGAGTAACTCAACCATGACCCGGCGTCCTTCCCAGTTCACCAAGAACAAGCTGCCCAAATGGTCCATCTGGGCGGTACTGGCCGGCGCCGTGATCCTCGGAGCGGCCGTGTCGGCCCTACTCGGGTTCAACCCCGTAGCGATGGCCCTTTTTGCAGCAGTGTTCTTCGTCGTCGGCGGCACTGCGGCGTCGGCCGTGGTCGAAGGCGGCCGCAAGGCGCGCGATCGGCTGGCCACCTACCTGATCGTCGGCGCGTTCATTGTTGCCGTCCTCCCGCTGTTCTCGGTCCTCTGGACGGTCCTGGAACGCGGTATCCCCGGAATGACCAGCGACTTCCTGTTCCGTTCGATGAATGGACTCACCGGCGCCATTGACAACCAGAGTGTTGCTGACGGTACACCGGTACTGGGCGGCGCTTACCACGCCATTCTCGGCACCCTCCAGATCACGCTCTGGGCCACCATCATCTCGGTGCCGGTGGGACTGCTGGCGGCCATCTACCTGGTGGAATACTCGACCGGCGGTCCACTCAGCCGGGCGATCACCTTCTTCGTCGACGTGATGACCGGCATCCCGTCCATCGTTGCCGGCCTGTTCGCCGCGGCGCTGTTCGGTTTGATCTTCGGCCCGGGCACCCGCACCGGCTTCGTCGCTGCGGCGGCGCTGTCGGTGCTGATGATCCCGGTGGTGGTGCGGGCAACAGAGGAAATGCTCAAGATTGTTCCCAACGAACTCCGCGAGGCGTCCTTCGCGCTGGGCGTGCGGAAATGGCGGACCATTACCAAGGTGGTCATCCCGACCGCCATCTCGGGCATCGCCTCGGGTGTCACCCTGGCGATTGCCCGGGTGATCGGCGAGACAGCACCCATCCTGGTGACGGCAGGATTTGCCACAGGGATCAACCTCGACGTCTTCAGCGGCTGGATGAGCACCCTGCCCACCTACATCTACTACCAGATCATCACGCCGACGTCGCCCACCAGTACCGATCCGAGTATTCAACGCGCGTGGGCGGCTGCTCTGGTGCTGATCATCCTCGTGATGCTACTCAACCTCGTCGCCCGTCTGATTGCCCGGATGTTCGCCCCCAAAACCAGCCGCTAACCGGCGCTGCACAACCCCTAAGGATTTAGATGTCAAAGCGTATCGACGTCAAGGACTTGAACGTCTACTACAGCAAGTTCCTCGCAGTTGAAGACGTCAATGTGACCATTGAGGCCAGTTCCGTTACCGCATTCATCGGCCCTTCGGGCTGCGGCAAGTCGACCTTCCTGCGGACACTGAACCGGATGCACGAAGTAATCCCCGGCGCCCGTGTGGAGGGTGAGGTGCTGCTCGACGGCGACGACCTGTACGACGACGCCGTTGACCCGGTGCATGTGCGCAGCCAGATCGGGATGGTCTTCCAGCGCCCCAACCCGTTTCCCACCATGTCCATCAGGGACAACGTGCTCGCCGGTGTGAAGCTCAACAGCAAGCGCATCAGCAAATCCGATGCCGACGCGCTGGTGGAGAAGTCGTTGCGCGGGGCCAACCTGTGGAATGAAGTGAAGGATCGCCTCGACCGCCCGGGCTCAGGATTGTCCGGCGGTCAGCAGCAGCGACTGTGTATCGCCCGGGCGATAGCAGTATCCCCAGAGGTCATCCTCATGGACGAACCTTGCTCGGCCCTTGACCCCATCTCCACGCTCGCGATCGAGGACCTGATCAATGAGCTGAAAACCGACTACACGGTGGCCATTGTCACCCACAACATGCAGCAGGCTGCCCGGGTTTCGGACAAGACTGCCTTCTTCAACATCGCGGCAACGGGTATGCCCGGGAAGATGATCGAGTTTGGCAACACCGCCGACATCTTCAACAACCCCCGGGAGAAGTCCACCGAAGACTACGTCTCCGGCCGGTTCGGCTGAGTGATTCTGTCCGGCTAGCCCAAAAGCGGCCCTGAGGGTCAGAGGTGCCGGTTGGACCCGGCGGTTCTGAGCCTTGGGGCCGCTTTTTTCTGGTCTAGAGGAGCGGGCTCATCGCCAGGAAAAGGATGGCGCCGATCGTCGCTGTCACGGCCGCCGTCGAGAACCAGATCAGCAGCACCTTCACCACTTCACGCCCGCGCACGGTCGGGAACCGTTGATTGGCTCCCGCGCCGAGGATCGCCGAGGTCATGGTGTGGGTGCTGGAGAGCGGCATGGACAGGGAGATCGAGCCGACGAAGAGTATCGCCGAGCTGACGCCCTGCGCAGTCATCCCACGCAGCGGGTCCACCCGCACCAGCCGGTGCGACAGGGTGTGGGTAATCCGCCAGCCGCCGAAGAGTGAGCCGGACGCCAGCAACACTGCCGCGAAGATCTGCACCCAGAGCGGGATTCCGGTGCCCGTCGCGACGCCGCTGCCCACCAGGGCCAGCACGATCACCGCCATGGTCCGCTGCCCGTCCTGCAGCCCGTGCCCCAGCGCAAACACTCCCGCGAGCACCGACTGCGCCATCCTGCTGCCCGAATTGACCTTCTGCGGCGGGCTGTACCGGAGCAGCCAGATCGCTGGGAACACCGCCAGATAGGCCAGCAGGTACGCCACGAGTGGTGACAGGAGGAGGGGGAGCGCAATTTGCAGGAGGAACACCTGCTCTGAGTCAGCGATCGACTCGCCTCCGATCAGGGCCGACGCCCCGCCCGAGCCAATCAGCCCCCCGATCAGGGCATGGGTCGACGATGACGGCTTGCCCCGGTACCAGGTGAACACGCCCCAACTGAGCGCAGCGATGAGACCCGCAATGAGAATCCCGAGGCCGACCCGGCCAGGCGGAACGCTCAACGCATCGCCGGTGAAGAGCAGGGCGACGCCGGTCCCCAGGAGCGCGCCAATCAGGTTGAAGAAGGCCACCAGAAGGACTGCGACACTCGGGGTAAGGGCCCGGGTGCGGACCGCAGTGGCAACCGAGTTGGAGACGTCGTGGAACCCGTTGAGAAACGCAAAACCTCCGGCCAGCATCACCACGATGCCGAGGAGGAACGGCTCCACCTAGGATTCCTTGACGAGAATGCTACCCACGTGAGTTGCCACCTTGCGGATGTCCTTGGTGACATCGACGAGCTGATTCGCCACGTCGCGGTGCCGTGCGTAGACCAGCGGCTTGTGATCGGTGAGGAGCTCCGAGCACCAGATCCGGTGGGTGCGTTCGGCGCGTTTGGCTAGCCGGAGGATCTCAATCCAGTACTCCTCCAGTTCGTCCATCGAATTCAGGCGTTTCATTGCGTCGGCGGTGAGCTCCGACTGACGGGTGATGACCTCAAGCTGCTCGGTGGCCCGGCGGCTCAGCTTACTGAGGCGGTACAGCGAGATGAGTTCCGCGGCGCCGTCAAGCTTCTCGATGGCCTCGTTGAGCAGCCGGGACAGGGCGTAAAGATCTTCCCGGGGGAGTGGGTTGACGAAACTGCTGCGCATGGACGTGAGCAATGCGTAATGCAGTTCGGTCGAATTGGCTTCATGCTGGTGCAGTTCTTCGGCGAGGCGATCGTAGTCGCGGGTGGTGGCCCCGAGGATTCCCGACATGGTGCGCACCCCCAGCACCAGTTGCTGCGCCATATCGGAGAGCAGCACAAGGCCGGCATCCTCCTGAGGAAAGAGGCGAAGCTTCACGTGGGCTACCTAACCTGCCGGGGCATCGGATGTGATGGGTTTGCTGCCTAAGAATAACTGACAGTCACGCCGAGGCTCACCGTCGCCGGATGCTCCACGCCTGAACGGCTCGTCCTACCGCCGTTCACCCGGGAAGGTGGTGCTGATGACACAAAAATGGTGCCGAACCGGGAGCGCCTCTCGGCGGAAGGCCGCTCGAAGCGGCTAAATGTTGAAGCCCGGGGGTTCCACGGTCCGACACCACTTTCAGTGTTCTCCTCCGGTGCGCTCATGTCAACATTGGCCCGAAAGACACCGCCTGTCAGTCGAGTTCACCCCGCCGCCATGACGCGGCAGCGTGCTCCAGGTCCTCGGCGGTCTTGATCAATTGATGTGAGTTGCGCGTCAGTTTGGCGGCGTGCGCCCCATTGGCGGGTTCGGCGTCGTCGGCGTGATGGGTCTGGCCCAGGGCAATGACCCGGCAGAACGCGGCGAACCGTTCCAACGCGACGTCAAACTCTCCCTCGAACGCTCCCGAGAGGATGGTGTCCGCCATGGACCGGACCTCCTCCGCCCCGGGAGGCTCCGCGACCCCCGCAATCACGTTGGAGACCTGCGCGACATCCTTACCGGACTCGAAGTAGGAGGCGATGCGTTCGGGGTTCTGCTGGGTGGCAGCGCGGAGCGCGTAGAGCCGCCACAGGGCGCCCGGGAGGGAACGCGCCGGGCTTTCCGCCCACATCTCCGCGATTGCCTCAAGGCCCTGCTGATCGGCCAGTTCGACCAACCGCTGGGTGATCCCCGGGTCGTCGGAGAGGCGGCCGTGATGGACCAGCGCGTGCGCGGAGAGGTGAGCGGCTTCGGAGACCCGCGACGGATCAGCACCACCAGCGAACACTTCAAAGTCCAGCGGCGCGAAGGGCTTGGGCTTGTGATGCCGTGGACTTTGGTTCTCGTAGTTACCGCTCATGAACTGAGGATACTCCTGCCGTTTCCCTCCATGCCAGAGTCTCCGACGAGGGCCGCTTTCGGTCCCACCGCCCCGTCAAGACTGCGCAGGATCATTCGCAGTACCGTGAGCTTCGGTGTGCCTGCTTTTGCCTGCTGGCTCCAGCCGTTGTAGAGCAAAGCCCATAGCACCCCTTCGACCCAGTCGGGAGCCATCTCGGAGTCGATAGTGCCATCGCTGTGGCCTCGACGAACGGTGTCAGAGAGACTGCACCCGACGCCGGAATCCTCCTGCCAGCTTGACTCGTCGCTGAGCTGGGGCTCACTGAACACCACCGAGAGGAGGTCGCCGAGGGCGAAGTATTCGTGGCACAGCCGGTGCAGGGCAGAGATTCCAGTTCCCTCGGCAAGCCGTGCCCTCCCGGCGGCCTGGTTGAGTTGCTCCACGCAGACCTCAACAATTCCTGCCACCAGATCGGTGCGTTCAGGGAAGTAGCGGTGCAGCGTAGTCCGCCCCACCGCAGCGGCAGCGGCGATCTCGGTAAGGGAGGCCTGGGGGTTGGTCGCCAGCATGGCGACGGCTGCCTCGAGGATGGCCTTCCTGGTGCGGGATCTCACGGGGGTGTGTGGGCGGGGGGAGGTGTCAGCTGACGGGGCGGGTGCGGCTGATGTCATAGCTCTAAAGTACCAAGTATGACCGGAATGGAATAGCTATTGACATTTCTGGTACATCGTTGTTCCAATTAGGGTTATGAGCCTTCCTGTTCCTGCTGGCCGCTACCCCCGACTCAGGATCCTCTGGTCCTTCATCCGCCCGCACCGGCGGGTCCTGCTGCTCGGTCTGGTGCTGGGTCTGGTCACCACTGCCACCGCCCTCGCCACCCCGATGGTCACCAAGTGGGTGCTCGATTCGGTGGGCACGACGGCTTCCCTGGCCGAACCAATCGCTGTGCTGCTGACCCTTCTGGTGATTGGCTCAGCAGTCGGGTTATGGCAATGGATCCTGCTGGGCACCCTCGCGGAACGCGTCGTCCTCGACGCACGCGAGTCAATGGTGCGAAGGTTCTTCCAGGCCAAGGTGGCCGAGCTGACCGGGCGTCCCACCGGTGAGCTCGTCACCCGGGTCACTTCGGACACGGTACTGCTGCGGGAGGCGGCTTCCTCAAGTGCGGTCAGCCTGGTCAACGGCACCGTCGCCCTCGTCGGCACCCTCATCCTGATGGGGGTGCTGGACCTCGTGCTCCTCGGGACCACGCTGGGCGCAATCGTCATCGTCGGCATCCTGTTCGCCCTGTTGATGCCACGCATCGCGAAGGCTGAGGAACAAGCCCAGGAGTCGGTAGGAAACCTTGGCGGTGTGCTGGAGGGTGCGCTCAGGGCCGTCCGTACAGTCAAGGCGAGCCGGGCTGAGGACCGGCAAAGCGAGCGGATCGTCACCGAGGCCAGGGAGTCTGCCCGGCATAGTGTGAGGGCTGTCCGCACCCAGGCTGTCGCCTGGACAATTGCCGGCGGCGGAATCCAGTTGGCGATCATTGCGATCCTCGGCATCGGAGCCTGGCGGGTGGGGCTCGGTCTCCTTGAGGTGTCCAGCCTCATCGCCTTCCTCCTCTACGCCTTCGGAATCATGGGCCCCATCTCGGAGCTGACCCAGAACATCACCGCCCTCCAGTCGGGGATCGCCGCCGCGTCACGCATTTCCCAGGTTCAGCGGATGGCGGTCGAGGAGGATACTTCCGGCGTCGGCCGGCAGTCCGGCGTCGCCGACAGTGAAGGGGCGGTCCTGGAGTTCCGCAACGTTCACGCGGCGTATGGGCCTGACGCCGTCCAGGCTGTTGACGGGGTGACGGTCAGTATCCCCCGCGTAGGGCATACGGCGATCGTTGGCCCGTCGGGGGCAGGTAAGACCACCCTCTTCTCCCTCCTCCTGCGGTTCATCGAGCCGCAGGAGGGTGAAATCCTCCTGAACGGACGTCAGTATTCCAGCTACACGCACGCCCACATTCGATCCGAGCTGGCGTACGTCGAGCAGGAGACGCCCATCGTGCCCGGCACCATCCGGGACAATCTGCTGTTCACCCACCCTGATGCCAGCGATGAGGAGATCTGGGAGGCGCTGCGGGCAGTGCGGCTCGACGAGAAGGTGCTGTCGCTTGAGGACGGGCTCGATGCCGAGCTCGCCAGCACCGCTGTGTCCGGCGGGCAGCGGCAACGCATCGCACTCGCCCGTGCCATCCTGCGCACCCCCGCGGTACTGATGCTGGACGAGGCGACTGCCCAGGTTGATGGCCTCACCGAGGCGGCGATCCATGACTGCATCCGCGACCGGGCGTCCCGGGGAGCGGTCCTGACCATCGCCCACCGGCTCTCCACGGTGATCGACGCCGACACCATTCTGGTCATGGAGGACGGCCGGATCAGGGCCAGCGGCACCCATAGCGAGCTGTTGATCAGTGATGACCTGTACCGCCGGCTTGTCGAGGCGTTGCGGATTGTCGAACCCGCCATCGGCTGATTCCCGGCCGCCGGATCGGGGTTGCGTTCTGCACACCGAGGCAGGATGCGATAATGTAGGCAGGTCATTTCGACCACTTCGGTGGTGTGAGGTGATACGGGCCTTTAGCTCAGATGGTAGAGCATCGGACTTTTAATCCGTGGGTCGAGGGTTCGAGCCCCTCAGGGCCCACCATTGTGGGAAACCCGAACACAGAATCCCCGCCGTTGAGCGTAACGGCGGGGATTCTTTGCGTTGGCGAAGAAACTGGGGATTGACGCGGACGGCTTAAACGTCTGCAATGGAGAGTAGGTAATTCCACAAGGGCGCTACGTTTTCGGCCACCCTCGGTCCGTGAACCTCGGCCCCGCCGGGAGGAAGACCGATGGACCTTGCCAGCTTCCTGATCCAGGCGACCATCGCCGTCGTCGTGGTGGGTCTTCTCACGGCTGCCACGGCCATGGCCCTCGCCAGCAGCCTGAAGCGCAACGACGACGTCGACTCCCTGTTCTGGTACGGGTTTTCCGGGTTCCTGGCTGTTGTGCTCGCGGTGATTGGAGCCGCGGCTACCATCCCCGGCAGCGGAGGGATGGTCACTGGCGGGGCTCTGGTCTGCACCGGTCTGGCGGCTGGCTGGTTGTGGCGGGGCGAGCGGGAACGCAGGGTGCGGCTCGAAGACGAGGCGACCCGCCGGGAGGGGGAGAAGGTACGCGCCCGCCATGAGCAGGTTCTCCAGCAGTGGGTCACGTACGAACTGGATCCGGCGGCGGCCATCGACTTCCCGGCGATGACCGATCTCTCCCGCAGCGATACATCCCGGCTGATCCGATCGATGCGTGCCGCAGCTCTGTTGCGGGTCCGGTTCGACGACGGCGACGCTGCGGCCTCCGACTACGAGTCCGCGGTGGAGCGCCTCGAAGCTGACCTGGAGGCTGCGGAAACTGCCGCGGGAGTGGTGCGGCGTGACGGCGTGCCAAGCGACCGTCACCCACCCGGCCGCCCTTTCACCTAGCCAGCGCACCCGGGTACTCTGGCCGACGCCGGGGGCGTCGTGTAGGTTTGGTCGCATGAGAACAATAATTTTCGAGTAGTCCCCTGAGGGCTCTTCCTGATCGAAAACCACACTTGTTGAGGCAGCGCCTCCGAGTGGCGTTTCTTATCCACCACAGCTGTTGAACAGCGTTCAGCAGTACAACATTTAAGGATCACCATGACCGAGCACACGAAAAACCAAGCCCAAGACGACAGTCAGGATCTGTCAGTCCACCTGTCAGAGTCCGCCGCGAAGAAGCTTCAGGACGATCCCCGGGCGAAGCTGGCGCTGGAGAAAAAGAACCCGGATTTTGGGAAGCTCGCCGGATCGCGGAGCACCGGACCGAACCATCAGCCGGTCCACCGCAGCGGTAAACAGGGCAAGACCGAGAAGAAGGCGCGCTGGTAAATTTCCAGACGGTACGGAGTTAAATTGAGACTGGCTCCGCGTTCTGCGTATGGGGGAATCGCAGAATGGGGAGCCAGCAACCTCAGTATACTTCAAATCGACCAGGGGAAGTCCAATTAAGGGGTGGTAATGGCTGTCACAGCCAAGTCTTTCCAGCTGTGGCGGTCCCGGATCGCGCCGGAGGACACCGTTTCGGACGTTTGCCGTAAGGCAGGGATCAAAAGGTCAACCCTCGGTCAGCAGCTGGTTCGTGGGAAGGTGGCCACCGGCACCATTGTCAGTATTGCCCGCGCCTACCACCTGAACCCCGCCCAGGAGCTCGGCAACTTTGACGGCTACCGTGATCTTCCGGACGGGATCCGGCAACCAACCGACGCCGAACTGATCAGCCAGGTCTCCCACATCGACATCCTCCGGCTTGTAGTGGCCCGCAGCCAGGACGAGGAGGCGGTGGGGCGGGACCTGCAGCTTGAACTGGCACCCTTCCCGCACCGGAACTCGGTGCGGGCGTGGATCGATGCCGTCGATCGCGGTGACCTTCGCCAGGGACTGGCGGCGAGAACGGGGATTGCTCCCCAAAATCTTTCAGCGCAGCTCACTGCCGGTCGCCTCACCCCCGAACTGGCGTTGGAGGCTGCCCGGTTTGCCGGTGTGTCACTGGCCAGTGGGCTGGTGGTTACCGGCCTCCTTACTCCCGGCGAGGGGGGCTGGCCGGGCAACGGCAGGCATCGGGCGCTGAGCGTGCTGCAGGACGTCGACCTGGTGCTTCTTGCGAGGGACCGCCTCGACGTGCTGGGTAAATCACTGAAAAAACTTGAGCTGGCACATAGCCGGGACCAAGACCTATGGGAGAACCTCGGATGAGTGAGCAGTTGATCCAGTGGGCCGTGCTGGCGCTATGCGTTTTCTGTGCCTTGTTGCGCGTACCTGATGCTGTCCGCGGCCGGGGGCGCGGCGTGTTTGCTGCCCTGGTGCTGCTGGTAGTCGCAGTGGGCTTGAGCCTGCCGCAGATCTATCTACCGGTGGATGGTTTTCTGGGTGGGATCAACATTGCCAACCTGATCATCAGGCTCTCACTTTTCGCGATTCTGGTGCTCCTGGGCATCAGAATCGCCGCCGCTTTCCGGTCTCCCCGAACCCGCTGGCTGATTGTCGGACCTGTGGGGCTGGCAGTCCTTGGACTGTTCGTGCTAGCAACCGTCGCGCTGTTCGTCATGAGCGAGCTCCCAGAGAGTTCGACCGGCCTGCGGGCCTATCATGAGCAGGTCACCGTCCAGTATTACGCCGAAGCCGGACGGCTCTACCCGGGGTATGTTGCTGCCTGCCTGGTCCTTCCCGCCCTGAAGGGGGTTGTCGGCCCCACCGGCCGTTTGGCGCACCGGGGTGCTTCAGCCCTGCTGGCCGTCGGGTTTGGTGCAGTTACCTTCTTTGCTGTGGCCCGGTTCACCGTGGGCGACCTTGGTCTCTGGGAGGTAATCCTTCCTTTTGGTGCCATCCTGCTGGTCACGACCGGCCTCACCATCATCTGGGCCGCCCGACGGCGTACCAGGCAGGCGCCGCAGAGGAACCAACTTGCGTAGATTGTGACGTTTTCGTGATTGGTACCACCAAAGGTATTCACGTTTTCATCATCGTGTGCCAAAATAATGATTATGTAACTCCGCTTAGCCATGGGGGACGGCGGAGCTACAGTGCGGGGTGGGGCGTCCATTAGAACGGGTGGACGCACCTACCCGTTCTCGATCGGGTTACCCGGTCCAGGCGTAGCGCTTCTCCGGCCGGCCAGCCGCCCCGTACTTGGGAGTGATCTTGGCCTGCTCCTGGGCAACGAGGTACTCGAGATACCGACGTGCACTGACCCGTGCCAGCCCTAATCGCAAAGCCATTTCGGACGCCGAGGATCCGGCCGGATTGGACTTGAGATCGCCGATGACCGCCTCCAGGGTGGGCCCGGACAGACCTTTCGGCAGGACCGGCTGCTGCGGCTTCGAAATCCCACCGGTGGGCCGCCGTTCCCTGGCCGGACCCAGGAGCCGGTCGATCACCGCCTGATCCAGGGCGGGGGAGTTGCCGGCGCTGTGCTCGAGGATACTCAGTCGATGAGCCACATACTGATCGAGGCGTTCCAGCAGGACCTTCGAGTTGAAGGGCTTCACCAGGTAGTGAAGCACCCCGCCGGCCATTGCCGCGCGGACCGTTTCGAGTTCCCGGGCGGCGGTGATGGCGATGATGTCTACGGGATCACCGGGCAGATTGCGGGCCGCGCGAAGTACCTCGATGCCGGACACATCGGGTAGGTGGATATCCAGCAGCACCAACTCAGGTCGCTGGGCGGCGATGAGCTCCAGGCCATCGGCTCCGGTGTAGGCAACACCAACCACTTCGAAGCCGCCGTGCGCCAGCAGGAACCCTGTGTGCACCCCGGCAACCTCGCGGTCATCGTCGATGACCGCAGTGCGGATCAACTGTGTCACTGGTTCTCCACGCGGCCAGCCGCCACTGGTGCTGGGATGGGGGCCAGGCTGACAGAGAACTCAGCACCGCCGAGCGGGGAGGTGCCCACGGTGATCTCCCCCTTGCGGCGCTGGGCAACCCGCTGCAGCAGCGACAACCCGAATCCACGCGCAGCCAACGGTCCGTCTCCCTTGGTGGTGACACCACTTTCGAAGATCCGTTGCCGCACAGCTTCGGGGACGCCAGGGCCATCATCAGACACCGTGATCACGCACCCCGCTTCACCTGCCGTCGTGGAGATATGGATAGTCCCGTCCGAGACGATCGCCTCCATCGCGTTGTCGATCAGGTTGCCAAGGATGGTCACCTGATCGGTGGTCCCGTCCGGGGCAAGGGTCGAATTTCCGTCGATGATCACCTGAATATTCTTCTCTTCACCGATCGTACTCTTCGCCATCAAGAGGCTTGCGGCATCGGGGTCGCTGATTCCCGGGCACAGGTCACCGGACACCACCGATCCACCATGCCCCGACCGGGTGATGAAATCGACTGCCTGCGCGGTCCTGCCGAGTTCAAGGAGGCCGGAAATGACATGCATCTTGTTGGAGAACTCGTGTGCCTGCACCCGCAGCGCCTGGGTGACGTCCCTGGCGCCGTCCAGGTCCTGGAGCAGCTGATGCAGCTCGGTGCGGTCGCGCAGGATGAGTACACTACCCACGCGCCGCCCGTCCACGACGGCCCGGTTGGCCTGGGCGAGCAGGACCCGCTCGCCGACCAGCACAGTGGTCTCCATCGCCCCTGCCGAATTGAGCATCCCCGCGAGGGCTGGCTCGAGAACGTCAGCGACGGGTCGGCCGACCGCCGAGTCGTCAAGGCCCAACAGGCGGCGGGCCTCGTCGTTGAGCAGTGCGACGTGGCCGCGTTCGTCAACCCCGACAACGCCTTCGCCGATCCCGTGCAGCATGGCGTCCCTGGTTTCAAGCAGGGTGGCTATTTCCTCGGGTTCCAGTTTGTAGATCCGTCGCCACACCAGCCGTGACACGTAGATGGCTCCCGCCGAGCCCATCAGGGCAGCAGCGATCAGCCAGACCAACAGCTGGGGAAGATCCTCTTGCAGGTCCTGGCTCAGCCGCGACTCCAGAATGCCCACCGAAGCCGTCCCGATGACCGTGCCCCCGGCGTCGAAGATGGGCACCTTGACCCGCCAGGACTCTCCCAGGGTCCCGGTCTGGGTGCCCACGAAGGTGTCGCCCGATAGGGGCACGGAGGGGTCGGTGGACACCATGCTCCCGATCATGTCGGGGTTGGGGTGGGAGTAGCGGATCCCCAGGTCGTCCGTGACCACCACATAGGTGACGTTGGTGGATTGGGCGATGAGGTCGGCGATCGGCTGGATGGTGTCGCTCGGGCGGTCGTCGTCGAACGCCTCGATGATGGTTGGCAGCCGCGCCACCGACTGGGCCACACCGACCATCCGCGATTCGTAGGCGTCCCGGATCTGCTGCTCCTGCATCCTGATCGCCACCGATCCCGCGATGAGGACGACGATCAGCACAATGGACAGCTGCAGGAGAAACAACTGTGACCTAAGCGACAGTGACCGGATCATCCTGCCATTTTGGCACGTCAGCGGCCCCTCGGCGCTGCAGGCCACATGTCCGTAATGACCAATAAGCGCGTTATGTCCGTATTCTTTCCCACCCGATGAGGACTCCCTACGATGAACCGGACGGCTTGGTGACCTGCATCACGCCACTGAAAGGAATCTCATCATGAAGCTTGATCGCCCAATGAAGCGCCATTCGGCTTTCGTCGCCGTGGCGGCTGTCTCAGTCCTTGCCCTGTCGGCCTGCGGCGACAGCGGCGCCGAAACCCCCGAAGGTGGCATCGATCGCCTGAACATCGTTGTGCCAGCCGATCCTGGAGGTGGCTGGGACCAGACCGGTCGTGCCATCCAGACCGACCTTGAAGAGAACGAGCTGGTTGGCAGCGCCTCGGTGGTCAACGTTGGCGGCGCCGGCGGCACCAACGGCCTGGCCCAGCTCGCCACCGAACAGGACCCCAACACACTGATGGTGATGGGCTACGTAATGGTGGGTGCAGTGGAGACCAACGCGGCGGAGACCCGGATCGAAGACACCACCCCGATCGCGAGGCTCACCGATGAGCCGCTCATCGTCGTCGTGCCCGCCGACTCGCCGTACCAGACCATCGACGACCTGATCAGCGACATTGAAGAAAACGGGCAGGCCGTTTCAGTGACCGGCGGCTCGGCAGGAGGCGCCGACCACATCCTCGCCGGCATGATGCTGAAGGCCGAGGGGGTTGCCTCCGACAAGCTCAACTACATCCCTTACTCCGGCGGCGGGGAATCGCTGGCCGCACTGCTGGGCAACCAGGTATCGGCAGGCATTTCGGGTGTCGGCGAATACGCGGAACAGGTCAAAGCCGGAACAGTGCGCGCCCTTGCCGTCTCCGGCGAAGAACCAGCCGCCCAGGTGCCCGAGGTGGAAACCCTGACAGACCAGGGCATTGACGTGGTGCTGACCAACTGGCGTGGCGTCGTTGCTCCGGGCACGATCGACGAGGCACAGGCGACAGCCCTCACCGACCTGGTCACCGAACTTCACGAGACCGAGTCCTGGCAGGAGACCCTGACCGAGAACAACTGGGCCGATGCCTTCCTCGTCGGCGAGGAATTCCAGACGTTCCTCGATGAGGACATCGCCACCGTCAAGACCACCCTGACAGACATCGGGTTGCTGTAACCACTATGAGCATCCACCCAGCAGAGGCACAGGCCAGCGGAGCGCGGACCGCCGGCAAGCCCATCGGAGAGATCATATTCGCGGCGGGAGTCCTCAGCCTCGGCATCGTCGGGTTCGTGGCCGGTGCGGGGATCAAGACGCCGCCGTCCGCGACCGGGATCGGGCCACGGGAATTCCCGTTCATCGTGTCCGGTTTCCTCGTGCTGCTCGGCGCCGCGATCATCGTCCAGCTTCTGCGGGGACGCAGGGGCGCACCGGAGGAAGGCGAGGACGTTGATCCTGATGCGAAGACTGACTGGCTCACCGTGGCCAAACTCGTCGGATTCGTGGCGCTTCACATCCTGCTGATTGTCCCGGCGGGCTGGCCGGTCGCTGCTGCGGTGCTGTTCTTTGGGGCCAGTTGGACTCTGGGAAGCCTGTCCTGGTGGCGGACCGCTGTCATCGCCGTCGTGATGGCGCTCGTGCTTCAGTTTGTGTTCGCCGGTCTGCTGGGTGTTTCCCTGCCAGCGGGCTTCCTCCTGGAAGGGGTGGAGATCTTCAATGGATAACTTTATGGCCCTGATGGAGGGCTTCTCGGTTGCCATGCAGCCGATGTATCTGTTGTTCGCGCTGGGCGGCGTGCTGGTCGGTACGGCAGTCGGTGTGCTGCCAGGTATCGGCCCGGCCATGGCTATTGCACTGTTGATGCCGATTACGTACAGCCTCGACCCTACGGCCGCGATCATTGTGTTCGCCGGGATCTATTACGGCGGCATGTACGGCGGGTCAACCACCTCGATCCTGTTGAATACACCGGGTGAATCAGCGTCGGTGGTCACGGCGCTTGAAGGCAACAAGATGGCCAAGGCGGGACGCGGGGCGGCGGCTCTGGCGACGGCGGCAGTCGGCTCGTTCGTCGCGGGTACCATCGCAACGGTCCTCCTGACTTTCCTCGCCCCAATGCTCGCCGAATTCGCCGTGAAAATCGGCCCGGTGGAGTACGTCGCGTTGATGGTGGTCGCCTTCCTCACCGTTGGTGCGCTGCTGGGTGCCTCGGTGCTGCGGGGACTCGCGTCCCTGTGCATCGGCTTGTTCCTCGCCTTTGTGGGCGTTGATGCCCTGACGGCGCAGCAGCGGTACACGTTCGGTAACCCGTTCCTCACCGACGGCATCGATGTGGTGCTGGTGGCCGTGGCCCTGTTCGCCATGGGGGAGGCGCTCTACATTGCCTCCCGGATGCGGCACGGGTCGGTCGCCGTCATCCCAGTCAGCGGAAACTGGCGGAAGTGGATGAAGCGTGACGACTGGCGCCGGTCCTGGAAGCCCTGGCTCCGTGGCACAGTCATCGGGTTCCCCATCGGCACCATCCCGGCGGGCGGCGCCGACGTCGCCACCTTCGTCTCCTACGCTGCCGAGCGCAAACTAGCCAAGGGGGAGAACAAGGCGCAGTTCGGGAAGGGCGCCATCGAAGGCGTCGCTGGTCCCGAGGCGGCCAACAATGCTGCGGCGGCCGGTGTGCTGGTTCCCCTGCTCACGCTGGGTATCCCCACTACTGCCACGGCAGCGATCATGCTGGTTGCTTTCCAGCGCTACCAGATCCAGCCCGGGCCGCTGCTGTTCGAGGTGGAGGGCGCCCTGGTGTGGGCCCTGATCGCCAGCCTGTATGTGGGCAACCTGATGCTGCTGGTACTGAATCTGCCCCTCGTCGGACTGTGGGTGAAGATCCTTCAGATCCCTCGCCCGTACCTGTACGCGGGCATCTTGGTCTTCGCGGCCCTCGGCTCCTACTCGGTAAACTTCACACCGGTGGATGTCTGGATTCTCTTGGTTATCGGGTTGCTGGGGTTCTTTATGCGCCGCTACGGCTACCCCATTGCGCCGATGGTGGTGGGGCTGATCCTCGGTCCCATCTTCGAGGATCAGCTCCGCCGGTCCATGGCCATCTCGCAGGGCGACCCGACCGCGCTGATCACGTCGCCGATCGCGGCGGTGATCTACGCGACCCTTGCGCTGATCTTCGTGCTGTCGTTCTGGATGAAGAAGCGTCAAAAGGCTATGGAAGCGTCCCTGTCGGACGCTTCGGTCACCACCGGGGGCGAACAACGTCCTGTCTGAGTACAGCTAGCCGTTACTCGGCGTCGTGATCGGTTTCCAGGATCTTCGCCAGCGTTTCGAGGGCCTCCTCGGCGCCGTCGCCGTCTGCACGCAGCACGACGACGTCGCCGTGGGAGGCCCCGAGGCCCATCAGTGACAGGATGCTCGACGCATCCATGGCGTCTTCGGCGGGCTCACCCTCCAGCGCGATGGTGACCTCGAGGGGGAGCTCCCCGGCCGCCTCCGCGAAGATGGCTGCTGGCCGGGCGTGCAGGCCAACACGGCTCGCGACTGTGGCTTTGCGTTCTGACATAGGGTTTTCCTCCTTGATTGGGGCGCTCACTGGCCCAGGGTTTCCAGAATGGGGAGCCGTCCACGGACAGCTGCGCGACCGGCGTCGGCGGTGGGGGCGGCAAGGGCCAGGACCGCGAGTTCCTGGGCCTCATGGCGGGTCACCGAGGCAAGCACCGCTGCGACGGTGGGAAGCGACCTGGCCGACATGGAGAGGGTCTGAACTCCCAGACCCACCAGCACGACGGCGAGGGCAGGATCCGCTGCTGCCTCGCCGCACACTCCCACCGGCTTGGCGCTCGACGACGACGCCGCTGCGGCTTCGCTGCCCGCGACGGTCAGCTTGATGAGCTGCAGGACCGCCGGCTGCCACGAGTCGTTCAGGGTGGCCAGCTGACCGAGTTGCCGGTCGGCGGCCATCGTGTACTGGGTGAGGTCATTGGTGCCCAGCGAGGCGAAGCCCACATGGTGCAGGATTGCCTCGGAAGTCAGCGCGGCTGAAGGCACTTCGACCATCACTCCGGGCTGGTTCAGGCCTTCGGCAAGGCACAGCCCACCGAAGGCTTCGGCTTCCGCCGCCGTGGATATCATCGGCGCCATCACCCACACCTCGGCCTCGGTGTCCGCTGCGGCACGCGCGATTGCCTGCAGCTGGCGGGTCAGGACGCCCGGACTGACCGATCCGGTCCGGTATCCCCTGACGCCCAGTGCTGGGTTGGGTTCCGAGGCGTCGGTGAGGAACGGGAGCGGCTTGTCGGCACCGGCGTCGAGCGTCCTCACCACCACCTTGCGGCCCGGGAAGGCGTCGAACACCTCCCGATACGCTGCCGCCTGTTCGTCGCCGCTGGGCTCCGTCTCACGATCAAGGAAACAGAATTCGGTGCGCAGCAGACCCACACCCTCGGCCCCCGCAGCGGCGGCAGCACGGGCGTCCTTACCGGACCCCACGTTGGCGAGGAGCGGCACCAGATGTCCGTCAGCGGTGACGCCCGTCCCGTTGAACGTGCCGAGAGCGGCTGACTGCTCCACCCACCGGTCCGCTGACGAACGCTCATCGTCACCTGGTTCAGTGACAATACTTCCGGTGGCGCCGTCCACGAACACCACGGTTCCGGGCTCGATGGCTTCCGCGCCGGGCGCCGCCACCACTGCAGGCAGTCCCAATGCGCGGGCCAGGATGGCCGTGTGCGACTGGGGGCCGCCGCTACTGGTGATCAGCGCGAGCACCTTGGAGGAGTCCAGGGTTGCGGTATCCGCCGGGGCAAGGTCCTCGGCGGCGAGAATGAAGGGCTGCTCCGACGTCGGAATGCCCGGAGCGGGAAGCCCGCGAAGTTCAGCGACCAGCCGTGCCCGCACGTCGTGGACGTCCTGGGTGCGTTCGGCCATGTATCCGCCAAGGCCACGCAGCATGTCGGCGACGGCGGATCCGGCCTCCCACACGGCGCGTTCAGCCGAGCTTCCGGCCATGATGAGCTTGGTCGCCGACTTCAGCAGCATCGGGTCGGTGGCCATCATTGCTGTGGCCTCCAGGACGGCGCTCGCGTCCTTCGACGCGGCGTCCGCGCGACGCTTCAGCTCGGCCTGGACCGCTTTGGAAGCGACCTTCAGGCGTGCGGTTTCAGCTTCGGCGGTCGTCTCCGGACCCCACCGCTCATCCGAACGTGGTTCGGGTGCGCTGCCAGGCATCTGGAGGACAGGCCCGATGACTCGGCCAGGGCTGACCCCGACTCCGGTTAGTCTCGTCATTGAAATACCCTCCGGGGTTCGGTTAGGCGGCGACCGTCTCGGTGACGGGGGTGTCTTCGGTCTTCCGCGTGGCGAAGCGCTTCAGAGCGACCACGGTGAGAGCCGAAATGATGGTTCCCACAATGATTGCCACCACAAACATAGCGACATTCCCGATGGCAAAGAAGACGAAGATGCCGCCATGGGGTGCCTGCGAGGTAACCCCGGCGCCCATGACGATGGCGCCGGTCACCGCTGATCCCAGCATGCTGGCGGGGATGACCCGGAGTGGGTCGGCTGCTGCAAAGGGAATCGCGCCTTCGGAGATGAACGCTGCGCCGAGCAGCCAGGCTGCCTTCCCGTTCTCTCGTTCGGCCACGGAGAAGCGGCGGCGGTCGATCACCGTGGCGAGTGCCATGGCCAGGGGTGGAACCATTCCTGCAGCCATCACCGCCGCCATGATCTGCCAGGGCGCCTGGTTGGCGAGAGCGCCGGCCCCAAGTCCGGCGACGGCGAAGGAGTACGCGACCTTGTTGATCGGTCCACCCAGGTCGATGGCCATCATCAGACCGAGGATTACACCGACGAGAACTGCGGCGGCTCCGGTCATGCCGGAAAGCCAGTCATTCAGGGAGTTGGTCAGTGATGCGATCGGTCCGCCGAGAACCAGAATCATCAAACCGGAGGCGGCGATGGAAGCCAGCAGGGGGATGATGACCACTGGCATGAGGCTGCGGAGCCAGCGTGGCACTTTGATACGGCCGATCATCATGGCGATGTAACCTGCGAGCAGGCCGCCAACGATGCCGCCGAGGAATCCGGCTCCCATGAACCCCGCCACCGCACCGGCAACAAAGCCGGGGGCGATGCCTGGCCGGTCCGCCAGTGCATAGGCGATGTACCCGGCGAGTGCAGGGATGAGGAAGCCCATAGACAGGCCTCCAATTTTGAAGAAGACCGCACCGAGGAAGACGGCGAGGCCCTCCGGTGGCAGATTGAGCAGGGTGTACTGGGCAAGCATTGCGTCGGCATTACCGACACCATCGGCATTCGACAGGGCAATTTCGTAGCCGGCGAGCAGGAAGCCCAGCGCGATCAGAAGGCCGCCACCGGCAACAAACGGAATCATGTAGCTGACACCGGTGAGGAGCGCCCGCTTGAGCTGGCGTCCCACACCCTCGCCGCCGTCGTCGGGTTGCTGTGCCTCCGAGTCGGTGGACCCCTGGACGCGCCGTGCGTTGGGGTTATCGGCGGCAGCGAGTGCCTCGTCAACCATGACGCCGGGCTCGTCGATGCCCCGTTTGACCGGCGAGGTAATCACTGGCTTCCCGGCGAACCGGTTCCTGTCACGCACGTCGACGTCGACGGCGAAGATCACTGCGTCGGCGGCGGCAATCACCTCGGGGGGCAGGGGAGTGGCGCCTGACGAGCCCTGGGTTTCGACCTGGAGGTCAACTCCGCGCTCTTTGGCGGCAGCGACCAGCGAGTCGGCCGCCATGTAGGTGTGGGCGATCCCGGTGGGGCAGGCAGTGACCGCAACGAGACGCCGCGGTGCTGCCGGCGGGGTTACCCCGTCGGCCGTGGTTGTTTCGGTTGGTGTTGCGGTGGGCTGGGCGTGGGCGCCGGCGGAGCTCTGGCGTGGGCCCGCGTCGAGGGCACCCTGAACCAGGTCAACAATGTCCTGCGGTGTGGCCGCGGCGCGGAGGGCTGCGGTGAAGTCCTTCTTGATCAGCGACCGTGCCAGCTTGGACAGGAGTTTCAGGTGTTCCTGGTCGGCGCCGTCGGGTGCCGCAATGAAGAACACCAGGTCTGCTGGGCCGTCCTTGGCGCCGAAGTCCACTGGTGGTTTGAGCCTCGCCATGGCAAGAGTGGGCTCGGTGACCGAGGTGGACCGGCAGTGGGGGATAGCGATCCCGCCGGGTATTCCGGTGGCGGTCTTTTGTTCGCGGGCCAGTGCGTCGGCGTACAGGCCGTCGGCGCCGGTGGCCCGACCGGTGGCAGCAACCTGGTCCGCCAGGTGGCGGATCACCTGCTGTCGGTCTGAACCCAGATCCTGATCAAGTGTGACGAGGTCGGTGGTGATTAGCTGTGCCATTGACCTTCCTCCTTTGGAAGCGGTGCATCGAGCGGTGCGTTTGTTGAAGTGGGGGAAAGCAGAAGCCGCCGACTGGTGACGGCATCCGGGGTGGTTTGACTGAGGGCCGGGACGGTTGATCCCGGCAGGGCGGCCGCAGCCGACCCGTGGGCAACTGCCTGGCGGAGGCAGTGCTCCGGCGACCCGCCGCCGGTGTGGGCCAGCAGATACCCGGCGAGTGCCGAGTCGCCGGCGCCCACTGTGGAACGGGCCGCGACCGGAGGATGGGTTGCCTCCCACGCACCGTCGGCGGTCACCAGGAGGGCGCCGCGCGCGCCCAGGGTGGCGAGTACCGCGCCGACACCCTTGCCCACCAGGGTGGCTGCCGCCGCTGCGGCAAGAGCAGGATCGGTTTCAAGAGCGTCACCATCGGCGATGCCGCTCGATTCGGCCAGCTCTTCGGCATTGGGTTTCAGCAGATCCGGCCTCACCCCCGCGGCAAGGGTGTCAATGAGTGGTGCGCCTGATGAATCGACGGCGATCAGCGGTGCAGTATCCGGGTAGCGCCCGCGTACCGCGTCAATCACCGTGGCGTAGAAGGTGGTGGGGACCCCTGGCGGGAGGGACCCGGCCAGGACCAGCCACGTTGCCCCGGCGCACTCGTCCAGCACCACATCCAACAGGGCGCTAAGCGCGGTGGTGCCGAGCTGCGGCCCAGGCTCATTGATCTTGGTGGTGGTGCCGTCACGCTCCGTCAGGGTGATGTTGCTCCGCAGTGGGGTGCCGATGGGGACGCTCCGGAACGGAACTCCGGCGGTACGAAGACCTGCCAGTACGGGATCACCGGGATCCCCGGGGAGCACTGCGGTCGAGGCGACCCCTGAGGCGCTGAGCGCGCGGCACACGTTGACTCCCTTCCCACCCGATTCCTGGTGGGCGGATGTAGCACGCTGCACTTCACCCCGGGTGAGCTCCTCAGCCAGTTCAACGGTCCGGTCAAGGCTGGGGTTGACGGTCAGGGTGATGATCACGCGACCACCACCTCGACCTCCGCGTCGGCAAGTGCAGCGGCCAACGCGGGACCTGGGGTCTGGTCGGTGACCAGCGTGTCAATGTCCGTGAGTGCGGCGAACCCCACCAGCGTCTCCTGCTCCAGCTTGGAGGCGTCGACGACGGCGATGACTCGGCGCGCCGACCTGACGATAGCGGTTTTGACTGACGCCTCGTCAGGGTCCGGTGTGCTGAGTCCGAAGGTCGAATGGACGCCGTTGGCCCCAATAAATGCAATATCCGGGCGGTACCCGTTGAACCGATCGATGGTGTGGCTTCCGACAGCGGCGCTGGTCAGTCCCCTGACCCGTCCGCCGACCAGTTCGAGATGCAGGCTGGACGAAGCGATTGCCTGGGCGATCGGGACGGCGTGGGTAATGACCACCAGGCTATGTCGGCTCTCCTGGGCCAGCAGTTCGGCGAGGTGGCCGGTGGTGGTGCCGGCATCGAGCACTATGGATCCGGCATCGGGGACCATGGCGAGGGCGGCCTTGGCGATCCGCGCCTTTTCGGGCTGATGCTGCGCCTCGCGGCTGTACAGGCTGAGCTCACTGGTGCTGCTGTTCCCACCAGTCACCGCCCCGCCATGGACCCGACGCAGGATTCCCGCGTCCTCCAGAAGAGCAAGGTCACGTCGGACCGTTTCCCGGGTGATGGTGAAGCGTTCGGAGAGTTCGGCGACACTGACCCGACCCTCGGCTGCCACCAGAGTGGCGATCCTGCTGTGGCGTTCTTCGGCGAACACTGCGGCCTCCTGATGCTGGTGATTACCATCACAGTACATGTCTGATTGAGTGACTCTATCTGTGTTTATCTTTGTTTGTCAATCATTTTGTGGCAAACAAAAAGCGCCACCAGGCCGGCAGTGGGCTGGTGGCGCTCAGGGGGTACCGGCGGTATCAGATGCCGCCGTCCCGGGTTTCATTGCGGGTGACTGTCTCGCCCGTGTGTGGATCCTGGACCGTTCGTGACTCAGTGACACGCCGCTGGCTGCGCGGAGCATTCATCACCAGGGAAATGATGAGTCCGAGCACACCCACCCCCATGAGGATGTAGCCCACGAGAGTGAGGTCAATGAAATCCACAACATCAGCAACGGCGAAAGCAAGAATTGCACCCAGTGCAATAAGTACGATTGAAGAACCGATTCTCATTTTGTCTACTACTCCTTCGATATGTGGGAGACCGCGGCAAATGGCCGACGGGGGTGAAACAGATGAACAGTTGGTGTAAAAAGCACTTGTGTAGTGATCAGCTTACTGTTGATACGGTTTATGGCCCATAACCCCGTTCTTTGTGCCGGCCGCGCCGTGTCGCTTGACCCGGCAAGTGTTATCAAATCAACACCGGCGTGGTCTATTGAAAAACCGCGTACGAGAGGTTTAATGAAGTCGGCACCGCTTTAGATTAAAACTAAGCACGCTGATGAAGTAGGATGGATGAAAGCTTGTGTGGGGACATCCTGCATTACAGCACTTTTGTTATACGTATCACTCGTAGACAAGACCCGATTACAAGGAGTACTCCATGGGTTTCTTCGCATTCCTTCTTCTAGGCCTCATCGCTGGCGCAATCGCCAAGCTCATCCTTCCCGGCAAGCAGGCCGGTGGCTGGGTCATCACCCTCATCCTCGGCGTTGTTGGCGCTCTGCTCGGCGGCTTCATCGGTAGCGCACTGTTCGGTGCCGACATGAACGAATTTTTCTCGCTTGAGTCATGGCTTCTCGCCATTGGCGGCGCGCTGATCGTTCTGGTTGTTTACGGCGCCCTCACCGGCCGCAAGTCACGCGCCTAATTTCAGACGCTGCACTTGAAAACGCCGTCGGGGCAGCCCGGCGGCGTTTTTTGTGCTGTTTTTCCGGTCCGCATTCTGCACTCTGCGCGGCCTTCGTGCCCAACTGAAGGAAACCAGTAATGAAACTGCCAAACCTGAATCCGGCGTCGCGGATGGCCAACGGGGCGCTCTTCGATAAGGACGGAAAGCCCAAGCCAGGCATTCAGCGGACCGTCGAACGAGCAATTGAGGTGCAGCGGCCTCTGGTTCTGGCGAATCTGCGCCGGATGTACGCAAAGAATCCGCAGGCGACCGCTGCGGAGATTAGCGCCGACCTTGAACGACATTACCTGGCAGTGATTACCGCAACTGGCGCAGCGGTAGGCGCGACGGCAGTGGTACCTGCCATCGGCACCATTGCTTCTCTCGGTCTTTCGGCAGCGGCAACCATCGGGTTCCTCGAAGCCACAGCCCTCTATGCCCAATCCATCGCAGAACTTCACGGTGTCCATACCGGGGACCCGGATCGTGCGCGGACCCTGGTGATGGCCATCCTCATGGGAGAGGAGGGCCTCGCACTCATCCAGTCGGTGCTCCGAGGCTCGGGAGGCGGAGCCACCGAGCATTGGGGCACGGTGCTGGGAGGAAGCGTGTCGTCGCCGATTGCGCGCACCATCGGGCACAGCATCAGAAGGCGCTTTGTGCGCAAGATGCTGGCCAAGCAGGGCAGCGCACTGCTGGGCAGGGCTCTTCCCTTCGGTATCGGCGCCGTCGTTGGCGGGGCCGGTAACCACATGATGGGGCGGGCGGTGGTCTCCGCCACCGCTCAGGCCTTCGGCCCGGCCCCTCGCGTCATACCTGGAGAGCTGATCCAGGACCTCGACAGGTGAGCTAGCCGAAGACGGCGTGAGCAATGGTAAAGATCAGCAGACCGGCAAGTGATCCGACCACAGTTCCGTTGATCCTGATGAACTGCAGGTCCTTGCCGATCTGCAGTTCAATCTTGTGTGAGGTCTCGACGGCATCCCAGCGGCCGACCGTCTCGGTGATAATCGCGGCGATATCGCTGCGATAGGTGCGTACCAGGTAGCCGGCCCCGTCGGCAATCCACCGGTTCACCTTCCCCGCCAGCTCCTCGTCGGTGGACAACCGGCGACCGAAGTCCCGGACCGCTGACGTGAAGTTGCGGGTCAGTTCACTCTCAGGATCGTCGACGGCCTCCAGGAGTGCCTTTTTGATGGTGGTCCAGGTGCGGGCGGCCAGATCGCGCACCTCGGGATCGCCCAGTACCTGGGCCTTGATGTCCTCGGCCTTGGCGATGACCACCGGGTCATGCTGCAGGTCCTGGGCCAGATCCTTCAGGTACTTATCCAGGGCCAGGCGCACATCGTGGTCCTGGTTGGTCTGAACAGCACGCATGAACTTGGTCAGTTCCACGTACACCTTGTCGCCCACCAGGCCGTCAACGAACTGGGGCACCCAGGTGGGGGACCGCTGGGACACCAGCCCCGAGACGAGGTCGTAGTTGCCGTCCACCCATTCGGCGGCGCGGTCCACGAGGAGGTCCACCAGCTGATGGTGATGGCCGTCGTTGAAGATCCGCTCGGCAAGCTTTCCGGCGGGTGGGCCCCAGGGTGGGGTGAGCAGGTGCTTGCGCACCATTGACTCGATAACTGACTGGACGGCGTCGTCGTCGAGGACGGTGAAGGCGCCCCGGATCAGGGCCGCCCCCTCAGTGGCTACCCGGTCTGATCCTTCAGGGGTGGCAAGCCAGGCACCAGCCTTCTGTGCAATACCCACCGAGGACAGTTTCTGCTGCACCACAGTCTCGGAGAGGAAGTTCTCCTCAACGAACTGCCCGAGGGACGCCCCAATCTGGTCCTTCTTCCGCGGAATGATCGCGGTATGGGGGATCTTGACTCCCATCGGGTGTTTGAACAGGGCGGTGACGGCAAACCAGTCGGCCAAAGCACCCACCATGCCGCCCTCAGCGGCGGCCCGCACGTATTGGAGCCACGGGTATTGGTCCTGCAAGGCGAACGCGATGAGGAAAATCACGGCCATCGCCCCGAGCAGCCCGGTAGCCACCACCTTCATGCGCCGCAGTCCGGCGGCCCGTTCTGCGTCGGTGCCGGCTAAGTGAGAGCTCAAGAATCCTCCGGGAGTTGCG
Source organism: Arthrobacter sp. CAN_A1 (assembly GCF_015751665.1). Taxonomy (NCBI): domain Bacteria; kingdom Bacillati; phylum Actinomycetota; class Actinomycetes; order Micrococcales; family Micrococcaceae; genus Arthrobacter; species Arthrobacter sp. CAN_A1. The sequence continues at coordinate 213,564 of NZ_JADOUR010000001.1, read as the reverse complement.
GCGCACCAGATGCGCATCCGTCTGTGCCAGTAAAGCAGCGAAAGGCTGGGTAAGTCACGCTGGGCCGACCGATGTCGCGTAGCGTATCGGGTAAATACTGGCCGCTGACGGGACGGGGATGTTGCAGATGATTTTTGCCCACCGCGGTGCCAGCCACCAATTCGCTGAACATACCCGCGCCGCCTACCTCCAGGCGCTGGTTGAGGGCACCGACGGCGTCGAGTGCGATGTGCATATGACGCGGGACGGGCAGTTGGTCTGTATCCATGATTCGACACTGGACAGGACCTCCAACGGGACCGGCGACGTCGCTGACCACACCCTGAGGGAGTTGCGGGCGCTCGATTTCGCCTCCTGGAAAGGGGCAAATATTCCGCCGGAGTTCGGTGGTATTGCTGACCAGTTCCTTTCCCTGGGTGACCTGCTGGAATTGCTGTTGGCGGCGGGCCGGGAGGTCTCGCTGGCCATCGAGCTCAAGCATCCCAGCCCATTTGGTCTGAAGCTTGAGGAAAAGCTGATTACCTTCCTGATGCAGCGGGGGTGGGATCCTGAAAGCTCCACCCTTGCCAACGTGAGCATCAGTTTCATGAGCTTCAACCCCGACTCGGTGAAGCACCTGTTGGAGAAGGTGCCGTCGCACACCGTCTGCCAGCTGGTCTCCGACGTCAGGCCGCAGGAGCTACGCGCCGAGCTGCATCTGGGGGCTTTGACGGCGGCAGCGGTGATCGGCCTGCTCCGCCGGGCACTCAACGACGGGGAGCAGAACATCGATTCCCATTCAGCGGGAATGGCCGGCCCGGGAGTCGACTATGTGCTGGCCCATCCGGCTCGGGTGCGCCGGTGGATTGCCGAGGGGATCCGGGTCCGTGTGTGGACCGTCGACGAGCCCCACGACGTCGACTTCATGCGTGAGCTGGGGGTCCAGGAACTCACCACCAACCGTCCAGCGGCTGTCCGCGCCCAACTGGCAGTTCCGCCTCCGGCGGCAAGGATCCAGCCCGCCGGTAGCGATTGTGATTGAGTTGAATAATGCATTCCCCGATCGAAGACTACGCACTCGTTTCCGACATGCACACCGGTGCACTGATTTCCAAGACCGGGAGCGTTGATTGGCTGTGCTTCCCCAGGTTTGACTCCGACTCCCTCTTCACCGCCCTGCTGGGCGAGAAGGACCACGGGCGGTGGCTGGTGGCTCCGGCCCCCGGCGCTGGCACGGCCGAGGTGGTGGAGTGGCACTACGTCGACTCGACGTTTGTCCTGGTGACCCGCTGGCACACCGACGTCGGAGACGTCCGGGTAACCGACTTCATGCCGGTCGGCGACCGCAGGGCCTCCCTGGTGCGGCGGATCGAAGGGCTGAGCGGCAACGTGCCGATGCGTCAGGAACTGGTGGTGCGGTTCGGCTACGGCAAGATCATCCCGTGGGTCAGCCGGCAGCCCGACGAGAGCGGCCAGGCTATTTCGGCGATTGCCGGTCCCGACGCCCTCGCGCTGCGCGGCGATCACCTGCCGCACGCATCCCACCGCCGGCACGAGGGGGAGTTCACTGTCGCAGCAGGCGAAACGGTTGACCTCGAACTGGTGTGGTACCCCTCGTACCGTCCGATGCCCCAGCCGGTGAAGGTCGATACTGCGTTGCAGGAGACCATTGGTTACTGGTCCGGGTGGGCGGCCAGCTTTGAACAACAGGGCGAGTATGACCCGATCGTCAAACGCTCGCTGCTGGTGCTGCGCGCGCTCACCCATGAGGACACCGGTGGGATTGTCGCGGCACCCACCACGTCACTGCCCGAGCACTTCGGTGGCGCCCGCAACTGGGACTACCGATTCTGCTGGCTGCGCGACGCTGCACTGACCCTCGAAGCCATGATGACCCACGGCTACCAGGAGGAGGCGCTGGAATGGAGGAACTGGCTACTCCGGGCGGTCGCGGGTGATCCCGAGGACCTGCAGATCATGTACGGGGTCGGCGGGGAACGGGAGCTGACGGAGAAGATCCTGGAACACCTTCCCGGGTATGAGGAGTCCACCCCGGTGCGGGTTGGCAACGGGGCAGTGGACCAGTATCAGGCAGACGTGGTCGGCGAGGTGATGGTGGTGCTGGAGAAGCTCCGCAACCGGGGTGTGCTTGAGGACAGTTTCTCCTGGCCGCTGCAGCGCGCCCTGCTGAGTTTCGCCGAGAACCACTTTGACGACCCGGATCACGGCATCTGGGAGATGCGCGGCGATCTGAAGTATTTCACCCACTCACGGGTGATGATGTGGGCGGCCTTTGACCGTGGGGTGCGCGCGGTCAGGGAACACGGTCTGGAGGGCCACGCCGAACGGTGGGCCGAGCTGAGGGACCGGCTGCGGGAGAACATCCTGGAGAAGGGATTCGACACCAGCATCAACTCGTTCACCCAGACCTACGGCAGCCCCGAGGTTGACGCCTCCCTGCTGCAGCTTCCGCAGGTGGGGTTCCTCGACTATGACGACCCCCGGATGCTCGGCACAGTGGCACGGCTTGAAAAGGACCTAGCCAATGAGCACGGCCTGTTGCTGCGGTACCGGACAGAGGCCGGGATGGACGGGCTGGAGCCCGGTGAGCATCCGTTCCTGGCCTGTTCCTTCTGGCTAGTGGAACAATACGCGCGGTCCGGCAGGATCGAGGATGCGAAACGGTTGATGGATCAACTGGTGGGCTACGCCAACAGCCTCGGTTTACTGGCGGAGGAGTACGACAGTGACAGCGGCCGGATGGCAGGCAACTACCCGCAGGCATTCTCGCATCTGGGGCTGGTGAGGGCTGCGGATGCGATCCATGGCGTGGACAGCGGCGCACCGTAGCGCTCGCCGGCACCCCCGCCGGACAAAAAAGCGCCGGGCCCGTAGAGTCGCTGTTGCGCAACAGCGAACCTGCGGGCCCGGCACTTTTCTGTCACCTCAGGTCCAAGGCCAGGGGCGAAGGCGGCTATGGCTGGATGATCACCTTGATGCAGCCGTCCTGCTTCTTCTGGAACTTCTCGTAGGCGGCAGGCGCCTCGTCGATGCCGATCGTGTGGGTCATCAGGTCCATGACGCCCAGCGGATCCGAGGGGTCCTCAACGATAGGCAGCAGTTCATCGGTCCAGTTGCGGACGTTGCACTGGCCCATGCGGGTCTGGATCTGCTTGTCGAACATGTTCAGCAGGGGCATCGGGCTGGCAGTGCCGCCGTAGACACCGCTGAGGGAGATGGTTCCTCCGCGACGGACCGAATCGATCGCCGCATGCAGCACTGTGAGGCGGTCCACTCCAGCGGTTTCCATTGCCTTCTTCGCGAGGGCGTCGGGTAGTAGGTTGACGGCGTTCTGGGCGAAGGCGCCCAGCGGGGAGTCGTGTGATTCCATCCCGACGGCGTCGACCACCGCGTCAGGACCGCGGCCGTCAGTCATTTCGCGCAGTTCGTCGCCAATGTCCTTGGTGAAATCGAGGGTCTCGATGCCGTGGCGTTCAGCCATGGCGCGACGCTCGGGGACGGGCTCAACGGCGATGACCCGCTGGCCGAAGTGCCGGCCGATCCGTGCGGCGAACTGCCCCACCGGACCCAGGCCAAAGACGGCGAGCGTGCCGCCGTTGGGAACGTCCGCGTACTTCACGCCCTGCCAGGCGGTGGGCAGGATGTCGGAGAGGTAGAGGTACCGCTCATCGGGGAGCTCGTGGCCCACCTTGACTGGTCCGTAGTCGGCGTGGGGGACGCGCAAGAATTCGGCCTGGCCACCCGGCACCGACCCGTACAGCTCCGAGAAGCCAAGGAGGCTTGCCCCGGATCCCTGCGACCGGACCTGAGTGGTCTCGCACTGCGACTGGAGCCCGCGGACGCACATCCAGCAGTGACCGCAGGAGATGTTGAAGGGGATGACCACCCGGTCGCCAGGCTTGAGGTTCGTGACGGCACTGCCGACCTCCTGCACGATGCCCATCGGCTCGTGCCCCAGAACGTCATTCTTGTTCATGTAGGGAGTGAGTACCTCGTACAGGTGCAGGTCGGACCCGCAGATGGCCGAGGAGGTGATGCGGACGATAGCGTCAGTGGGTTCCTGGATGACGGGATCCGGAACCTGTTCGACGCTGACGGTGCGACGGCCCTGCCATGTCACTGCCTTCATGACTCACACTCCATTCGATTAGTAAGTAAGCTGACTACCCTTCAGTATTGCCCCCATCGACCAGGAAGGGAAACCGAGTAGGCGAATTCCTGGCCGGGCAATACGCTGAATCGGTGAACTATCTGCAGTCGCCCGCCGTCAGGGTTGGACTCTCCATCGCCGTCGCCACCGGGCTATACGGGGTTTCGTTCGGAGCCCTGTCAGCGACCTCGGGATTCGACCTGTGGCAGACCATGGCCTTGAGTCTGCTGTTGTTCAGCGGCGGCTCTCAGTTCGCGTTCATCGGGGTGGTCGCCGGCGGGGGCACCGGCGCCGCAGCCATGACCGCCGCCTCGCTGCTGGGCATCCGCAACGCTGTCTACGGTATGCAGATGAATGCGCTGATCCGGCCCACGGGGTGGCGCCGGTTTGTTGCAGCCCAGGTGACCATTGATGAATCGGCGGCGACCGCCAGCGGCCAGACAGATCCGGGTGAGCGTCGGCTCGGGTTCTGGAGCGCGGGAATCGGCGTGTTCGTGCTGTGGAACGTGTTCACTGTTGTCGGTGCGCTGCTGGGGACCGCGCTGGGTGACCCTGCACAGTGGGGTCTGGACGGTGCCGCAGTCGCAGCATTCCTGGGGCTCCTCTGGCCGCGCCTGAGGGCCAGGGAACCGGCTGCAATCGCCGTGGTCTGTGCACTGGTCACCGTGGTGGCAGTGCCGCTGGTGGCGCCCGGGCTGCCCATCCTCATCGCCGCAGCCGTTGCCGGGGCCATCGGCTGGTTTGGTCACGGACGCCCCGAGGAAGGCCTCGAACCCGACGTCGAGCCCTACTCCGCTGGGGAGGCAGGCCGATGACCCTGTGGTTCTGGATCCTCCTGGCCTGCGCGCTGGCCTTCCTGACCAAGCTTGCCGGGTATCTCGTCCCGGCGCGATGGATGGACAACCCCCGGATGAACCGGGTCGCGGGCACGCTGACCATTGGGCTCCTCGCATCGCTGACCGCGGTCAACACGTTCGCGTCGGGCCAGCAACTGGTCCTGGATGCGAGGATCGTCGCCCTAGCCGCAGCCGCCGTCGCGCTGCTCCTGCGCGCGCCATTCCTGGTGGTGGTGCTGGCCGGTGCGGTGGCGGCAGCACTGGCCCGGCTCGCTGGAATGCCCTAGCCGGTCAGATGGGGCCAGCTCAGCGCGCGACGACGGCGGCGGTCGCCTCGGCGATCGCCGCCTCTTCATCCGTAGGTACGACCAGCACCGGGAACGCTGACTCCTCGGTGCTGATCTGGCGGGGAGCTGAGCTCCGCTTCTGGTTCTCGGCGTCGTCCAGATGAAGGTCGAGGGCGCCCAGGCGATTCACCACCAGTTCCCTGAACTGCCAGGAGTTCTCGCCGATCCCGGCGGTGAAGACCAGTGCCTGGGCCCCATCGACAGCCACGTGGTATCCGCCGATGTACTTGGCCAGCCGATAGGACGCCAGGTCCAGGGCGAGCCTCGCCCGGGCATCTCCGGCAGCTGCCGAGTCCACCACTGAGCGCATGTCATTCTGCCCGGTCAGGCCCTTGAGCCCGGCGTCGCGGTTGAGGAGCTGGTCGAGGTCCTCCGGCGAGTAACCTTCCCGGCTGAGGAAGAGCAGGATCGACGGGTCGATGTCACCGGACCTGGTTCCCATCACCAGTCCCTCGAGGGGGGTGAACCCCATCGAGGTGTCGACGCTGGCTCCCGACTTGACCGCAGTGACGGAGGCGCCGTTGCCGAGGTGCGCCACGATCCCGGTGAACCCGGCCGGCGCGACCCCCAACAGAGACGCCGCGTGCTGGGTGACGTACCCAATGGACGTGCCGTGGAAGCCATAGCGGCGGATACCGAACCGGGTGTATAGCTCATCGGGGACGGCGTACCGCCAGGCGCGTTCGGGCAGGGTGCGGTGGAACGCCGTATCGAAGACCGCCACCTGCGGCATCTGCGGCCATTTTGCGGTGATCGCCCGGATGCCCTGGACGTTCGCCGGATTGTGCAGCGGGGCGAGAGGGCTGAGGCGTTCTATGGCCCGGGTGATTTCGTTGTCCACCAGGACTGGCTCGCTGAACCGCTCACCGCCGTGTACCACCCGGTGCCCGACGGCGTCGATGGTTTTGCCCTGCAACGCCTCTTCAACATCAGCAGTCACCCGGTCAAGGGCCGACTGGTGGTCGGCAGGTCCGCCGTGGGTCGGATCGCCGATGCGTTCCACGGTGCCGTCGGCCAGACGTTCGCCGGATCCGGTGTCGCGTACCTGATACTTCAATGATGATGAGCCCGAGTTGATGACCAGAATAATCATGATGCCTCCTGCCCGAAACTCTACTGGAGGCCGCAGTCTTCGTCCGGCGACGTCGCGCCGACCTATCCGCGGTGTGGCACCAGCAACACCCCGTGTCCGGCGTGGATCGATATCAATTCGAGTAGCATCGGCGTATGGAAGCTACCGAAGTTGTCCGGCGGTATTGGTCGTCGGTATGGAGCCGGGACTGGAACGCTGTGGGGCGAACCCTCGACGACAACGTGGAGGTCTTCTGGCCTGTCACGCGGGAAATTATCCGGGGCAGGGAAAACATGGTGGCGGTGAACTCGGAGCATCCAAATGGGTGGAGCATCGACGTCCTGAATGTCTACGACGCCGGCGACGTAGTGGTGTCCGAGGTTCAGGTACCTCAGGAGGACGTTGGCATTTTCCGAGTTGTGTCCTTCTGGACCGTGGCCGACGGCGTGATCATCTCAGGCCGCGAATACTGGACTCTTTATGGCGGAGAGGAAGGCCGCGATTGGCGGCGCAGATACAGCACCGTGGGAGATACGCCCTCCTGAGTTCGCGTCGGGTTAGCCGAACTAGTCGCTGGTCCCAACCAGTTACTCCTCTGCGTCCTGCGCCTGGACTGCGGTGATGGCCACGGTGTTGACGATGTCCTCAACGGTGCAGCCACGCGACAGGTCATTGACTGGTTTGCGCAGCCCCTGCAGCACCGGGCCCACCGCCACGGCGCCGGCGGACTGCTGGACAGCTTTGTACGTGTTGTTGCCGGTGTTCAGATCGGGAAAGATGAACACCGTTGCCTGGCCCGCGACGGTGGAGCCGGGAAGTTTCGATTCGGCCACCGACGCGTCGACGGCGGCGTCGTACTGGATGGGTCCTTCAACCGGCAGATCGGGGCGCAGCTCCCGCACCAGCTCGGTGGCCCGGCGCACCTCATCCACCGCACCGCCGGAGCCTGATTCCCCGGTCGAATAGGACAGCATCGCCACCCGCGGGTTCACGCCGAACTGCTGGGCGGTTTCGGCGGAGGCAACAGCAATGTCGGCGAGCTGCTCGTCATTGGGATCCGGGTTGACGGCGCAGTCGCCGTACACCAGGACCCGGTCGCGCAGTAGCATCAGGAAGACCGACGAGACAATCTTGACTCCGTCCTTCGTTTTCACGAACTCCAGGGCCGGTCGAATGGTGTTCGCTGTGGTGTGGGCCGCGCCGGACACCATGCCGTCCACCTTGCCCAGCTGTACCATCATGGTGCCGAAATAGGCGCCTTCGAGCATGCGTTCCCTCGCGTCCTCGATGGACACGCCCTTATGGGAGCGGAGCCTGACATACTCAGCGGCGAACTCTTCACGCAGTTCGGAAACGGCCGGGTCGATCAGGGTCAGCCCCGTCAGGTCGATGCCCTGCCCCGCCGCGAGTTCGCGGATCTTCGCCTCCGGTCCCAGCACGGTCAGATCGCAGACATCCCGGCGGTGCAGGATTTCGGCTGCCCGCAGGATCCGCGGATCTTCCCCCTCCGGAAGGACGATGTGCCGGCGCTGGGACCGCGCCCGCTCGATCAGGTCGTGCAGGAACCGCAGCGGAGTCATCGTGAGCGCCCGCGGTAGTTCCAGCCGTTCAAGGAGTTCCCGTTCGTCAACCTGACGAGCCCAGGCTCCGAGGGCAGCCGCAGCCTTGCGCCGCAGCCCGGTGGCTATCTCGCCGCGCACCTCGCTGACCCGCCGCGCGGCGGTGTAGGTGTCGTCGTCGAGGGCGAACACGGGGAACGGTGCCTGGGCCAGGAGGGACAGGATGGTGGAATCCGGTGCCAGCCCGCCGGTCAGGATCATCCCCGAGGGGACCGGGAACTCGGCGGAGAAAGACGAGGCAAGCGTGGCAACCATGACGTCAGCCCGGTCGCCGGGGACAATCACCAGGGCGCCATCGGTGAGTTTGTGCAGGAAGTTGCCCACGTTCATCGCGGCCACCTTGATCGACGCGACATCCCGCTCCAGGGTGGGGCTGCCGGCAATCTGGCGTGCCCCGAGTTCCCTCGCCACCTCGCCCACGGTGGGCCGGGATATTTCCGCCAGTTCCGGAATGACATAGACGGGGCGGCCCGAGCGGCCGGGACGCACCTGCGAACTGATCTCGGCGACGGCGACGGCGTCGTCGGCGGCGCGGTTGACCATCATGGCGAGTAGGGACACCTGGGCGGCGTCCAGTTCCCTGCGGGCAACGTCGACGGCGTCGGCCGCCTCGGACGCCGTCATTTCCTTGGCATTGACCACCGCCAGCACCATGGCGCCGAGGTTGTTGGCCAGCCGGGCGTTGAGATCGAACTCGACGGCAGCGTCGTGGCCGCTCAGATCGGTGCCCTCGACGATGATGACGTCGCACTCCCGGGCCATCTCGCTGTAAATGGCAACACATTGGGTGTCGATTTCCTCCCGCTGCCCCTTCACCAGCAGCGCACGAGCCTCGGCCCGGGTCAGACCGCCGCGGGCGCGGGTTGGCGGCAGGTTGAAGGAGCGCTTCATGAGGTTGACCATTGGATCCGCCCCAATGTCGTCACCCTCGACGATGGGCCTGAAGAACCCCACCCGGTCCGCGTGCCGGTGCAGCATGTCTGCCAACCCCAGCGAGATAAGGGACTTACCTGAGCCCTCGGTCATGGCGCTGACGTATATTCCACGAGTCATTGCTTCATCCTGCCAAACGGTGGGCCCGGTAGCCATGACGACTGGCACATCCGGGGGCTTTATCTCGCGCCTCCCCCATCTTGTGCAGCTGTGGTGGGTCCTGAACCGCGCCCGCCATGCTTTTGTGCAGCTGTGGCGGGTGGAAGAGCTCTCCTCCCGCCACGACTGCACAATCAATGGCGACAACGGCGGCCCAGGCAATCCCGACCGCCAGTGTTGCACAAAACTTTCCGGCCACCCCTTCCGTTGCGATGTCGATATGCCAGACTTGGGTCATGCTTGTAGCCTTCTCAGTTTCCCCGGCCGGAAACGGCACCACGTCGGTCGAGAATGCCAATGGCTCGGTCCACGACGCAGTGGCCGAGGCCGTCAGGATTGTCAGGGATTCGGGCCTGCCCAACCAGACCGATTCCATGTTCACCACGATCGAGGGTGAATGGGACGACGTCATGGACGTGATCAAACGGGCCACCGAGGCAGTCGGCAAATACGGAAGCCGTGTGTCATTGGTCCTCAAAGCCGACATCCGGCCCGGCTACAGCGGTGAGCTCACCGGCAAGGTGGAACGCCTCGAGCAGGCCATTGACGAGATGGACGAGTACCAGGGTCATTCATGACCGAGTGGGCCGCCGTCGAGCGCTACCTGGTGGACACAGTCGTCCACCCGGATGAGGCGCTGACCGCAGCGGTCCAGGCGGCGGCCGCCGCCGGGATGCCCGCCATCGAGGTCACCCCCACCCAGGGCAAGCTCCTGATGCTCCTCGCCACCATCCAGGGCGCCCGCCGGGTAGGCCACAAGGTGACGATCCACGTGGGTGCGGCGCTCGAGACCCTACCGACGCTCACCGCGCCCTATGACCTGTTTTCATCGACGCTGACAAGGTCAACAACCCGGCCTACCTCGACTAGGCGCTCCGGTTGTCCCGGCCGGGCAGTATTATCATTCTCGATAACGTGGTGCGCGGCGGCACAGTCCTGGAAACTGACGGCGACGAAGCGGTGCAGGGCACCCGCGGCGCCCTCGAGCTGCTGGGCCGTCACCCCCGGCTGGAGGCGACAGTCATCCAGACCGTCGGCGCCAAAGACTGGGATGGCTTTGCGCTCGCGGTGGTGACCGGCGCCGCAGCATAAACTGGGGTGGTGAATTTCTCCATCCGGCGTGCCTTGCCCGACGACGCCGAAACCTACTCCCGCACCCACCTTCAGGGCCTCCACGAGACCTACGCGCAGATCATGCCGCAAGTGTTCCATGCCCATTACGACGCCGAGCTCCCGGCCCTGATCGCCAGGCGCCGTGAGGCTCTCGAGGCTGGCGCGATCAGCTGGGTGGCGTTCGATGACGCAGGCTCAGCGGTTGGCATCGCGACCTCGGGACCCGGGCGGGACGAGGACCGGCCCGACTTTGAACTGCACCACATTTACACGCTCGCAGCGACCCACGGCACCGGGTTGGGCCAACAGTTGCTTGAAACCGCCATCGAGGACCGGGCCGCCTATCTCTGGATCCTCAACGACAACCCACGAGCCGAGCGGTTCTACCGCCGCAACGGGTTTGCGCCGGACGGCACCAGCACGCTCTGCGGTCCCACCTGGCACCACCGCCCCATGTTCAGGATGCACCGACAGTGATCCCTGACCGGCCATGCCGCTAGCATGACAACCATGCCCACCTTCACGATCCGGCCGTGCGCCCCCGCCGAGGTTGAAACAGTCCTCCGGATGAACAACGAGGCCGAGATCCGCATGGTCCGGGGTGGGTCCTGATGAAGGTGTTCATCCGGCGGGCACTGCCCGACGACGCTGGTGCGCTGGTTGCGCTGCATAACCGCGCCTGGCGTGAAGCTTACGGACACCTCGCGCCGGCCGAGTTCTTCGATAGCCGCGACGCCCGCTCGAAGAGCGACACCACTGAGCGCCGCCGTCAGATCGAAGGGGGCGAGCCCTGGACGGTGGCTGTTGACGGCGACGGTGAACTGGTGGGGCTGGCGCTCGCCGGACCCACCCGCGACGCCGACCTGACCGGACACGAGCTCTACTTCCTCTATGTGCTGCGGCGGGTCTACGGTGCGGGGGTGGGCCCGGCCCTGCTGGGCGAGGTGCTCGGCGACAAGGCGGCAAGCCTCTGGGTGCTGGCGGTCAACCATCGTGCCGCCGCTTTCTACGCACGCCACCGGTTCGTTGACGACGGCGCCCGCAGGAAGGTCAGCACCGAGGGATCTGAACTATTGGAGATGCGGATGGTGCGCCAGTAATGGGCAGGCAACGGCCGGCACGACCCGGCACCCCAACGGCGCAGCCGGACAGTAGTGAAACCGGTCCCGTGGCTGGGACCTACGCCATCGACACCGGGACGTGTGACGTGGAACCGGACCCGTTCAACCCCAACGGTTGGGTCCTCAAGGTCAACGGTGTACCAAGTTCCCACATTGATCTCAGCGACCCGCTCCGCCTGGACTTCGAGTACATGCGGTGGATTGCGGCACTCGTCGAATCGGTGCGGCGCGACGGCGGGTCCCTGCGCATCCTCCATCTCGGCGGGGGTGCCTGTTCGCTGGCGCGGTACTTCGCTGCGTCGGTGCCAGCTGCCCGGCAGGTGGTGGTGGAACTCGACGGCAAGCTCGCAGGGTTGGTCCGTGACTGGTTCGATCTGCCGCGGGCGCCGCTGGTGCGCATCAGGGTCGGTGAAGCCCGCGAGGTGACCGAGTCCCTCACCGCGGGCAGCCGGGACCTCATCATCCGCGACGTGTTTGCTGGGAGCACCACGCCGCAACCGTTGACCACCCTCGAGTTCACCCAGCATGCCAAGCGGGTGCTCAGCGACGATGGACTGTACGTGGTCAATTGCGGCGATTCACCAGACCTTGCCGGCGCACGACGGGAAGCCGCAACCATTGGTGAGGTCTTCACCCACACAGCGATCGTCGCCGATCCGGCGATGCTAAAGGGACGCCGGTACGGCAATGTGATTATTGCCGGCAGTGACGTTCCCCTCGCCCAGGATCCGGGACTGGCCCGGGTGCTGCTCGGCGGAGGGGTGCCTGCCCAGGCCTGGGGTGATGCCCGGGTCAGAAAGTTCTGCAACGGGGCGCAGGTCCTCAGGGATCCGTAGCGTACTAAAGCCGTCCGAAGCGGGTAACGGGGCGTCTGGTCAGACTGACGCCTAGCCTGGCGCTTGGCGGCGGCGGCTGATCCTTTTACCCAGCAGGTCATCCTCGTAGGCTGTGGTCGCTTCCCTCAGGGCGGCGACCACCGCAGCGACGGCTGGTTGCCGCAGTGAATCAGGCCGGGCCACCAGCCAGTACGCGAGGCGCTCGGCAATCGCCTCGGGGAGCAGGCGCACCAGATCTTCATGCCGGTCGGCCATGAAGCAGGGCAGCAGCCCCAGTCCGGCACCCGCCCGGGTAGCCTCCACATGCACAAAGACGTTGGTCGAACTGAGGGAATCCTTCATGGTGGGCAGCAACCGCCGGGGCGCGTCGAGGCTGTCGACCTGCAGCATCGAGTCGATGAAGTAGACCAGCGGATGCTCGGAAGCCTCGTCAACGGAGAGGGGTGCAGGGGTCTCGGCGAGATAGTCGCGCGATGCGTAGAGGCCCAGCATGTATTCGCCCAGCCGCATCGCTTCCGCCCGGTGCACCTGCGGTTCGCCGACCACCACCTCAAGATCCAGGCCACTGCGGGTCTGCGACGCACGGCGGGTTGCCGCAACAATCTCGATCGTCAGGCGTGGATGCCGGCGCCTGAGCCTCGCAAACGCCGGCGCGGCAATGTAGGCGCTGAACCCGTCGGTGGCGCTCATCCGGACGACGCCGGCAACCGGACTGCCGTCGTCGTCGTTGCCCGCCAGGATCGCCAGCGCGGTCGCGACCCGCTCCGCAGCGGCTACCGCCCGGCCCCCCAACTGGGTCAATTCCCATCCCCCGCTGGCACGGACGAGGACGTGCCCACCGAGGCTCTTCTCCAGCGCGGTGATGCGGCGCGACACAGTGGTGTGGTTCAGGTTGAGGCTTTCGGCCGCCGACGTGAACCGTCCGGTGTGCGAAACGGCCAGCAGGATCAGCAGGTCATCGGGATTCAGTGTGCTCACCTCTGCATTTTTGCAGGTTCGGGGTGCGGATGTGGTCATTGAAGCACAGGCAATCTGCAGGGATACTCAATGAGGTTGCCAGGAAGTGACAGCAGTCACAGCACCCCCAGTTCATTCAGGTGTCACCGCCGACACAGAAGGAGATCGTCATGAGCGTCAATCAACGCTCCACTCAATCCGGCCAGGACCGGACCGAAACCTCAGGACTCAAAAAGGTTGTTGCCGCCTCGATGGTGGGAACGGTCGTCGAGTGGTACGAGTTCTTCCTGTACGCCACCGCTGCCACCCTCGTCTTCGCAGTAGTGTTCTTCCCCAACGCCGCAACCCCACTGGATGGCATCATCGCGGCGTTCCTGACCTACGCCGTCGGCTTCATTGCCCGGCCGCTCGGGGGAATCTTCTTCGGCCAGATTGGTGACAAGCTCGGCCGCAAGCACACCCTGCAGGTGACCATCATTCTGGTGGGCGTTGCCACCTTCCTGATGGGCTGCCTGCCCGGCTTCAACTCGATCGGCTACTGGGCGCCAGCCCTGCTGGTGGTCCTGCGTTTCGTCCAGGGCTTCGCCGTCGGCGGTGAATGGGGTGGTGCAGTTCTGCTGGTAGCCGAGCACAGCCCCAACAAGTCCCGTGGCTTCTGGGCGAGCTGGCCGCAGGCCGCGGTCCCGGTAGGAAACCTGCTGGCCACCGTGGTACTCCTGACGATGTCCTTCATCCTCCCCGAGGATGAATTCCTCGCGTGGGGCTGGCGGGTAGCGTTCTGGCTGTCGGCGGTCATCGTGGTGATTGGCTACTACATCCGCACCCACGTCAGTGAGGCGCCGATCTTCCTTGAAGCCCGCGAGCAGGTTGAACGCGAAAAGTCGATCAACTACGGCGTGCTCGAGGTTGTCAGGAAGTACCCCCGCGGCATCCTCGGCGCCATGGGTCTGCGCTTCGCCGAGAACATCCTCTACTACATCATCGTCAGCTTCTCGATCGTGTACCTGAAGACTGTTCACGAGTACGACACCAGCCAGCTACTCCTCGCACTGCTGATCGCCCACGTGGTCCACTTCCTCGTGATCCCGCAGGTGGGCCGGCTGTCCGACCGCTTCGGCCGCAAACCGGTGTACCTGGCCGGGGCAATCCTCGGCGCAACCTGGGCGTTCTTCGCCTTCCCGATGTTCGACACCCAGAACCCGGTCATCATTATTCTGGCAGTCACCATTGGCCTGTGCTTCCACGCGCTGATGTACGCTGGCCAGCCGGCCATCATGGCCGAGATGTTCCCCACCCGGATGCGCTATTCGGGGGTGTCCCTCGGCTACCAGGTGACCTCGATCATCGCCGGGTCGATGGCGCCGATCATCGCCACAGCCATCCTGCAGGAGACCGGTTCGTGGGTGGGCGTCGCCCTGTACGTCCTGGGCGCCTGTGCGGTGACCGCGATCGCGGTAATCACCCTCCGCGAAACCAAGGGCATCTCCCTGCGTGACGTTGATGCCGAGGATGCTCAGCGGCACGGCATCAAGGTCCTGAAGGACAGCTGAGTCATGGCGCAGATAACACAGCTCGACGACGGCGTAGCGCCGGCCCGTGACGCGGGCGCTACGCTGACCCGGCCGCTCACCGGCCGTCGGGCGCTGGTCACCGGCGCCGCGAGTGGGATTGGCGCTGCCACGGCCCGCCTGTTGGCAGCGCAGGGCGCCTACGTGATCGTCGCGGACCGCGACGGCGACGGCGCCGCGGCCCTCGCGCAGGAGATTGGCGGGGAGCCGTGGACGGTTGACCTGCTGCAGACCGGCGGCCTGGAAGACCTCACCCTCGACGTCGACATTCTGGTGAACAACGCCGGAATCCAGACGGTCAGTCCCATCCACGAGTTCGACCCAGCGGATTTCCGGCGCATCCATACCCTCATGCTGGAGGCACCGTTCCTGCTGATTCGTGCAGTGCTGCCGGGAATGTACAGCAGGGGATTTGGGCGGGTCATCAACCTGTCCTCGATCCACGGGCTGCGGGCGTCGCCGTTCAAATCCGCTTACGTCTCCGCGAAGCATGGCCTGGAGGGGCTGTCCAAGGTGACAGCGCTCGAAGGCGGGCCCCACGGGGTGACCAGCAACTGCGTGAACCCCGGCTACGTGAGGACCCCGCTGGTCGAAAATCAGATTGCCGACCAGGCCCGCCTCCACGGGATCAGCGAGGACGATGTGCTGTCCACCATCATGCTGACGGAGAGTGCCATCAAACGGATGGTGGAACCTGCCGAGGTGGCCGGGCTGGTGTGCTGGTTGGCATCGGACACTGCCGGCATGGTGACCGGTTCGTCCTATGTGATGGACGGCGGTTGGTCGGCCCGCTGAGCTCCCGCAGGCTGGGTTGGCGCAGGAACGGGTTGGCCACCGTTCCTGCGCCGGCCAGTCCCTAGCGCAGGCCCAGCATCAGTTCGATTGGCCCGATCCCGAAGAACACCACAAAGGCGCCTGCGACAGCCCACATCAGCGGGTGGATTTCCCGGGCCCGGCCCTGGAAGGTGCGCACCAGCACGTACGCGATGAACCCGGCGCCTAGGCCGTTGGCAATCGAGTAGGTAAATGGCATCAGGATGAAGGTCAGGAAGGCCGGGATGGCGACGCCCCAGTCCTCCCAGTCGATCCTGCCGACCTGTGCCACCATCATGAACCCGACGACGACGAGCGCCGGGGCGACCGCTTCGAAGGGCACCAGCGAAATCAGCGGGGTAAAGAACATGGCGAGCAGGAACAGCACACCGGTGACGATGTTGGCGATACCGGTGCGGGCGCCCTCACCGATTCCGGCACCCGATTCGACATAGATCTGGTTGGACGACACCGACCCGGCGCCGCCAGCAACGGCGCCCAGGGCGTCGACAACAAGGACCCGGTTGACGCCGGGAATGTTGCCCTTCCTGTCCACGAGCTTCGCCTCATTGGCCAGGCCCACCATGGTCCCCATCGCGTCGAAGAAGATGCTCAGCAGGATGGTGAACGTCAGAAGCAGGGCAGCGGTGGCACCGATGGAGCCAAAAGCACCGAAGAGACTGACGTTTCCGATCAGCGACAGGTCCGGTATGCCAACCCAGGATCCGGTAGGAAGTTCGGGGACCACCAGGGACCAGCCCTGGGCGTTGGCGCCGTCCGGCCCAACGCTGGGTCCCACATTGGCCACGGCTTCGACCACGACCGCGAGGATGGTGGAGGCGATCACGCCGATCAGGATCCCGCCCCGTACCTTGCGGACCACCAGGGCGATGGTCAGGATGAGACCGAACACGAAGACCAGCGTTGGCCAACCCAGCAGGGCGCCCTCGAAGCCGAGACCTACCGGGACAGTGGTTTGCGCAACGTCGGGGACCCGGCGGACAAACCCCGCGTTGACGAGGCCGATCAACGCGATGAACAAACCGATGCCCACCACGATGGCGGTCTTGAGGCTCTCCGGGACCGCGTTGAACACCGCTGTCCGGAAACCGGTGAGGACGAGGATCAGCATAGTGAGTCCGGCCAACACCACCAGTCCCATCACCTGCGGCCAGGTTAGCTCAGGGTTGGTCGCCACGGTGATGGCAACGAAGGCGTTCACGCCAAGGCCGGTGGCCAGGGCGAACGGGTACTTGGCCCAGGCGCCCATCACGATGGTCAGAATTCCCGCCACGAGAGCAGTCACCGCGGCAACCCGCTCAAATCCCAGTTCGGCTCCCGAGGAGTCGACCCCGGCCAGGATCAAGGGATTAAGGACCACGATGTAGCTCATCGCGAAGAAGGTGGCCACCCCGCCGCGGATTTCGCGCGCATAGGTGCTGCCGCGTTGTGAGACTTCGAAATAGCGGTCCAGTACGGAACCCTTTTTGAGCATGGTCATTCCTCGAACGATGGGGGGTGGTCTGCGGGATGATTCTATCCGTTGTGCGTGGTGAGCACTTCTGTGTGACGCGCCGACCCTCCCAGCCAGCTGACAGCACCGGCACGTAGAGTTGGAGCATGAGTACTACCTACCCCGCAGCCGCACGTGCCGCCGTCGGCCAGTCCCTCCTGAGGGTTCCCGCCCTGATAGCCGCGATGCTGATGGTCGCGCTGATGGCCGCGCTCGGTTCCGCCTCGGCGGCCAGCGCCCACGACGAACTGGCGGGCAGCAATCCTGAGTCCGGCGCGAGTGTTGAGGCGCTCCCGGCAGCGGTGGAGCTGACATTCTCCAGTGTTCCGTCAGGAATCGGCTCGGAGGTGGAAATCCTTGACGCGGACGGCGAGAACTGGGCGGAGGGCGACGTCTCGATAGTCAACCGGGTGGCCAGCCAGCCCGTCCGGGCAGGTGCTCCGGCAGGGGAATACACCGTCAACTGGCGCGTGGTCTCCTCCGACTCCCACCCGATTGAGGGTAGTTTCGCTTTCACCGCGGCGGCCGGCGCTGCAGGGCAGACCCCCGGAGCCTCGGTCGGTACGCAGGGTCCAATCGAAATAGAGCAGGCCGAGCAGACAGCCGATGGGGACTTTCCCTGGAGCATCGTGGTGATGGTGGTAGTCCTGATCGGACTGGCAGTGGTTTTGGCTGTCACAGCGCGCAAGAAGTTGCGCCAGGGCTCCGACTCCTAAGACTGGCGCCGGATCGTCAGGAAGCGTTCAGGCGCCCAGCGCGCGCTGCATGGGTAGGAGCGAAGGGTGTTGCACGATCGCGGTGCTCACCAGCTTCGCCTGCCGGACAATCTCGCGGGTGGTGGGGCTCAGAAGCTCCCCCACCCCCACCAGATGCAGACCAATCGCCTGCGCAGCTGCCTTGAGGTCGTGTCCGACAGCCAGTCCGAGAGACAGCAGAAACCGTCGCAGCTGGTTCTGGGGGTACTTGGTCAGGACTACGTGATCCGCCAGCAGGACGCCGTTGCCCGTCTGAACGGCCCATTTTTTGGTGCCCAGCACCGGGGCGGGAAGCAAGAGCGAGTGGCCCACCATGCAGAGGTTCTCGGCGATCGTGCTGTGTCTGATGTCGAGTGAATGGCTACTGGCATAGCCGCGCAGGAGCCGGAGCAACTCGGTTCGCTCCGACAGGGACACCGAATCGGTCATGACCGTCCGGGATAGTTGACCCGTGTCGACCGCTTCCATGCATTCAACAACGATGGATTCGATTCCGCGCCGGCTGAGCTCACTGGCGACAGCCAATCCGGACAGCCCCGACCCGATGACCACCGTGGTGGTGAGCTCCGCGCCGCCGTGCGCGTCTGAGCGCGTGGCCACGGATCCGGGCAACGGCAAACTCACAGGGTAAACCTCCGGGGGAAGGAGTAATTCCGCACGGCCCGGCGCCTCTTCCGGGCCGTGCGGACACTTGGCTGCGAACGGGTCAACCAAGCGCACCTCGTGACCTATCCGAACCAACTGCAGCTCAAACAAGTAACGATTTCTCGAAGCCTATATAACTTTGGCCACGGTGAATAGTCCTGTGCGGGAGAGTAGTCTTTGAAATAGTTCGTCGGCGGTCTCCGATCGCTTATCGAACGCAGGAAATTGTGACCGCAGAGAGGCGTGGCCATGGAAAAGGCACAGTCCGAGAATGGTGTAAACAGTCTCTACGGCAGCGGGATCGTGGTCGGCGTGGACGGCTCCGACCAGAGCCAATGCGCCCTCGTCTGGGCCGCTCACGAGGCAGCCCGCAGGGGCACCCGTTTGAGCGTCGTCACCGCCTACACCGTTCCAGTGTTCGCCGCCTCCAGCATGGATGCCGGCTATGCGACCATCGACGACGCCGTCATCCGCGAGGGCGCCCAGGCGGTATTGAATCAGGCCGTCGCCCGGATCGGGGAACTCCCCATCGAGATCGACCCACGGGTTGAATCAGGTGATGCAGCGGGAGTCCTGTTGGAACTGTCGGAGGAAGCCGAACTGATTGTTGTTGGCTCTCGAGGCCGGGGAGGGTTTGTCGGGCGCCTGCTGGGTTCGGTGAGCAGCGCAGTGCCCGCCCACGCGAAGTGCCCCACGGTTGTGATCCCGCTCTGCGCCGCACGGCGTTTTGGTGACGCGGGGGTTGAGCCGCCCAAAACGAAGGGTGAGCCAGGGCCTACTGCGGCTGACGTGGAGCGCGTGGTGGTGGTGGGTGTTGACGGCTCGGAGCAGGCCCGGATGGCTTCGCTTGCTGCCGCGGAGCAAGCCGTATCGCGGGGGATGCCGCTGCGAGTGGTCTGCTCCCTGCCACCCTTCACCGGGTCGCTGGCCTGGGTTCCGGCGCCGTTGGACCGTGAAGCGCTTCACGCAGACATCCGGGTCTCCCTGGATGCGGGGAAGTCCTGGCTGCAAAGTCATTTCCCGGGCTTGGAGATCTCCGTTGAGCTACTCGATGGTCCACCGGTCGAGGTGCTGATCGAGAATTCGCGGACGTCGGAACTGCTGGTGGTGGGAACACGGGGGCGGGGCGGGTTCGCTGGAATGCTGATGGGTTCCACGAGCCAGGGAGTGCTTCATCACGCCAAGGGGCCGGTGCTCGTGGTTCCCGACAGCAATGATCCGCGGCTGCTCGACCGCGAGAACTTCGGCCCGATGGTTGCCCCGACCAGCTAGTCCCGGACAGCCTGATCCCCGCGGGAGGAGCACAGGCGGACCGGGGTTCCGGGTGGTGAGGTCCGGATCCGTCCGGTTAGAACCTGGCGACCATCGGGTACAGGTTCGGCATTCCACCCATGTGCGCCAGGTCGGTGACCAGGATGCCCTGCGACTCGTTGAGTGCGTTGACTACCTTGTTGTTGCCGAGGTAAATACCGACATGGTAGAAATTCCCGGGCGATCCCCAGAACACCAGATCGCCGGGCTGTGCCTGCGCGAGTGGGACGTGCTTGGAGCTTGCTGCGTATTGGGCGGTCGCCACGCGCGGCAAGGAGATGCCGGCTGAAGCGAAGGCTTGCTGGACCAGCCCCGAGCAGTCGAAGCCCCGCGGTCCCGTTCCACCCCACTGGTAGAAGTTTGGCGAACCTGTCTTCGACATGGCGAAGTTGATTGCGGCTGAGACCGAGCCGCCGTTCGAGGGCGGCGGTGCGGGTGCAGGAGTGGGCGCCGGTGCCGGAGCCGGAGCGGGTGCGGGTGCCGGCGCAGGTGCTGGGGGTGCCGGAGCTGGAGCCGGGGGGCGGGGCGAGGGTGTGGTGGGCGGCGCCGGTGCAGGTGTTGCGGGTGCGGGTGCGGGTGCGGGTGCGGGTGCCGGAGGCGTCGGCGCGACTGGCCGGTCCACGGCCGGTGGGCTGGGTGCCGGGGCCGGTGCCTCGGTGGTGGGGGCTGGCGGCAGGATGGTGGCGGGCACGGACTGCTGCATAGCTGCCGGAGCGTCGTTGGACCGTTGCGCGGCGGCCTCTGCAGCGCGCTCAGATTCCGCGATGATCTCGGCGAGCTCCAGCTCGCGCTGCTGGGCCTCCAGCCCGGAGATGCGTTGCTCCTCAAGCGCTGCGGTGGTGTTGCGCAGCTCAGCGAGCTGGTCGACCAGGATGGTGCGCTCGGCCTGCCGTTCCTCCAGCTGACGGGCCGCCGCATCAGTGGCACGCTGGTTGTCCTCCCCAGCCAGTTGAGCCGTTTCGGCTGCGTCAGCTGCCGCCTGCCGGGCTGCAGCAGCATCGAGGCGGAGCGCTTCCCAGGTCTTGGCCGCGGTTTGGGCGTTGGTGAATGTGGTGGCCCGGTTCGCTGACAGACCATACATCGTGGAGGCCCGCGTCATGATTTCGTCGGGGTTCTCGCCGCTGAGGAGCATGGTCATGCCGGGAGTGACCCCGCCCGAGCGGTACAGGTCACCGGCCAGCTGCCCTACCTCGACTGACGCGGCGTCGTGGGTCAAGGCGGCCTCTTCGGCCAGTGCCGTGGTGGCAACAGCTGTGGCACGGCGTTCCTCGAGGACAGCGAGGGCGTCAATGTACGCACCCTGGGACTGCATCGCTGTCGTTTGGGCATCCTGAAGATTCGAGGTTGCTGTCGAGAGAATTCCCTCAATTTCGTCCACCAACGCGGCCTTCGCCGTCGTGCTATCCAGCGCATCGGAGATCTCTGCCGGTGTGGGGATCACAGCTGTGGGAGTGGCGTTAGTGGCGGGGGCAGCGACCGAGGGGGTGAGACCGGCGCCGCTCAGCAGGACTGCCGCGGCGAGGACGCCGGCTGCTTTGAAGGAGGGCATGCGCCGCTTTCCTGATGACTGCACTATTCCCCAAATCCTCGCGCGGCGTGTTACACAACAGTCACGACAATAAGGGGATGTGTGTCACTTTAGCAACATTGGTCACACAGGTACCATAAACAACAGTCGTGTCATTTGGCGGCTTTAGCCGGCGGCGTGTCGCATTTTCCCGTCAGCTCAGGCATGCTGGCGGCTTTCGTGGATTGCGTGTTCGGCGGGCTCGAGCTGGAAGGTGCAGTGCTGGGTATCGAAATGGTCACGGAGGCAATGGGTGAGCCGGTCGAGTACCTGATCCAAGCCCTCGGCATTGAGTGTTGCGCCGTCGACCACCACGTGCGCCGAGAAGACCGGCACGCCGGAGGTGATGGTCCAGGCGTGAATGTCGTGAACACCCACCACGCCGCGAACCCCCAGGATGTGGCTGCGAATCATCTCGGAGTCGACTCCCTTGGGGGCTGATTCGAGCAGCACATTGATGACGTCCCGCAGGAGACTCCAGGCCCGCGGCAGGATCATCAGGGCGATGGCTATCGATGCGAGGGTATCGGCGGGAAGGTAGCCGGTCGTTGCGATCACGACGGCAGCGATGATCACCGCCACCGAACCCAACAGGTCGCCCAACACTTCAAGGTAGGCGCCCCGGAGGTTCAGGCTTTCCGCTTGCCCGCCCCGAAGGATGAGGAGGCATGCGAGGTTGGCGACCGCACCAATTACCGCTGTGACGATCATGACGTCGGAGCGGATATCCGGGCTTGTGTTGAAGCGGCGTAGCGCCTCGATGAGAATCACGACGGCGATCACCACCAGGATGATCGCGTTTGCCAGCGCGGCGAGAACCTCGGCCCGCTGGTACCCATAGGTGCTCCGCCGGGTCGCGGGACGGGTAGCTATCCATGAGGCAAAGAGGGCAATCGAGACCCCCGCAGCGTCAGAAAGCATATGACCCGCATCGGCGAGCAGGGCCAGCGAGCCGGACCAGACGGCCCCCACTACCTGGACCAGGACAACTGACAGGGTGATGGCGACGACGACAATCAGTTTCCGGCGATGCCTCCCGGTTGCTGTGCCCTGGGGTAACCCGTGATCATGCGCGTTCATAGGGTCAAGTATCCGCTGTCCGGGTTGACCGGCGCGAGCGGGGCGTTACCCCCAGCCCAGCTCGTGCAGCCGCGCGTCGTCGATCCCAAAGTGATGCGCCACCTCGTGAATGACGGTGATGAGGATTTCCTCGATGAGTTCCTCCCGGGTCTCGCAGTGACGGAGGAGCGGCTGGCGGAAGATGCTGATGCTGTCCGGCAGGGAGCCCGCCTCCCACCAGGAATCGCGTTCGGTGAGGGGCGTGCCCTCGTAGAGTCCGAGCAATTCAGTGTCGGGGTCCTCGCCGGGGCCCGGCTCGTATTCTTCGCGGACGAAGATCGCCACATTGTTCATCATGCGCATCAGATCCTCGGGAATCTGGTCGATCGCGTCATCCACGGCAGACTCAAAGTCGTCAAGGGTCATCTCGATGGGCACACAGTTGACTGTACCGTTGGGTAGCTCCGGGATGGGCCGGGTTCCGTTTTGTGGAATCGCGATGCAGGCCCTATAGTTTTATAGGTCCACAGCGGAGGAGAATTACCTGCCTCGTGTGGTCCTGGCCCCCATCGTCTAGCGGCCTAGGACACCGCCCTTTCACGGCGGCGGCACGGGTTCGAATCCCGTTGGGGGTACGCAAGAGAAGATCAACTCGGAGCACTTTGAGGCGGTCAGAAAGCGGCAGAGATGCTGGTAGGCTAAAACTCTTGCAAAAAAGCAAGGCCCTGTAGCGCAGTTGGTTAGCGCGCCGCCCTGTCACGGCGGAGGTCGCGGGTTCAAGTCCCGTCAGGGTCGCTCAGGTTTGCCAGCTTCGGCTGGTCGACTGCGGTGACTGTCGTAGGATAGTTGCACGGCTCTGTAGCTCAGTTGGTAGAGCGTTCGACTGAAAATCGAAAGGTCACCGGATCGACGCCGGTCGGAGCCACCAGTGTTGGACAAAGTTTTGGGATACTGAAAACCCCGCTCGTTCTTCGGAATGAGCGGGGTTTTTTGTTGTCTGGGACCAGGCGGGATGGCTGAAGTGCCAAGGAAAATGCCCCGCACCCGTTGACTACGGGGTGCGGGGCATCAGCCATCGTGCCGGACGTCAATCCAATTAGACGGTGTCGGGGCGGGTATCGTCGTCCTGGTTCTGGAACGGCGTGTCCTCGACCTTGGCGGGGTTGCCGCCGCTGGGGCCGGTTGAGCCCTTGGCGTTGTCGGCCTTGTCGCTGCGGTGCAGCGCTCCGGTGACGGTCTCCTTGGCCTTCTTGACGGCGTCGCCAGCCTGTTCCTGGACCTCGGGCATTTTGTGCTTCAGAGTGGAAGCGGTGTCCGCGACGGTCTCCTGGACCTTCGGGTTATTCCACAGCTCGTCCGCTCGCGTCTTGAGCTTGTCGTAGCTGTCCCTGCCGGCACGCGAGCCGAGCACATAGCCGGCGGCCATGCCTGCTGCGAATACAAGTTTGTTCTTCAAGATGGTGCTCCTATCTGATAGTCCAAGGGTTCCAAAGGAAGGGTTGCTGGGCCGACGCTAGCCGGCGCATCCAGCAATCTCCTAAGTAACCTTAGTTTATATTGGGGTCGACTGACAGGTTATCGCTGTCAGGTCGTCACCGTCGGCCAGCATTCAACGCCAGCTGCAATTCGAACCGGACCTGCGGGTTCTCGAGATCGTCGCCGAAGACCTCCCTGAGTTGCGCCAGCCGATATCCCACTGTCTGGGGATGAATCTGCAGCTCAGCGGCAATGGGGGCACGCTGCCCCCAGTGCTTGAGCCATGACAGCAGCGTCTGTACCAGCCGTTCCCGCTGGGCGGGGCGCATTCCGTCCAGCGGCGACAGCCGCCGCTGGGCCAGCTCGGTGATTGCCGTGGGTTCGGCACCGAGGATCACCTCCGCCAGATGCTCGTCTGCCCAGACCGGCGGGTCCGCCGCCCCTTCACGGGGCGGAAACACTGTGGCGGCCAGGACAGCCAACCGCAGCGAATCGGGCACCCGCTCCCAACCGCAGGCCGGGCCGACGGCGGCAGACCTCCCCTCGAGCGCTGACGACAGCTGCCGCCGCGCCAGCGGGGTATCCCGGGTGGGTATGAGGACCACCGCATCGGTTTCCCGCTCCACCAGGAGTGAACCAGGATCGAGTTGGCGGCGCAGGCCGGCGGCCCGGTCGAGGGGCAGGGTGACTACGGTGAGCAGCGCGGGCAAAGCCCAGTCAGCCATCGACGCCGCCTGCCGCAGCGCCGCTTCGTCTGCCTGACCCAGCAGCAGCAGTTCAAGCAGTTCGGTCCGACGTCGGTCAACAGCTCCAGCACGCTCGGACTGCTCATACGCATAGGCCTCGGCACTCACCGCGGACAGCTCGTCGATGTACGCGAGGATTGACTCACCCAGGTTCACCACCACGTCAAGACCCAGATCCTGCTTCATGGAGATCCGCGACATCTCACGGAACGTCACGCGCGCACCCATCCGGTAAGCGCTCAGCAGGGCATCCATGCTGCGCCCCTGCCGGAACTCGCCACTCCCCAGCCCAGCCACCAGCTGCCTGCTTTCCTCGGACAGCGCAGGCAGCCGCGTCCCGGGGAGTTGCAGGAACCGCTCCAGCGCAACAGCTACCCCTCGGCGGAGACCTCTACCAAACCGGCCCTCAATGGGGCGGGCATAGGTAGGAACCAATTGCGGCACCGCTTCGATGATCGCTTCGACCACCCCCGGCATCATCGGCCGGAGCAGTGCGCTGATCTCCCCTGGAAGGGCCAGCCAGGGTGGTTCCAACGCAATACTCGCGGCGTCAGGCGGCGTAGAACTCATGGAAAGCCTCGAAGATTGTTCCGACAGGATAGTTTTCTTTGCTCAATCGTATGTCCTGCTAGGAGAAGTCAGCCTGTAGATATCCTAGAATTGGAGGATGATTCGGCTCCGTCGGTTGGCCCGCGCCGCATCCGTCCTCACCACTCCTCTCGCCGCAGAAGACGTTCTTGCGCTCTTCAACCCGGTGTACTCGAGTCGTCAGCTACGCGGTGTGGTTACTAAGGTTGTGCCCGAAACTCCTGACTCGGTCACCATCCACTTCCATCCCGGGTGGGGTTGGAAAGCCCATCAGGCCGGCCAATGGGCGCGGATCGGTGTGGAACTGAACGGTGTCCGCCACTGGCGGTCCTACTCCCTGAGCGCTGCCGCCGGGGAAGACCCCGCCATCACCGTCACCGACGCCGGAGCGGTCTCCGGCGTGCTGGTGCGCAACACCAAACCCGGCGACGTCCTCTTCCTGGCCCCACCGCAGGGTGAGTTTGTGCTCCCCGAACACCCTCGTCCCCTCCTGATGCTCACGGCTGGAAGTGGAATCACCCCGGTGATGTCCATGGTCCGCACCCTGGTTCCGCGCCGCCCGGACGCCGACGTCGTCCTGATCCACTCAGCCCGGACCCCCGGCGACAGTCTCTTCCGTGAAGAGTTGAACGAACTGGCCGACCAGTTTTCGAACCTCCGGGTCACCCACCTGTTCACCGGCGAGCGGGGCCGGCTGAACTTCGGCTCCGACGCCGACCTCGGCGAGCTGTGCCCGGACTGGCGGGACCGCGCGGCCTACGCATGCGGCCCCGAAGAATTCCTCGATGACGCCGAGGCGCTCTGGGCCGCGCAGCCTGCACTGGCAGCCGGCGAGGGAACCGCTGGGCGGAGCACCCTCACCATTGAACGGTTCAGCACCAATCTCGCTGGCGGCGACGGCCACGACGGCGGACTGGTTCAGTTCGAGGCGTCTGACCGCGAGGTTGAAGCCGACGGCGACACACCACTGCTCGACGTCGGCGAAGACGCTGGCGTACTGATGCCCAGCGGATGCCGAATGGGTATTTGCCATAGTTGTCTCACCCCGCTGCGTGCCGGCCAGGTACGCGATCTTCGTACGGGGGAAGTCCATGGGGAACCTGGCCAACTAATTCAGACGTGTGTTTCGGCAGCCGCCGGACCCGTCAATCTGGACCTTTAAGGAGCACCACCGCATGACGACACTGACTGAACGCACCGAAACTAAGCCTGCAGTTACCCGGCCCGGGGCGCTCGCCGCCACCGGGCATCCCCTGGTGCGTCCACCAGCGGCGGCGCATCTTTCCGATGAGCAGGTAGCTGAGCTGGGCCGGGAGCTCGATGCGGTCCGCGACGAGGTGCTGGCCAAGCGCGGAGCCACCGACGCTGCGTACATTCGGCGGGTCATCAAGGTGCAGCGCGGGCTCGAGATCGCCGGCCGCGCCTCGCTTCTTGTCGGCCGCAACAAGGCCGCCTGGGTGGCCGGTACGGCGATGCTCAGCGTCGCGAAGATCCTTGAGAACATGGAAATCGGCCACAATGTGCTCCACGGACAGTGGGACTGGATGCGGGATCCCGACATTCACTCCACCACCTGGGAGTGGGACTTCGTTACCCCGGCGAGGTCGTGGCAGCACACCCACAACGACCTGCACCACCGCTGGACCAACGTGGTCGGCAAGGACCGCGACGTCGGCTACAACCTCCTGCGGATGGACGCCGATCAGCCATGGACCCCCTTCAACCTGGGCAACCCGCTGTACAACGCCATTCTTGCCCCAGTCTTTGAATGGGGAATCGCGCTCTACGACCTGGAGATCCCCGAGTACAAAGAGGGCCTGAAGTCCAAGGAGGACATGTCACGCGACCTCAAGGCGGTTGGCGTCAAGGCTGTGAAACAGTTCACCAAGGACTACGCCGCCACTCCCGCCGTCGCCATGCTCACCGGGTCGGGCAAGCAGGCGCTCTATGGGACGCTAGCGGCCAACGCGATCCGTAACGTGTGGGCGCATGCTGTTATCTTCTGCGGGCACTTCCCGGAGGGGACGGACACGTTCACCGAGGAAATGGTCGAGGGTGAGACCCGCGGTGACTGGTACGTCCGCCAGATGATTGGTTCAGCCAATATCTCCGGCTCGAAGTTCATGCACCTGATGACCGGCAACCTGTCCCACCAGGTGGAACACCACTGCTTCCCCGACCTGCCCTCGAACCGGTACGCCGAGGTGGCGGTGAAGGTTAAGGAAATCTGCAACCGCTACGGTCTGCCGTACACCACCGGACCCCTTCCCAAGCAGGTGGCCTCTACCTGGGCCAAGGTCTTCAAGCTTGCTCTTCCCGACACGGGCAGGTTCGCCCTGCGGAAGAAGGCGACCGCCTGATCGGGTAGTCAGCACCCGCCAAGAAAAGCGCCCCGGTCAAGGAGAAGACCGGGGCGCTCGCGCGTTAAGTAACATGTCAGTGGGTAGCCAGCCGGATCAGGAGTTCCTTGGGTGTTGAGATCGCGTGTCGCAGTAGGTGCCGTCGGTGCATTGGCACTGGCATTGTCACTCACCGGCTGCGGAGCCTCCGTCCCGGAGACAGCTGGCACCTCCATCGAACTCCCTGACATCCTCACCGAGACTCCCACCGCCGACCCCACCGCACCGTCCCCGGACGCCTCATCGGACCCGTCGGAACCGGACGACTCCTTTTTTGCGCCAGCGGAATCGGGCAGCGCCGAGGAGGCCGAAACCACTACCGAGGACTGCGTCATCGTGGCCGCCGGGGTGTCGTCAATTCTCCTGGCACCGCTGAGTTTCATGGGCGCCTCCGACGCCGAAACTGTCGAACGCCTCCACAAACAGATTGACGATGTTCAGTCAATGGTCCCGCCGGCGCTCGCCAGCGACTTCGACCGGTTGCAGGATGTTGTCACTGCCAGCACGAAGGACGGGGGGAGCTTCGACGAAAGCTCCTACCGGGAGGCAGTCGAGCCCATCGAAGCCTGGCTGCATCAGCACTGCAGCAAATCCCTTCAGTAGCCAGCGCCGACAGCGTTCCTGCAACCGTGCCTTCCAGGGCGGGTAACCGTTAGGCTGAACACAACGAAAGGGGTGCACTGCTGATGGATGAGAACCGGACACCACCGCCCAGCCACCGACCGATTGACCACCCACCGGAAGTTGCCGGACGGGAGCTACCCGGTGAGTCGCAGGGCCTCATCCGGGTTGCTGATGCCACCACCGGCGGGAAAACCACCATCGCAGACCCGGCCGTGGCCAAAGTTGCTGCCATCGCGGCGCGGAAGGTGCCAGGGGTCTACAGCCTCGGGACAGGGGCCGGCCGGGCACTCGGCGCCATCCGGGATGCGGTCGGGGGCAGCGACCTGAGCCAGGGCGTGCAGGTTGAGGTAGGCGAAACCCAGGTGGCGGTCGATGTTGTCCTGGTGGCCGAGTACGGCCACCCGCTCACCGGCGTCGCCGATCAGGTCCGTGCGGCCGTCTACCACGGGGTCCAGGACCTCGTCGGGCTGCAGGTGATCGAGGTGAACGTCGAGATCACCGATGTCCACGTACCCGGCCTCAACGATCCCAAGACTCCCGACAAATCCCGTTCCGCGGCAAGTTAGGCCACCATCATGACTCCCACAATAGTTGGCATAGCGCTGGGCGCCGTCCTGGCATTCACCGCCCTGATCTTCGGTTTCTGGGGTTTCCTCCTCATGACCTTGTTCGTTGCGGTGGGGGCCCTGCTGGGCCGGGTCGCCGAGGGCAAACTGGACCTGGGTAGCGTTCGTGACGCCCTCACGGGCCGACGCTCATCCTCGTGAACGCCGGGGCCCCGGGTCTTGCCGGGCACAATCGGATCAGCACCCAGGCCCTGACCAGTACAGCGCGGGCGGTCGCCGCCGACGTCTTCGACATTCCGGCCCAGCAGATCCGGGCGAGCTGGTCCGATGATCGGGGCCTGCTGGCCCTGCGGCTGGCCCTCCCCATCGCCGTCCCGTCGCTGACCCGCATCGTCAGGGATCCGTCGTTGGTCGAAGGTGCCGGCGGATCAATTTGGGACCGCGCCCACGCGGCCAAAGGGCTGATCCTCCACCGGGTGGCGCAGCTGAGCGGCTCGCAGCTCAGCCGCGTCGACATCAGAATCACCGGGATCAAACTGACCGAGGGTGGGCGCGCCCAGTGAGCGAACGGATCACCCAGCTGACCCGGAAGGTAGTGCGCCGCGAACTGCATTCCTCCCGCGCGCTTCCCTCGGTTGCCGCAGCCGTCCTGATCTCCATCATTTGCCTGTACGTGATGTTCGAGGCCGCGTTGAAGGCGGCCGGCCAGGAGGCGTGGCTGGTCAGCCCCGGGCAGGCTGGGAACTGGCTGGGCACCTTGCCGGGCACCGTCCAGCCGGCGCTGCTGGCCGCGGCCGGCCTGGTGGTCTTTATCATCGGCTTGCTCTTCTTCCTCAACGCGGTACTCCCGGGGCGCCGCGCACGCCATTCCATCCCGAACCGGCGCACCGCGATCGTCGTCGACGCGGAGGTGCTTGCCTCCGCGCTGGCCCGCCGCGCCCGGATCGCCGCAGGGGTGACCCCCGACCAGGTGCTGGTCACAGTGGGGCGCCGGGCCGTTGACGTGCAGGTGCGCCCGACGTCGGGCATGCCGGTCAACGTCGAGTCCATCCGGGACGTCGTCGAGGACGAGCTGCGGCTGACCTCGGTGGAGCCAGTGCCCGCCGTGCGGGTGGCCGTCGCCCCGTCCGGGGTGATTGGCCAGTGAACCAGACCCCACGCGCGATCAACCGGCTGCTGCTGGGACTACTCGGTGCGGTGTTGATGGCGGTCGGTGCCACAGTTGCCCTGCTTGCGGTCCCCGCTGTGGCCACCTGGTGGCAATCCGCTGCCGCTGGGCTCGGCCGGTCGATTACCGAGCTGCTTGACCAGACCACCCTTGCCGGCCAACAGGACAGCTGGCTATGGATTGTGGTGGCGTTGGTGATGCTGCTGGCGGTGGTCCTGATGGTCGCCTGGGTAGCGGCGCAGGGCCGCGGGCGCTCCGGAACGCTGGCGCAGGAGACCGGCATCGAGACCCCCGACGATGCCGGTCGGGTCACGATCAACGGGTCAGTAGCTGAGCAGGCATTGAAGGCGGCGCTGCAGGAACGCGGCGACCTGGTGAACGCAGCGGTCACCACCTACGACTTCGACGGCGAACCAGCCCTGAGGGTAAGGGTCTTCCCGCGGTCAGGGGTCTCCCCGCACGAGGTGGCCACCGAGGTCACTGACCTGGTTGAAGCCCTCGACCTGCTCGTGGGACGCCAGACGCCGGTGCTGATCAGTATCAGCTCCGGCGCCCGGACCCGCTTCACCCGGACGGAACGGGTGCGCTGACCTCAGGAATCGGTGGGGACCAGCCACACCGACGCGTTGATGGTGAGGCGGCCGCCGTCGACGGCTGCCTCGCTGCTGGCCAGGATCACCCGATGATCGTTCGGCAGATCGATGGTGGCCGCTCCCATGTTAGCCAGCACCAGCACGGCGCCGTTGCGGTAGGACAGCATCCCCTCCTGCGGGCTGTTCAGGGGGGTCCACTCGAGGAGCCCGCGGCCCAACGCATGGCTCTGACGCAGGTTCAACGCGCTGCGGTACAGCTCGTAGGTTGAGCCAGCCACGCCCACCTGGACGTCGGCCGCGTAGCCGGCAAAGCTTGACGGCTGCGGCAGCCAGGGCGCCGCGCCCGGTGCGCTGACGGCGTCGTACACCCCGAACCCGAACCCTGGTGCTTCCGCCACCCAGGGCAGGGGGACACGGCAGCCATCGCGGCCGATCTCCGTGCCGCTGGTGCGGGCGAAGGTGGGATCCTCGCGGACGCCGTCGGGAAGGGTCGTGTGCTCGGGAAGCCCGAGTTCGTCCCCCTGATAGAGGTAGGCAGAACCGGGGAGGCCCAGCATGACCAGCGCGGCCGCGCGGCCGCGGGAGAGCCCCAACGCCTCGTCAGGCTGCTCGTGGTCAGTTCCGAGACCCTTCGGGAACTGGGTGGGGTCCTCAAGGCCGAACCGGCTGGTGTGGCGGACCGTGTCGTGGTTGGACATCACCCAGGTGCTTGGCGCCCCCACCTTCCCCGCCTCGGTCAGCGATTCGGTGATGCTCTCCGTCAACTGGGCCGCGTCCCACCCGGCGAGCAGGAAATCAAAGTTGAACGCCTGCTGCATTTCGTCGTGGCGGACGTAGCGGAACAACCGTTCGGCGGGTTCAACCCAGGCTTCGGCAACCAGCATACGGTCGCCGTCGTACTGGGCCAGCACCCTGTTCCATTCGCGGTAGATGTCGTGGACCCCCGGCTGATCGAAGTAGGGCGGGGTCTGGTTCAGGTCTGCCGGTTCCGGCTCCCCGGATTCGGGGGACCGGCCCGAGCCGCTCCCGTCGATCATGCTTGTCTGCTCGGCCCAGTCGGGGAGCCCCTCGGCCTTGACCATGCCGTGCGCCACGTCGATGCGGAAACCATCCACGCCGCGGTCCAGCCAGAAGCGCAGCACCGACACCATCTCGGCGCGGACCTCGGGGTTGTCCCAGTTCAGGTCCGGTTGTTTCGTGTCGAAAAGGTGCAGGTACCACTGCCCGTCCTCAAGCCTGGTCCAGGCGTTTCCTCCAAAGATGGACTGCCAGTTGTTCGGCGGCAGCTCCCCGTGATCGCCCAGGCCGTCCCGGAAGATGTACCGCTCGCGTTCCGGCGATGCGGGGGCGGCGACGGCGGCAGCCTTGAACCATTCGTGCTCGTCGGAGGTGTGGTTCGGCACCAGGTCGACGATCACCTTCATGCCTGATGCGTGAGCCTCAGCGAGCATCGCATCGAAGTCGGCCAGCGTGCCGAACAGGGGGTCGACGTCGCGGTAGTCGGCGACGTCGTACCCGGCGTCGGCCTGCGGGGACACATAGAACGGGGACAGCCAGATGGCGTCCACTCCGAGCTTCCGCAAGTAGGGGAGCCTGCTCCTGACACCCGCCAGATCGCCCATCCCATCGGCGTTGCCGTCCGCGAAGGACCGGGGATAGATCTGGTAGATTACCGCGTCCGCCCACCAGGGGGTCTGGGCTGCGGGAGTGTCGGTCGAGTCGCTGACAGCGGGTGCCGAAGCAGTCATTTACTCTCCTTGGAGAAAGTGGGGGGAGGGGGCGTTGGAGGCTTGAGCATGCGTCACGATTTGGTATCAAACACCGTGACATCCGGCACAGGTATTGTCGCCGGGTACGTAAGCGCTTACATTCATTTTACCAAACGCTGAGGCGGGGCGCGGTAAATGAGCTGCCACCGCCAGACAAAGGAGTCTATTCATGGCGATAATTCGCTCCAAGAAAACGCTACTGCCGATCGCGGTTTTGAGCGTACTGACACTGGGCCTCTCCGCTTGCGGCAGCGGGTCCGGGGACGACGGCGACGGCGGCGGCAGTGAGCCCGCAGCCGACTGCGCCGCATACGAAACCTACGGAACCTTCGATGGAGCCGAAGTCAGCGTCTATTCAACGATCGTTGATGTTGAAGCCGAACGGTTAGAGGGAGCCTGGGCGGACTTCTCCGAGTGCACCGGAGTCGAGGTGGTCTACGAGGGGTCAAAGGAATTCGAGACGCAGATTGGCGTGCGCTCCCAGGGCGGCACACCTCCTGACATCGCGATCTTCCCGCAGCCCGGTCTCCTCGCTACTGAAGTGGCCGGCGGAAGCGTGCTTCCGGCACCCGCCGAGGTGGAGGCTCTCGTTGACGAGAACTGGACCGAGGACTGGAAAGGGTATGGCACCGTCGATGGCGTCTTCTACGCCGCCCCGATGCTTGCCAGCATCAAAGGCTATGTCTGGTACGACCCCACGGTCTTCGCTGACAAGGGGTGGGAGATTCCCGAAACCCTTGACGAGATGGCGACCCTCACCGAGGAAATTGCCGCCGAGGGCACCATGATGCCATGGTGCGCCGGGTTCGAATCCGGTGAAGCGACGGGCTGGCCGGGCACCGACTGGGTCGAAGACTACGTGCTGCGCCAGTCCGGCCCGGAGGTGTATGACCAGTGGATCAACCACGAGATCCCCTTTAACGATCCTCAGATCGCCGAGGCCTTCGACGCGGTTGGAGAGATCCTGAAGAATGACGAATATGTCAACGGTGGGTTCGGTGACTCGCGGTCAATTCTGTCGACCCCGTTCCCCGATGCCGGCCAGCCGGTCCTCGACGGGGCCTGCGCCATGCATCATCAGGCGTCCTTCCAGTCCGCCAACTGGCCTGAGGAGACCATCGTCGCCGAGGATGGCGACGTGTGGGCGTTCATCACCCCCGGTGTAGAAGCGGGTGCCAAGGCGGTGACCGGCGGCGGTGAGTTCGTTGCAGCATACGCCGATCGTCCCGAGGTGGTTGCCTTCCAGAGCTTCATGGCCAGTGGTGAATTCGCCAACGCACGGGTTGCGCTGGGTGGCAACATCAGCGCAAACCTCCAGCTGGACCCCGCGGTAGCAACCTCGGATCTGGACCGCCAGTCCATCGAGTTGCTGCAGAGTGAAGAGACCGTCTTCCGGTTCGACGCATCAGATCTGATGCCGGGCGCCGTCGGTGCGAACTCGTTCTGGAGCGGCATCGTTGAGTGGATCAATGGTTCGGAGACCGAAGAGGTTCTCGACACTATCGAAAGCTCCTGGCCCCAGTAATCGAGCGGCTAGCCCGGCGTCTCCCCACCAGGGAGGGACGCCGGGCTTGCACTGGCGCCCTGTGCCCCAGTGTTGCGCCGTGCCTGTCGCACGGGCGTCCTTTACCAACCTTTATCGCACCAAGGAGTCTGCGCAATGGAGGATCTTGGCAGTAAGTTTGTTCAGGTGGTGGTGGCTCTAGCCATTTTCGCCGCCATTATCGGGCTGATCATGCTCATCGTTGATCGGGCGCCCAAATCGATCCGGGACAAGGTGACGATCGCCGGTTTCCTGGCACCCGCCGCGATCCTGTTGATCGTCGGGATGATCTGGCCCGCCGTGCAGACCACCCTGTTGGCGTTCACTGACCGTGATGGGAACGCCAACGGCATCGAGAACTTCGTCTGGATGTTCACCGAACCTACCGCCCTGATCACCCTCCGCAACACAGTGCTGTGGATGGCGCTGGTGCCGTTTCTTGCAACGGGGATCGGGCTGGTCTACGCGGTCATCATCGACAAGGCTCGGGGCGAACGCACCCTTAAAGCGCTGGTGTTCATGCCGATGGCCATCTCCATGGTGGGCGCCGGTGTAATTTGGCGGTTCATGTACGCCTACAGGGGCCCGGAACAGGAACAGATCGGCCTACTAAACCAGATTTTGGTGTGGCTTGGCGCCGAACCCCAGCAATTCCTGCTCGACGCACCAGGGAACACCTTCTTCCTGATTGCGGTCATGATCTGGATTCAGGTGGGATTCGCCATGGTCATCCTCTCGGCAGCGATCAAGGGCATCCCCGCAGAGATTGTCGAGGCGTCCCGGCTGGATGGTGCCTCGGCCTGGCAGCAGTTCAAGGACATCACCATCCCGTCCATTCGCGGGGCGCTCGTGGTGGTGGTCACCACCATCACCATCATCACGCTGAAGGTCTTCGATATTGTGCGCACCATGACCGCGGGCAACTATGACACGTCGGTGATCGCCAACGAAATGTACACCCAGGCGTTCCGGGCCAACGAGCCCGGTCGCGGTGCCGCACTGGCACTGGTGTTGTTCCTCATGGTGCTGCCGGTGGTCATCTACAACGCACGAGTACTCAAGCAGCAAAGGCAGATCCGATGAGTTCGACGCCGACCATCCCGCCAGTTCCCGCCGCGTCGCAGCCAGCTGACTCGCCGCAGGCGGTTCAGCCGCCCATCACCCGTCGGGTCAAGCAGCGCCTGACCTCCCGCGGCGCCACCATCGCAGCGATCATCATCGCCACCTTGTGGACCATTCCCACAGCGGGGCTCCTGCTCTCGTCCTTTCGACCGGAGGAGAACATCCAGGGCAACGGTTGGTGGAACGTTTTCGGCGATCTTGAGCTAACCCTCGACAATTACAGGGATGTGCTGGTGCCTGGCGGAAGCCAGTCGCCGAATCTAGGCGCCTACTTTGTGAATTCGCTGGCGATCGTTGTCCCCGCCACGCTCATTCCCCTCGTGATCGCGGCCATGGCGGCCTACATGTTTGCCTGGGGGAAGTTCAGGGGCAAGGACACCATGTTTGTGTTCATCTTCGCCCTCCAGATCATCCCGCTCCAGATGGCACTGATCCCGTTGCTGCGACTGTTCGTCAACCTCCAGATAGGGGATGTCCAGCTGCTCCCGTCCGGCTCCTACGCCCAGCTGTGGGTCGCGCACACCATTTTCGCCCTTCCGCTGGCCATCTTCCTGCTGCACAATTTCATCGCCGAAATACCCGGTGAGGTGATTGAGGCTGCGAAGGTGGACGGTGCCGGGCACGCCACCATTTTCTGGCGCATCATCATTCCGCTATCGGTGCCGGCGCTCGCTTCCTACGCCATCTTCCAGTTCCTGTGGGTCTGGAACGACCTGCTGGTGGCGCTCGTATTCTCCGGTGGAACGCCCGACGTCGCCCCGATCACGCAGCGGTTGGCGGAACTCACCGGCACCCGTGGCAGCGAGTGGCACCGGCTCACCGCCGGCGCGTTCGTTTCCATGATCGTCCCGCTGCTGGTCTTCTTCGGGCTTCAGCGGTACTTCGTCCGCGGGCTGCTGGCGGGTGGCCTCAAGGGGTGATCCGCGATGACCAGCATTGACGATGTCGCCAAGTCAATCGGTGTCTCAACGGCAACTGTCTCGCGGGCGCTGCGCGGGCTCGCCGGGGTGTCCGCGAGCACCCGGATGCGGGTGCAAAGTGCGGCTCAGGAGCTCGGCTACGTGCCGTCGTCGTCGGCCTCCGGTCTGGCGTCCGGACGGACGATGGCGATGGGGGTGCTGCTGCCGCAGATTGAACGCTGGTACTTCTCAGCGGTGCTGGAGGGGGTGGACCGCCAGTTGCGGGCCGCCGGGTATGACCTGGTGTTGTTCAGCCTGGGCGGGTCGGGGGTCAACCGGCAACGGGTGTTCCACCGGTCCATCCTGCGCAAACGCATCGACGCGCTCCTGGTGATGTGCATGGAACTCACCGATGACGAGCTGCAATCGCTGCAGGCACTCGAATCGCCCACCCTCGTGGTGGGCGGGTCGGTGAAGGGTGTCCGCCACGTGGGAATCGACGACGACGCCGCGGCCCGCGACGCCGTCGAGCACCTCATCGAGCTGGGACACACCAGGATCGCGCATCTGCGGGGCGGTGGCTCCTACGGCATCGAGTTTGAGGTGCCCCGCATCCGTGAGGAGGCGTACCTATCCACCATGGGCTTGCATGGGTTGACCGTCCGGCCAGATTGGTCGCTGTTCGGGGACTTCCGTTTCAAACGGGGCAAGGAGGCGGCTCTTGCGCTGCTGAAGGATCCAGCGGACCGGCCCACTGCGGTGTTCTGCTCCTCAGACGAAATGGCGTTCGGGGTGATCAGCGCTGCCGCGGAGCTGGGCATCAGCATCCCCGAACAGCTTTCCGTGGTGGGGATCGACGACCACGAGTTCGCCGACCCGCTGGGCCTGACGACCATCCGCCAAAGCCCCGAGGAGCAGGGAGCCTACGCTGCCGACCTGCTGCTGGCCGAGCTGGAGGGAGGCGTGCCGGTCACCGCCCCCGCGCCCCGCCCCCACGCACTGATTATCAGGACCTCCACCGCACCACCCTCCGGGTGACCCTGTGCCCCCGAATCGACGGGTTCACCGGGCATTGACGGAACTCTCCACTGAACGGGGCCATCCGGTGGGCAACCGGGTGGATAGACTCGGCTGATGGCTACCGAACTGACCTACCTGAACGACTTTGATGTGGTGACCGGCACCGCGAAGGTGCTGTCCGTCAACCAGGACGACGACGGCCGGACCGACGTCGTCCTGGACCGGACCTGCTTCTATCCCCGGGGCGGAGGCCAGGACTGGGATACCGGAGTCATCAGGGGCGTCCCGGGTGAGTTCCCTGGTGGCTTTGACGTGGACTTTGCCGTGGAGGAGGTCCGGTTGGACCCCGAGGGAGTGGTGCACCACCTCGGAACCGGGTCAATCGCGGCGGGTGACGGGGTGGCACTGGAGGTGGACGCGGCCCGACGGCTGGCCAACACCCGGCTGCACTCAGCCGGGCACGTGGTCGACCTGGCCGTGGAACGCCTGGGCCTGCCCTGGGTACCCGGCAAGGGCGCCCATTACCCGCACATGTCGTTCGTCGAGTACAACGCTGCGGTGCCCGCCGAGGAGGTTGACGCCGTCGTCGCCCGGATCCAGGAGGCCGCGCAAGACGTTGTCGACGCGGGCAGCACCAACGAGATCCGGTTCATGCCAGTGGCCGATATGGGGGAGTACTGCCGGAACGTGCCGGACAACATTCCCACCAACAAGCCGGCGCGGATTGTGCTGTATACAGCCGACTTCGGCGTGCCGTGCGGGGGTACCCATGTGGCGGACGTCAGTGACATCGGCACCCTGACCATCACCAAGATCAAGTCCAAGAAGGGTCTCACCAAGGTTTCCTACGCCGTCGACGGGATCAACTAGCGCCGTCGTCGTCCGGTCTGGTGAGCAATCCGGACCGGACGCGGCAGCCTAGTCATCCGTACTGGGAATGGGGCCCACCGATGCCTGTCTTCCTCACCGGACCGGCGTAGCTGGAGAGGCGGACGACGACGGTGGGCCAGTGGCGGGGCTGGGTGGCTAGTTGGCGCGGGCCAGTTGGCGGATCGGAATCCAACGGGATGCCAACCGGCGATATGAAGCCGCAGCGCCGGTCATGTCCCCTTCGGAGAGACACTCGATGCCCATCCGGACGTCCATCGGGGATTCATCGGGGAAGACCCGGTCGGCGACCGGGCCGTAGTCCAGTTCGACCACCGCGTCGAGGCGGAACAGCTGGAGCCATTCGATGATGTCGGTCAGGTCGTCGAGCAGGTCCAGCTCCGGTGCGGCGATCGCCAGGGACGCCATCGCGTGCTTCGCGCGTTCGATGCACTGGTGCACTGCCGCGGCGACCCGGACGGTGCGCACCTTGCCGCCGTCCTCGATCACCTCGGTCAGATCATCTTCGTGGATCAGGACAAACCAGGAGAACGGGATTCCCCAGGTGGCGGAGCGGGTGTGAAGTTTGGCTGTGGTTTCGGCGACTGTCTCGGGGTCGAGCCGGGCCTGATGCGCGTCAGTCGCCGCCTCGGGTAGCAACACGTCGACGAGGGGACCGCGGATGGTTTGGCCCAGCGACTCGGCTGCCAGGGAGGTACGGACCGCCAGCTGGTTGGGGCAGTAATACTGGGCGGTGATGCCGTTGCTGCCGGGGAAATGCAGGACCCGGACCAGATCGGTGCCGTGGTGGGGGAAGGGGTCCGACACCTGCCGCAGGATCCGCTGCATCGAGTTACTGCGTTCGATTCCCTCGGTGTCCTTGCGGTCGCGTGAGCGCTGTTCGAGGATCACCAGCTGCTGGGCGTCGCTGAACGCCTCAAGTGGTTCGTAAACCCTGAGGAATGACACGTAGGGAAAGGTGTGGCCCGTGGCGGCCGGACCGATGCCCGCCATCAGCTATCCCAGCTCCACAATGACCGGGGCATGGTCGGAAGCGCCCTTGCCCTTGCGTTCCTCGCGGTCGATTGACGCACCGGTCACCCGCTCGGCCAGCGCCGGGGACGCGAGGACGAAGTCGATGCGCATGCCCATCTTCTTGGGGAAGCTCAACTGCTTGTAATCCCAGTAGGTGTAGACGCCGGGGCCGGGGGTGTGCGGCCGGGCGACGTCGGTGAACCCTGAGCTCTCGAACGCGTGGAATGCTGCACGCTCCGGCGGGCTGACGTGGGTGTAGCCCTCCCGCTGGAACAGGTCAATGTCCCAGACGTCCTCATCCTGGGGTGCGATGTTCCAGTCACCGGTCAGGGCGATCTGCGCTGTGGGGTCGGCTTCGACCCAGCCGAGGGCCTTCTCCCGCAGGGTATCCAACCAGTCGATCTTGTACTGCATGTGCGGATCGTCGAGGGAACGCCCGTTGGGGACGTACAGGCTCCAGACCCGCACCCCGCCGCAGGTGGCGCCGATGGCACGGGCTTCCTGGATCGGTTCGGCGTCCTTCCCGAACAGGGGCTGACCCTCAAAGGTGCGTTCGACGTCGTCGAGCCCCACCCGGGAGGCGATGGCAACACCGTTCCACTGACTGAGGCCGAAGTGGGCTACCTCGTAACCGTTGGCCTCGAACAGGTCCCAGGGGAAGTTCTCGTCCTTGCACTTGGTCTCCTGGATCGCCAGGACATCGACGTCGGAGCGGGCAAGCCAGGCCTCGACGCGGTCAGCGCGGGCTCGGAGGGAATTGACGTTCCAGG
The DNA here is from genome assembly GCF_015751665.1 of Arthrobacter sp. CAN_A1. Classification (NCBI taxonomy): domain Bacteria; kingdom Bacillati; phylum Actinomycetota; class Actinomycetes; order Micrococcales; family Micrococcaceae; genus Arthrobacter; species Arthrobacter sp. CAN_A1. Next base: position 174,005 of record NZ_JADOUR010000001.1, on the reverse strand, counting down.
TGGCAATCTTCACAGGGAACACGTTACCAATGTCCTGGGCGTCAGCCCCGCCACCAGGTGTCGAGGATGGTGACCGGGACGGTGCGCTTGTGCCGGGTGATGGTGTGGCGGCGTTCGATGGCGACGGCGGCGGCCTCGTCGATCTCCCTGCCTTCCAGATAGTCGTCAATCTGGTCGTAGGTGATTCCGAGTTCGTGCTCGTCGGTGCGGCCGGGCTGGTGATCGAGCAGGTCGGCCGTCGGCACCTTCGCGTAGATCTGCTCCGGCGCTCCCAGTTCCTTGAGCAGGGCCCGGTTCTGCCGCTTGTTCAAGCCGAACAGGGGAAGGATGTCAGCGCCGCCGTCGCCGTACTTGGTGAAGAACCCGGTCACCGATTCCGCGCCGTGATCGGTGCCGATCACCAGGAGGTTGTGCTGACCGGCGAGGGCATACTGGGTGACCATTCGGGCGCGCGCCTTGATGTTGCCCTTGGTGAAATCGGAAATGTCCTCGCCGGTGGCGCTGGCGTACTCCGCTTCGAAACCGTCAACGGCCGCGGCGATGTTGAAGGTGCGCTGGCTTTTCGGCTGGATGAACGCGAGGGCCGCCTGCGCATCGTCCTCGTCATGCTGCTCGCGGTAGGGGAGGCGGACGGCGATGAAATCGGCGTCGATTCCCTCCCCGGCGAGCTCGGTCACAGCGAGCTGCGCGAGCCTGCCCGACAGGGACGAGTCAACACCACCGCTGATCCCGAGGACAAAGCCGTTGGTGCCGGTGGCCTTGAGATAGTCCTTCAGGAAGGCGACCCGGGCACGGATTTCCGCTGCGGGGTCGATGGTGGGCTGCACGCCCATTTCCTCGATGATGCTGGCTTGGTTTTCGCGCATGGGAAAAGGCTACTACGGGGGCGTTTCCGGTGCGTTACGGCAAATCCCACCAGCATCCCCCCGCGAGGCCGCGCCGCCGAGGAAAGGGATGTCAGCTACTGCTTGAAGGCCGCATCGAAGGAGACACTGGACGGGCCGAAGTTGAACTGCTTCAGGAACGCCAACGCCTCCGGGGCACCCTGCAACCGGTCCATCCCGGCGTCCTCCCACTCAACTGAGAGGGGCCCGTCGTACCCGATGCTGGTCAACGCCCTGAAGCTGTCCTCCCACGGCACATCCCCCCGGCCCGTGGAGACGAAGTCCCAGCCGCGGCGGGGATCGCCCCAGGGCAAATGCGAGGACAGGATGCCGTTTCGACCGCCGCCCATCCGCATCTTCGTGTCCTTGCAGTCCACATGATAGATCCGGTCGGCGAAGTCGGAGATGAACGCCACCGGGTCAATCTGCTGCCACATGAAGTGGCTGGGATCCCAGTTCAGGCCGAAAGCCGGCCGGTTCCCGATCGCTTCCAGCGCGCGGTGCGTTGACCAGTAGTCGTAGGCAATTTCGGAAGGGTGCACTTCATGGGCGAACCTGACCCCACACTCGTCGAACACGTCGAGGATGGGGTTCCAGCGGTCAGCAAAATCCTGGTAACCGGCGTCGATCACGTCCTGGGACACCGGCGGGAACATCGCCACGTACTGCCAGATGGAGGACCCGGTGAACCCCACCACGGTCTTCACACCGAGCTTCTGCGCCAGCCGGGCGGTGAGCTTCATTTCCTCGGACGCGCGGGCCCTGACGCCGTCCGGCTCCCCATCCCCCCAAACCCGCGGGCCCACAATGGCCTGGTGCCGGAAGTCGATAGGGTCATCGCAGACGGCCTGGCCCTTGAGATGGTTGGAGATGGCCCACACCTTCAGGCCGTGGCGTTCCAGGATCTCCAGCCGGCCCGCAATGTAGTCGTCGTCGTCCCAGCGCCACGCATCAAGGTGGTCCCCGGAGACGGCGATCTCCAGGCCGTCGTAGCCCCACTCGCCGGCCAGACGGGCCACTTCCTCGAAGGGCAGGTCGGCCCACTGGCCGGTGAACAGGGTGTAGTTGCGTGCCATGGGTTTACTCCTGGGAAAGGGTGAGCTGGGCTGGATCCCAGTCCTCGGAAAGGGGCTCCAGAGCTGCCGCAGAACTGGTCACCGGCACAAACGCGCCGGTGTCCATGGACTCGGTGATCGCCGCCATGGCGTCAAGGATGTGGAAGCCTGTTGCACCCTGGGCACGGTGAGGTTGCCCCGCGCGAAGGGCTCGGGCCATCTCCAGGACGCCGGACCCACGGCTGAAGACCGATCCGACAGCCGGAATGACCTCCCAGTCGTCGGCGCCGTGCCGGTGCAACCGGACGTCCCCGAAGAACTCATTCGGGTCGGGGAAGGCGATGGTGGCCTCCGTTCCCGTGATTTCCAGGAACCCGGTGCGCGGGTGCGGTGAGTCGAAGCTGAAGATGCTCTGCGAGGACTGGCCGCCGTCGTACTCCACGAGGGCGCTGACGTGGGTGGGAACTGACACCTTAAACGTTTCGCCTGCCTTCGGTCCGGAGCCGATCACCCGGGTGTCCCGCGATCGGGAGCCGACGGCGGCCACCCGCCGGATGGAGCCGAAGGCCTGCACCAGGGTGGTCAGGTAGTAGGGCCCAATGTCGAACAGGGGTCCCGCTCCCTCCTGGAAAAGGAAGGCAGGATTGGGGTGCCAGGATTCCGGGCCGGGCGACTGCATCAGTGTCAGCGCGGTCAGGGGGGTGCCGATGTCGCCGCGCCGGATCCTGCGCAGTCCGGTCTGCAGGCCGGCGCCCAGGAAGGTGTCGGGGGCGCAACCCAGGCGCACTCCCGCCGCCTCGGCGGCTGCAAGCAGTTCCCGTCCCGAGCCCCGGTCCAGCGCGAAGGGCTTCTCGGACCAGACGTGTTTGCCGGCCGCCACCGCGGCGAGGGCCACCGGCACGTGCGCGGCGGGAGTGGTCAGGTTGACCACGATTTCGACGTCCGGGTGGGCCAACGCGTCGTCGACGCTCCCCGACAGCCCGACGCCGAACTCGGCGGCCCGGGCGCGGGCCGCATCCTCGAAGAGGTCAGCCACAATGTGGACGTGGAGATCGGGGAAGGCGGTGAGATTGGTCAGGTACTCCTTGCTGATGACGCCGGCGCCGATCACGCCGACGCCGACCGGTCCCCTCACGCGCCGGTCCGGGAGAGCAGGAAACGGCGGCTGTCCTCGATCGCTTCAAACAGGTCGCCGGTACTGTCATCGAGTTCAACCACAGCCGTTTCAACAGTCGACGACGCCGCCAGCACAGCATCGATGTCCATCCGCCCCGCACCGACTGCCACTTGCGAGGTGTTGTCCCTGTCGACGGCACCGTCCTTGATGTGGATCAGCCGGACCCGGTCGCCCAACCGGCCCAGCAGCGCCGCAGGATCCTGACCGCCGACAGCTACCCAATAAGTGTCCACCTCCAGGACTACCGAGGAGTGAAGGTGCTCGGCCAGGACCTCCAGACCGGTGCGGCCCTCGAAATCGGTTTCCAGCTCAAACCAGTGGTTGTGGTAGCCCACCCGGAGGCCGTACCCGGCAGCGAGCGCCGCCGCTTCGTTGAGCTGACCGGCCGTGGCGGCGATGTCGGCAACTGATGTCCAGCGCTCGGGGTCAACAAACGGGTCGATCACCGTACGCATGCCGAGGGTGCGGGCCGCCTCGAAGATGGTGGCCTGGTCGGCGGAGAGCAGCGGCGCGTGGCCGGACGGCGCCGCCAGGCCGTTGCGCTGCAGCGCAACGGCGAGGGGGCCCGGGTCGGCAGCAAAGTTGTACGGCTCCACATTGGTGAAGCCCATCGCCGCGATCCGGTCGATGGTGCCATCGAGGTCCGTCTCAAGCGAAGCACGGACGGTGTACAGCTGGACGGACAGTTCCATGGTTTCTCCTGCGTACGGTAGGTCTTCAGACGGGTGCGACGGCGGTGCCCGTCCGGGCGGCGCTGGCTTCCACTGCGGCCAGGACCCGCTGGGTGGCCAACCCGTCCTCGAACGACGGCGACGCCGGGGTGCCCGAGTCGATCGCGGTGAGGAAGTCGGCTGCCTGGCTGGTGAAGGTGTGGTCCCAGCCGAGGGTGTGCCCGGCGGGCCACCACGCTCCAAGATACGGGTGGGACGGCTCGGTGACCAGTATGGTGCTGTAGCCCTGCAGCTCGGTGGGCGTGCCGGTGTCGAAGTACCGCAGCTCGTTGAGGTGCTCGAGGTCGAACCGCAGCCCGCCGCGGGAACCGTAGATCTCAATCTGCAACGAGTTCTTGCGGCCGGTCGCGAACCGGGAGACCTCAAGACTGGCGACGGCGCCCGAGGCTAGACGCAGGGTGGCCCAGGCGGCGTCGTCGACGGTGACCGGCTCAGGGCCGTCCGGGCCGGGACGTTCGGTCACAAACGTGTTGACCGTGCCGGAGACCGAGGTCACCGGGTCATCGAGCAGGAACGCGACCTGATCGACGGCGTGCGACGCCAGGTCGCCCAGCGCCCCCGAGCCGGCGGATGCCTGACGCAACCGCCAGCTCATGGCGGCGCGCTCGTCGGCGAGCCAGTCCTGCAGGTAACTCACGCGAATCTGACGGACGTCCCCCACGCGCCCGTCAGAAATCAGGGACCGCGCCAGGGCAAGCGCGGGAAGCCGGCGATAGTTGAAGCCGACCATTGACTGGATGCCGCGGGTCCGCGCGTCGACTGCGGCCTCGACCATCTGTTCGGCTTCCGCCACGGAATTGGCCAGCGGTTTCTCCACGATGACGTGCTTGCCGGCGTTCAGGGCGGCGATGGCCAGCTCGGCGTGGAGGTGCCCGGGGGTGCAGATGTCAACGATCTGGATGTCGTCGCGTTCGAGCACCTCCCGCCAGTCAGTTGAACTTTCGGCCCAGCCAAACTGGGTGGCGGCGTCGGCCACCTGGCTGGCGTGCCGCCCCACGAGGAGCTGCTGTCGCACGCGCGGCGTCGGGTAAAAGGCATTCACGTTGCGCCAGGCGTTGGAATGCGCCTTCCCCATGAAGGAGTAGCCGAGAACGGCCACCCCGAGCGTGCCGGGCACGGCAGTGGCTGCCGGGGCGGGGGTGGTCATCGGTGGTCTCCTTGAAGCAGGGGCGTGGCGGTTCCTGAGCGGGTGAGCGAGCGCAGGAACGCGAGGCCGTCGTGGGCGAGCCGGTCCTGGGACTCGGCGAGGGGCCGCCAGATGGAGGCGGCGGTGGCGATGCTGGCGTTGTGTGAAGTGAAACTTTCGATGTTCAGCGGTCCGCTGTAACCGACCGCGTCGAGGGCTTCGATGATGCCCGTCCAGTCGGTCTGGTCGCCGCCCGGGGCGCCGCGGTCATTGCCGCAGACCTGCAGGTGCACCAGGTGTTTCCCTGCCCGCAGGATGGCGTCGGCGGAGGAGCGTTCCTCGATGTTCAGGTGGTAGGTGTCCAGTGCCAGGCCTACCGCGGGCCCGAGCAGCGGCCCCAGGGCGTCAAGCGCCTGGTCGACCGTGTTGATCAGCGACGTTTCGTACCGGTTCAGAGGTTCGATCCCGAGGACGACGCCGGCGCCGGCCGCTTCGTCGGCGAGGGGGGCAAGGTTGCGGCGCAGCTGTTCGTACACCGAGGCGCGTTCGTCGTCGTCCATCCGCCACAGCCGGCCGGTGGAGGAGTAAAACGGCCCGCACACCGACGGTGCACCGGCGTCGTGGGCCAGCTGGATGCAGGCACTCAGGTACCGCTGGGTCCCGAGGATGGTCGCGCTGTCGGCGCAGACCAGGTCCCGGCCGGGTGCCATCGCGCCCACCAGGTACGGGTGCATCCCGTGGAGGGAGTCCCTGACGGTTTCAGCAGCGAAGTCGCCGATGTTCTCGAGGGGGAGTTCGACGGCGTCGAACCCCATGGTGGCGATGGAACCCAGCAAAGGAGGCAGGGTGGCGTCGGTCAGGGGTGAGGTCCATACCCAGGTGTTGACGCCGAGGGGGCGCTGACTAATGCTGTCCACGGTCCTGCCTCCTTTCGCTGTGCTGGTAGTCGTTACTGCGGGTGGTTGATCGGGTTACGGAATCTGGCGTTCCTGCCAGACCTCGGGGTAGCCCTCCATGTCCTCGCCGCCGAACTTGGCGTAGTGGCCATCAGGCATGCCCTCATTGGCGGCGAGGAAGTCGCCCCGTTCGTCCTCGGTAATCGGCGTCTGGGGGAGGATCCACTCGGCGGGGACTTCCTCGCCAGCGAAGATCTTCTCCAGTGCCAGCAGCGGGGTGCGCCACTGGAAGTTGGAGTAGACGGGTGCCAGCGCGTCGATGCCGGTTTCCTCCCATTTGCGCAGGAAGCTCATCTCGTCCTCACCGGTCATGACCGGAAGATCGGCTCCTGCATCCTCGAAGGCCTCGATCGCTGCGACGGCGCCGTCGCCCGCGTCCATCCAGATGCCCTGCACGTCGCCGGTGGCCAGCTCGTCAGCGAGGATGTCCTTGATCTCGGTGGGGTCGGCTCCGGTGAAGTAGTCGACCGCCTCGATACCGTTCTCCTCAAAGATCCGCTCGGCGGCAGCCCAGCGCTGCTCGAGGACGTCAACGCCCGGCAGGATGCGCAGCGCAACGACCTTGTCGCCTTCCTCGAGCCGTTCGCTCAGGAACTCGGCGGTGTCAATGCCCCAGGCGAAGCCGCCGATCGGGTGGATGAAGGTGACCGCGCAGTCGGTTTCCACGCCGCGGTCAAACACCACTACCGGTTTTCCGGTTTCGCAGGCCCGCTCCACGGCAGGCGTCATGGCCGCCGTCGAGTTGGGGGAGATGATGAACGCGTCGCAATTGCCTTCAGCGATGAAGTAGTCGATGTCGGCGATTTGCGTATTGTCGTCGTCCTGCGCGTCGCGGGTTTCCATCTCGGAGATCACGCCCGAATCCTGCAGCGCCTTGAGCTGCTCGTTCATCGTGATCCAACCGGTCTGCCGCCACGGGTTCGAGATCGAGGCGTTGGCGAAGCAGGCCTTCTGCGCCCCGTCCGCGGCGTAGTCGGCGGTATCGGTCATGTCCCCGTCGATGTACTGCAGCCACGGCTGTTCGGGGTCGCCCTCGAAGGTTGCTGAGCGCTGCTCGAACTGGTCGTCGTACACCTCCTGAACAAACCATTCGTCGCTGCTCGTTTCCTCGGCGGCTGGTGTGGTTGCTTCGGCGGCTGCCGAGGCGTCTTCCGTAGGCGGGTTCTCAAGGGATGAATCGGTAGTGCAAGCGGTCAGGGCGAGCAGCGATGTGGCTGCCACGACAGTGACCTTTGTCAGGATGCTTCGTCGCATCATATTCCTCTCTCATTGGTGCCCACGGTGGGCGGTGGTGCGATGGGGTGGGTCGGTTCATGGGTCCGGGAGCTGTTGCCGCGGCGTTTCCGCTGCCAGGTCTGGGCGGCCGCCGCGACGGCGAGGATGATGATCAGGCCCTGGACGGTGTCCCGCCAGGTGGATTCGACGCCAAGGAAGTTCACCAGGGTGAACAGTGTTTCGAGTGCGAAGGCGCCCGCTGCGGCGGACAGGACCCAGCCGCGGCCACCGCCCAGGACCACCCCGCCAAGGACGACGGCGGTGATGGCTGTGAACTCGTAGCCACGGCCCACCGACGGGTGGACCCCGGCATAGCCCACCAGGATGATCCCGGCCACGGTTGCCGACAGGGAGGAGAGCATGAATGCACGGGTCTTGACCCACCAGACGCGGGCGCCGGTCAGGGCCGCCGCGCGGTGGTTGTCGCCGACGGCGATCAGGGTGCGACCGTAGGGCCGGCGCATCAGCCAGAGGGCCGCAGTGGCGGTGACGGCGAAGATGATGACCGGGTAGGGGATGATCTCCAGCACGGGGACGTCCCGGATGCCGCCGCGGCCAATCTGCCGGAAGCTGTCAGCTGGGTTGCCGGTCGCGGCGCCGCCGGTGGAGTAGAGCACCAGGCCGAGCAGGGCCAACATCATGCCGAGGGTGACAATGAAGCTCGGCACCTTCAGCAGGGTGGTCACCAGCCCGTTGATCAGCCCAATGAGGGCGCCGAACGCGAGCATCAGCACCAGCACCGGGATGACCCGGCTGTCGTCGTCGCCAATCAGGTTGCCGGCGATGAAAACCTGCGCTGTGACCACCGACCCCATGGACAGGTCAAACTCGCCGGACACGATGACGAAGTATTGCCCGATCGCGGCGATGGCGATCGGCGCTGTCCGGCCGATGAAACGGATCAGGGAGCCGGGCTCGCCGAAGGACGGGTTGGCGGCGATGACGGCGATGAGCAGCGCGATCAGCAGCAGAAACACTGCGCCGCTGGGTGTCCGCAGGGCCCGCCACAGGCGGTCGCCTGCCGACGACCGGTTCCGGGCGAGGATTTCGTTCCGGGTTCCCTGCGCGTTTTCGCTGACGCTCATGCCGATACCTCGCGCGCTGTCGGTGATGCTGTCTCGTCGAAGCGGGGTGGACGGGTGACGACCGTACGGCGGGCGTAGACGGCGACGGCGATCACGATCACCAGTCCGCGCACCACGTCCTTGAGGAACGGGTTGATCTGCATGACACTCATGATGTTGTCCAGCATCGCGAAGATCAGCACCCCGCCCAGCGTTCCCACCAGGGAACCCTTGCCTCCCGCGAGGAGGGTTCCGCCGAGGACGACAGCGGCAATGGACAGCAGGTCGTAGCCGCCCTGGGATCCGATCGTGGGGCTCCCGACGCCGAGCCGGGCAGCCAGCAGCAGCCCGGCCAGGCCGGCCATCACCGAGCACAGCACGTGGGCGGTGATGATCGGGGTGCGGGTGCGGATGCCCGACATCCTGGCGACACCAAGATCCCCGCCTACCGCGTAGATGTGGTGGCCCACCCGGGTGCGGTTGAGCATCAGGAGGACCAGGCCCGCGGTGGCGAGCATGATCAGGGTGGAGATCGGAACGGGTCCCAGCCCGGTGGCACCGATCAGCCGGAAGGACAGGGGCGTCTGCCCGGAGCTGCCCTGGTAGTTGGTGGCGAGGTAGCCGCTGATGATCAGGCCCATGCCGAGGGTGGCAATGAAACCGTGCACTTTCAGTCCCGACACCACCAGGCCGTTGGCGAGGCCGATCAGGGCCGAGACGGCGAGGGCAGCGAGAATGCCGGGGAGCACGTTGGCGCCCTGGTTGGCCATGATGCCGGCGGCGATCAGGCTGGAGAGGCTGATGACGTACGGGACCGACAGATCAAGGCTCCCGACCAGGATCACCAGGGTCTGACCGATGGCGATGAATCCCAGCACACTGGTACCGGTCAGGATGTCCGAGATGTTGCCGGTGCTGAAGAAGCTGCGGCCCACCGATCCGACCAGCACCGTCCCGACGATGATGGTGAGGAGCACCACCAGATAGACGATGTGGGTCGATGTGAGCCTCGACAGTCGGTTCATGATGGAGCCTCCTCGGTCCGCGCGCCGGTGGCCAGCTGCAGAACCTCTTCCTCGGTGGACGTCGGGGATAGTTCGCCGGCAATGAGGCCGTCCCGCATCACCAGCACCCGGTCGGACATGCCAAGCACCTCGGGGAGTTCGCTGGAGACCATGAGGATGGCTTTGCCCTCGGCCGCCAGCGCCCGCATCAGGTTGTAGACGGCCACCTTGGCGCCGACGTCGATGCCGCGGGTGGGCTCGTCCAGCAATACCAGTTGCGGGGAGATGGCCAGCCACTTGGCCAGGACCACTTTCTGCTGGTTACCACCGGAGAGGTACTGGACCTCCTGGTCCAGGTCTCTGGCGATCACCTCCAGCGACGAGAACACGCCGGGCGCTTCCTGCCGGGCCTGGCTGGTGCGACCGGGGAATACTGAGCGGATCACGCTGAGGGCGTTATCGAGGATTGACTGGTTCAGGCTCAGGCCCTGTGATTTGCGGTCCTCGGTGATGAGGGCAACCCGATGCTGGATCGCAGCGCGGGTGCTTCTGGCGGTGTACGGCTGGCCGGCCAGCCGCATGGTGCCGCGGGTGAAGGGTGCGGCGCCGAAGATTGCTTCCACCAGTTCGGTGCGCCCGGACCCCTGCAGGCCAGCGATCCCCACAATTTCGCCGGTCCGGAGGGTCAGGTTGATAGCGTCGAGTTGGTCATTGCCGCCGCCGGAGACTTCCAGCAGAGGCTCGCCCACCGTGGTGCCGGGCACGGGGTCGGGGAAGTACGCGGAGATGGGGCGCCCCACCATCAGACGCACCAGCGAGGCGTCATCCATTGACGACGCCGGCTGGGAGCCGACAATTTCGCCGTCCTTGAGGACGGTGATCGTGTCGCACAGGTCGAAGATTTCCTTCAGGCGGTGCGATACGTAAAGGATTGCCACGCCGCGGTCCTTCAACCGCCGGATGATTCCGTACAGCAGGTCCACTTCAGGGCCGGCGAGGGCGGCAGTGGGTTCGTCCATGGAAATGATCCGTGCGTCGTAGCTGACGGCCTTGGCAATCTCGACGATCTGCTGCTGCGCGACCGACAGGTTACTGACTGGGGTGGACGGGTGGATGCTGGTGATGCCCAGCTGGTCCAACAGTTCGGCGGTGCGATCCAGCATGGCCTTCTTGTTGACCAGGACCCCCCGTCGTGGTTCCCGCCCGAGGTAGATGTTTTCGGCGACCGTGCGGTCGGGGAGGAGGTTGAATTCCTGGAAGACGGTGGACAGCCCGGCCTCGTGGGCCTGGGTGGGATGGGTGAAATCGACTGCGGTACCCGCCAGGTCGATGGTCCCGGAGTCCCGGTGGTGGACGCCCGCGAGGAGTTTCATGAGCGTGGATTTACCTGCCCCGTTCTCTCCGACGAGACCGTGGACCTCGCCGGCCCGCAACTGCAGGGACGCGTCCTTCAGAACCTGGATCCCGAAGAAACTCTTGGACAGTCCAGAGACGCTCAGCACCACGGGGGTGCTTTCCCGGGGTTCTGGGGGGAAGACATCGTTATCCACCCGCCCACTGTGACATAGAACTCACACTTTTGTCGAGCATTACGCAAAAGTATGTTGTTGAACATTCGTTAGTAAGTTGCGAGACAGGTCGAAGTTCCGCGTGGTTTACTAAAACTGTGGTGAAGATTGAGTCCGAAAAGCAGGCCCGAACGTCGGCGTTACCTGCTCCTGGAGCCAGCGAGGTATTCCAGCTGCTCCGTGATGGGCAGCCGCGGACGCGTGCGGAACTGGCGCAACTCACTGGGCTGGCTCGGTCAACTGTTGCTTCACGGGTGGACACGCTGATGGCCCTTGGGCTGGTTGCCCCGTACGGGGGTGCTGTGTCGACGGGCGGCAGGCCCCCGTCGTTGTTTGCGCTCAACCCTGGGGCCCGTGGGGTGATTGGCGCCGATATCGGCGCCACCCACGCGCATGTCATCCTCACTGACCTGTCCGGGGCCGAACTCGCCAGCGCCCGGCAGACCCTGAACATTTCCGACGGGCCCGGGGCGGTGCTCGGCTGGCTGGTCGAAGCGATCGGCGCCCTGTTGCTGGAGGCCCACCGGAGCAGCGCCGAGCTGGCGGCAATCGGAATCGGTCTGCCCGGACCGGTCGAACATGAGACCGGCCGCCCCATCAATCCCCCGATCATGCCAGGCTGGGACCGTTTCGACGTGCCCGGGCTGGTGCAACGGAGTTTCGACGTGCCGGTGCTGGTGGACAACGACGTCAACATCATGGCGCTCGGTGAGCTGAGCGGTAACTGGCCGGACACCACCGACCTGATGTTCATCAAGGTGGCCACCGGTATCGGCGCGGGAATCATCTCCGGTTCGATGCTGCAGCGCGGCGCGCAGGGCACGGCGGGCGACCTTGGCCACGTCCGGGTTCCACGGGGCGGGGACATTCCGTGCCGCTGCGGGAACACGGGGTGCCTTGAAGCGTTGGCGGGTGGCCCTGCCCTCGCGGCGGCGTTGAGCGCCCTGACCGGTGGGGTGCTGACCACGAGCCAGGGGGTCATCGACCTGGTCCGGTCGGGGGATCGTGATGCCATTCAGGTGATCCGCCAGGCCGGCCGGGACATCGGCGATGTGCTGGCCACCTGCGTGAACCTGATCAACCCGTCAGTGGTGGTGATCGGCGGCAGCCTCGCGCAGGCGGGAGAGCACCTGCTGGCCGGGATTCGCGAGGTGGTCTACCGGCGGTCCCTGCCGCTAGCCACAGAACATCTGCGGATTGTGCCGTCAGTTGCCGGGGAAACCGCTGGTGTCCGGGGCGCAGCCGTCATGGCAATTTCCCACGTCCTCTCGCCTGAGTCCATTGAGACGGCGAGCCTGGGCGCGCTCTAGGTGCTACCGGCGCGTGATGTGCCGGTCCCAGCGGTCCGGGTCGGTTTCCAGTGCCGCTCTGTCCCAGTGACCCGTTGTCGCCGCCGCAGCATAGGTGGCCTGCAGGAACTCGAGCAGCACACGGTCAGGGTCGGACGCCGAACGGACCACCTCATAGGGAAGAAGAAATTGTCCGTTCCCGGGTGAATAAAACGCCCCCTCCGGGCCGGGAGACTGATCGGCGAAGCCCACCGGCTCAGGGTAGGCATAGGAATAGAATGCACCTTCCCCGCCGCCTCCGGGCCAGAATCCGCAGCTGCTGAGCTCTTTTGAGTAGCCCTCCTCCATCACCCAATCGCCGCAGTTTGGTGCACCTCCGGGATGGGCGGGGGCGTTCCGGCCGGAGAATCGTGTGCAGGCAAGATCCATGGCACCCCAAAAGAAGTGGACGGGGCTGACCTTGCCCGTGAAGTGGGATCGAAACTGATTCATCACCCGGTCCGCCTGGACGAGTTGGCGCCAGAACAGGTGGGCAGAGACTGGATCGTAGGAGGCGTGCGTGGTGTCCTCGGCGAAAGGAATCGAAGGGTCCACCTCGTTGGGGCGGGACTGGATTGCGGTCTCGATACCCAACTCCGCGAGGGCTCCCATGACCCAGATATGGAATTCCTTCACTGACATGGGGGCCAGCGCCAGTTCCCGTGTGTGCCCGGCACCGCTGCGGATACGCAGCCGGTGGTCATGGAAGTCGAACTCCATGTCAAAAACGGTGTTCCGGTAGGGGATCGTTGACGTGGTCAATCCGCGGGGACTGACATACAAGGTGACCTGCCACCAATGATTGACAAGCGGTGCGTGAGCCAGCCGGATCTTGCCGATGATCTGGGTCCACAGGTGCAGGGTGTCCCGTGTGTCCGAGCCTACCGAACTGGCTCTCGCATGTCGCCGGTAGCAAAGACATTAGAATTGCACGCATGACTGCTACCGTCGCCCGAGACCGCCTTCGTGAACTCATCCAGGAACTGGCAATCGTCCATGAGAAGGTCACCCTGTCCAGCGGGAAGGAAGCCGACTACTACATCGACCTCCGCCGGATCACCCTCCACCATGAAGCCTCGCAGCTGGTGGGGCAGGTCATGCTGGACCTGCTTGACGACGCCGGCATCACCTTCCAGAGCGCTGGCGGCCTGACCATGGGCGCTGACCCCGTGGGGACTGCGCTCATGCATGCCGCAGCCCGCGGTAACCGCGAAATTGACGCGTTCGTGGTGCGCAAGGCCCAAAAGAACCACGGCATGGCCCGTCAGGTGGAAGGCCCGGACATTAGTGGCCGGCCCGTCGTCGTGCTCGAAGATACCTCGACCACCGGTGGATCGGCGCTGACCGCTGTGGAAGGTGTCCGGCGGGCGGGCGGACTGGTGCAGGCCGTGGCAGTGATCGTTGACCGGGACACCGGCTCGAAGGAACGGATCGAATCCGAAGCCGGCGTCCCGTACCTTTACGCCTTCGGCAAGGACGAGCTTGGTCTGGGCTAGCGCCCCTTCCCACCCATGACTGAGGACTCCGAGCGGCTGCTTCGCTATGCGCACGGGATCAAGGGGATGTCCCGCCGGTCGTTTCTGATCGGCTCGGGGTTTGGCCTCACGCTTGCCGCCGATTTGTTCCTGACCCGGCGGGTTCAGGAGGAGCGCGAAGAGCTGCAAATCCTGCCCATCACCGATGACGACGCGGCGCAGCGGTTCCCGCGAACCCGTTGGATTATCTTCCCCGGCTACAAGACCAGCTGGGAGGAGGGCGGCTGGATTGCCAATTCGCTGCAGCCTGCTCTCAGCCAGCGCGGGCAAATCTCCGTGCTGGGATACTCCAACCGTGGGCTCAATGTCGCCAACATTGTCGCGGCCCTGAACCGGTACGTGCGGATCTTCCAAGTGGAAACCCTGTATTTCTATGGGCACAGCTTCGGCGGAATGGTGGCGATCGAGGTGGCGTCCCAGCTGCGTGGCCTCGGAATCAACGTGGAGCTGATCCTCCTGGACTCCAGTCCACACTCCCGGGACGATGTGCTGGACCAGGCGGTGTTCGAGGGAGTGGTGTTTCTGTACGACGCCGGGTACCGGGTGCCCACGGTGCTGCGGGGCGGGTATGAGCTCGGCGAGCGGATCGTCAACAAGGATGAGCGCTCCTGGCAACAGATCCTCAACCAGACCCTCGAACAGCTGTCACCACTTGCGCCGTCCAGCGTATTGATTCAGTCGCAGTCGTCCTACATCTACCACTACAACGTCACCCGGTTCCAGGGCACTCTCGGGGATACCCGGATCGCGTTCATCGGGAATCCCAACGACGGTACGGTCAATTACTCAACCGCCCGGCCCGGGTGGGCGGAGGCGTTTCCCGACAACCTGGTCTCGGCCGACTACGTCACCGAAGGGGCGCTGCCCGCGCACGCCAGCCCGCAGTGGAACCCGCTGATCTACCAGAGCATCGTGGTGGCGCTGCAGGACGAATTCCTTCCGCTCCCGCGCGGCGGCTCCTTCAAAACCGTCTACTGACCCCTGAGCGCCCGCCGCAGCTGCGCCAGATCGGCGCGGTCCATGCCCGCACCCGTCAGGAAGCCGTCGACGGTCCCGAACTCGCGGCGCAGCCCCTCGATGAATGTGGCCATTGCGGCCGCCGGGGACGTCAGGATGACCGGCGGATTCTCGAAGGAGATCCGGTCCGACCCCGCCGGGGCGTTCCCCATCCAGAGCTTCGCGAGAGCCGGCAGGATCAGCGGCAATGCGCCGGTGGTGTGGGCGTAGTCCTGGATGATCAGCTCATCGGAGACCCCCGCCACCAGGAGGACAACTGCGGTGATCACACCCGTCCGATCCTTACCCGCCGCGCAGTGCACCAGGGTGGTCCGGCCCGCAACAATCGGTGCAAGGGCGCTGACCACCACTCCGGGGCGGCTGTGCAACCAGCCCACATAATGGTTTCCCAGGTCCTCGGGGGTCTGCAGGTCAAGGGTGGACGCGGGGTTCGCTTCGGAGGGGTCGAGCGGTGCAGCGACGACGTCGATCCCGGCGTCGGCCGCCATCAGCCATGGCACCATTCCCGCCTCACGGCTGCTTCGCAGGTCGACGATCGTCTCGATGCCCCTGCCCGTGAGGAACTCCATGGTCGCCGCACTGTCCCAGCCGAAGGGTTGGCTGGAGCGGAACACCCGGCCGGGTACAGGCGCCCGGGGATCGGCGGCGGTGAGCTCCGCAATGTCGCGGAGATTGAGAATCCCTGACACCGGCTACACCTGATCGATGAGGTCGGCCACCGACTCCATGATCTGGGCGGGCCGGAATGGGTACGCGTCAATGTCTGCGCGCTGGGTGATCCCGGTCAGCACCAGCACCGTATGCAGCCCGGCCTCCATCCCCGCGATGATGTCGGTGTCCATCCGGTCCCCGATCATCGCCGTCGTCTCCGAGTGGGCGTCAATCTGGTTCATCGCCGAGCGGAACATCATGGGATTGGGTTTGCCCACGATGTAGGGGACGCGGCTGGTGGCGGCGGTGATCAGTGCCGCCACCGCCCCGGTCGCGGGCAGGGGTCCTTCCTTGGAGGGGCCGGTGACGTCGGGGTTGGTTGCGATAAACCTGGCCCCTCCCTCGACCAACCGGATCGCCTTGGTGATGGCCTCGAACGAGTAGGTGCGGGTCTCGCCGAGGACCACGTAGTCGGGGTGCTGGTCGGTGAGCACAAAACCAGCGTTGTGCAGCGCCGTCGTCAATCCCGCCTCACCGATGACATACGCGCGCCCGCCCGGCAACTGTTCCTTCAGGAACTGCGCTGTGGCCAGGGCCGAGGTCCACAGGTTCTCCTCAGGAACTTCCAGGCCCGAGGCTTTGAGCCGGGCGGCCAGGTCACGCGGGGTGTAGATCGAGTTGTTGGTCAGCACCAGGAATCGTTTGGAGGTGGCCACCCAACGGTCAATCAGGTCGGCGGCTCCGGGGATGGCCTGATTCTCGTGGACGAGAACCCCATCCATGTCCGTCAGCCAGCATTCGATGTGTTCGTTCTCGCGCATGTGATCTCTCCCTGCCGTCCGGGCGGTGCTATCCGTCCCAGTCTTTCACCTTAGGCTGGGAGCGTGAAAGAAAATCCCGAAATTCCGCTGGTCCCGGTCGGCGTTGGACCCTGGGAGGGCCAGTTGCCGGAGGGCAGCCACTGGGATCCCGACCTCCTCGCCGCCGGGGACACCCGCAACGTGGTGGACCGGTACCGCTATTGGGCTCACGACGCGATTGTCGCTGACCTCGACTCCCGTCGCCACACCTTCCACGTGGCGATCGAAAACTGGCAGCATGACCTGAACATCGGTTCGGTGGTGCGCACCGCCAACGCCTTCATGGCCAAGGAAGTCCACATCATCGGACGACGGCGGTGGAACCGTCGGGGCGCCATGGTCACCGACCGCTACCAGCACGTCCGTCACCACCCCACGGTGGAGGAGTTTGTGGCCTGGGCGAGCGGGGAGGGGCTGCGGATTATCGGGATCGACAATTTCCCGGATTCGGTACCGCTGGAAACCTACGAGCTTCCCGAGAACTGTGTGCTGGTCTTTGGTCAGGAAGGGCCGGGTCTCACCCCCGAGGTGCACGCCGCCGCTGATGCAACCCTTTCCATCGCCCAGTTCGGGTCGACCCGCTCCATCAACGCGTCGGCCGCCGCCGCAATCGCCATGCACGGCTGGGTCCGGCGCCACGTGTTCGGGCAGGGTATCTAACCGGAGTGGGGAGGCCGTTTTTGAGTGGTGCGGGGCCAGAAACGGCCCCTACCGGCAGGGTCGGCCGGTTGCTAGCGGCACACCTGAGCCGCTGGGCCGTTTCTGCCGAACGAGCAGTCGAATAGGATGGTTTAAGCGGTCCGTTGTCCCTCCCGCCTCTTAGCACGCATTCCACAAAGGAGTCCTTATGCCTATTGCAACACCTGAGATCTATTCGGAAATGATCGACCGTGCCAAGGCCGGGGGCTTCGCGTATCCGGCCGTCAACGTCACCTCGTCCCAGACCCTCAACGCGGCGATGCGCGGTTTCGCTGAGGCCGGCTCCGATGGGATCGTTCAGGTCTCCACCGGCGGCGCCGCCTACTGGTCCGGCGCATCGGTCAAGGACATGGTGGTCGGCTCACTCGGGTTCGCGGCGTTCGCCCACGAGGTAGCCAAGAAGTACGACGTCAACATTGCGCTGCACACCGATCACTGCCCCAAGGACAAACTGGACGACTTCGTCCTGCCCCTCCTCGCCGCGTCGGAAGAAGCGGTCAAACGCGGCGGCAACCCCATCTTCCAGTCCCACATGTGGGACGGCTCGGCCGAAACACTCGAAGAGAACCTGCGCATTGCCAAGGACATCCTCCCCCGCGCGGCAGCAGCGAAGATCATCCTTGAGGTGGAGATCGGCACCGTCGGCGGTGAAGAGGACGGCGTCGAGAACGCCATCAACGACAAGCTGTACACCACTGTTGAGGACGCCCTGGCCACCGTAGAGGCCCTGGGCTCCGGTGAGCACGGCCGTTACCTGACCGCTTTGACCTTCGGCAATGTGCACGGCGTGTACAAGCCGGGTGGCGTCAAACTGCGCCCCGAGATCCTCAAGGACATCCAGGACCAGATCGGTGCCAGGCTGGGGAAGGACAAGCCCTTCGACCTGGTGTTCCACGGCGGATCCGGCTCCTCGGCACAGGAAATCTCCGATGCCGTCTCCTTCGGTGTCATCAAGATGAACATCGACACTGACACGCAGTACGCGTTCACCCGCCCGGTCGTCGACCACATGCTGAAGAACTACGACGGCGTCCTGAAGGTCGACAACGAGGTGGGCAACAAGAAGGTCTACGACCCACGCGTGTGGGGTGCAGCCGCCGAAGCCGGTCTCGCCGCCCGCGTCGTCGAGGCTGCAGCTTCCCTGGGCTCCGCCGGGAAGAAGCTCTAGGATGTCTGACGAATTCCGCCGCAACCTGCTTGGACCCGAGCCCACCCTGCTCCCTGAGGAGACCGATCTTGGGGCACGGTTGGCTGCCGGTGACGAGGCAGTTGACCTCGCTGCCAAGTACCCGACGTCGTCGTTGGTGTGGGCCATTCTCGCTGACGAGGCCTACAACGAGGGACGCACCATCGAGTCCTACGCGTACGCCCGCACCGGGTACCACCGCGGCCTTGACGCCCTCCGCCGGAACGGCTGGCGGGGCACCGGCCCGGTCCCGTATTCGCATGAGCCCAACCGCGGGTTCCTGCGGTCCCTGTACGCGTTGGGGCGGGCCGCGGCCTCCATCGGCGAGATTGATGAAGCCGAACGGATTGCCAAGTTCCTTGGCGAATCCGACCCCGAGGCCAGCAAACAGCTCGGCAGTTAGCCTACGGCCGCCTGATGCTGGTCACCACGGTGACCAGCATCGGCGCTGCCGGGGCTGAGCTGAACCCGAACCGTACCGGTGGTGTCAGGCGGGCCAGGCCACCCAGGTCAGCGCCGTCCCAGCTGGCTGTCGCGGCGAGGATGCTCCGTGCCGTGGTCACCCCGTAGTATTCGGTGCGCCCATTGCCCGCCGAGCCGGCCGTCCTGACGCCCGGCATGAACAGGCCTGCCAGCGGGTTGATCAGGCGGAGCCAGCGGGGTGAGGTGGCCAGCCGGGCGGGCACGAGACGCAGCAGCCGGCCCAGCCCGGTGACGCCGCCCAGTTCGGCCGAGACCTTCAGGGGCCCCGCCGCGACGGTCAGGGTGTCCTCGTCAAGCGTCGAGGCCACGTCCACCACCAGCACCTGGTCGAACTGGTAGGTGGCGCTGACATAGTCGGCCACCATCCGGGTCGGAGCCAGCAGGGTCCGTTTCCCGTCGTTGTCCTCCACCATGACATCGGTGAAGGGCCCCCAGGGTGACTCCGCCCACCGTCCCACCACCAGCCGGGTACCCGAACCGGTGCCAAGCCCTGCAATGTTGCCCACAAAACGATCCATCTGCACATTCTCCCCTCCAGTGGTGCTGCGAGTGGCATCATGGCCCTATGCAGAAGAACCGGATCGACCTGGTGTGGCTTGCGCTCGCCGCTGTGCTCGCCTTCTTTTTCGTCAGGGCGGGCATCGAGAAGGTCATCGGGGACCCGGCCGCCCTGCTGCCCTTCCAGAAGTCAGGGTTGCCCGGGTGGACTGTCTACCTGACCGCGGTTTTCGAGTTTGTTGGCAGCGTTGCCCTGTTCGTCCCCCGGTTCCGTACCCTGGGCGGGCTGCTGCTCGCCCTGGTCATGGCCGGCGCGGCGGTGACCAACATTGTCAACGGCGACGCTGGCTACGTGTGGACCAACGTGCTGCTCGGTACCGGGGCCCTGATCCTGGCCTGGCAGGGCCGCGCCCATCTTCTCGACCGCTCCCGGGGAGACGGTCACCCGAGCTGAGGGGGAAACGATCGGGTCCTTCGAATCGCATTACAGTCCACCGGTCGGGGAGCTCAGCCGCTTTGTTGAAACCTTCTGGGCTGCCCGCGGCCAGCTGGAGGCGACCCGTGAACTGATCGCCCCGACCGGTTCCACCGTGGCGGCGATCGTTCTGGGTCCGGCAATTATCCAGGGGCACCCGGGCGGGGAACCGGCACCGATGCGGAGGGGATTCCTGATCGGACCCCACGAGCGGCCCATCATCAACCAGCCCACCGGACGCACGTTCGCCGTCGGGTTCGTGACCACGCCGGTGGGCTGTGAGGCGCTGCTGGGCGTCCTTCCCTCGGCGGTGCGGGGACAGGCCGTGGAGCTTGACTCCGTGTGGGCACCGGCTGTGGCGCTGCGCCGGGACCTGGCCGCAGCCGCAGCGCAGGGCGCGCCGCTGCCAGCGCTGACCGGTCTGGTCCAGGATCGGCTGGCAGCAGGGGTGAACAGCTCCATCTCCGGGCTGGAACGGTGCGAGGCGGCGGTCCGGCTGCTTCAGGAGGACCCTATGACCCCGGTGCCCGTGGTGGCAAGGGAAACCGGACTGGCGCACGGATCATTGGACCGGGAGTTCGCCAGGATAGTGGGGTTGACGCCGCGCTCGGTCGCACGGATCATCCGGCTACGCAGGCTGCTCGCTGACGTCGACGTGCACCAGCGGGTGAGGTGGGCGGAGGTCGCCACGCGGCTGGGCTGGTTCGACCAGGCCCATCTGATCCGCGACTTCACGCGGCACACCGGCGTCACCCCCGGCGAGTACCTCGCCGCCCAGCGGGCAGGTTACCCACCCGACCAGAACGCCCCAGGGTTCGTGCCCCAGAAGTAGAGAAGCGCTGCAGCTGATGTGAAAACCATCCAAGGCACGCCGCCTGGTCAGGCCTAGGGTGAAGCCAGCATCCAGCACCGCCAACCGAAAGAAGATGTTCCCCCATGAGCCAGGCCTTCGCCTCCCACGAAACCATCAACCTCCCACCGCAGACCGTCTGGGCGCGGCTCACCGACTGGTCAGCGGCACCACACTGGATGCCCAGGGTGTCCGCCCTGCACTCGGAGGGAGCGCTCGCCGTCGGCAGTCAGTTGCAGTTCACCGCACGGGGCAAGGAACGGGTCTCCGAGATCACCGAGCTCGCACCCGGCAGCAGCATCACCCTGACCTCGCGGGTCGGCAAGACGCGGGCCGACTACCGGTACTCCCTCACGCCGCTGGGTGGGGGCTCGACCGGTCTGGACCTCGTGGCCACCGTGAAGTCCGACGGCGTCATGCGCCTCCTCGGCCCGGTGATCAGGAAGGCCATTGCGCGGGAGGACTCGGTCCAGCTCAGCAACTTCAAGAGGTCTGTCGAGGGCGCCCCCGCCGGCCCCGAATAGCCATCAAGCTGAGCGTCGTCGCGATCTGTTGCTAAACTTGGCTGGTAAGAGCCCCAGATCTCTTGCAACTACGCAGTACGAGGTCTTGGGGCATTCTCATGCACTTCTGGCGGCATCGCGTGTTGTGCGGGTGCTGCCGCAACGATGGGGGAGGATCCCATGCCAGCGATCGTTATTGTCGGAGCCCAGTGGGGCGACGAAGGTAAAGGCAAAGCAACCGACCTGCTCGGCGGACGGGTTGACTATGTCGTCAAGCCGAACGGCGGAAACAACGCAGGGCACACCGTCGTCGTCGGCGGTGAAAAGTATGAGCTGAAGCTCCTGCCCGCAGGCATCCTGAGCCCCAACGCGATCCCGATCATCGGCAACGGGTGCGTCATCAACCTTGAGGCGCTCTTCGAGGAAATCGAAGGTCTCGAGGCCCGAGGCGCCGACACCTCCAAGCTGCGGATTTCGGCAAACGCCCACCTGGTGGCGCCCTACCATCAGGTCCTCGACAAGGTCACCGAACGGTTCCTCGGCAAGCGGGCCATCGGGACCACCGGCCGTGGCATCGGCCCCGCCTACATGGACAAGGTGGCGCGCCTGGGCATCCGGGTCCAGGACGTCTTCGACGAGTCCATCCTGCGGCAGAAGGTTGAAGGGTCACTGGCCCAGAAAAACGAGCTGCTGGTCAAGGTATACAACCGCCGCGACGTCGAGGTGGAGGAAGTGGTCGAGTATTTCCTGTCCTTCGCCGACCGTCTCCGTCCGCTGGTCATCGACTCCACCTACGTGCTCAACGAAGCCCTCGACGCCGGCAAGGTTGTCCTCATGGAGGGTGGCCAGGCCACCTTCCTTGACGTGGACCACGGCACCTACCCGTTCGTGACGTCGTCGAACCCCACCGCTGGCGGCGCCTCGGTCGGGTCGGGGATCGGCCCCACCCGGATCAGCCGTGCGGTGGGCATCATCAAGGCCTACACCACGCGCGTGGGCGCCGGGCCGTTCCCCACCGAACTCTTCGACGACATGGGCATGTACCTGCAGACGAAGGGCGGCGAGTTCGGAGTCAACACCGGCCGTCCGCGCCGCTGCGGCTGGTACGACGCCGTGTTGGCCAGGCACGCTGCCCGCGTCAATGGCTTTACCGACTACTTCGTGACGAAGCTTGACGTGCTCACCGGGATCGAACGGATCCCGGTCTGCGTGGCGTACGACGTCGACGGAGTCCGGCACGATGAGATGCCCATGACCCAGACCGACTTCCACCACGCCAAGCCCATCTTCGAGTACTTCGAGGGCTGGACCGAGGACATCACCACGGCGCGCACCATTGACGACCTGCCGGAAAACGCTCAGGTCTACGTGCGGGCGCTGGAAAAGATGTCCGGCGCACGCTTCTCGGCCATTGGGGTGGGACCGGACCGCGATCAGACCATCGTCATCAATGACCTGATCGGCTAGAACAGCCAGTGGATCCCGCCAGCGCCGACACCGGTCAGCTCCTCGAGGCCGCCATCCGGCGGTTGCTCGGCGAGCGCGCACCCGAGGCGACGATCTGCCCGTCGGAGGCCGCACGTGCCGTGTCCGACGGGCAGTGGCGGGACCTGATGGAGGCGTCCCGCGACGCCGCCCGGCGGCTGGTGGCTGCCGGCGAGGTGGAGATCACCCAGGGCGGGACGGTCATTGATCCCTCGACGATCAAGGGCCCCATCAGGATTCGCCGCCGGCGCAACTGACCCTGTGGTGCGGAAGCTCACTTTCCGCGACCTAACATTTAGCCCGCGCCCGCCGACAGTTCAGTGAGGAGCAGACGGCCAGCCGACCAGGCCGTCGCCCACACCGACTTTTCGAGGGGCAGTCATGGCGCCGACGGCGTTTTCTGAGCGGGCACATCCCGCCCACCGGCGATTGCCGTGAGCGCCACCGGGCTGGACTACCAGGCCCTGTTTCAGCATGCTCCGTGCGGGTATCTGCTGACCGACGACGACGGCGTCATCACCGAGGTCAACGAAACGTTCCTCTCCTGGGCCGGCTACACCCGCGCGGAGCTGCTTCACACCCCGCTGCACGCGCTGCTCCCCACCGGGGACCAGCTGCTCTACACCATGCATTGCCTTCCCCAGCTGACCCAGACCGGCGTCGTCGCCGAGATTGCCCTGGAGGTGATCGGTCAGGACGGCTCCCGGCATGCGGCGCTGCTGTCAGCGAACCGTGTTCCGGCGTCGGGCACCACACCGGCGATGGTCAGGGTAGGAATTTTCGGTGCACACCAGCGCCTGCGGTACGAGAAGAGCCTCCTGGATGCGCGACGCCGGGCGAAAGAGTCGGAGGCACGGTGGGCTGCCGCCGAGGCCGGGCTGCAGCACCTGGCCCTCCACGACGCCTTGACCGGGCTACTGAACCGGGCCGGCCTGATCCAGGAACTGGGCGACACGCTGTCGAAGGAGCCCTCCCCGGACGGGCGCGCCGTCGTGCTCTTCGTTGACCTCGACCACTTCAAGGCGGTCAACGACAGCCTGGGCCATGCGGCCGGGGATGAGCTACTCGGCGCGGTGGCGGGGCGGCTCCGGGGAGCCGTCAGTGAACCGCTACGCGTTTCGCGGCTGTCCGGTGACGAGTTCGTGGTCGTCGAGATGGTCAGCGACACGGCAGAGGTGGGGACCGTGGCCGGGCGGTTACTTGAGTCGCTGAGACCCCCGATCATGATCGAGGGTCTCGAAGTGGTGGTGGACGCAAGTATCGGTGCGGCGGTCTTCGAGGACGGGGATACGCCCGAGCGGCTGCTGCGCCGGGCCGACATTGCGATGTACCAGGCGAAGGCCAGCGGGCGGAACACCTGGGAACTCCACGACTCGTCCCAGTCCGATCCCGCGGTCGACAGGATGCAGCTGCTGGGCGAACTGCGGCACGCGATCACCAACGGTGAGCTCCGCGTGTATTACCAGCCGCGCGTGAACCTGAAGAATGGCAGCCTCACCGGAGTGGAGGCGCTGGTGCGGTGGGAACACCCCACCCGAGGCCTGCTGCCGCCGTCGGACTTCATCGGACTGGCCGAAGAATCAGGCCTGATCCGTGAACTCGGTGCGTGGGTGCTGGACGAGGCAGTGGCGCAGGCGGTGCGCTGGGCGGCCGAGCAGCCAGCCCGCGGGCCGGTGGAAATGGCGGTGAACCTTTCCACCCGGCAGCTCGCCGACCCAGAGCTTCCGCGTCGGGTGGGAGCGGTGCTGGCGCGTCACGGTTTTAACCCGTCCCTGTTGACCCTTGAGATTACCGAGACGTCACTGATGGTGGGGCCCGAAGCGGCGATGATAGCGCTGGGCGCCCTGAAAGCGCTGGGGGTGGGGCTGGCGGTTGATGACTTTGGCACCGGCTACTCCAGCCTGACCTACCTCCGGCAGTTCCCCATCGACGAACTGAAAATCGACCGGACGTTCGTGTCGGGCCTGGGCATCAACAGTGGGGACTCGGCCATCGTGGCCAGCTGTGTTCAACTGGCGCATGCCGTGGGGATCAAGGCGGTGGCCGAGGGCGTCGAAACGGAAGGCCAGCGTGAGGCCCTGATCGGACTCGACTGCGACCTGGCGCAGGGGTACCACTATGCAAGGCCGCTACCAGCGGCGGACCTGGCGTCGTGGTTCGCCATGGAATCGCCCGAGCGGACCCAGAGCATTCCCGGTGCCGCAGCGCTGTAGCTGCGGCACCCCGGTCACTACAGGTTGATCGTGACGTCAGCTTCCTCACGGAGGCTGGTCACCAGGGACTCCGCTGCTGCGGACTCCTTCTGGCTCTTGAGCTGCTCCTCCAGAGCCGGCTTTGCTTCCTCGAAGGGAGGAACCTCAGTCTCCTCGCCGCTCTGGGCGTTCTGCTCTTCCTGCTGGGCTACTGCCTCATCGTAGGCAGCGGTGAGCTCTTCCTCTGAGGGCGCGGTGTCTCCGGCCTCCTCCTGGATGAGCTGTTCCACCTGGACCTGGGTGGTCAGCTGGTCGTTGACTGTTGCCTCGTCCATGCCCTGCTCGGCGAGCGCCGCGTAGAACTCGTCGGCCGAGCCGAGCTGGTTCGCTGCTACAAGCTCGTCGAGTGCTGCGGTGATGGCTTCGTCGCTTGCCTCAAGCCCCCGCTCGCCGGCTTCCTGGACCAGCAGTTCGGTGCCGATCATTCCCTCAACGGTCTGGGTTTTCAGCTCATCCTGGTCGACGGCTTCCCCTGACATCTGTGACTGGATTGCGGCCTGCTCGTACTGGGCGGTGTATACGGACTCGAAGTCCGCCTTGAGGATTTCGCTGCCGTTCACGAGCGCCACGACGTCGGGCACTCCCTCAAGATCGGGGTCGGCTACTTCTGGGGCCGCGTCGGGTGCTGCACTTTCGTTGGCGGGGGACTGCGACGACTCGGATCCTGACTCGCTGCCGCTCTCGGGTGTGCCGCATGCTGACACCACCGACACAATTCCGGCCAAGGCAATACTCAGTAACAACTTCTTCCGCACAATATTCTCCTGCCAGATAGATAACCAACCTGCGAAGGTATCAGCTCTCTATGAGCGTTACCTGAACGTTACGCTCCGTTCCGTTCCTCCCGAACATTGTGCAGCTGTGGTGGGTTGCCCCGCCTTGGCCGGTGACTGCTCCGGCCATTTGTGCAGCTGTGGCGGGCTGCACGTGGCGGAACCCGCCACAGCTGCACAGATGCTGGCTGCAGATTCGGCTCACCCGCCACAGCTACACAAGTGATTCCATCAGGAGGGACCCAGGTGAGCCGTTTGATCAGGAGCACCCCTCGGTGACGAGCGGACGGTTCCATGCGAAGTTGCTCGGATCCCCTTACGGGGTCTGGGCTGCGATAGAAGGCGGGCTTT
This sequence comes from Arthrobacter sp. CAN_A1, assembly GCF_015751665.1. Lineage (NCBI taxonomy): Bacteria > Bacillati > Actinomycetota > Actinomycetes > Micrococcales > Micrococcaceae > Arthrobacter > Arthrobacter sp. CAN_A1. The sequence continues at coordinate 148,219 of NZ_JADOUR010000001.1, read as the reverse complement.
TGTCACTCAACATTTTCCTTTACTCCTACCTCCGGCCCGGTAGGAGCGCCGCAGAGCTGGGCTTCTCGGCGCTGACCGTTGACCTGATGGAACGCTTCGGTTCGCCATCTGATGCAGTGGAGGCGCAGCATGACATTTATTGGGCCCTCAGGAGGATTCTGCTGGAGGTCCACCATGACCTGGCCGGAGTGATTCACCAGCCCCAGGTGCCCGGCGCGCCCTTGAAGGGACCAACGATGCGGCTGGTGATCCAGCCGCCGTAAAAGTCGCCCTCCTGGGCCTTGACCACCTCGCCGTCGATCTGGCAGCGGTCCATGGCTCCCGGGTAAATCGCCACCCTGGTCCGGAGTGCCTCGAAGCCGGGGGTAGGGCTGGGATAGGTCCACCCGGCGCGCTGGGCACGGCGGCGCCCGCTGACGACGTCGTAGTAGGCCGCCATGCCCTTGTACTCGCAGAGCGAGGAACCCTCCGCAGCGACCAGCGCACCGGCCACGAAGTCGTCGATCGGCACGTAGTACACCGGGGGGTGGCTGGTTTCGAGGACGCGGACCGCGGTGGTGCTCTCAGCGATCACTGTGCCCCCAAACTCGATCACTATCCGCTCGGTGGTGGTCTCCAGACGGGGTGGCCGCGGGTAGTCCCACACGGACTCCTGGCCGGGGCCCGGGACGATAGGTTGCAGTGTCATAACCCAACGATAGGACGTTCAGGCATTCGGTAGGCTGTGAGGGCACCTATTTCATGATGAAAGCGGCGACAATGAAGATCAGCGTTGGGCAGTTCCGGCCGGGCGGCGACGTCTCGGACAACCTCAGGACCATGCGGGGGCTCGCCGAGAAGGCGCGCTCCGAAGGATCGGAGCTGATCGTCTTTCCGGAGGAATCCATGTTCTCCATTGGAAAAGTGGAGGGTTCACTGGCGGCCGCCGTGGACGAGAACTGGTCGACGTTCGTTCAGCAGCTGTCCTTCATCGCCGTGGAACTGGGCATCGCCATTGTTGCCGGCGGGTATGAGGGCAGCGGTGAGGACCGCCCCTACAACACGCTGGTCCTGGTGGATGCCACGGGGAAGATCGTGGACACCTACCGCAAGCTTCACCTCTACGACGCCTTCAGTTACCAGGAGTCCACCCGGATCAAACCGGGCGACGGCGGTATCAAGGTGGTCACCATCGGTGACCTCACCGTGGGCCTCATGACCTGCTATGACATCCGCTTCCCGGAACAGGCCCGCGCGCTCGCTGACCGCGGGGCTGACCTGATTCTGGTGCCGGCCGCCTGGTTCAAGGGCGACCACAAGGTGGATCATTGGGAAACCCTGCTCAAGGCCCGAGCGATTGAGAACACCGTCTGGATTGCTGCGGCGGGGACCTCGAGTGGGCACACGATTGGCCACTCCGCCATTCTGGACCCGATGGGTATCCCCCAGGTCTTCCTCACCGATGAGAACGAGGGCGTGGTCACCACCGACGTCTCACGCCGCCGGATCGCCGACGTCAGGGAGTTCCTGCCGGTTCTGAAGAACCGCCGCTTTGCGCGCAACGAGGAAATCGTCGAGTCCCACTAGCCCATCCCCCTTGGCCAACTCACTAGGCCGGGTCAAAACCCTGGGTTGAGTCAACAGAAATGACCACTTTCCGGGGAAATTTCGGTCATTTCTGTTGACTCAACCCAAGGGGCGGGGCGGTGGGGGAGATGAGGTGGGCGGGGCTAGGCGGTGACCTGGCGCTTTGAGGAGATTACTCCCGTGTTGAAGCCGGCCAGGTTCAGCCCGCCGTGGAACCGGGCGTGCTCAATCTTGATACATCGGTCCATGACTACGTTGAGGCCAGCCTCCTCGGCGTCGTGCGCGACTCCCTCATGCCAGGACCCCAGCTGCAGCCACAGCGTCTTCGCGCCGACCGCCTTCGTCTCCTCAAGGACACCCGGGAGGTCGTCATGCTTCCGGAAGACGTCAACAATGTCGGGAACCTCGGGCAGGTCGGCCAGTGACGCATACACCGGCTGCCCCAGAATCTCCTTGGCCACCGGGTTCACGAAGTACAGCCGGTACGGCGACGACGACTGCAGGTACGTGGCCACAAAGTAGGACGCGCGGGACGGCTTGTCCGACGCCCCGACAATCGCCACCGACTTGGCATGACGCAGGAGGGCGAGCCGTTCGGGTGCTGACGGGCCCTCCCAGGTCCGTGCCGTTTCCAGATCAGCGCTCATGCCTGAACTCCTTCGGTGGGATTCGGTGCAGCGGCAAGGTGTGGCGTGGTGGCAAGGTCCAGCGCCTGGTCGATGTCCCACAGGATATCGTCAAGGTCCTCCAGTCCGATCGAGATCCTGACCAGGTCCTCGGGGATACCGGCCGTGACCAGCTGTTCAGCTGACAGCTGCTGGTGCGTCGTCGAGCCGGGGTGGATGACCAGGGTTCGTGCGTCGCCGACGTTCGCCAGGTGCGAGGCGAGCTGCAGCGATTCAATGAACTTCTGCCCGGCAGCCCGGCCGCCCTTCACCCCAAAGCTGAAGACCGATCCTGGCCCCTGCGGCAGGTATTTGGCTGCCCGCTCGAAGTGACGATGCGAGGGGAGCCCGGCGAAGTTCACGTACTCAACCCGGGGGTCGTTTTCCAACCACTCGGCGACCGCCTGCGCGTTGGACAGGTGCTCATCCATCCGCTGGGCCAGGGTTTCCACGCCCTGCAGCAGCTGGAACGCCGACATGGGGGAGAGGGACGGGCCGATATCCCGCAGCTGCTCGGTGCGCAGCTTGGTCAGGAACCCGTATTCGCCGAAGTTGGCCCACCACTGGATATTGCCGTAGGACGGTACCGGCTCCGTCATGGTGGGGAACTTGCCGTTGCCCCAGTCGAAGGTACCGGCCTCGACGACGACGCCGCCCAGGGTGGTCCCGTGCCCGCCGATGAACTTGGTGGCTGAGTGGATCACGATGTCAGCGCCGTGCTCGATTGGACGGATCAGGTAGGGGGTGCTCAGGGTGGAGTCGATGATCAGCGGCACCCCGGCGTCGTGGGCGATCTTCGCCAGCCCCTGGATGTCGGCGATCTCGCCGGACGGGTTGGCGATCACCTCGGCGTAGACGGCTTTTGTGTTGTCCTGGATGGCCGCGGCATAGTCGGCGGGGTCGGTGCCGGGCACAAATGTGGTGTCAATGCCGAACCGGCGCAGGGTCACATCGAGCTGGGTGACGGTGCCGCCGTACAGCTGGGAGGCCGCGACGATGTGATCGCCCGCCTGGCAGAGGGCAGCGAAGGTGATGAATTCGGCGCTCATGCCCGACGCCGTCGCGACCGCCCCGATGCCACCCTCCAGGGAGGCGATCCGCTCCTCGAACGCGGCGACCGTGGGGTTGCCGATCCGCGAGTAGATGTTGCCGTACTTTTGGAGCGCAAACAGGTTGGCGGCGTCGGCCGTGTCCTTGAACACGAACGACGTCGTCTGGTAGATGGGTACTGCCCGGGCCCCGTGGGCCGAGTCGGGAGTGCCTCCAGCGTGGAGGGCTCGCGTGCGGAAACCGAAGCTGCGGTCAGCCATCAGACACCTGCCTTAATATTCTCGGGTGTTACGTCGTCGACAATGAAATCTAGGCCCTCTTTGCGGGCGAGGTCCGCTTCAAGCTCGCGGACGATGGGGAGGATGTCCTTGCCGAAGGCTTCGACTTCCTCCTGGAAGTGCAGGTAGCAGGTCAGCATGAGGTTCACGCCGATCTTCTTGTACTCGACGATGCGCTCGGCGATCTGCTCGGGCGTCCCGATGAGCTGCGTTCTGAACCCGTCGTTGTACTGGATCAGGTCCTCGAAGGACGAGTCGGCCCACATACCCTTGCCGTCCCTGGTGGACGCGCCAGCCTCCTGGACCGCGTCCCGGAACCCTTCGACGGCTGGCTTATGCGCCTTGGCCACGATCTCCCGGAGGGTTTCACGGGCTTCCTTCTCGGTGTCCCGGGCAATCACGAAGCCGTTGAGCCCAAACCTCGGATGCCGCCCGGCGTCCGCCGCTGACGCCTGCACGCCCGCGACGTTCTCCTTGAACCCCTCGAGGTCCTTTCCGTTGGAGAAGTACCAGTCGGCCACCCGACCCGCGGTCGCCTGCGCCGCCGTCGAGTTCCCACCGAAGAAGATCTCCGGATGCGGCCGCCCGGGCACGTCAACGGGCGGCGGGTTGAGGGTGAAATCGGTGATGTTGTAGTACTTCCCGGCCTGGGAGTAGTTCTGCTCGGTCCACAGGCCGCGGAGGATCCTGATGAATTCCTCGGTGCGGACGTACCGTTCGTCGTGCTCCAGCCACGGCAGACCGAACCCGGTGAACTCACTCTTCAGCCAGCCCGAGACGATGTTCACCGCCGCCCGCCCACCGGAAATGTGGTCGGCGGTGATGATGAACTTCGCCAGGACACCCGGCTGCCACATGCCGGGATGGACTGCCGCAATCACCTTCAGCCTTTCCGTGGCCCCGAGCAGCGCCAGCGAGAACGCGGTGGCCTCGTGCTGCTTGTCGGCGCCGTACGACGCCGCGTACCGGGTCTGCGACAGGGCGTACTCGAAGCCGGCCCTTTCGGCGATACGCGCGAGTTTCTTGTTGTAGTCGAAGTCCCAACTGGTGCGCTGCTCAATGGTCGAAACGACCAGCCCGCCGCTCACGTTGGGAACCCAATAGGCGAATTTGAGGGGTTGGGAAAGGTCAATAGCCATGAAAACCTCCATCGTGCCTGGCATTAGCACCCTCATGTCACTGCCGGGGCAGTGGCCAGGGTTGCTGCGGTGTCAATGAGCCAGATCTCTCGTACCGCTCGGGATGGTCACCACCAGTGTGGCAGTCCCATCGTGGTAGGCCAAGAATGTTGCTCCCGGTTGCAGGTGCGGGCCTGGCTGCCCGGGGTCACGGCGACGCCCGCGCGGCCAGGACCGCGGCGATACCGGGCACGCACGCCTCGTTCTGCAGCGAGGTAGTGTCACCGAGTGTGGTGTTCTCGTACAGCTGGGTCAGCAACCGGCGCATGATCTTCCCCGACCGGGTTTTCGGGACGTCAGCGACGACGACGACGGCGGCAGGCTTGGCGATCGGCCCGATCACCGTTCCGACGTGATCCCGCAGGATCCTGGCCACCTCCTCCGGTGTGGGCACCCCGCCAGCCGATGAGGAGAGCACGACGAACGCGGCAATGGCATGACCGGTCAGCGGGTCGGCGACCGGGCACACCCCCGCCTCGATCACCCACGGGTGGGCCACCAGCGCCGATTCAATCTCAATGGTCGAGAGCCGGTGACCCGACACGTTGAGCACGTCATCGATGCGGCCGAGGATCCAGGTGTCGCCGTCGTCGTCATACCGGGCGCCGTCACCGGCCAGGAACCAGCCCTGGACTGCGAACTTCCGCCAATAGGAATCCAGGTAACGCTGTGGGTTGCCCCAGACGGTCCTCGCCATGGCGGGGCCGGTCTGGTCCACCACGATCAGGCCCTGCTCGCCCGGCGGGACCGGATGGCCGGCGTCGTCGACAATCCGGGTGCTCACGCCGGGCAGGGCGCGGGAGGCGCAGCCGGGCTTGAAGGACCCATCGGTGGGGCGGGGGGAGAGGATGGTGGCGCCGGTTTCGGATTGCCACCAGGTGTCCACCACCGGCGCGGTGCCGGCTCCAAGGTGTTTCCTGAACCAGCGCCAGGCCTCGGGGTTGGTCGCCTCACCGACCGTGCCGAGGATCCGGATGCTGGAGAGGTCGTAACCGGCTGGCACGCCGTCCGGGAACCAGCCCATCAGCGACCGGATCAGGGTGGGCGCGGTGTAATAACTGGTCACGCCGTAGCGCTCGATGATCTCGAAGTGCCGCCCCGGATGGGGGGTGTTGGGGGTGCCCTCGAAGATCACCTGGGTGGCGCCGTTGGAGAGCGGCCCGTAGATCTCGTAGGTGTGGGCAGTGACCCAGGCCAGGTCGGCAGTGCACCAGTGCACGTCGGCGTCCCGCTGGTCCGGGTCGGGGTGGCTAAACAGGTAGTCGAAGCTCCACGACGCCTGGGTGAGATACCCGCCGGAGGTGTGCACCAGGCCCTTGGGTTTCCCGGTGGTGCCGGAGGTATACATGATGAACAGGGGAGTCTCGGCGTCGAACGGCTCAGCGGTGTGCCGGGGTGAGGCGGCGTCGACGGCGTCATGCCACCAGACGTCGCGGCCCTCGGTCCAGTCGATGGCGCTGCCTGTGCGGCGGATCACCAGGACGTGTTCGATGCTGGTGGACCCCGAGACGGCCTCGTCGGCGTTGGCCTTGACCGGTACCGCCGCGCCGCGGCGGTACTGCCCATCGGTGGTGACCAGCAGCTTGGCTCCGGTGTCCTCGACCCGGAACCGGAGCGCCTCGGCGGAGAACCCACCGAATACCAGCGAATGCACAGCGCCGATCCTGGCGCAGGCCAGGGTGATGACGACGGTTTCCACGAGTACCGGCAGGTAGATGACCACCCGGTCGCCCTTGCCGATCCCCAGGTGCAGCAGGGCGTTGGCGGCGCGGGACACCTCATCCTGCAGCTGGGAGTAGGTGACGGTGCGACGGTCACCGGGCTCGCCCTCGAAGTGCAGGGCCACCTTGTCGCCCAGCCCGGCGTTGACGTGCCGGTCCACGCAGTTGTGGGCTACGTTGAGCTGGCCTCCGGCGAACCACTCGATGACTGGGACGGTGAGTTCCTCGCCGCCCGGAACAGGGAGGGCCGGCTGGAAGGTGTGCACCGAGGACCATCCGGTGGCCCAGTCCAGGCGGCGGGCCTGCTGTTCCCAGAATTCCAGCCGGTCGGTCTCGGTGAGCGGGTCGGCTTCCTGCAGCCTCACGCCCATCGCCGGACCGCCCACTTCTCGGCAATCCCCAGCAGCGCGTCGGTGGTCTTGCCGATGACGGCCAGCAGGATGATGGCCAGGAAGATCCTGTCCACCCGGCCGTTGTTTTGTGAGTCGCTGAGCAGATATCCGAGGCCCAGGGAAGAGGCGATCAATTCAGCGGCGACCAAAAACAGCCAGGCCTGCGCGAGACCCAGCCGCAGTCCCGAGAAAACTGAGGGAATCACCGCCGGCAACTGCACCGTGGTCAGCAGCTTGAACCCGTTGAGCCCGAACGCCCGGCCGGCCTCCACCAGGTTCCGGTCTACGTGACGCAACGCCAGATAGACGGTGGTGAAAACAGGGAAGAACGCCCCGATCAGGATCAGGGTGATCTTCGAATCCTCGCCGATCTTCATCCAGAGGATCAGCAGCGGCACCCAGGCCAGCGATGGAACGGCACGCAACGCGCCGATGGTCGGCGCCAGCAGAGCGTCGGCGATCCGGGACAGTCCCACCACGGAGCCGACCGCCAGGCCCAGGGCTGCGCCGAAGGTGAAGCCCAGGAGCACCCGTTGGGTGGAGATACCGACGTGGGTCCACAGCTCACCGCGCTGGATCAGTTCGACGGCGGCGTTGAACACCGCGGCAGGTGGCGGCACCTGGACAGCGCTGAACAGGCCGGTCACCGAGTTCAACTGCCACACGGTGACGATCAACGCGGGCAGGATCAGCCCGAGAAGCAGACGCACCCAGCCGTGCCGCAGCGGGCCGGCCTGGGACCATCCATGTGCCGGTCCGCCCCGTCCGGGCTGCGGCTGGGCGGCGTCTGCCGTTGCTACGGTGGAGCCGGGGGCTGCCAAGGGTGCAAGCCCCTCAGGCCTGGCCACTCCCGTAACACTGTTCCCGGTGGGATAGGGATTCCCGCCGCGGGTCATGAGGAAGCCTCAATCGCTGCGGGGTCTGCGTTACGCACCAGGGAGTCATCAAAGAGGGTGTCCAGCGCTTCGTCGACCTGTTCCTGACTGGATACGTCACCGGATTCGACGAACACCGGACCGATCTTCTCCAGCACGGCCCGCTGTGCCTCGCCCGGGGCCGGATCGACGTTGAGGTTGGTGCGATCGATGATGACAGCATTGGCGATCTCGACGTCGATTCCCGCCACCTCGGCGAGTATCTCCGCCGTTTCCTCAGGGTTCTCCTTCGCCCATTCGCGCGCCTTCTCGTAGGCGTTGACTACCATCTGGGCCACCTCGGGGCTCTCCGCCAGGAAGTCCTCGGTGGCGTTCAGGAACCCGTAGGTGTTGAAGTCGATGTCCCTGAAGAACAGCGTGGCACCGTCCTGCTCCGCCGAGGCCATAATCGGGTCAAGCCCCGACCACGCGTCGACCGACCCGTTGGCCAAGGCGGCCCGGCCGTCGGCGTGCTGCAGGTTCTGGACCGTCACCTCGGAGGGATCGATCCCGCCGGCCTCGAGGGCCTGCAGGAGGAAGAAGTAGGGGTCAGTGCCCTTAGTCGCGGCGATTGACTTGCCCCGCAGATCCTCGATCTCCTTGATATCGGAATCCGCGTTGGTCACCAGGGCTGCCCATTCCGGCTGGGAGTAGATGTCGATGGCCTTGATGGGCGACCCGTTGGATCGGGCCAGGAGGGCGGCTGAGCCGGCGGTGGAGCCGACGTCGATCGCTCCGGCCCGCAACGCCTCATTAGCCTTGTTGGACCCGGCGGACTGGATCCAGTTGACGGTGATGTTCTCGGCGGCGAGCTCGTCCTCAAGCCAGCCCTGCTCCTTGATGACCAGGCTCAGCGGGTTGTAGGTGGCGAAGTCGATGTTCAGTTCGCCACCGGCAGGACCAGCCGATTCGGCGTCTTCACCGGCCATGCAACCCGTGAGGGTGAGCGAGGCGACGGCGGCGAGTGCTGCAGCGGCCAGAACGGTGCGGCGGGGGGAAGGTGCTGGTGTGCGGTTCATGAGGGTCCTTTGGGGTGAGACACATTGCCCGGGCCGGGTTGTGTAGAACGAACAAAAATGGAGTGGGTGCGAGCGCGGCACCGGGTACCGCGACACTGCACAGAGTGAAGGCGGTGGTGCCGGAAGGCAGGAAGGAGAACGCGGCCTAGTGGCCGGTGACTCCGAGGGAAGCCAGCAGGGAGCTGCGCATTCGGCCCAGATCCGCCGAGTTGCGGTTACGGGGGCGATCCCCGGGCACAGTCAGCACCTCGGTGATCGTCGCCCCGGGCTGGTCGCCCTCGCCGCCGAGGACGACGATGCGGTCGGCCAGTTGCAGTGCTTCGTCGACGTCATGGGTAACAAGCAGCACCGTGGTCGGCTGGGCCTGGTGGATATCGAGCAGGAGATCCTGCATCTTGATCCGGGTGAGTGCGTCCAGCGCACCGAAGGGTTCGTCAAGAAGCAGGACACCCGGGTTGCGCGCCAGGGCACGCGCCAGCGAAGCCCGCTGCGCCATTCCGCCGGAAACTTCCCGCGGCCGGTGCTTGGCGAAGGCACCCAGTTCGACAAGATGCAGCAGTTCTGCCACCTTGGCTTTGCCTTCACTGGCGCTGGAGGCTTTGGGCAGCCCGATCGCCACGTTGGCCTGCAGGGTGTGCCAGGGCAGGAGCCGCGGCTCCTGGAAGGCGACAGCACAGCGTTCGTCGATACCGTGGACTTCGATACCGTCAATCAGTACCGATCCGGCGTTGAGCGCATCGAGTCCGGCGGCGGCCCGCAACAGGGTGGATTTGCCGCACCCGCTGGGGCCGAGAATGGCGAGTACCTCGCCGGCGTGAACCTCAAAATTGATGTCCCGGAGGACGGTGCGGCGGTCGGAGATCGGGCCGAAGCTACGGCCGAGGCCCGCGAAGGTGACGGTCAGTGCCTGCTTGGGGGCCAGGGAAGTTCTCGGATGTGGTGATGCCAGAACGCTCATAGAGTCAACTCCATCGGTCCTGGCGGTAGCACCCTACTGTCACCGGCTGACTGTAGTCAGCCGGATGGCCAGGGTTGCTGCGGCTTCATCGATCCAGGTCTCTCGGCCGCTCGGGATGGTCAAGGACTACTAAACTCCTGTATACGGGTTCTTCGCAAGTGCTGGCGTAACAATCCGACTGATTGCAGCGAAAGGGCGTACCACCATGACACACACCAATGACCCCGAGGTGATCCGCTCGCTGCTCACGACGCCGGCACGCTGGGCAGTGGTGGGCCTGTCCAATAACCCCCGCCGGGCGGCGCTCGGCGTCTCCCGGTTTCTGATTGACCATCTGGGAATGGAGGTCATCCCGGTGAGCCTCAAGGGTGACTCGGTGCATGGGCAGACCGGATACCAGCGGCTAGCCGATATCCCCGGGACCATCGACGTCGTCGACTGTTTTGTGAACTCCTCCAAAGTGGGGGCGGTGGTGGATCAAGCCATTATGGTGGGCGCGAAAGCTGTCTGGCTCCAGCTGGGGGTCATCGACGAAGCAGCCGCGGCCCGCGCCGCGGCCGCGGGCCTTGCGGTCGTCATGGATACCTGCCCGGCGATCGAAGCGCCGCGTCTGGGGCTGTAGCGCTGGCTACATCTTCTGGTATCGGGAGCGGATCACCATGAACACGCCGTAGGCGATTAGGCCCAGGGCAACAACGCCGAGAATCCACGCGCCATAGGGCTGGTCCTGCAGGGACTTCAGGGCGCCGTCCAGGCCGGTGGACTCTTCGGGATTATTCTTCACCGTAGCCACAATGAACAGCAGGCCCAGCACCAGCAGGGCAACACCCTTGGCGATGTAACCGACCATGCCCAGACGGATCACCGCTGTGCCCGCGCCCTTGCCCGGTAGCCCTGACAGGTTCTTGGTGAAGTGCCTGGTTGCACCGCTGTAGACGAAGTATCCGCCCACCACCATCACCCCGGCTCCAATAGCCATCAACAGGATGGAACCGGCGGGGTTGGACATGAGGGACGCGCTCAGGTTCTGGGTGCTTTCGCTGCTGTCGCTGCTGCCACCCGCGGCGTAGGAGGCGAAGGTGCCGCCGATGACACCGTAGGTGACCGCCTTGGCACCGTTCTTGGCGCGGAACTTGAGTTTGTCGGAATCCTTCAGCCCGCGGGCGCCGAAGAATACTTCGCTGACCATGAACAGGGCCAGTGCAATCGATCCGAGAGCGCACCCCCAGAGGAGCAGCGCCCCGCCGGGTCCGTCGCCCAGCGCGCTGATCGCGCCGCTTTGGTCGGCGCTGCCGGACCCGCCCATCGCCACCCGCAGCGCGATGACGCCGATCAGCAGGTGGAGCAGACCAGCAGCGATGTAGCCGGCCCGGGCCGCAATCTCAAATGCCTTGGACTCCGAGACGTCCTCGGCGGTGTCCACTGCCTTGTCGGCCTGGCGTTTTGCCTCGCTCATGGTGCGCTCCTGCGGTTGGTGTCCTCCCATCCTGCCACTAGTTGGCGGTACGCTCGCCCTATGGATCCAGTTAGTCTGCGTGAGTTTTGCCTGGCACTGCCGGGCACCTTCGAGGACTTCCCGTTTGGTCCGTCGGCGTCGGTGTTCAAGGTGAAAGCTCCCGGGGGCACCGCGAAGATGTTCGCCCTCTCCGACCTGTCGGATCCGCAGCTGTCGGTGAGCCTGAAGTGTGAGCCTCTGTTGGCGGAGCAGCTGCGCGCCGCGCACCCGGAAATCGTCGGGGCCTACCACCTGAACAAAACACACTGGAACGGTGTGTCGTGCACCGGTAGTCTCCCCGAGCCGATGATCCGCGACATGATTGAGGATTCCTACGACCTTGTGGTGGCATCCCTGCCCACGAGGGACCGTGTGATGCTCGGCTGGAGCAGATGGGCAGCAGATGACGACACCTAGTTTTACGTATGAGCCGGTGGGATTGAGTCAGCGCGGTGAGTCACCGGATGGTTTCCGGACGGTCAGCCGCAGGGCCCGGGTGGGCACGGGCCACGCCGCGTATGTCCGGCTGGCGGACGGCATCCTGTGCTGGGACCTGCACCGCGGTGCAGGTCTGAGTGTGCCCGCGGACCAGGGCCGGGCGACCGCCGGCCGCGGGGTGGTTCCCGGCTTCGGGGTGGGCCGGTTACGGCTGCCCGCACCGTGCCGCGTGGTGTGGGTAGAGGAGCCGACCGACGACGGCGGCGCGCAGCGGGCCGGGTTTGGGTATGGCACGCTGCCGGGCCACCCGGAACGGGGCGAGGAAGCGTTCATCGCCGTCCTGGACCCGGACGGTGCCGTCTACTTCGAGGTGTTTGCCTTCAGCCGGCACGCCAACTGGTTCTTCACACTGGGTGCGCCGGTGGCCCGGTTCTGCCAGGAACTGGTCACCCGCCGGTACCTGGCCGCCGCTCGACGGCTGGCCAGCTGACCCAGGACTAGCCGGGCAGCAGAAGGCTGGCGAGGGCAACCGCCGGCGCCCCGCCCTGGATCGCCGCTGCGACCGCCAGCCGGTGGTTGCTCAGGATCAGCACGAGGGCGGCGAGCAGCATCGACGCCAACGCCAGCAACAGCATCCCGTAACCTACCGCCCGGACGCTACCGTCGCCCGTGACCGCGAGGACCACGCCCAGCAGCGCCCCGATCGCCAGGAACAGGTTGTAGAAGCCCTGGTTGAAGGCCATCGGCCGCAGGGTTTCAGCGTCCCCGGCCGACCTCACGCCAAACCGGGACCACACCGCCCGGTGCCGCCACCGCAGGGACTCCAGCACGAAAATATACACGTGGATCAGCCCAGCAGTGACGCCGAAGAGCACCGTGAGCAGGGGCAAGGCAGGCACCATCATGGCCCCACAGTACCCCCGCCGTTGCCCGGTGCCCCGCGGTTAGGCGAAGCGCGCGGGCAGGGTCGCCTCGTGGGCGGTGCGCAGCTCATCCAGCGGCAGGGTGAAGTGGCCCTGCACGTCGAGGGCACCGCTTTCGACGTCGACCACACCGATCCGCAGGTGCGGGTAGTTGCGTGCCGTGCACATGTCGTTGAACCGGACCTCTTCGGAGCGGGCGACGCTGACGACGGCGCGCCCCTGCGACTCGGAGAACAGTGCGGTGAACGGGTCGATGCCGTCGCGCTCGCAGAGCTCATCGATTCCGATCCGCGCGCCGACGCCGAAGCGCAGAGCCGCCTCCGACAGTGCAGCGGCAAGTCCACCCTCGGACAGGTCGTGGGCGGCGTCGATCATGCCGTCGCGGGAAGAGTTGATGAGGATGGCGGCGAGGGTCTTCTCCGCCGTCAGGTCAGCCACCGGGGGCTGACCGCCGAGGTGGCCTCGCAGGTTGGCCCACTCGGAGCCGTCCAGCTCATCCCGCGTGGTGCCGAGCAGGTAGATGGCCTGCCCGTCGTCGCGCCAACCCGAGGGGGTGCGGCGGGCGACGTCGTCAAACACGCCGAGAACTCCGACCACCGGGGTCGGGTGGATCGGCACGCCGCCGGTCTGGTTGTAGAGGGACACGTTGCCGCCGGTGACGGGGACCCCGAGTTCCTGGCAGGCGTCGGCGAGCCCACGGACGGTTTCGGCGAACTGCCACATCACCTCGGGGTCCTCCGGGGAACCGAAGTTCAGGCAGTCGGTGACGGCCAGCGGCTTGGCGCCGGCGGTAGCTACGTTCCGGTAAGCCTCGGCGAGGGCCAGGCGGGCACCCTCGTAGGGGTTGAGGTAGGAGTAGCGGCCGTTGGCGTCGGTGGAGATGGCGACACCAAGACCGGTTTCCTCATCCACCCGGATCACACCGGCGTCGTCGGGCATGGCCAGGGCCGTGTTGCCCTGCACAAACCTGTCGTACTGGTTGGTGATCCAGTCCTTCGAGCACATGTTTGGCGAAGACATCAGTTCGAGCACCGCGGCGCGCAGGCCCTCGCCGTCCGCCGGCCGGTCGCCGTCGAACGTGTTCTCCTGCAGCGTGTCGAGCCAGGTGGGGCGGTGGAACGGCCGGTGGTAGACCGGGCCGTCGTGGGCCACGGTGCGGGGATCGACGTCGACAATCTTCTCGCCATCCCATTCGATAATGAGGCGACCGGTGTCCGTGACCTCACCGAGCCACGAGTACTCGACGTTCCACTTGTCCATGATGGCTTCGAACGCGGCGGCGTTGGCCGGGGTGACGACAGCCATCATGCGTTCCTGGGACTCGGACATCAGGATTTCGCCGGGGGTCAGCGATGGATCGCGCAGCAGGACGTCGGTCAGTTCAACGTGCATGCCGCCGTCGCCGTTGGACGCCAACTCGGACGTGGCACAGGAGATGCCGGCGGCGCCGAGGTCCTGGATGCCCTCCACCACTGAGGCCTTGAACAGTTCGAGGCAGCACTCGATGAGCACCTTCTCGGCGAACGGGTCGCCCACCTGGACGGCCGGGCGCTTCGACGGCTTGTCGGCGTCAAAGGATTCGGAGGCCAGCACCGAAGCGCCGCCGATGCCGTCGCCGCCGGTGCGGGCGCCGAACAGGACCACCTTGTTGCCCACGCCCGAGGCGTTGGCCAGGCGGATGTCCTCGTGGCGCAGGACGCCGACAGCCAGTGCGTTGACCAGCGGGTTGCCCTGGTAGACGGAGTCGAACACCACTTCGCCGCCGATGTTCGGCAGGCCCAGGGAGTTGCCGTAGCCGCCGATGCCGGAGACGATGCCATGCACCAGCCGGGGGGTGTCGGGGTGGTCGATGGCGCCGAAACGCAGCGGATCCATGATCGCGACCGGGCGGGCGCCCATCGAAATGATGTCGCGGACAATGCCACCGACGCCGGTGGCAGCACCCTGGTAAGGCTCCACGAAGGAGGGGTGGTTGTGGGATTCCACCTTGAAGGTCACGGCCCAGCCGTCACCGATGTCGACGACGCCAGCGTTTTCACCGATGCCCACGAGGAGGTGCTCCTTCATGGCGTCGGTGACCTTGTCGCCGAACTGCGCCAGGTGCACCTTCGACGATTTGTAGGAGCAGTGCTCGCTCCACATCACCGAATACATGGCCAGCTCGGCGGCGGTGGGACGGCGGCCGAGGATCTCGACCACCCGGTCGAACTCGTTTTCCTTCAGGCCGAGCGCGGCCCAGGGGAGTTCGACGTCGGGAGTCCCGGTGGCGTGGGCCACGGTGTCGATGTTGAACTTGCGGGCCTCGGCAGGCACGGCTGAGCTATTGAGGGTCACTTACTTAACCAGCTTCTTCAGTACAGAGGTGAATATTCCCAGTCCGTCGGTGCCACCGCGGACACCGACCTGTCCGGCGGCCGAGGAGTCGGGACCGAAGCCAGCTTCGACAGCGTGTTCGGGATGGGGCATCAGTCCCACCACGTTTCCGGCAGCGTTGGAGATTCCGGCGATGTCGCGGCGGGACCCGTTGGGGTTGCCGCCCACGTAGCGGAACACCACCCGGCCTTCACCCTCCAGCTCGTCCAGGGTGCGTTCGTCGGCAACGAACTGTCCGTCCTGGTTTTTCAGGGGAACCACGATCTCGTCACCCGCAGCGTAGGAGGCGGTCCACAGGGTGGCGGCATTCTCGACGCGAAGACGCTGATCCTGGCAGAGGAAATGCAGGTGGTTGTTCTTGATCATGGAGCCGGGCAGCAGGTGAGCCTCGGTGAGGACCTGGAAGCCGTTGCAGATTCCCAGCACGGGCAGCGCGTTGTCGCCACCCGAGGCGGCGGCGGTGATCTGTTCCATCAGGGGAGCGAACCGGGAGATGGCGCCGGCGCGCAGGTAGTCGCCGTAGGAGAAACCGCCGGGGATGACGACGGCGTCAACGTTCTGCAGGTCGTGGTCGCCATGCCAGAGGGGGACAGCTGTGCCGCCGGCGAGGCGCACCGCGCGGGCGGCGTCGCGGTCGTCGAGGGAGCCAGGGAACGTGACTATCCCGACCCGGACCGAGTCAAGCGCCGCCCCGTCCTCGGTTGCGAGCACCTGAGTCATTTGGCGTCCTCGCCCGGTCCGTCGGTGAGCACCTCAACGCGGGTCACGTCTTCGATGACCGGGTTCGACAGAAGGGTGGCAGCGGCGGCGCGTGCCTGCTCCAGCAGCTCTTCGGTCACCTCGCCGTCTACGGTGAGTTCGAAGCGCTTGCCCTGGCGGACCCCGGTGAACCCGGTAAAGCCCAGCCGCGGCAGCGCTCCGGCAATGGCCTTACCCTGCGGGTCAAGAATCTCGGGTTTAGGCATGACGTCAACAATTATCCGGGGCATCCGGTTACTCCTGGGCTCAAGGTGCGTTAAATGCAGTGGCTTCGGAGGTGCCGTCTCACGCTGAGGAAAATGGTGAATCCAGCGCTCCGCGAGCTTGCGCCCCCAGTCTACCGGGGATCACCCACAGCCCGGAATTTCGGGTGGTAGGGGGTGTTCAATGCGGCACCGGCTACAGGGTGCCGGTGCCACCTGGCGTTCCAAGCAGCGGCTCAAACATGGTCCACCGGTCAATCTCGCAGCCATTCTCCCGGGAAAAGCTGGCCATGACCTGTTCCCCAGCGACGGTGCCCTTCACGACGGCGGTCTCCGGTCCTCCGTACTGCATGGTGCACATGGCGTCGGGGTCCGGCTCCGCCGCGACCAGATCGCCGTGCTCCGCCAGCACCGCGCAGGCCGCAGCAGGATCCGGCAAGGCCGATTCACCGACGGGCTCCCCGGCTGCGCAGGTGAGCTCGTAGGTGACCGGCTCGGCGTCGTCGCCGGCGGTGACGATGACCGTGAGCTCAGATTCGGTGGCGGGGTCGATACTTGCCGACGGGTCAGGAGCTGTTGTCGGCGGCTGGGTGGTCGGCTCGCCGGTTGCGGAGCCCGGGGGTGTTCCCCCACTTTCTGCACCGCAGCCGGTGAGGAGCAGCAGGATCAAGCCGGCACCCACCAGGACGGCTGGCGGCGTCAACGGGCGGCGGGAAAGGTGTTCGCGGATCATGGAATCTCTCCTTATCCTGGCGACGGACTACGCCGCGGCTGCTGGTGAGTCGGTTTCCCGATGGTGCGGACGGACCATCACTAGCTCAACGCCGGTTGCGTCCCGGCCAGTTCCACGTTCTCCAAAGCGGTACCCAATCGTTGCCGAAGGTGTTGGGACTCGTCGGAGAATCTGCGTTGCAGACGGGCGTATTCGGCGCGGCCCGCTGGTGTCTCGATGCGGATCGGTTCGTAGCCCCAGTGGGCTAGATCATAGGGCGAGGCCCGCATGTCCATCGCCCGGATCCGCCACGCCAGTTCAAAACAATCCATCACCAGGTCACTGGAGAGTAGGGGGGTCAGCTTGTACGCCCATTTGTACAGGTCCATGTTGGCGTGCAGGCACCCGGGTTGTTCGAGGTCACGCTGCGTTTCCCTGGTGGGTTGCAGGGCGTTCAGGGGGACCGCCTGCGGTGTGTAGAACCGGAAGGCGTCGAAGTGCGTGCAACTGATCTTGCTGTCTTCAACCAACCGGTCGGTTCCCTCGCCCCCGAGCCGGAGCTCAAGGTACTCGTGGCGCACCCCGTTGACCTGCGACCGGTACGCCATCGCCCACTCGTGCAAGCCGAAACAGCCCAGTTGGGCCCGGCGGGCCTGCGTGCGGCGGACAATGATCGCAGCGAAGCGCAGGGCCTCCGTCCGGTCGCGGCGGAACGCGTCGACGTCGGCGGTGACGGCGTCGACGTCGTCCTCCAGGGCCAGCTCCGTGCGCTCGGCTACCGTCAGCGTCCGATAGTGCTTCCAGGTGGTCCGCTCGGCGGCCTCCGGGCCGGTGAGTACGACGCCGGCTCCCGGGTGCCAGCGCGACAACTGGCCCGGTTTCTGGGTGTAGTAGGTGAACAGGAAATCCTCAACCGGGTGCTTCAACCCGGCAGACCGCCGTTCCAGGTAAGGGCGGGCGAAAGGTTCGACCCGTGCCCGATGGGACGTCGTGGCGGAGAGCCACCGGTCCCGTTGCAGGACCGTCAGAGCGCCCGGCCGGGCCGTCGCCGTCGCACTGATCGATAAGCTGCTCACCCCTCCAGTGTCTCACCGCGGCCCCATCCGGTCGACGTCGGGGACCGGTCAACCCGGGAGGATAATGGGAAGCGGAAGACGTTCATCGATCAGCAGCGCGGAAGGAACACCATGGCGGGTAAGCCCAGTTTTGTGCAGCGGTTCATGACAGCGACGGGGAGGGCCCGCGCAGTGTTTGGGCCAGCCCAGAGCAGTTCGCTCGACCACCCCATGACCCGGGAGAACCAGGCGCTGCTGAAGGACCGTGAAGCCGACGCGTCGCAGTGGGAAACGGTGAAGCGTCCGGACGGCAGCACCTACATTGTGCCCAGGAGTTAGCTGCCCGGTTTTCGGCGGCGCCTTTTCCTTCCACCGGCGGTAAAATTGGCGGCAGGCGTATCGCGTGGAGAGAAGGCGGTTCGAATGAAAGATCATCCAGGGGCAACACCACGAAAGTGGCTGAGGAACCCGGCCAGGATATTCATGGGCCCGGCGGAGCGGAGCGATCCCAGCCTGCCCGTCGTTCACCGGCACGACGAATTCGAGCAGGCGTCGGAGGCCGATCTTGCCGGATTCGAGGTGGAGGAGGACTCGACCGGTCACCACTACGCCGTGCGTAGGGAGCACCCGCCGGCCCGGCCACCCGAGCCCATCACGAAGTACACCGACTACACCGGCAAGAAAGTCCTACACACTGAGGATTAGCGCCCGGTGCCGGCGTGGACGGTGGCCACCGTTTCGCCGTCGAGCTCAAATGCGGCGTGCACGGCCCGGACCGCGCGGTCCAGCAGGTCTGCATCGGTCACCACGGAGATGCGGATTTCCGACGTCGAGATCATGTCGATGTTCACTCCCGCATCGGAGAGCGCCTTGAAGAACCGGTAGGACACCCCGGGATTCGACCTCATTCCTGCGCCGATCAGCGACAGCTTGCCGATCTTCTCGTCGTAGTCGACGCTCTCATAGCCCACCCGTTCCTGGGCAGCCTTCAGAGCGGCCAACGCTTCAGACCCCTCGACGATCGGCAGCGTGAAGGAAATGTCGGTGCGCCCGGACCCGTGCGTCGACACGTTCTGCACAATCATGTCGATGTTGGAATGCGCTCCAGCGACAATGCCGAAGATTTCCGCAGCCTTCCCGGGAATATCGGGGACACCCACCACGGTGACCTTCGCTTCCGAACGGTCATGGGCGACGCCCGAGATGATGGGCTGTTCCATGGGATCTCCCTCTTGAATCTTGATGTGGTCGTCGGGGCTGGGCAGGACCCAGGTGCCCTCCTGCTCGCTGAACGAGGACCGCACGTGCAGGCGGACGCCGAACCGGCGGGCGTACTCGACGCTGCGCAGGTGCAGGATCTTGGCGCCCGAAGCCGCCATTTCCAGCATCTCCTCGCTGGAAATCTGATCGATCTTCCGTGCGCTCGGCACCACGCGCGGATCCGCGCTGTAGATGCCGTCGACGTCGGTATAGATTTCGCACACGTCTGCAGTGAGCGCCGCGGCCAACGCCACCGCCGTGGTGTCCGACCCGCCACGACCCAGCGTGGTGATGTCGTTACTCTCGCGGCTCATCCCCTGGAAACCAGCGACGATGGCAACGTCGCCGCGGTCAATCGCGGATCTGATCCGGTGCGGTGACACGGAAATGATGCGGGCGCGTCCATGGATGGCGTCCGTGATCATGCCGGCCTGGCTGCCGGTGAAGGACTGGGCTGACGCGCCGAGCCCCTGGATGCCCATCGCCAGCAGTGCCATGGAGATACGCTCGCCGGCGCTCAGGAGCATGTCCATTTCGCGGGGGTTGGCGACGACGTCGTTGGAGACCTGGGCGGCAAGGTCGAGCAGCTCGTCGGTGCTGTCACCCATCGCCGAGACGACAACCACCACCTGGTGGCCGGCGCGCTGTGTCTGGACGATCCGCTGCGCGACACGCTTGATGCCGGCGGCGTCCCCAACTGAGGAGCCACCAAACTTCTGGACGATCAAGCTCATGCGCACGCTCGCTGACGGATAAGTGGGTGAGGCCGTGCGACATCGTTGGCGCTGCGGTTGACGGTCCAAGTTTAGCCCTGCGGGAAATGCGTCAGCCAATTGTGCGTCCGATTGTTCCGCCCAGGATCACCTGAACGTGACGTGCATCGCATAGTGTTCAACTATGAACAACGAGTATGGGGGAATCGTTGCCAGGGGAATCGCGAGGAGTTTCGGCTCCGTCGCGGCCATCAGGCACATCGACTTTGCGGCGCCGCCCGGGGAGGTGACAGCGCTGATTGGGCCCAACGGATCGGGTAAAACCACTCTGCTGCTGATCCTGGCCTCGCTCCTGGCGCCCGACGACGGAACGCTCACCGTGGGCGGTGTGGACCCGATGCAGGACGCCGCCGCCGTGCGGCGCAGGGTCGGGTGGATGCCCGACACCCTGGGGGTCTGGGAATCGCTCACCGCCACCGAGATCCTCACCACGATGGGTTCGCTGTACGGGATGCCGGTGGACCACCGCCGCGAGCGTGCTGCAGAGTTGCTCGCCGCCGTCCGGCTGGAGGAGTTCGCCGATAAACCCGCGCGGGTTTTGTCCCGGGGGCAGCAGCAGCGGCTGAGCCTCGCCCGGGCATTGATCCACGATCCAGCCGTGCTCCTTCTGGATGAGCCGGCGTCCGGGCTTGACCCCGGATCCCGGGTGGAACTCCGGACCACGCTGCGTTCCCTGGCGGACCAGGGCAAGACCATCGTGGTGTCGAGCCATGTGCTCTCCGAACTCGACGAGATCGCAGACCGTGCGGTGTTCATCAACCGGGGCGAGTCGGTCAAGAATCAGACCCTCGACGAAGCCGGCACCCAGATCCGCCGCTACTACATCCAGGCCGATCCTCTGCAGCCGCTGGCCGACGCGCTGGCCAGTCACGGCGTCGAGTTTGAGGTGCGCGGGGACTCCCGCCGCGCCGAGTATCAGGTCCTTGTCAGCAGTACCGACCAGGCGGCGTGGCTCCTGCGCACCCTGGTCCTGGCCGACGTCGCCATCACCGCCTTCGCGCCGGCTGGTGGCGCCCTCGAAGAAACCTACATGAGCCTCGATACGGACAACCAATGAGCATCTCAATCACCGAGCAACCGGGCTCCACCGGTGCGTCCTCCGACCTCGCCCTGACCTATTGGGGCGGGGTAAAAGCGGTCTTCGGCCTGGAGATGCGGCAGCGACTGCGGGCCCGGGCCTGGTACATCATGCTGGTCGTCTGGTTCTTCGTGATTGGCCTGGTGTTCCTGCTGGCGTCGTTGACGACGGCGTCAACCTTCGGAAGCGGCGCCATCCTCTTTGACCTGGTGGTGGGATTCGTCCTGTTCTTCGGGCTGCTGGTCGCGCCGGGGCTGTCCGCCAATGCAGTCAATGGGGACCGGGCCGCCGGTACTCTTGCCATCCTGCAGATCACTCTCCTGACGCCCGGTCAGATCCTGTGGGGCAAATGGCTTGCCTCGTGGGTGGCGTCGCTGGCTTTCCTGCTGGTCAGTACGCCGTTTATCTTCTGGGCGCTCGCGTTGGGTGGGGTCAACCCGGCGGAAGCGTTTGTCTCCTTGCTGATGCTCAGCATCGAGTTGGGCATCGTGTCGGCGATCGGTATCGGCATCTCGGCGCTGGCCAACCGGCCTCTGTTCTCGATCGTGACCACCTACATGGTGGTGGCACTGCTGGGCATCGGCACCCTCATCACGTTCGGGCTAAGCTACGCCCTGGTTGAAGAAGACAACGCGGAGGTCACCTACTCCTACATGGAATACCCGCCGGGCACCGACTTCTCGCAGGAGATTCCGGCGTCGGTGGAGTTGGAATGCGTTACCCGGACCGAGGTCCAGACGGTGCACCACACCGAGCGGACGGCGTGGCTGTTGGCCGCGAACCCCTTCGTGATCGTGGCCGACTCGGTGCCCTATTCCCGCGGAGGCGGTTTTGGTCAGGTTGCAGCGCCGATGAGCTCGGACGTGTATGTCCAGCCGGGCGTGATGGAGGGCATCAGTCAGGGAGTCCGTCTCCTGCAGGCCGGCCCCGACTACGAGATGACCTGCGAGGAGGCACAAGGTACCGGGCGGGACCTGCCTGAAGGGGGATTCCCGATCTGGCCCCTCGGGTTGGTGCTGCAGTCGGCGCTAGCGGGCGGCCTGCTGTGGCTTGGCCGCCGCAAACTCACCACTCCCACCCGGCGCCTCGCGCAGGGGACGCGGATCGCCTGACCTGGGGGAGCAAAGCGGACCGGATGGGTCAACCTGGAGATCGGTGACCGGATTGTTGCCCACCGATCTCCAGATTGACCACCGGATCGGGGTTCGAGGGCCAGCGACCATCGGTCGGCTGCCCAGGAATAGCTAGGAAACGGTGCGGCGCCCCTCGAAGGCACGGCCGAGGGTCACTTCGTCGGCATATTCGAGGTCGCCGCCGACCGGCAGCCCGGAGGCGAGTCGGGTCACTTTGATCCCGATGGTCTTCAGCATCCGTGCCAGATAGGTGGCGGTCGCTTCACCCTCGAGATTGGGGTCGGTGGCGATGATAATCTCTTCGATCTGATCGTCGGAGAGCCGGCTCAGGAGTTCGCGGATCCTGAGCTGGTCGGGACCGATGCCGGCAATAGGGTTGATGGCGCCGCCGAGCACGTGGTACCGGCCCCTGAAGGATCGGGTCCGTTCAACGGCGATCACGTCTTTTGACTCTTCCACCACGCAGATCGCTGTTGGATCGCGGCGCGGGTCACGGCAGATGCCGCAGGTTTCCTGCTCGGCGACGTTGCCGCACACCGTGCAGAATTTGACCCGTTCCTTGACCGTGACGATGGCATTGACGAGGCGCTTGATGTCCTCGCCGTCGCCTTCCAGAATGTAGAAGGCCAGCCGTTGAGCCGACTTGGGTCCGACGCCTGGAAGACGGCCCAATTCGTCGATGAGCTCCTGGACTGCGCCTTCGTACACTGGACCTTCTTCTGGTTGCTAATTCACTGGGACTGACCGCTACGGGCTGTCGACGCCGCGTTCTTCAATCAATTTTCCGTTCAGGATGCGTTCGATGGCTGAGCGCCCAACCAGCCCCGACTCTTCGATGGTTTCATCATCGGCGCTGGGCTCGTCCTCAACGTAGGTCAAGTCTACGGCGCCCTTCCGCGGATTAGCCGCTTCCTCCTCCAGACGCTTGCGCTCCGCCTCGTCGAGCAGACGCTGATATCGGCTGAGCGGTTTCGCCGGTGGCGTTGCGGCCGTCGGTGGTGGAGTGGCTGGTCCAGGCGCGGTTGCCCGCGGAGGCTGTTCGCGCGGTGTATTCGAGGGTTTCGCCGCAGGCAGGTCCTGGGATTTCTCCCGGACGGGCGTCGCGGTCGGCGCAGGTCGGGCGTCCGGCGCATCCGGTGCAGGTGCGGGCTGCGACGGGCGGCGGGTGGACAATGTGTCCTCGGGCTCTGCGCTGGTGGGTTCGGCAGTCTGCCAGGCGTTGCTTTCCGGACCCAGATCGTATTCGTCGGAGGGCGGTTCCACGGAGGCCCAGGAGTCGTCAGGCTCCGCGGGAGTCCTGCTTCGCTGGGGCCGACTCGAGGCGGCAGCCGGAGCGCCGGGGGTTTGCCGGGCAGGACCGCTCTGGTTCGCGCCGGTGCTCGGGCCGGTATTCCAACGAGCCGGCGCTGCCCCACGTGACTGGTCCGTAGCCCGGGAAGGGGCCGCCGCGGCCACAACCCGTGGCCGGGCATTGCCCGGTGCAGGGGATGCCTCTGGCCCGGAATTCGTCGATGCGGGGGTGGACGCCGAGGGTGCGGCGGCTGATGGTGCTGGCTGCGAGGGTGGCCGCTCTGTCGATGCGGCCGCCCCGGGCGATGTTGCGGTCGCGGCAGGTTCTGCGGGGCTGGCGGCGGATACAGCAGGTTCTGCGGGGCTGGCGGCGGGCGGAGGGACAGCCGGGGTTGCACCCTGGTCAGAGACGGCTGGCGTCTGGCGTGACGGGGCCGTCGTCGGGAGCGCCTGGCTGGGCTGACCCGATTCGGGCGTTGACCTGCTGGGGGGCTCCGTCGGCGCCTGCCGACTAGTGGGTACTTTTGGGTTTGGCTCACCCGCTGACGCGGCGCCGTCGTGGAGCACTTCAATGGTGACGTTGAGGGCAAGGATCTTGTGGATCGCCTGCTTCACGTTGTCCATATGGGTGCCACGCTGGAACGCGATGGCGTTTCCCTGCGTTGCGAAAGCGAGCACCAACTGGTTTCCGTTCATGGTCCGCGGCTTCGCGTCGGGATTGACGTTGAGCCAGGTGGTCCGCTTGATCCGGGCCAGCTCATCCATGATTTCGGGCCATGCGCGGCGGATCATCTCCACCTGTGGGGCGCCGGACGCTGGAGCCGCCGCTACCCGTTCCTGCCGGGCTGGTTCCGGCGCGGCGGGAGCTGAAGCGGGTGCCGCTGGGCCTCTGGGCGCCGAGGGGCCCGGATCTGTCGAAACGGGAGCCGATGCTGCGGGCGTCACCGGGGTCGACGCGTCAGGCGACGTCGAAGCCGGCGCTGTCTCGACCGGGTCTGTTTCCTCCGGCCACGCCGAATCACTGGGGGCTATGCGCTCCGGTGACGGGGTCACGGGCATCGGGGTTGCAGGGGTTGCGGCGGGCGGTGTTAATGTTGCCGGCGGGCTGGTGGGTGCGCTGGACGCGGGAGCGGGCTCCACAGCTTTGGCGGCCGGTCCTGCAGTCTGGTCCGGAACGGCTCCGGATCCGGCATACTGCAGGCGACGCTCAATCCTGTCGACGCGCGCCAGGGTTCCCCGCTCGGTTTCGTCGGCGGCCGGCAACAGGATGCGGGCGCACAACAGTTCGAGGTGCAGGCGCGGTGATGTGGCGCCGGTCATCTCGGTGAGTGCCGTATTGGTGATGTCGGCGGCACGGGAGAGCTCGCCGCGACCCAGCTGGTTCGCTTGGGTGCGCATCCGATTCAGCTGGTCATCCGGGGTGCCTCGAAGGATCGCTGCGGCGCTGTCCGGGACCGCGTTGACGATGATGAGGTCACGGAACCGCTCCAGAAGGTCCTCAACGAACCTGCGGGGGTCGTGACCGGTCTGGATTACCCGGTCGACGGCGCTGAACACCGTGCCGGCGTCGCCCGCTGCGAAGGCGTCGACGACGTCGTCGAGCAGGGACGCGTGCGTGTACCCGAGGAGGGACACGGCAAGTTCGTAGTCGAGCCCATCCGGACCGGCACCAGCCATGAGCTGGTCGAGCACAGAGAGGGAATCGCGCACCGAGCCGCCGCCAGCCCGGATCACGAGGGACAACACGCCGGGGGCCACCGGGATGCCCTCCTGCTGGCAGAGGAGATCGAGATAAGCCATCAACGGTTCGGGCGGGACCAGCCGGAACGGGTAGTGGTGGGTGCGGGACCGGATGGTGCCGATCACCTTGTCCGGTTCGGTGGTGGCGAAGATGAACTTGATGTGCTCAGGCGGCTCTTCAACGATCTTCAGCAGCGCGTTGAAGCCCGCCGAGGTCACCATATGGGCCTCATCGATGATGAAGATCTTGTACCGGTCGCGGACGGGTGCGAAGGTGGCGCGTTCCCTGAGGTCCCGGGCGTCGTCAACGCCGCCATGGCTGGCAGCGTCAATCTCAATCACGTCGAGGCTGCCCGAGCCGCCGCGGGCCAGCTCCACGCAACTGTCGCAAACACCGCAGGGGACCGGAGTGGGGCCCTGGGCACAGTTCAGGCAGCGCGCCAGAATGCGTGCTGAAGTGGTCTTTCCGCAACCTCGGGGCCCGGAGAACAGGTAGGCGTGGTTGACCCTGCCCTTCTCGATGGCGGCCATGAGGGGCTCAGTGACGTGCTCCTGGCCAATGACATCCGCGAAGGCTTCGGGACGGTATCGGCGGTAAAGGGCTGTGCTCACAGAAGAACCCTATCGGTTGGTGGTGACGTAGTGCAGCGGTGGCATCAGGACAGGTTGCCGGGCTCGACTGTCCAGGCTTCGCGTGGCACTCGCTCGGGGTGAAACGCCTCCAACGCTCCTGCCAGCGTACCCGGCGGGAGCCCCGCCGAACGAAGGATCAGGTCCCGTACCCGGTCACCGCTCCACCCATGATCGGCGAGGGATTCGAGGGTGACGGCGCCGTCCCGTTTGGCGAGCCGTTGTCCCTGCCGGTTCAGGGCCAGGGGAACGTGCGCGTACCGGGGTGGGGTGATTCCCAGCAGGGTGGCGAGGTAGGCCTGCCGTGGCGCGGAGCTGAGCAGGTCATCGCCGCGGACCACCTGGTCCACCCCCTGGGCGTCGTCGTCGACCACCACTGCCAGGTTGTAGGCGGGCACACCATCGCTGCGGACAACGACAAAGTCATCCACTGGGCCCGTGTACTCGCCGTGCAGCTGATCACTGATAGTCCAGGTGGAGGCGCCCGACCGGAGCCTGAGCGCCGGCGGGCGGGCTTGTTGGGGGCGTTCCGACGGGGCGAGGTTACGACAGGTGCCCGGGTAGGAGCCGGGCAGGCCGTGTGGTGCTGTGGCTGCCTCGGCGATGTCCCGGCGGGTGCAGAAGCATTCGTAGAGCAGGTCAGCTTCCCGCAGGGAGCCAACGGCTGCCTCGTACGAAGGGATGCGCTCGCTTTGGCGGACCGGCGTCCCATCCCAGGTGAGCCCGACGGCGGCCAGCTCGGCGAGCTGCGCGTCCTCGGCTCCAGCGCGGGCCCGGTCCAGGTCCTCGATTCGCAGGAGGAACGTCCGTCCGGTGCTGCGGGCGAACAGCCACGCGAGCATGGCGGTGCGGAGATTCCCCAGGTGCAGCTCTCCGGATGGGCTGGGTGCAAAGCGTCCGGCGCCGGGGCTGTTCATCGGTGCTCCTGAAGCGTCAGGGAATGAGAAGACCCCCCATGCACCTGTCAGAGCCCGCTTACCCTTGCTACCTTCCGGTCCTGGGGGAGTTCACAGGGTGACACCACATGAGGGGCCGGAAAAGAGTCTACAGGAATCCGGCGGTCAGCTTCGAACCGGGTCGTCGGCCGGTCAGAGGGCTCAAATGTAGGCCGGGGATCGGTCGGTGGCGCGTCGGGCAACCGTTGCTCACGGCGGTGTGTGGCGGGTTCCCCCGGCGGCGATTCGTTAGATCGTTCTCCGTTGGGTAGTCTGGTATCTGCTCCAAACTAGGAGGATTCGCCTAGCGGCCTATGGCGCACGCCTGGAACGCGTGTTGGGTTAACGCCCTCGGGGGTTCAAATCCCCCATCCTCCGCACTACGAAAAGCACTCTCAGCTTCGGCTGGGGGTGCTTTTCCTTTGTGTCAGACCGGCACAGATGCCCATCCTCCGGCCAGCTTTACTGCGCATGAGCGTTCATGCGCAGTAAAAGCCCGGTCTCAGCGAGCATCCGTGCAGCGTGCCCGGATGCTACGTCCCCGGCCCTGGCGGATTCGCGTCGGTGCCGCGCAGCCGTGCGAGCCGGCGGAGCGCCGCTGCCTCGCTGGGCCCTTCCGGCCCAAGACCCAGCCGGACAATGAACATGACCAGCCGGGTAGCTGTCCGCACCGGCAAGGGGATAGGCCCCAGCGACGGTACGCGCAGCCCGAGCAGTTCCCGGTGCCGAGGCTCAAGTGTTGCCACTGCCCCGGCGAACAGTACCTGGTACCCCAACCGCTGTGACGCCGGAAGAGGAGGACGTTTGATGTACCGGAGGGCTTCGGTGACCTGCGGGCTGCACACCAGCTCGCCGTCGAACGTTGCCAGTTGGGCGGCGAGCTCCGCCGCGGATTCCGGCGGGTCGGTGACCCCCATGAGCCGTCCTGCCTGGGCCCATTCGCTGACATAGTTGTCGGCCCCGCCGGGGATTTTTGGCCCGTACGCGAGATGTGAGGCGAGGAACGCGTCGGTGAAGGCCAGATGCACCCAGCGCAGTAAATCGGGGGATGCCGCCGAGTAGGGCTGGGTCGCCCCCTGGCTGTCCGTGTACGTCCCCGAGACCCGCTGGTGCAGTCGTTGCACCCAGGCAGAGCCGCCCTTGGCCGCCTCGGCTGACCCATAGGTGACGGTGAAGATCCACTGGATGGTGCCCGCCAGGCGCCCGAGGGGGTCTTCGCGGTAGCGCGAGAAGTCGTGGACGCCCGCCATCGCGCCCGGGTGCAGGGCCTGCAGGAGGAGCGCGCGGATCCCGCCGACCAGGGGGGTCATGGACCCGTGAACCGCCCAGGCCGCTGACGACGGCGGGAAGTATCCGACGTCGTCGCCCTCGTCGAGCTTCTCCGCCCAGGACGGAGGGACCTCCGAGTTGCCGGTGAAGGTTTTGCGGAGCTGTGTTCGCCAGGTGCTGATCAGTGAGGCCACACCCTCATTATTGCTCAGGCCCATCCACGGGCTGCTACCGTACGAATGCTAAGCAGTCGACTACCGGGAGTAACCATGTCACCAACGAATCTGCATTCCATTCCTTTGACCATGAATGACGGCACTGAGAAGTCGTTCGGCGACTTCAAGGGCAAGACGGTGATGGTGGTGAATGTCGCGTCGAAGTGCGGTTACACCCCGCAGTACGGGGGACTGGAGAACCTGTACCAGAAGTATCGCGACCAGGGATTTGTGGTGGTCGGAGTGCCCTGCAACCAGTTCATGAGCCAGGAGCCAGGCACCGACGAGGATATTCAGTCGTTTTGCTCCACCACCTATGACGTCACGTTCCCCCTGACCAAGAAGGCCGATGTGCGCGGCAAGAACCAGCACCCGCTGTACTCGGAGCTGACCAAGTTCAAGAACGGGATCCTGCCCGGCCTGGTGAAGTGGAACTTCGAGAAGTTTCTGGTCAACGATCAGGGCTCGGTAGTGGCGCGCTTCGCCCCGACCGTCGAACCTGAATCGGACGAGGTTGTCGCTGCCATCGAGGACGCCCTCGGCACAGCAGCCTAACGAGTGGACGGCTCGTGGCTGGGGTCCTGCAGGGACCGCACGCAGCCAGCAAGGAAGGCGGCGCCGGCGTCGTCGTTGGTCAGATGGTCCTCGGTGAGCACTGGATACGGGGTGGTGGGCACGCCGTCCGCCGGCCGGACATCGACGTGGGCGACGTCGTAGCCCTGCGCGTGCAGGTAATCGGCCATCGCGTAGTCGGTGCGTGAATCCCCGACAGTCCGCCAGCGGGACGGAATGGAGCCGAGCAGGGCCAGGGCCCGCTCGGCACCCAGGTCCTTGCCCAGGCGGACCGACTCGATGTCGGTGGAGATGATGGTCGGGTCGATCCTGAAGTCAATGTTGTCGTCACTGTCCGGAGCATGGTGCGCTAACCGGCATACTCCCATCCCGAAGGAACTCATCAGGGCCAGCGCGTCGGCGTCGAACCCTGCCTGCTCCGCCAGGTAATCGGTGTTATCCACGTCGATGTGCTGCTCCACGGAGACCATCGCGTACTTCGTTTCATCGAAAAACATGTGGGCCGAATATTTCTCCGCCACCAGGTCGCGAATCCCCGCCCCGAACTCTTCCGGCAGCGCGAGCGACTGATCGACGTGCAGTTCCCCGGCCCCTGAGCGGTCAAAGCTGAACCAGACCCCACCCTTCTCGCAGATGGCGTGGAACACCACACCCTCCGGAATCCCTGCCCTGAGCATCGGGTCCATGACCTCACTGCGGATAAACGCATTGGACCGCCCGGTGTTGAAGATGACCGGCCACCCCGCAGCAGCAAGCGTCAGGAGGTCGTCAATGATTTCCTTCCGCACGGTGCGCGACACGGGGCTCGCGATCGGCCCATCGACGTCGAGCAGAAGTCCGGTGCGCAGGTCTGTAGCTGTATCAGGCATAGGTCAATTCTCCATGTTTTCGGTCAATCCCTAGGTTTCTACAAGGTGTCGAAGTCATCATTTTTGGACGACAGGCCACACCCATCCAGATCCACACCGAATGAGCGGACAGGGCCGATGACCACACTATTGGGGGACGTTGAGCAGCCTACCGTCGACGCCAGCTCAGCGGTTGACGCAACCATCGCATCCGACGACCGAACCGGCCTGACGCGCCGGGTCTTCGGCGTCCTGATCGGTGTTACGGTGGCGGGCACAGCTGCGGCCGGCGGCCTGCTGGTGGCCGGCGCTTCTGCCGGCCCGCCGGGGGTGAAGACCTCCTTTGGGAGCGTACGGCTGACCGAGGCCGAACGGCAGCTGCGGTTCCTGCCGGCGACCGGTCCAAGCGGCGTCGGCGCCCAAAAACTGACCGGCACCGCCCACGGCGGCCACAACGCGGTTGGCGCAACGGTTCAACCAGCCAACAGCACCTGGGGGGAGCACCTGGCCCTCCGGCTGGAACTCCGCAACGACTCCGACCAGCCCGTGCTCTTCGCGCCGGGCCAGCTGCGGCTGCAGATCGGGGCGGACGGACCTACGGTGACGAACCGGGACGCGGAAGCGGTCACCGGCCCGCTCCCGGCCGAGTCGACGATGTCCCTGTGGATCAGCTTCCTGGTGCCCTCCGGTGAGACGAGACTTTCCGCCGGGTTCACCGAACCGGGAGGTGGGGGGCCCCCAGTGGCCCTGGAACTGCCCCCGGTGCTCAACCGGCCCGGTTCGCTGGCGGTGGATCATGACTGACATCCTGGGAACCGCTGAAACAGGCAACGAGAACGCGGCGGAACCCGCCGGTCGTGTGGCTACAGGTCAGCTGGGCCGCTGGGACTTCCTCCGGTACGGGGCGGCCGCAGGCGTGGGGGCGGTTGCCCTGCTTCACGCGCAACCTGCCAAAGCGGCACAGGCCGCCAGGGTGGCGACGGTGCAGCCCCTCGCCGTCAGCCCGCTGCCAGGGGTTCTTGACCTGTACATCAACGAGGGCTACCTCAAAATGGTCGACAAATCGCTCGTGTACCACCGCGGATTCGGGGACCGCCCGACTGATGTCGATGACTTCCGGCCCAGCCTCGCTATCGCACCGAAGGTGTTCACTGCGGACGGGCAACTAGTGGAGAGCCGGACCTACCCCCTGGGCGCCCCGCTGCCACCGCACGGAACACCCCAGCCTTTCGGGCCGGACCCTGCCAACCCCGGGCAGTACTTCATCCGGAGAAACTATTGGGCGAGCTACTATCCGCAGCGGACCATCATCGCGGAAGTGGGCAGCAGGATACGGATCCGGGTTCACAATCGGCTGTCCAAGCCGCACCAGTTCACGCTGCACGAAGCCGGCCCAGGGCGCACTGATGTCGGAACGGGAGCAATTGAGCCCGGCGGAAGCGCAATGCTGGAGCTCGTCACCCCGGCCCCCGGGACGTATATCTACGCGGACCCGACCAACGCCCCGGTTGAGCGGGTGCTGGGCCTGTTTGGGGTGCTGCTGGTGATCGATCCGGAGCATCGGTGGGCCATCGGGGAAGATCGTGCGTCCTTCGAACGCCAATGGTTGTGGATCTGCCACGATGTCGATCCGGTCTGGGCCGGGATCGAAGCGTCGGGGGGAACCGTGGATCCCCGCCGAACGAAAGCCGTGCCGCGGTACTTCCTTCTCAACGGTCGCAGCGGCTTCGAATCCCTGGGAATCACCACCGATGACGCGCTGAATCTGGCCACGGAGGAAGAGACGCTGATCTCGGGCTACCCTCGGCAGTTGGACGTCCGGCAATTCGGCGAAGGCACTGAGCTGGGGACGCTGCGCGGCGGGCAGCTGGTCCGCATGGTCAACCCCGGCATTGTGTTCCACCAGATGCACTTCCACGGCAACCACCTGTGGACTGTGGGACGCAACAACTACAACTGGCCGCGCAGCGACGGCTTTGTGGATCCCGAGGGGCACGTGGTGGTCCAACAGTGGGAGGACGTGGTCGAACTGGAACCCATGGACCGCAAGGACTGCATCATCCCGATCAAACGGCCGCCCGACGCCGTCAACCAGGTGTGGGCAGCGCGGACCACTGACTGGGAATACCCCATGCACTGCCACGCCGAGCCGTCGCAGACGGCTGCCGGCGGGCTTTACCCCGGTGGTTTGGTGGCCCACTGGACCCTGAAAGCACCGATCACAGGAGGGGCATTGTGAGCAACGTCAAGGTACCCGCAGGCACGGAGGGCCGGTTCGCCTGGTTGAGGCGCACCGAGCCAAAACCAACCGCAAAACCCAGTGCCAAGCCGACGCCGACCAAGTCGTCTACGCCGAAGCCGACGTCGAGTGCCAAGGTCACACCGACGAAGCCGCCGAGCACCAAGCCCACACCGACGAAGTCGCCGACGCCGAAGCCGACGTCGAGCACCAAACCCACACCGACGAAGTCGCCGACGCCGACATCTACGGCTACTTCGACATCAAGTGCGACGGCGACAACTCCGGTTCCGACCCAATCGCCCACACCCTCGCCCACCGCCACCCCGCCCGTTCCTAAGGACGACGACGTCGCGCGCCACCGCTTCCGCAGCCAGGTGGACTTCAGCTCGGAACAGCTGGACCTGGAGAACCCTGTTACTGAGTTCCGGCAGACGCCGCAGCGATCTGTGGTGTTGGAATTCTTCTCCCGGGACCTGGTGTTTGATGACGGGGCGGAGTTTGAGGTTTGGAGCTTCGAATCGGAGGATTCCGGGCGGAGCCTTCCCGGACCGACGCTGCGCCCCACGGAGGGCGAAATTTTCCATGCGACGTTCACCCCGGCCAAGGGGGCGCACACCATTCATTGGCACGGGATGGAGCCCGACCCCCGCAACGACGGCGTCGGGCACACCTCCTTTGAAATCGGGGGCACCTACACCTACCAGTGGCAGGCCGAGCCGGGTAGGCCCGGTGATCCCAACTATGGGGCGGCGGGCACCTACTTCTACCACTGCCACGTCAACACTGTCCTGCATGCTCAGATGGGCATGTTTGGCGCACTGGTGGTTGACCCCGTGGTACATCCCAGCTACCCGGTGACCCCTGGCGCCCGCAGGCCCTTCGTCGATGGGCCTGAGTACGACATCGCGACCGAGTGCATTCTCATCCCCTACTCAGTTGACCCCCGCTGGCACGAGATGAACCACGCCGCCGGGCTGTCCGGCGAGGATGCTGGCCTGAACAGGTTCGAACCCGAGCACTTCTACCTGCTGGGAGGGAATCTGGCCAACAGGGGCAACACCGATGACCGGGTCTGGAGCCTGTCCTCCATTCCCGCCAACGTGGTGCCGGGCGCCCGCAAGCCCACCCTCTTGCGCATCGTCAACGCCAACTATCTGCCTAACCGGATGTACTTCACCGATCAGGCAGGGAACCCGGCGAGGATCGCCGAGCTGATCGCCCA
This sequence comes from Arthrobacter sp. CAN_A1, assembly GCF_015751665.1. NCBI lineage: Bacteria > Bacillati > Actinomycetota > Actinomycetes > Micrococcales > Micrococcaceae > Arthrobacter > Arthrobacter sp. CAN_A1. The sequence continues at coordinate 115,312 of NZ_JADOUR010000001.1, read as the reverse complement.
CGATGGGCGACCCTTTAGGGACACCTCGGTGCCGGGGGTGCCGTCCCCCACCTGCGCGGCGGCAGGCTATCCGCTACTCACCAGCGTGCTGGCTTTCGGGGCAGCCGAACGGTACGACGTGATGCTGCTGCCCCCCACTCCCGGCCGATATCAATTGCGGGTGGAATGGGAAGACTGGATTACCGGCGAAATACTAGCGACGCGAACCATCCCGATTATCGCGAGTTGACGGGCCGGATCGTAACCTTTAGGCCACTAAACACCGTGAGGTGCGGCTGATGTTCCATTGACCGGTGTTGTTCTCTAGTCTGTATTGGTGATCTTCAAAGCCGTAAGCGCCGGACGTCCGTACCCTGACCATGGTCATGTGACCCCCAAGGACTGGGCCGGCGTCGCACCCCGTCAGGTACGACTTGACGAACTCGTGACCACCAAGACCACCCTCGACCTTGAGGCGTTGCTCGCCGAGGACTCAACTTTTTTCGGCGACCTGTTCCCCCACGTGGTCCAGTGGAACGAGACCCTTTATCTGGAAGACGGGCTCCACCGCGCCGTCAGGACCGCCCTGCACCAACGGGCCATTCTGCACGCGCGCGTGCTGGTGATCGATGACTGACCACCCCCCGCACCGGCACGAAACCAAAAAGTCCAAGAAGAATCCGATCGAGTGGCACGGCCACCGGATTGTCACTGAGAACGACCTGGACTATGTCTTCGCTGACACCGGAGACGTTGAGCGGCCCCATATCTACATGCGGCGGCTCAGGCATGGCGTGGTCCTCGTGATTCTGGTGGCGTTGCTGGCGGCGGCAGTGTTCGTGGCGATCGGCATCAACCGCGGGGATATTCGGATTGCCGCCCTCGAACCGGACGTAGCACCAACCGACACCTGCCCCGCAGGACCCTTCGAGGTGCAATCGCCTTCAGCCGTCACAGTCAATCTCTACAACAGCACCACCATTGACGGGTTGGCGGGGGACGTCGGGGAGAGCCTGCAGGCTCGGGCCTTTGTCGTGGGCGAGGTGGGCAACCGGACGGTAAACCGGGTCGGCATGACCGCTATCATCGTGTCGGGGCCCGCCGGATACGCAAACGCCTTCACCGTGCAACGCCAGATTCCCGGCACCACGTTCGTCGAGGACGAGCGAACGGACGCAACGGTCGACGTCGTCGTCGGCTCAGGGTTCGAGACCCTCATCGCCGAGGAAGCCCTGGATACGACGCCGGCCGGGCTGGTCTGCGCCGACCCGACAGCGTCTGGGGAACCCGAGTCGACATCGGGCGCCCCGGAATCTACCCCAGCGGCACCCTAGTGGCAGCCGTCCGGGCCGCACGCTTCGCCGTCGGACCCGGTCGCTGAAGCCGCAGGACTGACGAGGGTAAGCGGGTTCGCTTGCTTCCACGCAGTGTCCAACGCCTCGGCAAACAGTTCCGCGGGCTGGGCCCCTGAGATGCCGTATTTACGGTCGATGACGAAGAACGGGACCCCGCTGATGCCGAGGGCGCGTGCTTCAGCAATGTCCTGCCGGACGTCGTCAGCGAATCGGTCGGTGCTGAGAGTCTCCCGCACGTCCTGCTCAGCGAGGCCGAAGCCAGCGCCCAGGCGCACCAGGAACTCGGTGTCGGAGGTGTCTTTGCCCTGCTCGAAGTGGGCGGACAGGATGGCCTCCTTGGCGGCGTCGCCGAGGCCCTGGGACTTGGCCAGGTGCAGGAACCGGTGGGCGGTGAAACTGTTGCCCACCACCACGTCCTCGAAACGGAAGTCCAGACCCTCGCCCGCGGCCGAGGCGGAGAGACTGTCCCACATCTGGCGGACCTGGTCCTCAGGGATGCCTTTACGCTCGGCAAGGTATTGCTGCTCGGTGCCGTCGTAATGGTCTGGGAGATCCGGATCGAGCTGGAAACTCTTCCAGGTCACCGTCACCTGGTCCCGGTGGGCAAACCCTGACAGGGCCTTCTCGAACCGGCGCTTGCCAACGAAACACCACGGGCACTTGACGTCTGACCAAATTTCAATCTGCATACTTCGCACAACGCGGTGGTGGCTTCGGGGTATTCCCGCAGCAAAGCGGCGCGCCCGCATCCAACCGGGATGCGGGCGCGCCGGGCTGGGACTAGACGGCTGCCAGCTCCCGGCTCTCGTGCAGGTAGCGGGCGTAGGCCGGAACGGTGAGGAAGGTGGGGAACTCCTCGCCGAGGGCCACCTCCTCGAAGATCGCGCGCGCGTCGTCGAACCGGTCGCCAGCGAAGCGTTCCAGCCCCTCGAACTCCTCCTCAAGGAGTTCGGCGACCCAGGTGTGCGTGATCTTTTCGCCGTCGTCGGTCACCGCCCCCGAGTAGATCCACTGCCAAATCTGGGACCGGGAAATCTCGGCGGTGGCCGCGTCCTCCATGAGCGAGTTGATCGCCGCGGCACCATTGCCACGCAGCCACGACTCGATGTACCTCACCCCCACCTCCAGATTGCCGCGGATACCACCTTCGGTGATGACCCCGGGCGTGCCAGCGATGTTCAGCAGCGCCTTGTCATCGGGGACGACGTCGTCGCGCAGCCTGGTGAGCTGGTTCGGTTCGGCGCCGAGGACCGAGTCGAACACCGCCATGGCCACCGGCACCAGGTCCGGGTGGGCCACCCAGGAGCCGTCGAAGCCGTCGTTGGCTTCGCGGGTCTTGTCGGCCCTCACCTTCTCCAGGGCGACGGCGTTGGCCGCCTCATCGCGTCGGTTGGGGATGTTGGCCGCCATCCCACCGATCGCGTGGGCGCCCCGGCGGTGGCAGATTCGGACCAACTGTTCTGTGTAGGACCGCATGAACGGGGCGGTCATCGTCACCATGGACCGGTCGGGGAGGACGAAGCGTGGTCCGCGGGTCCTGAAGTTCTTGATCACCGAGAAGATGTAGTCCCAGCGGCCCGCGTTCAGGCCCGCGGCGTGTTCGCGCAGCTCATAGAGGATCTCCTCCATTTCGAAGGCCGCGGTAATCGTCTCGATCAGGACCGTAGCGCGGATGGTGCCCTGGGGGAGGCCAAGGAGCTGCTGGGCCTGGACGAAAATGTCATTCCACAACCGCGCTTCGAGGTGGTTTTCGATCTTCGGCAGGTAGAAGTAGGGGCCCCGGCCCTGCTCAATCAGGGTGCGGGCGTTATGGAAGATATATAGCCCGAAGTCCACCAACCCGCCGGCGATCGGAGTGTTGTTGATCAGGAGGTGCTTTTCCGGCAGGTGCCAGCCGCGGGGCCGGACCACGATGGTGGGCCGGTCCGCACCCAGGCGGTACTCCTTGCCCTCCGGCGAGGTGAAGTCGATCCGATCCGTCAGGGCGTCGCGCAGGTTGAGCTGCCCGTTGATGACGTTCGACCAGCTCGGGGTGGAGGAATCCTCCATGTCAGCGAGCCACACCCTGGCGCCCGAGTTGAGGGCGTTGATGGTCATCTTCCGGTCCACCGGCCCGGTGATCTCCACCCGACGGTCCTCCAGCCCGGGAGCGACTGGGGCAACCCGCCAGCCGGCGTTGTCCCTGATGTGTTTGGTTTCTGGAAGGAAACGCGGGTCGGTGCCGTTGGAGATCCTGGCGCGGGACTGCTGCCGCAGCTGCAGGAGTTCCTGCCGGCGGCTCGCTGTCGACTGGTGCAGTTTCCGGAGAAACTCGAGGGCTTCCGGGGTAAGGATTTCGTCCTGACGGCGCACGGCCGGCGCCGTCAGGGTAACGCCGTTGAGAGTGATCAGGTTGTTCATGAGGTGCCTCCTGGGAAGAGTGGGTCCCTCACCCCGGGATCCCCCACCCACCCGCCCCCGGGTTGGTGGGGGATCGGGCAGGATGGTGGGATCGGGGATTGGGGGTGGGGGTTAGTGGAACTGTTGCGCCTCGGTCGAGCCGGCCAGAGCGAGGGTGCTGCCCGTGGGGTTGAGGGCCGTGGCAACCTGGTCGAAGTAGCCGGTACCCACCTCGCGCTGGTGCTTGGTGGCGGTGTAGCCGCGGGATTCAGCAGCGAACTCACGCTCCTGCAGTTCGACGTAGGCGCTCATGCCGTCGCGGGCATAGCTTTCAGCGAGGTCGAACATCGAGTAGTTGAGGGCGTGGAAGCCGGCCAGAGTGATGAACTGGAAGGTGAAGCCCATGGCGCCGAGTTCGCGCTGGAACTTGGCGATGGTTGCGTCGTCGAGGTGCTTCTTCCAGTTGAACGACGGCGAGCAGTTGTACGCAAGCATCTGGTCCGGGTGCTCGGACTTGATCCCTTCAGCGAACTTCCGTGCCAAGTCGAGGTCGGGTGTCCCGGTCTCCATCCACAGCAGATCCGCATAGGGCGCGTACGCGCGGCCCCGGGCGATGCAGGCTTCGAGGCCGTTGCGCACCGTGTAGAAGCCTTCAGGGGTGCGCTCGCCGGTGATGAACGGCTGGTCCCTTTCATCGACGTCCGAGGTGATCAGCGTTGCCGCCTCAGCATCGGTACGCGCCACCACCACTGAGGGGGTGCCGGCGACGTCGGCGGCGAGCCGGGCGGCGTTGAGGGTGCGGACGTGCTGTTGGGTCGGGATGAGCACTTTGCCACCAAGGTGCCCGCACTTTTTCTCGGACGCGAGCTGATCCTCCCAGTGAACACCAGCGGCGCCGGCCTGGATCATCGACTTCATCAGCTCGTAGGCGTTGAGTGGGCCGCCGAAGCCCGCCTCGGCGTCGGCAATGATGGGCACCAGGTAGTCCTCGACCGTCTGGACGCCCTCAGCGAAGTCGATCTGGTCGGCGCGGAGCAGCGCGTTGTTGATGCGCCGCACCACGGTGGGCACTGAGTTAGCGGGGTACAGGGACTGGTCCGGATACGTGTGCCCGGAGTTGTTGGCATCAGCGGCGACCTGCCAGCCGGACAGGTAGATGGCCTTCAGGCCCGCCTTGACCTGTTGTACCGCCTGGTTGCCGGTAAGGGCGCCCAGCGAGTGGGTGTACTCGCCGGTACTGGCCTGCGCGGTCAGCTGTGTCCAGAGCTTCTCAGCGCCGCGCTTCGCCAGGGTGTGCTCCTCCTGGACCCGGCCGCGGAGACGGACGACGTCGGCCGCCGAGTAATCACGTGCAACGTTCTCCCAGCGGGGATTGGCTGACCATTCAAGTTCCAGCTCCCGCTCCGCCGATCCTTCGCTGCCCTGGCCAGTGGATGCTGTGTGGGCGGGTGGGGTGGTCTGGTCCTGTGTCATTGCATTCTCCTTTGAATTCCCTGAGCCGTTCATGCGACGGGGCCGTCTATTGGATTGAGTCGTTGATTCACCGTCAAAAGGTTTCGTCGGCTTCGTAAAATCAACCTTTCTCCCCTTTCAACCCCCTGCCTAGATGAAAGTGCTGGCAAGAAACGCACTTCTTCGCGTAACCTCAACAAATGACTAACATGCCGATCACACCAGCCACCTGGAACCGGCCGGAGTCAGGTGGGGCTGCAGTGGGCGCCGGTGCGCCAGGGGATCTCGACGCGATCAGCCTGGGCCGACGGATCCGCCACCTCCGGAAAGCGCAAGGGATGACGCTCGACGATCTGGGCGTCGTCGTCGGCACCGTTGCGTCGCAGCTGTCGCTGATCGAGAACGGCAAACGGGAGCCAAAGCTGGGGATGCTGCAGGGGCTTGCCGCTGCCCTTGGCGTCGGCATCGACCAGCTGCTGGGTGCTGAGCCGCCCACCAGAAGGGCTGCTCTGGAGATCGAGCTGGAGCGGGCGCAGCGCGGCCCGCTATATGGGTCGCTGGGCCTGCCGAAGGTGCGCATCTCATCGCGCCTGCCGATGGAGGTCCTCGAATCTTTGGTGGGGCTCCAGGGCGAGCTGGAGCGGCGGCTCAACGAACAGGTTGCCACCCCCGAGGAAGCCCGCCGGGCCAACGCCGAGCTGCGGGGGGAGATGCGCCGCCAGAACAACTACTTTCCCACCCTTGAGGCTGAAGCGCAGAAAGTCCTGGACTCGGTGGGTCACACCGCCGGACCCATGTCGCAGCACCTGATCGCCGACATTGCAGCGCACCTCGGGTTCACCCTTCACCATGTGGGTGACCTGCCGCACTCGACGCGCTCGGTCACCGATCTGAAGAACCGCAGGATCTACCTCACCCAATCCCAGCGAACCGATCATGATCCGCGTTCGGTGCTGCTCCAGGCGCTCGGGCATTACGTGCTTGACCACCAGACGCCTGAAAACTATCGGGAGTTCCTCAGGCAGCGGGTGGCCACCAACTACTTTGCCGCAGCACTGCTGCTGCCGGAAAAGCCGGCTGTGGAATTCCTGCAGCGGTCCAAGGCCGCCAAGGAGATCGCCGTCGAGGACATCCGCGACGCGTTCGCCGTGTCCTATGAGACAGCGGCGCACCGGTTCACCAACCTGGCCACCGAGCACCTGGGCATCCCCACCCACTTTCAGAAGACCCACGAGAGCGGGATCATCTACAAGGCCTATGAGAACGACGGCGTCACGTTCCCCCAGGATCACACCGGGGCCATCGAGGGCCAGCCCTCCTGTAAACGGTGGACCTCGCGGGTCGTGTTTGAGGTGGCCGACAAGTTCCGTGCGTACAACCAGTACACGGACACTCCCAGCGGCACGTATTGGTGCACGGCCAGGACCGAACGGTCGGCAAACGGCGAGTTCTCGCTGAGCATCGGGGTCCCCTACGCACACGTGAAGTGGTTCAGGGGCAGGGACACCACTATGCGGGAGAAATCCTTCTGCCCGGATGAAGCGTGCTGCCGGCGACCGCCGTCGTCGTTGGCTGACAACTGGGCCGGTCACGCATGGCCCAGCGCCCGGGCCCATTCACATCTCCTGGCCGCGATGCCTCCCGGCGCGTTCCCCGGGGTGGACGAGACTGAGGTATACAGCTTCCTGGAGGCTCACTCCGGCTGACCTCTGACCACATGCCAACATCAATCAGGAGAGAAAAACATGGACTTTGCTACCGCAGACCTTTACGACGAACTCGGGGAGTCCGTCCAGTCAGTGCCCCTCCAGTTCCAGGACCTCGGAGGGAACACGGCATTCAGCGGCCCGGTCCGAACGGTGAAGTGTTACCACGACAACGTGGTGCTCAGGTCGGTTCTTTCGACGCCCGGAGCGGGCGCCGTCCTGGTGGTCGACGGCGGTGGGTCACTGGAGCGGGCGCTGATGGGCGACATGATTGCTGAGATCGCTGTGCAGAACGGCTGGGCCGGCGTCATTATCAACGGAGCGGTTCGCGACCGCGCGGTGCTCGCTGGCCTACCGATCGGCATCAAAGCGCTGGGAAGCAATCCCCGCAAGAGCACCAAGGAGGGTGCGGGTGATGTGGACGTGCCTGTCGCTGTTGGCGGAGTCATCTTCACGCCGGGCGATACCGTGTACGCCGACGACGATGGAATCCTTGTGAAGGGACCGGCGGAATAACGACGCGGGCAAAAAAGTGGTGGCCGCCCGTTCCCGGGTGGCCACCACTTATTGGTGTCTAGCTGCTGCTAACCGTGGTTACGGGTTGCAGCCGCCGTTGTCCTCGGTGTACCCATCGAGACGTTCGATGAATGCAGCCATGGCGTCACGGGCTACGGGCTGAAGGCGCTTGAACTCGCCGTCGCTGAAGCCGGTGGTGATGCCATTCTCAGCCATCCACGAGATTTCCCGGTGGAACTGATCGTTCACTGGGACATCAGGGAATGGTGCAACCTGCGGTGCTGTGTAGTCCGCTGCGTCGCCGATGTTGCAGTAGAGCCCGGCGAACCGGTTCATGAACGCAGCCATCGCGTCGCGGTTGACGGGAGCCAGACGGCGGAAGGTTACTGTGCCGTTTGCCTCTTCATAGCCTTCAGCCAGTCCAACCGACTCCATCCAGGCGATCTCCGTATAGAAGAGGTCGGTGGTGGGAACGTCGGTGAACGGTGAAGTGGTTGGATCGGCGAACGCTGGCTCGCCGGCCAGGCGGTAAAGGAACGCCGCCATGGCATCGCGGTTGATCGAGGCGAGAGGGCGGTAGGTTCCATCCTCATAACCAGTGGTCAGGCCCTGATCAGCCAACCAGTTGATTGCTTCCTCATGTTCGTTACCCGCAACATCCGGGAAGCGAAGCTGATCGACCTGGAGGTCGATGATCTCGTCCTTCAGGCCCGTTGCGTTGTGGTGGTGCAGGAACAACCCGCGGGCGTCGGTGACGCCTTCCTGACGGTTGACGCCGAGCAAAGCTCCGTCAGCCGACACGTAGGAGGCGGCTTCAGGATCAGCGCCCTCGAACCACAGTTCCGGCTCGGTGAGGTTGAAGTCGATCCAGTCGGTGGTGTCCACCGGACCGTTCTCGCCGTTCTCGTCCACGTTGAAGGAGCTGTAGGTTGCCACGCGATATTTGATGGGTGCCGATGCTTCCAGATCGAGGCCAAGAGCTTCAGCCGGGATGGGGAAGGTGATGACGTTGGTGTCGAAGGTGTTGGTGTCAACATCCCCGAGGACGCCGTTTGCAGGGACAAAAGCCAATGGAACAGGGTTGCCGTTCGCGTCCACCGGACCAAGCGAACCGTCAGCGTTGAGCTCGTAGACCTCGAAGAGGATCAGGTCCAGGTCAGCTGCGCGTCCGGTGAAACCGACGTGGTCGGTTGTACCGTCGTTGTCCGTGTCGAACTCGACCTCGACGCTGTTGTTACCGCCGAGCTGGCCCCAGTTCTGCCAGGTGCTGATACCCAGGTTGAACGTGCCGTCAGCGGGGTCGCCACCGGCCGCAACCACTGCTGGAACCGTTGACGCTGCGCCGACTGAACGCAGGTCATAGGAGTACAGGGACTCCAGCGGACGCTCTTCGGCCCGAGGGCTTTCAGCACCGAGGACGAGTGGGGAAACGACTGACGCGTAGAGCGAATCTTCTTCGCCCTGCAGCAAGCCGCGGCCCTGCATAGCGATCACGGTCTCAAGGGTTGAGGCGTTCTCGAACATGATCTTCGCGCCAGCAGAGATTTCAGACGTCGGCTTCGGCGCCGAGTAGACGGGAACGCGGAGTTCCTGGCCCTCTGCACCCAGCAGCTGAACCCGGCCGGATACATCGGCGAGGTACTGGCGAGGAAGACCGAGCTGGGTTGCCTCAGCAGCAGGATCGATTGTCTTCGCGAGTGCCGCAGGATCAGCGACGCTCATGGTGACATCAAGGGTGACAGTTCCGTTGGCGGGTACATCGACCGCCTCGGGGGACACTGTGATCTCAACACCAGGCATGGTGGATGCCTCGAGGTAGCTGGTCGTGTAGTTCAGGACGGTGTCCGACTTGTTCTCCACTGTGACCTGCTTGGTCATGTCAATGGCCTCGGTGCCAAGTTCCAGCACACCGAAGTTAACCGAGGTCAGTGATGGATCCTCGGTGGCGTAAGCCAGTACGCCGGTGTCGAGTGCCTGGATCGCGTCAACGCGGCCCGAGCCAACCCTGTTGGGTGCGTAAGCAACCCCATCGGCGGTCAGCAGATCCTCTGTGGCCGTGTTCATGATCATTGACTTGATCTCGTACGGGTTGAAGTCGGTTGCGCCAACCAAAAGCGCTGCGATGCCTGCTGTGTGAGGGGCGGCCATCGATGTGCCGCTTTTCGATGACGCTCCGGTGCCTGTGCCGACCTGGACTGAACCGATGGAGACGCCTGGCGCTGACACGTCGGGCTTGACTACCCCATTGGAGCCGTGAACCCCGCGGGAAGAGAAGGATGCGAGCGTGTCGAGAGCGCCAGAGGCGGCGCTCGAAACTGCCTGGTATCCCGCAGCAAGGCGGATTTCCAGGGTGCCAGCCTCTGCTGCTGGTTCCAGCTGCTCGGAGAATGCGGCGGTCAGTTGAATGCCGGGAATTCCCTCAGGGCTGATGGGATTCACCGCTGACGGGTTGCCAGCAATTCCGCCGTCAAAGACAGCATCGGTCGAGTCGAGGACCACACCAGCTCCACCCGCTGCTTCGACGTTATCGAAGCGTTTGGCTGACCCACAGGGAAGTGGCTTGTCGCCGTCTTCCCACTGCAGCCAAACCCACTCACCGTTGAAGGTCCCTGGTGCGAAGGCCTGGCAACCGAAAGCGTTCGCGGGATCAGCCTTCACAACGGTACCCGTCAGCTGCTCCTCGGTGGCGGCGGCATAGTCGAAGCTTTGACTGTACTGGCCGAGAGCCTCATCTGATCCGCCGCTAGGCGCGAGCACGTCTGCGCGGTCCAGGGTGACCTGGGAGCCGACGCTCGCAGCGACGGTCAGCGCCGACTTGGCGCTGCCGGGGGAACCGCCGATGTCGTAAACGTCCCCGTCATTTCCTGAGGAAACAACTGAGAGGACGCCGAGGGTGGTGAGTTCATTGACGATGTCGTTTTCAGGGTCGTCATACGCTGGGAAGGAGGAACCCAGCGACATATTGACTACCTGTGCGCGGTCGCTGAAGTCGCCGTCGTCGTTGGGGTCGAGCACGTAGTCGAGCGCCTGGCCGACCACTGAGCTGGAACCTTCGCAACCGAAGACGCGGATGGCAACCAGCTGGGCCTCGGGAGCTGAACCCGGGCCGATCCGCATGGCGTTGACCGCGTCAGCGTCGAGGGCGGCATAGTCGCCGTCGAAGGTGGTGCCATCGTCGTTGACGCCGTAGCCTGCGGCGGTGCCGGAGACGTGCGACCCGTGGCTCTGGCAGTCGAGGGGGTTAAGGTCCGGAGCGGGGGTGTCGTTGTCCGGGTCGTCAGCGTTGTAGTCGTCGCCGACGAGGTCGAAGCCGCCCACGTACTTGGCGGCGTCGAACAGAGCGGGATCAGGTTCCAGGTCGGCCTGAGCCTGCTCGAACGCTTCGATGGTACCCGGGCCGCCGAAACCGGCGTGGGTGTAATCGAGTCCGGTATCCAGGACGGCGATGGTGACTCCCTCGCCGGTCTGATCGCGGGCCGTCCAGGCATCCAGAGCGCGGGTGTCGATGTCCGCGCCCTTGTTGGTAACGGTCTTCGGCACAATACCGGTGATCTTCACGACGTCGGGGCGGACAGCAAGAGCCCGGATGGCTGCGGCGTCACCCTGAATGGCAACACCGGGGAGCGTGTTTGAAGTGGTGTAGAGCTGCGTGGCGGACGCCTCTGCGGCCACTGAATCCGCCTGGTCCTGGATGCCCGACCTGATATTGAGAACATCACCGGTCCGGTCCAAGGGGGCTGTCAGGCCGCTGAGGACCTCTGCGGGCTGGGTTTGTTCGAAGGCGCCTTTGCCTGAGAACTGGATGTAGGCAGCAGTTGAACCCTTCTTGTCTTTCAGGTCCGCGCTGACTTTGAGATCGGGGACTGCCTGGAGCTCGATTCCCTCGGCAGTGGGCTCACCAGACGACGGTGATTCCAATGCCGAAGCAGGCGCCCACATGCTGGAAGCCAGAACAAGGCCGGTTAGCGATGCCAACACAGCCTTCCCCGTATTCCGGTGGTATGACTTGCTCATACTTCTCCTTAGTGAGACTCAGACATGGCCACCTACAGAGACCTTTGGTTAGCTCCCCGCAAGTACTGCTGACACGGCCATGACAGATGTGAGTGACATTCCTGGAGTGAACAAGTTGCGTCAGCAGTAGTTGATCAGTGGTTGCCGGCAGAACCGACCCCCTCCACCGGTACCACTTTTCTGTGTAGTGGGTCACAAGTCAACGGGTACCACATAAAAAACTTAGTTAAGTTAGGCAATTTCCTGATAATTACCTGAGAACGGTCGCGCAATGTGAAATCGGTGACATTCTGCTGGCCTTTAGCGCCGAGTCAGGCGGTCCTTCAACCGGCGGTACCTGCGCCGCGCCAGCGACACCAGGCTCGCGTCGTTGATTGCTTCCTCGAGCATCTGCACCCGCTCGCCCAGGCGCGTGTTGGTGTCGAGGATCTGCCGTAGGAGGTCCTCCGAGTAGGTCTGCCGGTCGTGCAGCAGGTCGAATTCACGCTGCTGGTAGGACGTCTGATAGAGGAGGGAGCCGAGGCCGTACTGGTTCGCGTACTCCTTCAGGTGGTGCTCGCGTACCTTCCGGTCCAGCAGTTTGTGGCCGGAGTCGTCAATGATCACGCTGTTGCCCAGATCGCCGGTCGCCTCCCGTCGCTGGTTCCAGAACGCGAGGGGTTCCGCGCCAAGGAATCCCAGGGTGTGGTGGCGCAGGAGACGGAGCTGAAATTCCCAGTCACCCACCACGGAAAGGGATTCGTCGTAGTACCCAATCTGGTCGTGAAGCGCACGGCGGTACAGCACCGAGATGGGAACGCAGCGGTTGTGCCGCAGCGTGTCGAAGAGGGTTACTGACTGCATTTCGGGCTGGAAGATTTCCCGGCCGATCTCCTCGATGGTCCCGTTCAGGATCCGCTCGAAAACGATCTCGGTGCGCACCGCTACCCCGGCGTCGTCGTGCTGGGCCAGGTGGGCGAGCGTCCGTTCAAGGAAGGCGGGGTGCCATTCGTCGTCGTCGTCGTGGATGGCAACGAACTCCGAGTCCGACGCGCGGATACCGGCGTTGGAGGCAGCCTCCATCCCCAGCGCAGCGTCGTGGTGGATCACCTGGACCCGGGCGCCGAGTTGCGGGCGGTAGCGGTCCACCACCGGATCCACTTCGGCGCGGTCGCCGCCGTCATTGACGACGACGAGAGTCCAGTCGGACACGGTCTGGCGGAGCACATCCCTGAGGGCGCGGTCCAACAGCAGGGAGCGGTTCCGGGACCGCATGATGATGGCGACTGAGGCGGGGAATGCGGCGGTCATGGGGAGTCCTTAGGCGGCTTTGTGCGGGCGCAGCCGCGATCGGAGTGAGGCGAGGGCGCGGACCAAGCGGAAACTGGACGAGTTGAACCAGCCGTCGAGTTCCGCGCGTGCTGCTGCGGCGTCCCCCTCGAGGTGTTCACGGGTCTTATGCAGGTGGGCGAGCTCCGCTGACATGGGCAGGAACACCACACGCGCCGCGGCGGCGGCGGCCGCCCAGGCGCCCTCGGGTACCAGCTCCCGATGTGAGCGTGGGGCCGGGAGACCGGCGGCTTGTCCCTGGAGGGTCCGCACGACCGTGTCCCACCAGATGGCCGAGTCAGCCAATTTCTGCGGTCGTAGGGCTTGCACCTGGTCGACAATGTCGTTCCGGCGGTCCCAGACCTCGTGGATGGCCAGACGAAGGGTGCCGTCGAGCAGGGACGGCAGGGGCAGGGCGAAGTGGGCCAGTCCCCAGTTGGCGAGGGCTCCCCGCAGGCGCACATCGCTGTACTCGTCGAGGGAGAGGGCGACCGTTGGAACGGCACCGTCGAGCGCGAATATCACCGGGTGGTATCGCGACGTGACCACCATGGCGGCTTGCGACGTCAGAACCGCGGTGTCGCGGGCTGACACGATCTGCCGGGCCTCAACGGGGGAGGTCATGGCTGCAGCGATCTCGGCATGCATGGTCTCATCGACGCCACCCTCACCCTCCACCGCCATATGGGGGAGGAGTACCACGGGCAGGCCGGTGAGTTCAGCCGCGTCATCGAGCGCCTTCGCGACCGACCCAACAAAGACGTCGCGGGGACAGGCGCCCGAGCCCCCAGCAAAGGTGCCCACCAGGTACGCACCGGCAGGCAACTCCTCGGCCGGCTTGTTCTCACCCAGCGCGGCGCTGGTGGCTAGGAACGAGGCGTCGTCGAGGCCGGGCACTACAGTGGTTTTCGTCAGTTCACGGGCGAGCATGAGCGTGTTGGCTTCCCGCGCTCCGACCAGTCTGGCGTGAGTGAGCATCCGTGCGGCGATGTCGCGGTCCGCTTCGTACAAGAGCGGACCGACGGTTTGGCCAGCGATGACCACCGGCTTGCCGAGATGCCGGGCGATCTCGACGACAGCCGCGCGCTCATACAACAGCCAGCCGTACACCGAGTTCATGTTTCCGCCGCCGGCGATGAGCACGGCGTCGCACCCGGAGATGGTCTCGATCAGCTGATGGATCTGGTCATCCGCGGCCAGCCCATGGGGCTCGCCGGCCAGGAGGGAAAGAACGTCCTTGAGGTACTGCTGGTACTCGGCGTAAGGCCAAGGGAATTCAATGGTCGGGGCCGCTTCGACCCCGAACCGGCTGGCAGTGTCGGTGACATTGCGGCTGAGCAGGATGACATTAGTGAGCCCCCGCGCAGCCAGTTCGTCGACGGCCGCGTGGGTCATCGCGTCATCCCCGACGTGGTAAACCCGCTGTCCGATATCGCCCAGAATCGCTACCTTCATGCTGGGATACCGGCGGCGCCGCCCTGCCAGACGGCGTCGAACGGTGCCTTCGACGACATCCGGTTGCGAATCCCCTTGGTCACGAACGCCTTTGCTGTTCGGGCGGCTTCCAGGGGCGAGGCGCCCTTGGATAGTTCGGCGGCGATGGCCGCGGCGAGCGTGCACCCCGCACCGCTGACCGCCACATCACCGACCTTCGGAGCGGACAGCAGTTCAAGGGTGGTGCCATCGAAGTAGACGTCGACGGCGTTCTCGCCTTCCAGCCGGACACCACCCTTCGCGACGACGACGGCCCCGCTGATCTCGTGGATCCGCTTGGCGGCTTCCTGCAGATCCTCGATGCTGTTGATGGTCATGCCGGATAGCGATTCGGCTTCGAAGTGGTTGGGCGTGACCACGGTGGCCAGGGGAAGGATGCTGGCCTTCAGCGCCTGGTCGGTGTCGAGTGCTGCGCCCGGCTCCTGCCCCTTGCAGATCAATACCGGGTCCAACACGATGTTCCGCCACTGCTGGCTCTTGAGCGCTGCCGCAACCGTGCTGATGGTTGCGGGGGTTCCGAGCATGCCAATTTTGACGGTCTCCAGCGGATAACACGTCTGGGCGGCCTCCAACTGATCGGCGATCACCTGCGGGTCAACTGGCACAAAACGGTGGTTCCAGTTGTCCTTCGGATCAAAAGACACGATGCAGGTCAGGGCAGCGATGCCGAAGACACCCAGCTCCTGGAAGGTCCTGAGGTCCGCCTGGGCGCCAGCGCCGCCTGTAGCTTCGGATCCGGCGATGGTCAGGGTTACTGCTGGGGCTGAATGAGTAAGGGACATTTGTACAGTCTGCCCATTTTCGTCCGGGGCGGCCAGTTCAGGGCGTCCTCTCCTGGCGTGGGAGAATTAAACTGTCCGGGGGTAGCCGGGCATCAGTGCTAATACAGTGGGCCGAAAAGTGTCCGCGAACCACTTCGATGAATGAGATGACGTTGACTCAGCTGCAGGAAAAAACCCGCGCCAAATTTGCCTCCTCCGGGAGTACCTACTTCGCCGTCATGTTGGCGACGCTCGCCGTCGTCGTGCTGCTGTCGAACATCGGGGCATCCAAGGGTGTCCTGATCGGGCCGGTTGTCGGCGATTTCAGCATCATCACCGACGGCGGCTTCTTCCTCTTCCCCCTTGCCTACATCCTGGGCGATGTGATCAGCGAGGTCTACGGCTTCAAGGCCGCCCGGCTGGCCATCATCGTCACGTTCCTGCTGTCCGCGTTCGCCTCCCTCTGCTATCTGATCATCATCGCCCTCCCCGGGTTCGACGACGATTTCGGCACCTCCAAGCAGGTCGCCCTGGAGGGGGCACTCGGACCGGTCCCGTTGATTGTGCTCGCTTCCCTGCTGGCGTTCGCTGTAGGGCAGACCCTCAACGCCTGGGTGCTGGTCCGGATGAAAGCCCGGCTCGGCGAGCGCGGCCTCGTGGGCCGACTGCTCGGGTCAACGGTGGTCGGCGAGTTCGCTGACACCCTGATCTTCTGCGCCATCGCGGCATCCGTGATAGGCATCACCACCTTCAGCGGGTTCCTGAACTACCTGCTCTTCGGCTTCCTCTACAAGACCCTCATCGAAGTGCTGTTTGTCCCGGTCACTGCACTGGTCATCAAGACGATCAAGAGGCGCGAACCGAGTTACGCAGCGTCCTGATGGTGCCGGGAAAGTGCCGGAGCCGCAGACGAGTGGTGGGGCTGCCACTCGTTTGCGGGTCAGGCACTTTCCCGGTGGAGCAGGGACGCCCGGCGTAGAGCAATGGTGAGACGTGCCCTTAGCTCGGCTTCCCTGAACAGATCCGCCCATTCAAGCCGGACGAACTGCCAGCCGTCTTCCATGAGCGCCTTCTCCCTCCGGCGCTCCTGATAGAGCACCTCTTCAGTGGGAGCGTAGGCAAAGTACTTGATTTTGCCGTCAAACTCGAGGGCCAGCAGCAGCTCACGCCACGCAAAGTCCAGCCGGTGATTGCCATGCCTGGTCCTGACGGCGACCTGCTCTTCAGGCATCGGCAGCCGCAGGCGTCTGATCACGTGCCGGGCCAGGGTTTCGCCGGGCGACTCGGCCAGGGCGCTGGCGTGATCGAGGACCATTCTCGCGTTGGCGATGCCCTTGTGGCCGGTGAAGTGGAGGCATATGTCCTGCATCAGTGGTCGGTTCGCGCCCAGATACAGCGCATTGTCCGCGATGATGAGTGACTGCCGGTAGGGGAGGATCCGTGCGCAGTCCACCACGGTGCGTTCCAGCGAGGTGACCTGCAGGCCTTTCCGGAAGGACACGGACTCGGGTGCTAACGGTGAGTAATGGGGTCGAACGTCTGGACCGTGTCCGTGCGGTGAGGTGGGAAAACTTTGAGTGATGTGGATCGAGTCATCAACGTTCCACAGGTGCAACCCATGGATGCGGGCAGCCGACGTGTGGCTATACACCAGCTCGGACTGAGTGGACCGCAGCAGGGAGTGGTGGTGTGCGTAGATGCGTTGCAGTGCCCGCGTTGTAGATGACTGTTGTTCCCAGAGTTGGCCCGAAAGATAGCATCCGCGACGCAGCCGGACCAGGTCTCCCGTCTGGACGAGCCGGGCGACCTGCCGCTCGCTGACATTCCGGTCGGCGAGTTCCGCGGTGGTCCAGGGACTCGTTGAAAGCTTTAGCCAGGACGGGCACTGGGTATTCATGCAGTCAGCATGCGCCGGTCCATGCTCGGTGGGGTCGGCCGGAGCCGATATGTGGACAACTCCGCTCCACCGGCGCCTGTGGAGGAGAAGTCGAGGGCAGCAACGGCCCGGTGAGGTCGATTCGACGCGGCCGGGCTGGTCCCGTCCCACCCCAGAAAAGTGGCACACGTGCAGGTTCGCTGTTGCGCCACCACTAACCTGCGGGGCGGCCACTTTCCTTCGAGGGCTAGGG
The DNA here is from genome assembly GCF_015751665.1 of Arthrobacter sp. CAN_A1. NCBI lineage: Bacteria > Bacillati > Actinomycetota > Actinomycetes > Micrococcales > Micrococcaceae > Arthrobacter > Arthrobacter sp. CAN_A1. The sequence continues at coordinate 98,219 of NZ_JADOUR010000001.1, read as the reverse complement.
CCTGGCGGGGTAGTAGCGGCCCAGCACCTCGGCCTTGAAGTCGAAGAAGGTGCCGTCGCCGATCGCGTCGCGGGCGTCGTCGACCAGTTTCACGATGAAGCGCTCGTTGTGGATCGAGATGAGCGTGGCCGAAACCATTTCCTTCGCCTTGTACAGGTGATGGATGTAGGCGCGGGTGTAGTTGGTGCAGGTGTAGCAGTCGCAGCCATCCACCAGGGGAGTGAAGTCCTTCCTGAACCGGGCATTCGAGAGGTTCCACCGCCCGTCCGGAGTGTAGAACGCTGAATTGCGGGCCACCCGGGTAGGGGAAACACAGTCAAAGGTGTCGGCGCCGTTCTCGATGCCGGTGAACAGGTCATCCGGCTCCGAGATCCCCAGGAGGTGCCGCGGTTTGTTTTCGGGCAGTTCATTAGCGCACCAACCCAGGATGGTTCCAAGGTTTTCTTTCTCCAGGGCGCCGCCAATCCCGAATCCGTCGAAGTTCATGTTGCCGAGGTCCCGGGAGGCTTTCCGCCGCAGGTCCTCATACTGGGCCCCCTGGATGACACCGAACAGCGCCTGGTACGGCTTACCCACCCGCTCCCCCGTCAGCCGATCGTGTTCGGCGAGGCAGCGTTCGGCCCAAAGCCGGGTGCGCTCCAGTGACTCTTCCTGGTAGCCGCGGGAGTTCATCAGGGTGGTGAGCTCGTCGAACGCGAACATGATATCGGCGCCGAGCTGATGCTGTACCTGCATTGAAATTTCGGGGGTGAACCGGTGCCGGTCCCCGTTCAGGTGGGACTTGAACCAGACGCCGTCGTCGTCAATGTGGGCGAGCCGTTCCTTGCCGGCGGCCACCCGGTGGTCGGAACCCCCGCCCTCAGCGTCGGCGACGGTCATGGTGATGACTTTCTTGAACCCGGAGCCCAGGCTCATCACCTGGAAACCACCCGAATCCGTGAAGGTGGGTCCGTCCCAGTTCATGAAACGGCCCAGACCGCCTGCCTCGTCGAGAATCTCCGGCCCGGGCTGCAGGTACAGGTGGTACGCGTTGGCGAGGAGCGCCTGGGTGCCGAGCTCCTTCATGGATTCGGGGAGCACCGCCTTCACCGATGCCTTGGTCCCGACGGCGATGAACGCGGGCGTGCGGATCTCACCGTGCGGGGTGGTGATGGTGCCGGTGCGCCCATGCAACGGCCCGCCCGCGGGGTCGCTCAGCCGCTGATCGACGGTGAACGAGAAGGACGATTGCTGAGTATCAGTTGGCACCAACCTATTTTGCCAGCAAATTAGGAGGACAGTTTGCCCGCGCGGTTGAGGTCCGAAGTGACCAGCGGGTCGGCGTCGGGGTAGGAATCGCGGCGCACAGCCTCCCAGCTGTCCCAGACGCCGTGCAAGGCCCTGGCCCCCAACCCATAGGTGGATGCAATGACCAGGGCGGACGGCTTGTCACGCACCCCCTCCACCACTGGCTGCTCGGCCAGGATCAGCAGCCCATCACCGTGCTCGGCGTACTGCGCCACGGTCAGCCCGAGCTGCCGTGCGGTCCGGAACCACACCCGGCACGTCAGCTCCCCACCGTCCGGCATCGTCAGCGTGTAGGGGTCGCCAGGCTCACCCACCGACCCGGCGCCCACCCGGTCCACGATGGAGAGCCCATCGGCGGGTGTGCCGGCGAAGAACGCCGTGTGACGGTTGGTGTTGGGGTGGCGCTCCAGCGCGAACCGCAACTGGTGGAGGAAGGAAATCCACCCCTCGGTGATGTCCGCGTCCCAGTCCGCCAGATCGGACCCCGGCTCCGGGGTCCCCCGCCGGACGGTGACGACAGTCCCGTCCGGGCCGGGCTCCACGAGGAACGTGTCCCCGTCCTCAAGGGTCAGCGACAGGTGGTCGGGGGCTTCGGCGACGCCGGGTGCGAAGAAGATCAGCCGAATCTCCTCCGCCAGGCCGTCGTAGTCCCACCCATGCCACTGGGAGACCTTCGCCGGTTCACGGAGCATCACCCAGACCTGACGGGCGTCAGCGTTGATGTGGACGCTGAGCGGGTTCCTAACCTCAGCTGCGGCCGTGCCGGTGGTGCCAGGCGAGTGATTCATGGCCACACTCTACTCCCGCAGGAGTCAGCGCTCCAGAGCGTTCCTGGACGGTTCGAGAGGGTCCCCGAGAGGGTCCCCTGGAGCGTTCCTGGAACGCTACAGGGCGCGGATTGCGAGGAGTTCGTTGTGGATCCGCCGGGTCAGTTCCTCGGTCGTCAACGTCTCGGAACCGCCGTGGGAGCGCAGGTAAAACAGTGCGGTCAGCCGCACCACCCGCCAGTCCTTCTCAGCCGCCGGATTCCCGGCGGCGGCGGCGCGGCTAATCTCCGGGTCGTAGAGGTTGGGGGCGTTCAGCTGGCGTTGCCGGACCGCCCCCGCCAGCTTGGCTTTCAGGGGGTCGGTTTCGGCGTCGTCGGCAGTCCGCAGTGACGCCGAGTAGGCATCTGCGCGGGCGGGGTCGCCGTCGTCGTAGGCCAGATACGACGCGAGAGCCAACGCTCCCTCGATCCACTTCCAGCGGCCAAAGTTGCCGTCAAACGGCAGCGGGGTGAGCAGGTCACAGACCCGCTGCGCGTTGGTCGCATCAGCGAAGTCAACCAGCAGGCTCAGCGCCAGGTCATGGACGTCCTGCAGATTGCTCCCCGACTTGACGTTCACGCCGTTGGAGAGCCGCTCGGCAATGCCCTGCAGCTGGGTGCTCTCCGGGTGCACGGATACCGCGTGGGCAATGACCGCCTCGGGGGTGCCGTCCTGGGCGGGGATCGAGCCTGCCCCCGCTTCGGCGTCGTCGACGGCAATCTGAACCTGTGAACCGGTGGCGATACGAAGCGTGTCGCCGGAGTCCAGAGTCGCGACGACGACGGCGGGGGTACCGAAATCGTCATTCTCAATGTCGGTGCCCACCACCTTGGTGGGCTCCGCGCCGGCAGGACCGATGATGTGGTGACCGGCGGTGACGGCTTCGGCGCTGAGCCTGCGCACCCGGGTCGGTTTCCGGTTTTTGCTCACCGGTTAGCGTCCCCAGCCCGCGTAGGCCAGCGCCTGGCGGAGTAGTCCACCGCGTCCACCCGAGAATTCGGACTGAACGCCGGGGCTGAGCGCCTCGTCTGGAGTCATCCAGGACAGCTCCAACGCGTCCTGGCGCGGCTGGCATTCGCCGGTGACGGGGATGAGGTACGCGAGGGCGACGGCGTGCTGCCGGTCATCGGTCATCCCGGTCTCTGACGGCGACGGGAAGTATTCGGCGACGGTGAACGGGACAGGGCAGGGCGGCAGTTGGGGGAGGGCAAACGGGCCCAGGTCCTTTTCCAGATGACGGACCAGCGCGGCGCGGATGGTTTCCCGGTACATCACCCGCCCGGACACGAAGGTCCTGACCATCTCGCCCTGATCGTTGGCCTGCAGCAGCAGCCCAACCTCGGTGACATATCCCAGCGAGTCGCAGCGCACCGGAATGGCTTCCACATAGACCATGGGGAGGCGGCGGCGGGCTTCGTAGAGGTCATCTTCCGAAAGCCACCCGGGATTGGGGTCAGGGGTGCGAACGTTCATACTTTGTTGTATCGCAGACGGGGCCCCGATGGCGGGCGGCGCGCTGCGCTTCGGCCCTTGGCTGAATCCGGGGGCACTGGCTGGCCGGTCGCAGTGGGATGCTGCGGCGGGCTTGGCGGACGGTCAACGGCGCGTACACCGCGGCCGGGAAATGATCATCTGTTCACCCGACGGGAGCGGAACCTGCAGCAGTGCACCGGCGCTGGCCAACACTGCAGGAAACCCGGCGCCCAGCACCCTGTCGCGGAGGCTGGGGAGTTCCCCCGTGTACTCGAAGCCCACGTCCACGCGCTGATGATCCCCCGCACGGACCGACACCAGGCCCCCGTTTTTGGCGACGAAATCCACCCAGCCGTCCTGGCCGGCAGGTTGCGGCCGCGCGCCGATGTCGCCCAGCACCTTCGCCGCAGCCCGGGGCTCCGGCGTGTGCCAGACACCCACCACGGTGAGATTCGGGTCGGCGCCGGAACGGGCCGCCCGCTCACCCTGATGGACGGTGAACGCTACGCCGGGTGCCGTGACCTGGACAATTTTTGCGTGGACCGCTGTGCCGCCGTCAGGCTCGGCCAGCTCCGCCGTCGTCCCGCTCTCCCGGGTGCGGCGTGCAAATTCGGCCAGGTCCCCCGCCTCGAAGCCGATCCGGTTCCGCCCGTCCCCGGCGCGGCGGAGGGCAATCCGGCCACCACCGGCGTCGTAAAGTGTCTCGCCAGCAGTTCCTTCAGCAGGTAGCAGGCCGAGGGTGCGGAAGAGGGCCGCCATCCGCTCGTTGTCGGTGGTGATCATCGTGGGACGGACCCGCAGCATGAGGTTTCTCCAGATTCCTGGGTGGGGGAGCTCAGCGAAGCCCAGAGGATTACAGTAGCCCCATGAAGGCCGAACTGCCCGAATTGCTGATTCCTGATGCTGCCGCGTGGAAGGAATGGCTTGACGCCCACCACTCGACCTCCCCGGGGGTCTGGCTGATCCTGCACAAGAAGGGCGGCTCGGTCACCGACCTGACCTACCCGGCGGCGCTGGATGAGGCGCTGTGTGTGGGGTGGATCGACGGCCAGGCCCGGCGGCGGGACGACGGAAGCACGTTCCAGCGGTTCACCCCGCGCGGGCCGCGCAGCATCTGGTCCCTGCGCAACATCGGTTACATCGAACGGTTGACCGCCGAGGGGCGGATGACTCAGGCAGGGCATGACGCCGTCGCCACCGCGCAAGCCGACGGCAGGTGGGCGCGGGCCTACGCCGGACCGGCGACGGCCCAGGTTCCCGCGGACCTGGCTGCCGCCATCGCCGCGGACCCGTCAGCGCAGGCCATGTTCGACGTCCTCTCCTCCCAGAACAGGTACGCGCTTATTTTCCGCCTGGGCCAGCTGAAAACCGAGGCTGCCCGGGAGCGGAATATCGTGAAATTTGTGGCCATGCTCGCCAGGCACGAAACGCTCTACCCCCAGCGCAAACAGCCCTGACGCCCCGTCACACCTATTAGGTCACATTTGTGTGACTAATTCGGTGCTGATTCCGTGTAAGGTAATCCTTACCCCCATTGGATTCCCCTCGGAGATATCACTTATGACCAACAGATTTGCCGCCCTCGCCGCTGGTGCCACCCTGCTCGCCCTCGTGGGCTGCGGGGCGTCAGGAGACCCAGCCGCGGAGCAGGAAAGTTCAGCACCCGCCGTCGAGGCGGAGAGCGACGACGCGCTGACCCTCTATTCGGGTCGGGATGAAGAGTTGATCCAGCCCCTTATCGACATGTTCGAGGAAACCAGCGGCATTTCGGTGGACGTTCGCTACGGCAACACCGCCGAGCTGGGCGCCCTGCTGCTCGAAGAGGGTGAGCAGACCCCCGCCCAGGTGTTCCTGTCCCAGGATGCCGGTGCGCTCGGCGCTCTCGGCAGCGCGGGTCTGTTCACCACCCTCCCTGAGGACGTCACGGCGAGCGTCCCCGCCGGTTTCACCTCCACCGATGACAGCTGGGTTGGAGTCACCGGCCGCGCTCGTGTCATTGTGTACGACGGCGAAGAGCTCGCCGCTGACGACGTGCCCGTCACCGTCGACGAACTCACCACCCCCGAGTGGGCTGGCCGGGTAGGAATCGCCCCCTCGAATGCCAGCTTCCAGGCGTTCATCACCGCGTACCGGGTGCTGAAGGGCGAGGAAGCAGCCGACGAGTGGGTAGCAGCGCTGGCCGCCAACGATCCGCAGATCTTCGAGAACAACGGGGCGGTGCTGACCGCCGTGAATGACGGGGTGGTCGACACCGGACTGATCAACCACTACTACTGGTTCGGTCAAGCAACGGAAATCGGCGAAGAGAACATGCGCGCCCAGCTGTCCTACCCGGAGGCCGGAGACCCGGGCTCCATCGTCAACGTCACCGGAGCGGGAATTCTCTCCGGTGCCGCTCAGGACGCCGACGCCCTCGAATTCGTCGAGTTCCTGGTCTCAGCTGAAGCACAGCAGTATTTCGTCGACGAGACGTTCGAATATCCGTTGGCGGAGGGTGTTGAAGCCCCCGAGGACCTTCCAGCGTTGGACTCGCTGGTCAACCCTGACCTTGACCTGTCCGATCTTGAGTCACTTGAGGCGACTCAGGAACTGCTCAGCAAGCACGGCCTGATCTGATCTCACGGAGCAGGTGACACACCCGATGAGCATGGTCCGCGAAGGACGTGCCGGCACTTCGCCGGTACGTTCTCCGCGTGCGCCACGGGCCAAAGCCCCGGGATGGCTGCTGGTGCTGGCCATCCTGTGTGCCTCGACCGCAGCCATCCCGCTGGTTTATCTCGTGGCACGCACCACCGACGCCGGGTTCGCTGAATTCGCCGACACCCTCCTCAGGGCGAGGGTGCTGCAGCTGGCGCTGAACTCGGTACTGCTCGCCGCAGCAGTGACCGGTTCCTGCCTGGTGCTGGGTACCGCATCGGCATGGGCGCTGACCCGGGTCCGCATCCCCGCACCCCGGGCGATGCTGCTGGTATCGGCGCTGCCCCTCGCCGTCCCGTCCTACCTGGCCGCCTACGGCTGGCTGGTTTGGCTGCCCACCCTGGACGGTTTCTTTGCGAGCTGGCTGATCATGACCGCCGTCTGCACCCCCTACGTCACCTTGCCGGTGGTCGCAGCACTCCGTGGCGCGTCCGGTGAGCTGGAGGCGGTGGCCCGTACCCTGGGCCGCGGCCCCTGGGGAGCTTTCCGCTCCGCCACCTGGCCGCGGGTCCGCCCCGCGGCCCTGGCCGGAGCGCTCCTCGTTGCCCTGTACACGCTGTCCGATTTTGGCCTGGTGGCCATGCTACGGTTTCAGACCCTGACCTGGGGCATCAACTCCGCCTATGGCGCCAGCTTCGATCGAAACCAGGCCGCCCTGCTGGCTCTCATGCTGGTGGCCCTGGCGCTGACCGTGGTCGCCGGAGAGAAACGATTCCGCGGCCAGGCCGGCCAGGGCACCGGTCGCGGCCGGATGCCGCTGGTCCCGGCCGGCCGGTGGGTCACCGCGGCTCTCGCCCTGGTGCTGGCTGCACCGCTGGTCGGCGTCGCTGTTCCCGTCGCCGGGCTCACCAGCCGCCTGGTGGAAGCCCAGACCCTGCGGGAACTCGACGTCGCGCGCCTCGGTGAGGCCATCGGGACCACCCTGGGCCTCGCCGTTGCCGGCGCGCTCGCCGCCGTGATGCTGGCACTCCCCATTGCCGTCCTGGCGGCGCGGTACCGGGGTCGTCTGGTCGCCGCCGTGGAGGCAGTGGGTTTCCTTGGCCATGCCCTGCCCGGGATTGTGGTGGGCCTGGCTCTGGTGTTCTTTGCCCTTGCCGCAGTCCCGGCCCTCTACCAAACGGTTGTGGTGCTCATCTTCGGGTACGCCGTGCTGTTCATGCCGAAGGCCATCGGCACGATGCGCAGCGGTATCGCGGCGGTACCGGGGAATCTGGTTGATGTGTCGCGGATGCTGGGGCTGTCCCCGCTCCAGTCGTGGTGGCGGGTGACAGCCCGGCTGGCACTCCCCGGCATCGGGGTAAGCGCGCTACTGGTGGCCATCTCCGTCATGAAAGAATTACCTGCGACGCTGCTGCTGCGCCCCACGGGCACATCCACTCTCGCCACTGAGCTGTGGTCACGGACCACAGTGTTTGAATTTGGGGCGGCCGCACCCTACGCGGCAACCTTGGTGCTGCTCGCCGCCGTCCCGGCGGTGGTGCTCTCCGGGTTCCGGGGCGTCGCGAAGGAGGATCTGTGAGTTGGGTAGTCATTGACGGGCTGCGTGTTGCCTACGGCGCCACGACGGTGCTCGACGGCGTCCATCTGGAGATCCCCCGGGGCTCCCTGACCGCTGTGCTCGGCCCGAGCGGCTGCGGCAAGACCACCCTGCTGCGTGCCATTGCCGGCCTGCTTCCTGCGACCGGCGGCACCATCAGTGTGGGCGAGAAGTTGCTGTCCTCACCGACAGTCCAGCTGGCCCCGGAAAAACGCGGGGTGGGCTGGGTGCCGCAGGATGCCTCCCTTTTTCCCCACTTGTCGGTGGGGGACAACATCGGGTTCGGGCTGAAGCGCAACCCGGACCGGGCCCGGCGGATCGCCGACCTTGCCGCACTCGTTGGCCTCGACGAGCTGCTGGACCGCGCCCCGTCCCAGCTGTCCGGCGGTCAGGCCCAGCGGGTGGCGCTGGCCCGCTCCCTTGCGCCCCGGCCCGATCTGGTGCTCCTCGACGAACCGTTCGCCGCTCTTGATCCCCAGCTACGGTCCACGCTGCGCCGCGAGGTTGCTGACCTGCTCCGCGGACAAAGCAACACCAGCCTCCTGGTCACCCACGACCAGGAGGAGGCGCTGTCCCTGGCCGACTACGTTGCGGTGATGCGTGACGGCCGGATCCTGCAGTGGGGTACCCCCCGCGAGGTGTACGAGCGGCCGGTCAGCCGGTGGGTGGCAGCGTTTGTCGGTGACACGGTGGAAATGGACGGCTACTGGTCCGGCGGTCTGGTGCAGTGCGGTCTTGGACTGGTGGAGGCCGAGATGGCCGACGGCAGCGAACCGAAGGACGGCTCGCCGGTGTGCGTCATGCTCCGCCCGGAATGGCTGCATGTAGAGGGCGGTGGAACCGAAGCGACTGTCACCTCAGTGGCCTACGCGGGCCACGACGCCCTCGTCAGTGTCGAACTGACCACCGGGCTGACCGTCCGCGCCCGGATGGCCGCCCCGGATCTGCCGACCCGCGGCGACCGGGTATCGCTGGGCATCAGGCATCGTGCGCTCGCCTACTCCAAGACCTCGGCGTCGCCCGTCGCGCCGGCAGTCACGCGGTAGGCGGCCTCCAGGATTATCCACGTCTGTAACTGCGTGGATAATTCGGCGCCGCCGGTGACCGCGTCGTCGCCCGTCCCTGCCGGGAAGGACAGCACCGCGGCCTTGGAATCCCGACGTCGGCCGCGGACTGCCGGGGCGTCCACAGCGGTGCGCCCCGCCCACAACGAGTCCGCCGTCGTCGTCACCAGTGCTGCGGCAGTGCGCCGGGCGGCGCCCGGCAGGGAGGAATCCAGTGCGGCGAGACCGAGATAGCGGACCAGGATTCCGGTGAACAGGCCGCCGTCGCCGCCTCCATGCGTGATCAGAACCCCGTCGACTGCCAAATGTTTCCCGACGGCGGCGACCAGGTCAGCGGCGACGGTCAGGTTGGCGGTGCCACCCAACGCCAGGAGGGCACCAAGAACCGGACCCTGGTTGTAGGTGTACACGGCGGGGACCAGCACTTCGCTGCCGGCCGTGAGCCGGATCCCATCCCGGTACAGGCCTGTCTGTCGATCCCTGAGCCGGAGCCCCAGCCAGTCCACCAGGTCCTGTGCCCGTCCCGGATCGTCCCGCCGGGCGAACACCAGGGCCGCGGGGCCGGTGGCGGGGGTGTTTTTGAAGTCGCGATCGGTATTCCAGTAGAGTCCGCCGCCCAGGTCCGGCGTCTGCGCCGACCTCAAGGCTCGTTCCAGGGCAGGAAGGGCCCGTCCGCCGTCCCCACCCAGCCGGTATAGCCGGTCCACCGCGAGGGCCAGCCAGGCCATGTCGTCGTAGTAGGAATTGGTCCAGCGCAGTCCGTTGCGCAGGAGGATCCCGCGCAGCAGTCGCCGGGCGGTAAGTGCGGAGGCGGGATGACCTGCGGCCTCACCCCGGTCGGATTCCCGTTGGGCTGCGTCAACCAACGCATCAAGGTAATGGGCCTGCCACCAGTAGTGCCAGGCAGTGCCGGAACGCCCACGGGGACTCCGGATGGTGCCCAGATGGGTTCCCGGTAGCCCGAAAAGCCGGTGGCCGAAGCGGGATTGGACGGACTCTGCGGCGGCCCCGGCACGCAAACCCGCCGCACGGATCTGGGGTTCCTCCCCCGAAGTGAGCATAAATCCACCCTAACCGGACAGTGCGCGACAGGTATTGAGCAATCTGCCAACCCGCGCGTCCATCGGGTGCAGTATGGGCTGCGTCACAGTAGTGTTTGGTGGGCATCAGGTTCCACCTGAGCCCGCAAAACCGACAGATCGCCCAACGGCACCGAAGCCCAGGAGACTCCATGGACATCACCAATACTGTGGCACTGATCACCGGGGGCGCCTCAGGCCTGGGCCAGGCCACCGCTAGGAAACTGCACGACGACGGCGCCATCGTGGTCCTCGTCGACCTGCCGCAATCCGCCGGCGCCCAGGTCGCCGCCGAACTCGGCGACCGTGCAGTGTTCGCCCCGGCCGACGTCACCGACCCCGCCCAGGTGCAGGCCGCCGTCGACGCAGCCGTAGCACTGGGTCCGCTGCGCACCGTGGTCAACTGCGCAGGGATTGCCACGCCCGGCAAGGTTCTCGGACGCGACGGGGTGCTTCCCCTGGAGCAGTTCGCCAGGGTCATCAACATCAACCTGATCGGCACGTTCAACGTGATCCGGCTGTCCGCCGCAGCGATGGCGGCCACCGACCCCGTCTCCCCACCGGACGGTTCCCCCGAACGCGGAGTGATCGTGAACACTGCTTCGGTCGCGGCGTTCGACGGGCAGATCGGCCAGCCAGCCTATGCCGCCTCCAAGGGTGCCGTCGCTGCGATGACCCTGCCCATCGCGCGGGAACTCGCCCGTTCGCTGATCCGGGTGGTCACCATCGCGCCGGGAATCTTCGAAACCCCGATGATGGCCGGGTTGCCGCAGGAAGCGCAGGATTCCCTGGGCGCGCAGGTCCCCCACCCATCGCGGCTCGGCAAGCCCGCCGAGTACGCGGCCCTGGTCTCACACATTGTGCAGAACCAGATGCTCAACGGCGAAACGATCCGCCTCGACGGTGCCATCCGAATGGCACCGAAATAGCTGCCACCGCAGCTCCAGAAAGGAACAGCTCAATGGAGAGCACCCTCCCCTCCGCCGATTTCATGGGCTTCGAATCCCTGCTCAGCGACGCCGAGAGCGCGAAGCTCGACGACGTCCGTGATTTCCTCGACAAGGAGGTGGCGCCGTCGGCCGAAGAGTGGTGGAACCGGGCGGAGTTCCCCATCGAGGTGCTTCCCAAGCTCGCCGCCCTGAACCTGAGCACCCCGGTCCAGCAGGGGTACAGCTACCTGTTCAGCGGTATGGTGATCGCTGAAATGACGCGGGCCGACACCTCACTCGCCACCTTTTTCATGGTGCACCACGACCTGTTCGTGGAGGCGCTGCACGAATTCGGTTCCGAGGACCAGAAAGCCCGGCTTCTCCAGGACGCCATGGACCTGAAGATCACCGGGGCGTTCGCGCTCACCGAACCGCTGCACGGCTCCGATGTGGCTGGCGGGCTCTCGACCACCGCAACGCGCGACGGCGACACCTGGGTCCTGAACGGTGCCAAACGCTGGATCGGCAATGGCACCTTCTGCGACTACATGCTGCTGTGGGCGAGGGACACCGCGGACGGGAGCATCAGGGGTTTTATCCTCGACGCGACGCTGCCCGGGGTGACCCGCACGCGGATTGAGAACAAGATTGCGTTGCGCACCGTCCAAAACGCTGACGTGCTGTTGGATAACGTCAGGGTGCCCGAAGCGGACAGGTTCGCCGGGATCAGCACCTTCGGGGACACCCGCCGGTTGCTGCGTGGATCGCGGATCCTGGTGGGCTGGCAGGCGGTGGGCCAGCAGTTGGCCGCCTTCGACGTCGCCCGCCAGTACGCCGTGGACCGCCACCAGTTCGGGCGGCCCATCGCCGGGTTCCAGCTGGTGCAGGATCAGCTGGTACGCATGCTCGGCAACACGACCGCCAGCCTGGGCATGATGGCCCGGGTGGCCCAACTGCAGGAAGACGGGGGCGGGGACATGCCCCAGGCGGCGCTCGCGAAGGCGTACACGACCGCCCGGATGCGCGAGACAGTCGCCCTGGGGCGCGGAATCCTTGGCGGCAACGGCATTACCACCGACTTCCGGATGGCCAAGATCTTCGCCGACGCCGAAGCCATCTTCACCTATGAGGGGTCCTACGAAATCAACACGCTCATTGTCGGACGGGCCATCACCGGGCTGTCGGCGATCAATTAGATCCGGCCGCTAACACCTGGACCCCGCAATGGCAGACTTATCCCATGCCGTCATTCCGCACCGAGCTCGACATCATGGGCCTGCTCCCAGGACACGCGCCGGAGGCCGTCATGGACTCCGCCGAGGCGGCTCTGGGTGCCGCCCATCTGGTGGAAGCGAAACAGCTCGACGTGGTAGCGGGTACGCCTCGGATCACCTTGAGGTTCCTCGTCGAGGAAACCGGTTATGAGACCGGAGCCCGGCAGGCGATCCAGGCCGCAGTCACTATGCGGCACGCGGTGGAGCGCGTAGCTACGGTCGGGCCTCTGCGGGTTCTCCGTCGTCGTAGAAATCGATGGGAGCGACTGTAGCCATCTGCCGTGCGCGGAGTTCTCGGCGGTACGCGTGGTCCACCCGGTGCCGCCTCGAGCCAGCGGAGATGATCAGCAGGAAGACGCCCAGCCCGGCGGCGAAGGCCACCGGCGTCGATTGAAGGTCACCGAACAGGCGCACCGGAACCACGCATGCCAACCCCCAGCCCACTGCCAGGGCGACGGCGATCCGACCCCGATCGGTCATGCACACAGCCATCGCGGCCAAGGTGAGCAGAACTATCCCAGCAAGCGCCCAACGTTGAGCTCCCCACCCCAGCCAGTCGACACCCTGTGTCGTCAGCACCGCCGCGATCTGCACCGCAGTGGTGACGCCGGCCCACCCCAGGAACAGGCCAAGCGGTACATCAACCAGGGCGCCTTCACGCCGGGTCTGTGCCGGGTAGTGGTTCAGCCAGCGCAGGGATCCCACCAGGGTGGCCAGCAGCAGTACGATCGTGACCAGGCTGGCGGTTCCAAGATTCCGTTGAACACTAAGTGCCCAGGCCGCTGTCATCAGCGTCGCTGCGGCAACCAGCCACCCTAGTCCGCGGTGGCGGGGGCTGCGCCGCTGGGATGGCAGCCACTGGTGCGCCGTGTACCCCAGCAGACCGACGCCGATCAGCAGCCACAGATAGTGCGCCGGCGCGGCGGGGGAGATCAGGGTTGCCTCGGGGTCGAATGTTCCCAGGGAAGTGCCGCGGATATCCGGTCCGCCGAATGCGCCGGCGGTGCTGGCCGCGCCCAGGCCGGCACCCAGCACCACAACAGTCACAGCAATCCGCCGGACCAGATCCGGGTCCCAGGAGCCCACCTGCTTGACCACCGCGGAGCCACTTTGCCCCACCCGGCGCGCGGCAGCCCGGGGTGCGTTGCTCCCGTTCCCCGCTGGACCCGACGGGGAAACTGCGTCCTCCGGTGGGGTCCGGGCGGTGCTCGATGATTGCGGTACAGGCGACGCAGCCGCCGGAGTGTCGGCGGCAGTTCCCGGAGCCGTGACGCCGGCGGGTCGCCCGGCCCGGAGCCGCTCCAAGACCGGCGACGTCGATCCCGGTGCGGGTGCCTCAGCCGCAGTCCGGGGCGGCACGGATTCCGAGGTGACCGCCGGCAGGCTAGTCGGTTTGTTCGGCAGCCGGGGGACGGGCGGGGTCGGGGTGCTCATCAGTGGTTCTCACCTTCCGGCGTTGCTTGAGCGCGAGGAATGCTGCAATTACAAGTCCCACCAGAGTACCTATACCCATTCCGAGGAGGGCACTGACCCAGAGCGGGAACCCCGTGGTGGCGTCGGTGATGTAGCCCAGCATGACCAGCCACGATGCCCACAGGATCCCCCCGACGGCGGCGCACGCGAGGAACGGCCGAAGCGGAAGGCTGGCGATCCCCGCCGCCGCGACACCGGCCGACCGCCCGGCCGGAAGGAATCTTAGGGCGATGAGCCCCGCGTAGGTAGGGGACTTTCCCGCTTTCTCGACCGCGTTCCGGATGCCCCGGTGGATGCCGCGACCCCACCGGAACCTGTCCAGCCAGGATGTCAGCCGGTTGCGGAACAGCAGGTACAGGACGATGTCCCCCAGCCAGCTTCCTAGGGTTGCAGTCAGGAGGGCCACCGGCAGGAGGAGGGTGCCCTCGGACGCCATGGTGCCGGACGCGATCACCAGAAACTCGGAGGGCACGGCGGGAATGAAAACGTCGATCACGACGACGATGAAGGTCAGGGGATGGAACAGCGGTGACCATGCTCCGAGATCGGTAAGGTCCACGGTTCCAATCTACAGGTGCCCCACCGGGCGCGGTCCAGGGTGGCCTACCTGCTGGGTGTACTGAGACAGCTAGGTGAAGGCCTGGAGCTGCAACCGGCTGTCAAAACGACGGGCGACCCCGCTGAGGGGGTCGGTGAACGATATGGTCTTCGCGAGTAGCTGCAGCGGTTTGGTGTAGTCGTCGGGTGCCTGCGGGTAGAGGACCGGGTAAAACGGATCGTTGGTGATCCCCAGCCCGAGGCCAGCCATGTGCAGGCGAAGCTGGTGGGTCTTGCCGGTGTGCGGGGTGAGCCGGTAGCGGCCGTGCCCGTTCCGTTCTTCGACGAGGTGCACCAGGGTCTCAGTGTTGGGCTCACCCTCCACTTCCTGGGCGAGCAGATAGGTACGGCTCTTCACGATGCGGCTGCGGACCACCCGCGGGTGGTCCATCAGGTCCAGGGAGGGGTCAACTGGGGCAGCCGCCTCGTATTCCTTGGAGATGAGCCGGTTCTCGAATAAAAGCTGATAGTTTCCCCGGGTGGCCGGGTTGGTGGAGAACAAGAGGATTCCGGCGGTGAGCCGGTCCAGACGGTGCATCGGGATCAGATCGGGGAGGTCCAGCTGGACCCGCAGCCGGACCAGAGCCGACTCGGCCACGTACTGGCCGCCCGGGGTGGTCGGCAGAAAATGCGGTTTATCCACCACCAGCAGGTTTTCATCCTGATGCAGGATTCCCACCTCTACCGGAAGGCGCACCTCAACTGGCAGCTCCCGGTAATACCAGATGAAGGTGTGCTCGGTGAGAGGGGTGGTCCGGGTCAGCCGCTCACCGTTCAGCGCGACCACCTCGCCCCGGTCGAAACGGGCGGCGATCCCTTCAGGGTCGACATGGCCCCACCGGTCCAGGATGTAGTCGAGTGCGGTTCCCCAGGGCCCCTCGGCGGGCAGGCGCAACCGGGTGGCGTTGACACCGTCGCGGACGGGAAGGGGGGATTGCATCACCCATCAACTGTACGCGCCGTGTACTCAGGATCAGGATCAGGAACGGGAGGCAAGGCAACGGCTGGCTAGCCGCAGCCCACAATCCGGTACAGGGACGCCTCCCCCTCCCGGTCCGCCAGTTCAAAGCCCGCGCCGGGGGAGAGATCGCTGAGGCCGGAGAAGATGGGGGCGTGACCACCGTGGACCGAGGCAGTCCCGAAATCCAGGACAAATGCCGTGTTGGTGCTTCGCACAGCGTCGCAGACCGCCGGGTTCCGCCGCATGGTGTCCAGCTCGTCAAAAATGAGTTTTGCTTCCGGGGTCGCCGGACTGATGCCATAGGGCAGCAGGGACGCACGCCCGGCGAAGGCATAGGACAGTGATGCCCCGGTCAGCGGCTGGCCCGCAATCACCGCGTCGGCGGGGACCAGGTCAGGCAGCCGTTCGATCAGGGCCAACTCGTCCATGGTCAGCAACCGTGAGTCCTCGGTGTACCGGTAGTGGAAGGCCGCCTCGCTCACCGCGCGCTGCACGGCAAACAACGGTGCCACGGCCAGGCCGATCACCACCATCGCAGCCGTGACTGCCGGCAGGAACCATCCCGGCTCGGGCGTACTGCGCGTGGCACGTACCCGTTGAAGGCCACGGACCGCGGAACTGGCGATCGCCACGCCACCGATACTCGCCACCAGGAGTCCTGCGGGTGCGAGCATGGCGCTGATCCGGAAATAGTCGTTGTACCAGGCACCAGCGACGATCCACCGCAGGGTGGGCTGCTCCTGCCAGCTGCCGAGGACAAACAACGCACCGGCCACCAGATACATGACGATGACCCACCGATGGCTCCGCAGATACAGCACGACGGCGGCGCCCACTGCGGTGAGGATGGTTGCCAGCATAGCCGCCGGCCGTCCCAGGGGGCCGTGGAGGAGGACCTCAGAGATGGCGCCACCGGCGTCGCCCATCTGGGCCCAGTTTTCTGAACTGCTTTGGGCGGGACGGACAGTCATCCAGAGCACAGCCGACAGCACCACAAATGAGGCGGCGCCGATGGCGGCCGCCAGCCGCCGTCGACCGTGACCCGTGCGGGCGGTCCGATAGGCCACCGCCAGCACGGCGGGTGCCGACAGGGCCAGCAGCCCCAGCAGGGATGACGGGTGGGCCAGTAATAGCCCGGGCAGGAGACCCACCAGGAGCATCACGGTACCGAAGCGTCTGAGCTGCACCTCGGCGCCGGCTCCCACCAGCTGAATGACCAGGCCAAGCGCGGCTGGGAGGATGGCGATGGACAGCATGAACGGGTACACGACCCCGAATTCCAACAACAGGTAGGGAAAGGAGCTATAGGCGGTGGAGAGGACACCGGCGACCAGGAGGGGAAGGGCGCGCTCGCCGGTCAGCCGGGTGACCAGGAAGAGGCAGCCGACAGTCCAGATTCCGGTGATCAGCACCAGATTGGTCACGTTGATGGCTGCGGCCAGGGGAATGCCCGAGGTGGCGATGACCAGTGAAACGACAGCGTGCCAGCCAGCCGGGTAGAACGTTCCCTCCCGGGTTCCGAGGTACCCGAGGGTCAGCGACGAGGAGTTGGAGGTCTCGGTGATGTAGCGCAGGGCATTGAGATGGAAAATGTTGTCGTGGGACTGGGCGATGTTTTCGGGAGACCCGAACATCCAGAACATCCACGCCGCCACCGGCACCGCGCCTACCGCCCACGCGATGAGAACGGTCCGTGTTCGCGCCTGCTGTTCGGCCCCTCCGATGGGGCCGTGCATCAGGTGCCCGGCGCCGCGGCGCAGCAACCACAACGCACCCGCCACCGCCACGGTGACGGCCAGCACCGGTAGCAATGTCCAGTCGACTCCAGCGAAGGCAGCAACCTCAGCGGACACCACCACCGCGGTGATACTGAAGGGCCCGGCAAGAGCCAGCAGTGTGAGCCGCCGCAGCCCCAGCGCGGCACCCCAGGCCAGACCGGGCCCAAAGACCACAACCAGGGCAACAACAAACGCGGGGAGGGTTGCTGCCCAGCTCATAGGTCCTCTCGGATGGTGGCGGAAATGCTCATTCGGATGCTGCCGGTCTGGCCGGCTGACAATACGGACAGTAGTACAGGTCCCGCAACTCGAGCTCGTTGTCCCCGAGCTGTTCCAGCGTCACCTTGGTGCCGCACCGCAGGCAGCCGCGGTGCTCCCGGCCGTAAACCCACAGCGTGTCGCCCCTCAGGTTGCCGGTGGTGGCACGGGTGGATCGCGCCTTGTTCGCTTCGAGAAGTTTCTTGGCCAGGGCCACCATGCGCGTCAGGTTAGGGACGCCGGCCACCGGAGTCAGGGGGTGCACTCCGGCGAGGAAACACAGCTCACACCGATACACGTTGCCAATCCCCGCAAGGTTCCGCTGGTCGAGCAGGGCCAACCCGATCGCCCGGTCAGGCTGGGACAGCAGACGGCGCAGCACCTCATCGGGATCCCAATCCGGGCCCAGGAGGTCGGGGCCCAGATAACCCACCGCCTCGTTCTCCGCGGATTGGGGGAGGACTTTCAGGAATCCCAGTTCGAATCCCACCGCCGCGGACTCGGCGGTCTCAAGAATGCAGCGTGCCTTGAACGCCGGGCGCCGCCATTTCACTCCTTTGGGGTAGATGTGCCAGAGACCCTCCATTTTCAGGTGCGAATGGATGGTGAACCCGTCGTTGTCGCCCACCCGGATTAGGAGGTGCTTGCCGCGGGCGACCACGTTCTGTACCGTCTGGCCCGTGAAGTCGACTGTGGCAAACCGGGGTACCCGGATATCGCAGCGGGTCAGCGTCCGGCCGGCCAGGGCTGCATTCAGTTCGCGGGCTGCCCGCCAGACGGTATCTCCCTCAGGCACGGATCCTCAGCCCCCGCGGTGTGGAGTAGAAGCCGGCAGCGGTCAACGCGCGTCCTACCTCTGAGTCCAGGACCGGTTCGCCGTTGACCTTCTCGATCGCCATCTTTTCCGCCGCACCCCGGCGGATCACCGCGACCAGCGCGCCAGCCGCCGCATGCAGGGCCGCCGAATCCTCAGTGAAGGCCAGCACTGTCTTGCCACCCCGCTCCACGTAGAGGGCCAGTTTGCCGTCCTGCAGGATGACCAGTGCACCAGCCTTCCGGCCCGGGCGGTGGCCGCCGTCGGACGAGGGCCAGGCCAGAGCGGCGCCGTAGGGGTTGGCCGGGTCGGTTGCGGCGAGGGCAATCGAGGACCGCACGACGTCCGGGTCCTCGCCGGGGCGGCGCTCCTGCTGGGCATCGGCGCCGAACGAGCGCAGGCGGTCAACCGTGGCGGGAACAGCGAACTGCGCGGCACCGAGATGCTCAATGAAGTACCCGCGCCGGCACCGGCCCATTTCCTCGAGGCGGGCCAGCACCTTGTACTGCAGGCCGAAGCCGCCGGGGGTGCCTTCGCTGCCCACCGACCCGCGGGTGACTACCCCGTACCGGTCCAGCAGCAGTTCCGCGGTGGCGTGGGCGTGGACCGTGGTTTCCGCCTCGACCGGTGGCAGGACGGTCCAGCGGCCCGCCGCCATGGGCGGGGTGCTGCGCTGGTAGCCGCGGACGCCGTCGTCGTTCCCGGAAACGCGCAGGGAGGATCCGGTCAGCGACGCACCGGGGGCGCGTCCCAGCCGGCCGACCCGCGACGAGCGGGCCCGCGGTGGTGCGGCGCGCTGCTTGTGGGCAGTCTTCCCGCCGGCGAGCAGGCTGCGCACCGGCGTGAATGTGTCATTGCTGATCCGGCCGGCCCACACCAGTTCCCACAGTGCGTTGACCACGTCCGTGTCGTTCCGTGGCGTAGCGGAGTCCAACGATTCGGCGAGCTGCCTGAAGAAGTACGCGCCGCCCCGGCCGAGGAGGTCGAGGAGGTTCAGCTGCAGGGCTGAGGGGTCGAACACCGGGTCCGGTCGGAGGGTGAGTGGCGCGTTTTCGGCCAGGTGCAGGGCAATCCAGCCGTCGTTGCCGGGGAGCGACCCGGCCCCGGACCAGACCACCTCCCCGGTTGCGGTGAGCTCGTCGAGCATCGCCGGCGTGTAGTTGGCTACCCGGGAGGCGAGGATGAGGGGCTCCCACGCCGATGCGGGGATGGGCACCCCCGAGAGTTGGTCGACCACGGTTGCCACCCCGTCCAAGCCGCGAAGGCTGGACCCAACATGCTGCCAGGACGGCAGGAACCTGCCGTAGGCTGCGGGGTCCACCGGCTCCACTTCCTGCCGCAGCGCAGCCAGGGACCGGCGGCGGAGCCTGCGCAGCACCTCGACGTCGCACCACTCGCTGGGCGCTGCTGTGTGGCCCGTGGTTTCGGCAGTGCCTTCGGGGAGGGAGGCCACAGGGCGGAACTCACCCTCGACCACCCGGCCGTCAGCGGCCAGCCGCTGCAGCGCGGTCAGCACTACGGCCACGCCGAGGCCAAGCCTCTGTGCGGTCTCCGCGGCGGTGAATGGTCCGTGGGTCCGGGCGTACCGGCCCACCAGGTCGCCGAGGGGATCCGCCACGGGTTCGATGAACGCCAGCGGGATGCCCATAGGGAGAGGAACACCCAGCGCATCGCGCAGCCTGGCGGCGTCTTCGACGGCCGACCAGCGTTCCTCGCCGGCAATGAAAACCTGCAGGGCCCGGTTGGCCTGGGCGAGCTGGGTGAGGAGCGGCCCCACGTCCTCGGGGGTGGGGGCGTCGCCGGACTCCTCGGGAGCCTGGAAGCGATCGGCCACTTCCTGCGTGGTGAGCGGGCCAAGGAGGCGCAGCAGGTCTGCGACGCCTTCCAGCCCGCGCACGGTACGGTCCGGCGCGAGCCGCTGCAGCTCACTTTCGGTGGTGGTGATGACCTGCGGATCGAGCAGCTCGCGCAGTTCCGCGCGTCCCAGCAGCTCGTTGAGGAGGGTGGGGTCCAGCGACAGGGCCGCGGCACGCCGTTCGGCGAGCGGTGAATCGCCCTCGTAGAGGAAGGAGGCCACATAGCCGAACAGCATGGACCGGGCGAACGGCGACGGCTGCGAGGTGGTCGTTTCGACGATCCGCAGTTCCCGGCGCTCGATGCTGGCCGCGATGTCCTTCAGGGCGGGCAGGTCGTACACATCCTGCAGGCACTCGCGGACCGTTTCGAGCACGATCGGGAAGGTGGGGTATTTCCGGGCGACGTCGAGGAGTTGCGCGGAGCGCTGGCGTTGCTGCCACAGGGGGGAGCGTTTCCCGGGGTTCTGGCGGGGCAGCAGCAGGGCGCGCGCAGCACACTCACGGAACCGTGAGGCGAATAGGGCGGAGCCGCCCACCTCGGTGGTGACAATCCCGTCGAGTTCCTCGGCGTCGAACAGGAACAGATCGGCGCCGGGCGGTTCGTCGTCCATTAGGGGCACCCGCAGCACAATGCCATCGTCGGATGCCATCGCGGACCCGTCCATGCCGTACCGCTGCTCCAGGCGGGCTCCGACGGCGAGCGCCCATGGAGCGTGCACCGGCATGCCGAACGGGCTGTGCAGAATGACACGCCAATCGCCGAGCTCGTCGTGGAACCGTTCGACTACCAGGGTGCGATCGTTGGGGACAATTTCGGTGGCTGCCCGCTGTTCGGCGAGGTAGGTCAGCAGGTTTCCCGACGCCCAGTCGTCCAGCCCGATCGCCTTGCACCGGGCCTGCGCGTCCTCGGGGCTGGCGGTAGAGGTCTCACGGACAAACGCCCCGACGGCGCGGCCCAGTTCCACCGGCCGGCCCAGTGAATCGCCCTTCCAGAACGGCAGCCGTCCGGGCTGCCCGAACGCGGGGGACACGAGCACCCGGTCGTGGGTGATGTCCTCGATCCGCCAGCTGGTGGCACCCAGGGCAAACACGTCGCCCACCCGGGACTCGTAGACCATCTCCTCATCGAGTTCACCGACCCGCCGCCCGCCCTGTTTGCCACCGGTGCCGGGTTCGGCGGAGCCCACCAGGAAAACACCGAAGAGCCCCCGGTCGGGGATGGTGCCGCCGGAGGTGACCGCCAGGCGTTGGGCGCCGGGCCGCCCAGTGATGGTGCCTTCCACCCGGTCCCAGATGATCCGTGGGCGCAGCTCGGCGAACTCGTCGGACGGGTAGCGCCCAGCCAGCAGGTCGAGGGTGGCGTCGAAGGCGGAGCGCGGCAGGGTGGCGAAGGGCGCCGACCTGCGGACGACGTCGAACCATTCCTCAACATCGATGGTGCCGAGAGCAGCCGCTGCCACCGTCTGCTGCGCCAGGATGTCCAGTGGGTTGGCGGGAATGTAGAGCGGCTCGATCTTCCCGGCGAGCATCCGCTCAACGGTGACAGCTGTGTTCACCAGGTCGCCGCGGTGTTTGGGGAAAAGCACTCCCTGAGAGACTTCGCCCACCTGGTGCCCGGCGCGGCCCACCCGCTGCAGCCCGCTGGCTACCGAATAGGGGGACTCCACCTGGACCACCAGGTCAACGGCGCCCATGTCGATGCCGAGTTCCAACGACGACGTTGCGACAACACAGCGCAGTCGCCCGGATTTGAGGTCATCCTCAATCAGCGCCCGCTGGTCCTTGGACACGGACCCGTGGTGGGCGCGCGCCAGCAGTGGTTCAGCGCCCTCGGCCTGACCGGACTGTCCCATCAGCTGGGCCGGTGGTGACTGGGTGGGTTGGTCTGTAGTGGTCTTCCCGGCAGGCTCATCGGTCCCGGCGCCTTGTTCCGGTGCCGCGCGCAGTGCAGCGGCTTCGAGGCGATCGGCGTGGATCTCGTTGAGGCGGGCGGTGAGGCGTTCGGCCAGCCGGCGGGAGTTGGCGAACACGATCGTGGAGCGGTTGGCCTGAATCAGGTCGACGATTTTCTCCTCGACATGCGGCCAGATGCTGCCCTGCGGCACGGCGTCGGCGCCGTACGCATCGTCGTCGTCTCCAGTGTTTTGTGTCGGCGGCCCGCCGAGCTCGGTCATATCCTCGACCGGCACGGTGACCGTCAGGTCCCACTGCTTTTTCGAGGGCGGCGCCACAATCTCCACCGGCGCGTTGCCGCCCAGGAAACGGGCGACGGTTTCCTGCGGCTCAACCGTGGCGGAGAGCCCGATGCGCTGTACCGGCGTGTCCAGCATCGCGTCCAGCCGGGCCAGCGACACGGCGAGGTGTGCCCCGCGTTTGGAGCCGGCGACCGCGTGGACCTCATCAATGATGACCGTGTCGACGTCGGTCAGCGTCTCCCTTGCCTTGGAGGTCAGCATGAGGAACAACGATTCGGGGGTGGTAATGAGAATGTCCGGCGGCCGGGTCAGCAGTGCCCGCCGGTCCGCCTGCGAGGTATCTCCCGAGCGCACTCCCACGGTGATCACTGGCGCCGGAAGCCCCAGCCGTTTCGCGGTCTGGGTGATGCCGATCATTGGAGCGCGCAGGTTGCGTTCAACGTCGACGCCGAGTGCCTTCAGCGGTGAGATGTAAAGCACCCGGGTGCCACGCTTCTTCGCTGGCACCCCCTTGGCCGTCGGCTTCTTCTGGGCAGCAGCCTCGGCTTCAGCGGCGCCGGAGGCGATGAACTTGTCCAGCGCCCAAAGGAACGCCGCGAGGGTCTTGCCGGACCCGGTGGGCGCTATGACCAGGGCATTGGAGCCCGCCGAGATGGCGTTCCAGGCCCCCTCCTGCGCGGAGGTGGGCGCGGCAAATGCTCCAGCGAACCACTGATGGGTTGCGGGAGTGAACTTTTCCAGCACCGATGTCACCGATTCATCATCTCCCAGGCGGCTGACATTTTGCGACGCAGCGGGCCCAGGCTCCCGCATCACCGGCAAATCAGGGGTAGCTTCAGGGTAGATCGCCCCCGTTCCAGCAGGAAAGGATCACACATGAGTGGCCAGGTAGGCAACAACTGGGTTCCGATGGCCGGAGTGTCTGCCCTCTTTGTGGGCGGCGCCGTCGCGGGCATGATAGCCGGGGACAACACCGGTGCCGTGGCAGCCTACTTCGTCGTCGCAACCCTGGTGCTTATCCTGCTGGCGGCCCCGTGGCTGGTCCGTAATCCACCGGCAATCAACGCCAATTCCGGCACCTACCTGATCCTCGCCGTCGTCCTGGAGTTGGCGGCCCTGCTCGGCGGCTCCATTGCCGCCCTGCGCGGGCTCGGCGGCTGGCTGGTCCTGGGGGCCGGCCTGGTGGCCTACGGGCTGCTGGAACGTGGCCGGGTGATGGTGACGGCCGGAGCGTTCGCCGTGCTGGCCGGCGGCGTCGCCGTGATGGCGCACCAGAGCTGGCTCACCGTGACACTGCAATTGGTGGCGGCAGCGGTCTTTGCGCTCGCCGCAGGCCGGCTGCGGCACCTGTCGCTGTCACACCGGCGGGTGCCCGACGACGCACCCGAGTCCCCGGCTCCAGCCTTCCACTAAGGGCCGCTCCGTGAGGACGCTCTCCAATGAGCCTCCCCGTGAGGTCCGCCCCGTGAGAGCCTCCCCGTGAGGGGCTGCCTACATGGCAACGACCGGACCGACGGTCATCAAGATGATGTCCTCGGCCGCGCAGCCAAATGATTCCTGGACTGCCATCAACGAGTCGGTGGCGCCTGGCGGGTAGATGAGCACCCCCACGGTGTCGGTGACGACGCAGGCGTCTCCATAGTTCTGAGCGTTGGTCTGCTGCAGGGTGGCAATCGCCGACTGGCCTGGTTCCAGGATCACGGTGGGGGATTCGACGCCGGGTTCCCTGTCCGCGGGGGCCCCTATCTGTGCCCCCGACGCGTCCACATAGGACACCCCCGGGTACCCGGTCATGGTGCATTCGGCGTCAGAAGTATTCGACAGGATAAGGTTGCGCGCCGCGGTCCCTGCGCTTCCTGCGCCCATCGGTGTTTCCACCGTTGCTGCTAGATCGGCAGCCGTGCAGGCGCCGTTGGCCGGATCTGTGGGCTCAGCGGGAGCGTCAGCGGTGGGGCTCACTGTGGCCTCGGGCTCCGGCGAGGGCGATTCGCTGGGTTCCTCGGTGGGTTCCTCGGTGGGTGGCTCAGACGTCGGAGCGGCAGAGGTGGTTTCGGCCGGCGGCGCCGTCGTCGCCTGGTCGGTGGAGCCGGATGATCCGCATCCTGCAATCAACGCGATGGAACTGAAGGCCGCGAGAACGGCAGCTGCTTTGGACGAAGTCCGTGTGTGGGTACCCATGGACTCACCTTCGCCGGTGTTTGCCCCTGCGTCAATCGGCCGCAGTAATGAGTCGGCCGATTGACGCAGGGATCGTTACAGACTCCTACTTGGTGCTGCGGGTCCGGATCAGGGCCAGTGCCCCCGCTGCCAGACCAAGCAGGCCAGCGGCAAGTGCTACCCAGATCACTGGCTGTGTTGCCGACGATTCGGTTGACGAGGCGGGCTCCGCGTCGGCCGCTTCAGCCTCGTCGGTGGCCGCTGCATCGTGGCCGTGCCCGCCTTCCTCGGTCTCGGCGGTGGTCACGAAGGACGGCGCAGGGCTTTCGGGTTCCTCGGCGCCTTCCTCGGCGACCTCATCCCAGCTGGACACGCTGCCATCCGTGTAGGTCTGGATGGCTGGAAGCGTGACAGTGGTACCGGCTTCGGGCAGGGTGCCGACCGATAGCGAGAAAACCTGGTACTCATCGTTCGAGAGACTGTCATCTTCACTGTCGGCCGTCCAGATGACTGACAGCACACCTTCGGTGATGGTGGCGCCGTCGATCTCCACGGGTTCGGGAAGCTCGCCCCGGACTACTTCGGCGGTCCACCCTTCCACCGGCTTGGCCCGGACCGAGGTGAAGGGGGTGTCGGTGGGCAGCTGGACTTCAATCGACTCGGTCAGCGCGGTGTCGGATTCGCTGGGGACCGAAAAGTTGAGCTGGGTGTACCCGCCAGCGGTGGTGCTGGCCGGGCTCACGTTCACGTGAGCTGATGCAGTGCCGAGGCCGAGGGCCATCAGCCCTGCGGTGGTGACGGCGAGTGCCGAGGTGGTGGCGGTGCGGCGTGCTGAAGCTTTCATGGGAAATGCCTTTCGGGATACTGCCCGGGCGCGCGGCTCAGGGCAGCAGAAAATGGGTGTGGGGATGGTTAATCAGTCCCCGGACCGAGAAAGTCAGGCGGGGGAGAGGCCGGGAAGAGACGCCAACGGTGGCCCGCGGAGGGGAGGCACGTCCCGCAGCGCACGGACGGCGCGTAACACGGGCGCAGGGGGAAAGGAGGGGATGCGTGGCGTGGGGACGACGACGGCGGCTGCAGGCAGGCGCAGCAGCGGAACGAGCCAGGCCATGGCACGCCGGAGGGCGGTTTCGCCCCGGTGGAGCATGAATCCCGTGACGACGACGGCCGCCGCGTGAAGCGCCAGCATCCGTACGTCGGCGTGGGCGGCCTCGGCGTGGGCATGCACACCGGCCGGAGCGCAGGAAACCGCCGGGACGGCGTAGTGCCGGGCCGGAGCGGCGACGCATGCCGCCATCGTGGTCGAAGTGAGACTGAAAGCGTGGTGCAGTAGCCACTGACCCAGGCCGAGGAGAAGAAGGAGAGCGGGTAGCGATAGTGCCTTTTTTGCAATCACTGTGACTGCCAAGAGCGTTGCCGACCCCAGCACGGCAACGATCAACGGGGCGGGGAGGTTTCCCCCACCGATAACATGCGCCCCGGCAGCAAGGGCGAGGACAACTGCTGATGTCGCGGAGGACCGGACCAGGCGAAGTGTTGCTGGTGCGCCGCTCATGGTCCCCCCCTGCATCACGTGGTTGTCCGCGCTCGTACTGCGGCGGAAAGGGCTACCCGCCCTACCTAAGGGTATTCGACGTGGAGGGGTGGTCGGCTTGGTGGGAACGCGCTACTCGTGGTGGTATGGGCGTCCCGACGCGATCTCCTGCGCCCGGTACAGCTGCTCGGCGAGGATCAACCGGACCAGCTGGTGGGGGAAAACGAGGGGTGATAGTGACCAGACCAGGTTGGCGCGGGTGTGGACTGACGGGTCCACGCCGTACGCGCCGCCAATGATGAGGATCACCGTACGGGCGCTGTCGATAGGTTGCTGAAGGGTGCGGGCCAGCCCGGGGGAGTCAAGGGCTTTGCCGCGTTCGTCGAGGAGGATCACGAAGTCGTCGGCGCTGAGTTTGGCGAGCAGCCGCTCGGACTCTTCCCGTCGGGCGGCGTCATTCTCCCGCGCTGAATGGGGAATCAGCTGCCAGCTCAGGTCGAAGGGCTTCTTCAGCCGCTTCTCGTAGCGCGTGACGCCGTCGCTGACCCACGCTTCATGCTTCTTCCCGACCGCCAGAATTCTCAATGCCACGTCGGTAAGACTACAAGGGTGGGTCTGGGGCATGGAAAATGAATCCATGGCCCACCGACAGCGCGGAACCGCGCAAACACCTGAGGAAAAGATCTGTGCCTCCTGTGGGAGACGGATGGAGTGGCGGGCCAAGTGGGCAGCGAATTGGGACGAGGTGCGCTATTGCTCATCCGCCTGTCGCCGCCGAGGGGTGAGCCGAACCGATGAGGAGTTGGAAGCGACAATCCTTTCCCTGCTGGCCGCAACACCGACCATCGGCCCGTCGGACGCGGCACGAGCCGTGGGCGGCGACGACTGGCGTTCTTTCCTGGAGCCGGCGCGTCGGGCAGCCCGGAGACTGGTTGACTCCGGCCAGGTCCAGATCACTCAGGGCGGAGCAGCAGTTGATCCGTCCACCGCCAAGGGGGCTATCCGCATCCGGAAGGTGCGGTAGGCAGCCTCGGCGCCAGAGGCTCCAACCAGCACACGGTGACGGACGGACGGGAACCCTCCTGAGCAGCCCGGATCGCTGCTCTTCCGGGGATGGCGGGGCGGGTGTACGCTTCGCGCAGGGTCTCAAACGAATGCGCTTTTTCGATGTCCTGCCAGATGGAGACTCGCCATGGGAACTGCCAAAGTAGTGACCGGAATTGTGGCCAGCACAGCGCTGATCGTGGGGTCGGCAGTCCTTCCCAGCATGGTGCCGATGGCGCCGGCCGCTGACTCTTCAGTGCAGTTCACCGCCAGCGGCGACTTCTCGGCGAGCCCTGCCGCAGCCTCGGTCTTCAGTCAGATCGGCACCCTCCAACCTGACCTGCATCTTGCCCTGGGAGACTTGTCCTATGGGGCGACCGGAGCCGAACAGGCGTGGTGCGATTTCGTCACGTCACGCGTCGGCCAGGGGTTCGCCTTCGAGCTGTTGTCCGGCAACCACGAATCCAATGGCCAGAACGGCAACGTCAACGACTTCGCTGCGTGCCTTCCGAACCAGCTGCCGGGGCTGGTCGGCTCCTACGGCCGGCAATACTACGTTGACGTGCCCAGGGAGGACCCCCTCGTCCGGTATGTGATGATCTCGCCGGGCATCCCGTTCACCGACGGCGGGGTCTGGTCCTACGCGGCTGGCACCCCACGGTACAACTGGGCGGCGGCTGCCATTGACGGTGCGCGGAGCAGCGACATCCCCTGGGTGGTGGTGGGCATGCATGCGCCGTGTCTGTCCCAGGGCCAGTATGGCTGCGTGGCGGGGGCTGACATTACCAACCTGATGCTGGAGAAGCGGGTCGATCTGGTACTCAGCGGTCACGAACACCTCTACCAGCGCACCCATCAGTTGGCGCATGGCCCCGGCTGCCCGGCGGTGGTGCCGGGGACGGCGTCGTCGTCCTGCATCAGCGGCACCGGGTCCGCAATGACCAAGGGCGCCGGAACCGTCTTTGCGACGATCGGCACCGGCGGGGTCACCCTGCGGGACGTGTTCCCCGCGGACCCTGAGGCACCCTACTTCGCCGCGGCCTCCGGGTTGAACGCCAACCCCACCTTCGGTTCGCTGAACGTGACAGTCACCCCGGGGCAGCTCAGTGCGGGCTTCACCGGCGCATCGGGAGGTACCTTCACCGACGCCTTCACTCTGGGGGTTGGCGTGCCGCCATCGAATGTGCCGCCCACCGCGACCTTCACCACCTCCTGCACCCTGCTCGCCTGCGCGATCAACGCCGCCGGGTCAGCCGATTCCGACGGGTCGATCACCGGCTACGCCTGGGACTTCGGCGACGGAGCCAGCGGCTCCGGAGCGCAGACCAGCCACGACTATGCGCTGCCCGGCACCTACACCGTCCGGCTCACGGTGACCGACGACGACGGCGCCACCGGCACCACCACCCGCAGCGTCACCGTCCAGTCCGC
The DNA here is from genome assembly GCF_015751665.1 of Arthrobacter sp. CAN_A1. Taxonomy (NCBI): domain Bacteria; kingdom Bacillati; phylum Actinomycetota; class Actinomycetes; order Micrococcales; family Micrococcaceae; genus Arthrobacter; species Arthrobacter sp. CAN_A1. The sequence continues at coordinate 69,975 of NZ_JADOUR010000001.1, read as the reverse complement.
ACCACAGCCGGGAACGTTCGCGGCAGATACCTTCACCCGCACGGTCGCCTCCGGCTGGGGGGCTGCTGAGCAGGGCGGGCCGTGGACGGTGGCGGGTAGCGGGACGTCGTACTCGGTGGGGTCAGGAACGGGCATCATCTGGCACACCACCGCCGGGTCCGGGCGGACCGTCTACCTCAGCCCGCCGCCGTCGTCGGCCACCGACCTGACGGTCGCAGTGGGGGTGGACAAACGGCCCGCTGGCAGCGCGCTGTACGTGTCGTCGATCGGTCGCCGTGTCGCGGGGGTGGGGGAGTACCGTGCGAAGCTCCGCCTTGACGCCAACGGCCAGACGGCACTCTCGCTGCACCGCACCAACGCCTCCGGTGCCGAAACATCCCTGCAGGGTTCGCTCACCCTGCCCGGGCTGACGTACACGCCGGGCGACCGGCTGCTGTTGCGGACCGAAGTGACCGGGACTGGACCCACCACCATCAGGGCGAAGGCGTGGAAGGCCGGGACTCCTGAGCCGGCGGCCTGGCAGCGTTCAGCGACCGACGCGACGGCGGCCCTGCAGGCGGGCGGCACGATCGGGTTGTTCACTTATCTGTCCGGCTCGGTGACGAATGTGCCGGTCACGGTGCTCATCGACGACGTCACCGCCGAATGAGCTGCGTTGCCGAACGAGCGGCTTTAACGACGTAAGGCCCCTGGTCTTCCTGTGATGCAGGAAGCCAGGGACCTTTCGTCGACTCAGGGTGTCATGCCACGGGGAGGGGCTGCTCCTGAGAATCAGCCGGGCCCGGGAGTACCTCTTGCAGCAGATCGTCGAGGGTGACGACGCCGAGGAGTCGGTCGGCGGCCACCACCGTGGCCAGCTGGACCTGGCTTCGCCGCATCTGGGCGAGAGCATCGTACGCTGACACCTCCGGAGCCAGCGCAAGGGCTGCGCGGGCGATGTCCATGGCCGGGGTTTGCCCGTCAACGGCCAGAGTGTCGCGAACGTGCGCCACCTGGCAGTCCACGCCGGTTCCGACAAGAACACGCAGGTGCCCCGACGACGCGGCGACCGCCTGGATATCCGCAGCGGTAGCCGTTTCAGGCACCGAAGTTGGTACACGGTCGGTGCGGACGATATCGCCGAGGGTGAGTGTCCCCAGGGTGATGGCACGATCGATTGGCCCGGAGAATTCGGCGTCGAGGACGCCGGCGGCACGGGAGTGTGCCACCAGCTTCCGGATGGTATCGGCGTCCTGACCGCCGGCGGCCGCCTTGTCGACGGGTTCAACTCCTGAGGCCCTCACCAGCCGGTTCGCGAGGTGGTTGATCCAGAGCAGGAACGGTCGCAGCGGCCAGGTGAGGGCGCGCGCTGAGATGCCGGTTGCTTTGGCTGCGGTCTCGGGATGGGCAATCGCCCACGACTTTGGTGCCATCTCGCCAATGACGAGATGCAGGAACGTGACAACGATCAGGGCCAGCATGAACGCAGTCACACCGGCAAAGGCGGTGGGCAAGCCCCACTGCTCGAATACTGGTGCGAGAGCGTAATCGATCGCCGGCTTCGTCACTGCGCCGAGCAGGAAGGTGCAGGCGGTGATGCCCAGTTGGGCGAAGGCCAGCATGACCGTGAGCTCGTTGAGCCCGCGAAGGGCGGCCCGCGCGGAGGCGCTACGTTCGGCCTCTTCTTCGAGCCGGTATCGTCTGGCGGCGAGCAACGCGAACTCGACGATGACGAAGAATGCGCTCGCCAGGATGAGGACTACCGTGATGATTGTGACCATCCACCAACTCATCGGGTCACCTCCTTGCTGCTTCGGTCGGAAAGAATGGGCGCATCGTCACTGGCGTCTGTGTCACCGGGCGGGGTGTCCTCGGCATCAAGATCGAGTTCGTGCAACCGCACGATGAGCTGGGAGGGGACATGTCGGTCCACTTCGGTGACTTCCACGTCGAGCCAACGCTCCATGCGGAGATCCTGCACCGTTTCCGATGCCTTCTCGGGCAGGTCGATTCGCACCACTGAACCCACCGGGGGCAGATCGCCGTGCTCGCTGATCACGAGGCCGGCGATGGTTTCGGCTTCGTTGTGGGTCAGGTCATGACCGATGAGGCGCTCCACCTCGTCGAGGTGAACGTCTCCCGGCAGGCTCCAGTGGTCCGCTCCGACATTCACGGTTTCGTTGATGTGGAGGTCGTGCTCATCAGAGATCTCACCGATGACTTCCTCGGTGAGATCTTCGATGGTGAGGATGCCGTCAAAGTTGCCGTATTCATCGACGACGCAGGCCAGCTCGTTTCGCGTCTGGCGCATGCGTTCAAGCGCGAGGGGTAGCTGCATGGTGGTGGGCAGGACAACGGCCTCCCGCATCACGGTGGACACTGGAGCGTCGAGATCGTGGTCACCGCGCAACAGGTCGATGAGTTCGACGATACCCACAGGGTTGTCTTCGTCGCCGATGACTGGGTAGCGGGTGTGTCCGGTAGCCATCAGTGCGAGAACTTCGCGGATGGTGGTGTCCGGGGAGATTGAATCGACCTTAGCGCGGGACATCATGGCGTGCTCGACGTCGCGTTGCGGGAAGTCAAGGATTCGGTCAATGATCATCGACAGATCATCGGGCAAGTCTCCGCTGACGCGGGAATCCCTGATGATTGATTCGAGGTCGCGTGCCGTTGCACTTTCGTCGACGTCTTCAAGGGGCTCGATGCGCAGCAGTTTGAGCAGGAGGTTGGCTGCCACATCGAAGATGGTGATGAGCCAGCCGAACGCCAAAAGATAGATGCGCGTCGGCATGGCGAGCGCCCTGGCCAACGGTTCAGGGTTGGCGATGGCGAGGTTCTTTGGGTACAGCTCGCCGAAGATCATGGTCACCACCATGGCCAGCAACAGGGCGCCGGCTGTTCCGATCGCCACCGAGATGGCAGGGTCTATACCCACGCCGCCCAGAAGTGTTCCGACGGACTGTCCAATGAGGGGCTCGGCGACGTAGCCGATGAGCAACCCGGTGACAGTGATGCCAAGTTGGGCTCCGGAGAGCATGAACGATGTACGCTTCGTGATGGCCAGAACACGTTTGGCTTGGGCGTCGCCCTTCTCGGCCAGTGCCGCCATCTTGGAGCGATCCACCGACATGTAGGCGAATTCCTGGGCTACGAAGAACCCGCACGCGGCAATGATGGCCAGCGTCAGTAGAATACCTACCAGCAGTGTCAGTACTGCTTCAATCATCTAACTTCACCCCCTCGTGCATTGAGGGGGTTCGAAGATCGACCCTCCGGATCGGGGGCACTGCGATGATTGGTCATGGATTTTCTCTTTCGTAGATGAGAACAAGTACGTTTAACGATGAGAACAAGTACGTTTAACGATACGTGAGGCCGAGCTATCGCTGCGCTACGGTGAACCTTCAGGAAAAGCAAAAGGCCCCGGTTTCCCTCCTTTGGCAGGGGGAACCGGGACCTCTTGAACCGCGGTGACGGTGGGATTTGAACCCACGTTGGCTTTCACCAAACAACATTTCGAGTGTTGCACCTTCGGCCGCTCGGACACGTCACCAACTCGATTACTTTACCGGCTGGCGGGCCCAAGCCCCAAAACGTTAGAGATCGACGACGTCGTTCTTGCCTGGATCGGCGCGCTCGCCGGTGACGAGTCCCTTGGCGATTTTGAATGCCGAGACGATCTTCGGGGAGTCGAGCGTCCAGTACTCGGCGGTGTCGGCGTCAACCTTAATCAACGCGACCGACGGGTCATCCTTGCCATTCTCAAACCAAGGCTCCACCGAGGCGCTCCACAGTTCGTTGATCGTGGCTGGGTCCTTGGTCAGGGACGCGGTGCCAGCGATCGACACGTAGCCCTTGCCGCTGCTGATCGACACGTTAACCTGAGGGTTGGCGCGGATTTCATCGGCTTTGGGAGAGGGATCATCGGTGAAAAACCACAGATCGCCGTCGAACTCGGCCTTCTGCACCGCCAACGGGCGGCTAACCAGCTGGCCCTCGGCGTTGATGGTGGTGAGGATCGCGATGTCAGCGTCCTTCAGCACCTTGTTCAGTTCTTTCATGCCGTCCTGCTGCGTGGTCATCAACTGCTCCTTCAAACTATGCGGCTCTAGCGGATTTAGTCAGCCTACGCACTACCTGCGGTGAGCGATACCGGCTTAGCGCCTAGCGAAACTCGCCCGCCAGCGATAGCTTCCAACCCGGGTTGATCCCGGTCTGGCTCACCGGACGGGACGATGCGTTGAAAAGAAGGCCCGCAACAGGTCGGCGCACTCGTCTTCCCGCACCCCGGGGAGCACCTCGGACCAGTGATTGAGCCGCCGGTCCCGCAGGATGTCGAACACCGAGCCGGCGGCGCCCGCCTTGGCATCCCAGGCGCCGAACACCACGCGGGGAATGCGCGCCAGCACCGAAGCACCCGCGCACATGGCGCACGGCTCGAGGGTGACGACGAGGGTGCAGCCCTCCAGCCGCCAGCTGCCAGCCGCCGCGGCGGCCCGCCGGAGCGCCAGCACCTCCGCATGGGCGGTGGGATCGCCGGTTGCTTCGCGTTCATTCCAGCCCGTACCCAGAATTTCCCCCGTCGGACCGACGACGACGGCGCCGATCGGCACATCATCGGTTGCCAGTGCCCGGCGGGCGGCGTCCAGCGCCAGGGCCATCCACTGGGAATGGAGCGGGTCGGTGGGTGGGGGGTTTGGTGGCATGGTCCCAATGATACTTTTGAGCTATGCGCGTACTGGTTGTAGATCATCCCCTTGTGGCCCACAAACTCACCGTCCTGCGGGACAAGAACACTGCATCGCCGGTGTTCCGGCAGCTGACCGAGGAATTGGTGACGCTGCTTGCCTACGAGGCAACCCGCAATGTCCGGGTCGAGCCCGTCGAGATCGAAACACCGGTCACCACCACGATCGGGACCGGGCTCGTCAAGCCAACGCCGCTGGTGGTGCCGATCCTCCGGGCAGGCCTGGGCATGCTGGAGGGTATGACCCGGTTGGTCCCCACCGCCGAGGTGGGCTTCCTGGGCATGGCCCGCAACGAGGAAACCCTCGAGGCCATCACCTACGCCGAACGGCTCCCGGATGATCTGACCGGCCGCCAGGTCTTCGTCCTCGACCCGATGCTCGCCACTGGCGGCACCCTGCGCGAGGCCATCAAGTTCCTGTTCAAGCGCGGCGCCGCCGATGTCACCTGCATCTGCCTCCTCGCCGCGCCAGAGGGCCTGGCAGCGCTGCAAGCCGAACTCGAGGACGCCAACGTGACCATCGTGCTGGCCTCCATTGACGAGAAACTCAACGAAAACGCCTATATTGTGCCCGGCCTGGGCGACGCTGGCGACCGCCTGTACGGCGTCGTCGGCTAGTCACCCTCCTCTTGGCCCCGAACGGTGGGCAAATCCGGTCCGTGGGGGTCATACGGGGCATGGGTGAGCGGAATTCTGGCCTCAATTGTCTCGATTCCTCACCGGAACGGTGCGACGGCGATCCTCAGGCCTTTGTCAGTGTCCGGCCCATCCGGCCCCGGCGATGCTGGCTACAGCCTGCCCCTGCTGCCCCCAACTCCCCGGCTGTCAGGAATCGTGTTGGCGACCCCGGTTCATGACGGCTGGCTCTGAAAAGTCATGGTATTCATGGACGATACGAGACTTTTACGCCATTTTGATAGACAAACCGGCACATCCAAAGGTTGCTTAGCGCCCTTCGGAAACGTTCTGTCCAGTGGCGATTTAGGCCTTATGCCACCTCGGGCAGCATTGTTACTTGTGCGTAAAGGAATGTGACGTGCAATAATTTGTCATGTGTTTACCCACTCGTCGGCATCTCCAGTCTCATCTTCCGTAGCAGGCACACAGCCTGCTCGCGGAATGTGCTGGTGTCGAATGCACGCGTAACGGCATACCCAGACCCGTACGCCCCTTAAGCCCAACGGCGGGCTCCATGAAGCCATCCCGACCGGGCATACCCCCGCATTCGTGCCGTGATGACGGCCATCCACGTAGAGGCAAGCCATACATGTCAGTAGCATCTGGATACGTCCACATTTCCCTCCGCAGCGCGCAGACCCGCGCTAGTTTCCAGGGCCGGTCCTACCAGCCGAGCCCATCCTTCGTCCCCTATGGCGAGGTTCCGGCTCAGGACCAGCCGCCGTCCCGGTACCGACCGCTCCAGTCCGTACCCGGCGCCGCGGACAACGGCCACCCCGACACAGCACCCACGCCCGTCGTGACGCCCAACGGCGTCCCGGGACCGCAGGCAGTCTCAGGAGACACCACAGCTCGGGGATTTGTTCTCTACGTTGCCCTGGACGAAGAAACCGCAGCGCACAGCGGCACCACGCTGACCAAACTGGCGCAGGATGTCAGGGCCCATGTCCGGTCTCTGGTTCCGCAGGCGCAGAGCCACGCCGCGGTTGCGCTGGCCCCGGCCGACGCAGCAGGCAGCGATATCGACGTCGTCCGCCGGGCCCTCGGCGACCCGACGGTGACCCGACGGGCCCCCGCCCAGCCAGCTCTGCCCGCCGCACCGCGCCCCACCGGCGTCCTCATCGACCTGTCCCGCCGGGAAGTCCATCTGGACGGCGACACCCTGAACCTCACGTTCAAGGAGTTTGAGCTCCTCAACTACCTGGTCGAAAATGCGACCCGTACTGTCGGCAGGGAAGAGCTCCTGAGCGGACTGTGGCGCAACGCCGAAGAGGTGCCCAATGAGCGCACCATCGACGTTCACATCCGTCGGTTGCGCTCAAAGCTCGGTCGCCTGGCGAACACCGTCAGGACGGTCAGGGGACAGGGCTACCGTTTCTACGAGCACCCCGAAGTGATTGTCTGGGCGGCGCCCGAGTACTCCATCTGATTGGCATGAACCGCGTACCTCTGCGAGTAGTGGTGCCAGTATGGGCGCAGGGGGTTTCCAATGCGCGTAACAGGTGCTAACCTGTGGCCATCTCATCATCGGGATGACTGTTGGGAGTCAGTCTCCCCCGGATGAGGTGAGCCGGGTAACCCGTGGCTGCAGAACCGGAAGATTTCACGATTCCCTGCGCCCTGGCGGGTGTTGGGGTGGTGTTTAACGAGGCGGTAGTAGTTGCCAGTTTCCCATCCGAGCACTCGCCACATGGGGGACAGGTATGACTGGGGACAGAACCCGCGGCCAGTTGATGACACAACTGGAGGTGCATCTCAGGCGTGGAGTGTCGGTGGTGGTCGAGGGCCAGTTTGGCTCCGGAAAGACCGAAACCCTGAGGCTGGCAGCGCGGGCGCTAGAGTCCGACAGAAATATTGTCCGCCTCCGGGGGACGCCCCGCGGAAGCGAGACTGCCTATCTGGCCTTGGGGGACCTCGTCAGGGTCGGCTCAGGAAGCATCCCCCACCCGGCGGTCGTCTTCGCCCAGCTAACCGCCCGGCTGCGTCAGCTTGCCGAGGACCGCCCGGTCATTTTACTGATCGACAACTTCGATTTCCTTGATCCGCAGAGCATGGCCCTGTGCACCATGGTGCTGGACATGCCAGCGGTCACTTTACTGGTCTCCTGCAACCGGGTCGACGACAGTCCCGAGATCAGGGCGGCAGTGAACAGCGGTGCAATGGAACCCCTCACCCTGACCGCGTTGTCAGTCGACGAGGGCAGGGCCGTCATCGAGCGATTCCTGGGCGGAAGGGTTTCCACCTCCGTTGCCAACTCCTTGCACGCGCATTCCCGGGGCAACGGACGAATCCTGACGATGCTCGCTGCGCACGCGCGGGAGAACGGCAATATTGCTCACGTCGATGGGCTCTGGCGGACCACCGTCCACTATGCCGAGCCCTTCACCAGCGGATCACTGCGCAGCGGCCTGGCAGTCCTCCAGTCAAGACTCAACGCTGACGAGCGCGCCGCGCTTGAGGTGCTCGCCGCCGCCGGATCGGTCCACATCGATGTGCTGGCACGTTACTGCGACATGCAAGCCCTCGAACGCCTGCAACGCGAGGGCATGGTGGAAGCCCGCGACGGCGGAAACACCTACTGGCTGCACAGCAAGGGCCTGGCCCACATCCTGCGTCAGACCCTGGGCAACGCAAGAAGCCGTGAAGTGTGGACCACAATCGTCGAACCCGGGATGTCGCAACGCGGAGTGCGACCGCCCGGCGCCAACATCGTCTGGGCGCTGCAACGCGGCATCGAAGTCAACGACGCGGCTCTGCTCGCCGCCGCCGACGACGCCATCCGCGCCTACTCGCCGCGCATTGCCCTGGACCTCGTATCTGCGGTGAAATGGCGAACCGGGCTGTCGATCCGGATGCAGGCCGAAGCCCACTGGTTCCTGGGGCAGTTCGAGCAGGGCCAGCGCGTGCTGGCCGGCCAGGCACAGCATCCAGAGGCGTCCACGTCCCCGGCAGTTGATGAAGTGGCCCTGAGTCGCCTGGTGAGGTCGGTCTTCGCCGCTCGCGAGGCGACACCTGAGGGCGTGGCGGGAGACTCAGTTGCACAACTGCTGGTCCACCGGCGGACCGGTAACTACCGGGCAATGCTTGAGCTGTATCGCTCCATCACCCTCCCCTCGGGGTCGGATTCCCGCTACCTGGTCACCATGCTCGCAGCGGAGGCTTATGCTGCCTGTGGCGACTCCGCCCGTGCCCGCCTCCTGACCATCGAGTGCGGGCTGGTAGCGGGGAATGTGCGGTCCGGCGTGGTCCGGGAAATCGGGGAGACTGCCCATTACCGCGTCCTGTTCCTCAACGGTGAATGGCGGGCGCTCAGCGACCTCCTCACCCAAAATGTGCTGCGACGTCCGGGTCGCCTGCTGTTCGGTGAGCAGTCCACCCTGTTGCTTCCCCGACTGATCGCACGGGAACCCCGGGCCGGCGTCGTCGGTGGTGAGCAAAGTGCGGCTAGCCCCGCAGATATGTTCGCGTGGTTTCTCGAGCGATCCGCGGACCTGTTCACGGTGCACGACACGGTGGACCACATGGTGGCCCAATTCAAGGAACTCGCGGGCGACCGGCGGCTTACCGGGCTGTTCGGATTGCAACTGTTCGCTCTCGGGTCGCTGGTGCTCGTGCAGGGCGAGGGTGACACCGACCCCAGCTCGGGCGAGGACTTCAACGAGCTTGACCTCAAACGCCTCGAGCGGTGCGCCAGGTCGACGACGGGCCCGCTGGCCCGCCAGCTTGGCCTGCTCGCCGACGGACTGTTGACCGGTAAGCCTGCCACGCTCGTCAGGGCAGCGCAGGCTGCCGCCAGGCAAGGAAACACTGGGCTGTCAACGGTCGCGGCCACCCTGGCATCACGCACGGCGGGGCGGATCAGGCAGCCGGAGATCCAGCGCGCCGCCCAGGAGTTGGTGCCCGGCTCGGAGGCCCAGCCGGACGTACCTCGGGAAGCGGCAATGCTGACCCGGCGTGAACGCCAGGTAGTTGACCTGGCCCGGTCCAGCAGCAAGAACTCCGAGATCGCTGCGGTACTCGGGATTTCTCCACGGACCGCGGAACGTCATCTGCAGAACGCCTACCGGAAGCTGGGCGTCTCAACCCGCGAGGAGTTGCGGCGGGCACTCCAGCCTCCCGACGACGCCGCTGAATCGGGCGGTGCATGACCAGTTCGCCCCCCGCCGGTAACCACACTCGAAGCGCTCTCGACGACGTGCTCCATGCCGCGGGACGGGAACTGGTCACATCCCGTTCCGGGGGGCTGCTCCTCACCACGTCGACGGTCTTCGGTGGAGACTTTCTGCTAGCGCGCATTCTGGCATCAGCCGACCCGTTCTATACGGTCAGCGTGCAGGGAACCGAGTCCTTTTCGGGGCTACCCTACGCCCCGCTGGCTCCACTCCTCCAGGATTCACCGGATATCGATTTCAGCTCGGAAATGGAGGTCCTCTCTGCGGTGCGTGACCGCATCCAGCGCCTCACCGAGGGGAAGAGCTGTGTGGTGGTGGTGCGCGGCCCCGAACACCTTGACACGTCGAGCATCGCCGTGTTGACGCGCCTCGCTGAGTCGACCGCAATCGGATTGCTCATCCGCTGCGGCCCCCGCAGTCAGCTGCCCGTGGATCTTGAACTCTCCCTCGCCGATGGGTTCATCGAGGAGGTCCTGATCCCGGAGCTGGGCGCAGTAGAGGTCAGAGAATACTTCGCTTCCATCCTGGGCGGGACGCTGCCCGTGCTCTCCAGCACCCTGGTGTGTGATGTGATTGGCGGCAGCCCGGTCCTGCTGGAAATGGTGGCACGGGACGGAGTCCTTGAGAATCTGATCCAACTGCGCGACGGCGTATGGATCCTCCCCCGCGAACTGCGTCTGACCGAACGGATGGCCGAACGGGTCTTCAGCCTGATCGCCGATTACGGGTCGGAGGAGAAGGACCTCCTTGTGACCGTGGCACTGGCCCATCAGATACCCCTTCAGCTGGCAGTCGATCTCTGGGGCGTGGATCCCGTCAACGCCCTCCTGCTGGAAGGTGCGATGGCCCGGGTGGAGGACGCCGGCCAGATCTGGCTGCGCGCAGCCCCGCCCATCCTGGCGGCCGCGATCAGGCAGCGGGTCGAACCCTTCCGCTCGCGTCGGCTCTGGGACAACATCCACGAGCATCTCACCCATCTCACCAATACGCCGGGCATCATTCACCGGGTGGTCTGGAAGCTGTCAGTGGGTGTCGCCGTTGATGACTCTGAACTGCTCAACGCGGCCATCCTCGCCAACCGCCTCGATCAGCCGGAAACCGCCGAGTTCCTCCTGAACCTGCTGCCGTCCGACGTTGCCGCGGGCCAGCCGGGCCTGGCGGCCGCGGCAGAACTGCAGCGTGCCCGCGCGGAGTTCTATGACGGGCGAACCGATCTCGCGCTGCCCCGGCTCCGGCGCCTTGTCCTCAGTGATCTGGAACCGGAGCTCTTGACCTCACTGGTCCACTTCACGTTTCAGGTTAACCTTGCCACCGGGATGGGAGCCTCCGCACTCGCCCAGGCTGTCCGTCGTCGGGCTGAGGTCAACCCCGCCGGAAACGCGTATGAAAGCACCCTGGTCACCCGGCTTGGCCAGGATCTGCAATATCTAGTCACTGGAGCTATCCCCGAGCTGCCCCTTGTCGAGGTGGTTGGCGTGCCGGATGACCCCAGAGAGGCGCTGTGCTGGCATCTTGTTGCCGGTGAACTGCACTACCGACGCGGTGATCTCGCCGCTGCGGCCAGGGAGCTGGATCTGGCCCTCGAATTTGTCCTGGCGTATGAGCCGCTGCGGAACTACGGCGGGTACGTCCTGGTGCGTCTCATGTTCCTGCTGGCAGGGGGAGGGTTCTGGGAAGAATTATCGGCATTGCAGGCCAAGGTCACGAATGGCAGGGCACCCTGGGTCACACGGTTAATCGGCTTCTGGGAGCTGATCGACGGCCTGACGGCGTTGCGCCGCGGTCGGCCGCTGAGCGCGTTGGCCCACTTCAGGACGGCCGTCGTCGTCCTCCGTGAACGGGACATCAAACGGTTCAGACCGCTCGCCACAGCGCTCGCAGCGTACACGTCCTGGCTCATTGGCGACGCTGGTCTGAAAGACTACGTGGCGGAGTACCATCGGCTCACCCACCGGGGGCCACCCGAACGCCGGATGCTCGCCGAGGCCTATATGGCCGTGGTGGGGGCACCGGCCGGGTCGTCGACGCGTCAACTCACCACCGTGGCGTCCGAGGCCGCGAATCCACAGACTCGCGCTGAACTCAGCGTGCTTGAGGTGCAGGCCGGGGTGGCGGGTGCCATCGACGTCGCCATCACGCGTACCGCAGGGCTCGCGGACCCGCGCGCCCAGGGCCTGCATGCTGTGCTCTCCGCCCTCTCCGGAGGGGACGACGTCGACCTGGTGGGAGCCGCCGAGCTGTGCCTCGAACGCGGCCAGGAGCTACTGGTGCCCGTGTGCCTGGGGGTGCTGCTCACCAAGTCCCCGGGATCGAACAGCAGGGTAGTCCGCAGCGCCTCAAAGCTGCTGGCGCAACTCGACCCGGAACTGCAACGACTCCACCCCCAACTGGCGGCACTTCGGCAGGCCACCCGCCTCACCCCCCGCGAAGCGACGATCGCCTCAGACATCGCGGCGGGGAAAACCACCAAACAGGTCGCCAGGGAGCAGGGGGTGTCGATCAGGACCGTGGATGGGCACGTCGAAAGTATTCTCACCAAGCTGGGGTTGTCCTCACGCAAGGACATCGGCAAGCAAACCAAGTAGTTGGGGGCTGGAAAACGAGTAGAAACTACGTACCAAGCGCTCGAAGACAGGTAGTTCCTGCGTAGTGATAGGCGGGGGTTCGCAGCATATGTTGTTTACACGGAAGAAATTCCTAGGTCGGTGCAGACACCAGCACTGAAGCATAGAGCCGGAGGCGGCTGAGGGACTCCCCAACGAACCTCGCCGCCTCCGCCTCCGCCAGTGCTGAGGCAGCATCGACCGAAGCGGAACACCGACCGCTGACCCACAGATCGGAGCGGTTTCCCGGGGCGAGAGCCGGGAAGCCGCTCTTTCTGTTGGACCCCTGGCATGACGGTCCTGCCGCAGAAACCCCATAGACTTCGGCCATGGCATCCCACCACCTCAAACGGCTCATGCTGCTGCGTCACGCCAAATCTGATTGGCCCCGCAACGTCGAGGATTTCGAGCGTCCCCTGAGCTCCCGCGGCCACCGGGACGCTCCACTGCCCGGCCGGTGGATGGTGGAGAACGACGCCGTCCCGGACCTCATTCTCTGCTCCTCGGCCCTGCGGACCCGTCAGACCTGCACCTGGATCTGCCACGAACTGGGTGACAAGGCGCCAACCCCCAAGCTCGAGGAACAGTTGTACTCGGCTACCGCAACGGCCATCCTGTCGCTGATCAACCATGTCCCGGAGACGGTCACCAGCCTGCTGATCATCACCCACATGCCGGGAGTCCAGGAACTGGCGATGCGCCTGGCCTCGGTGGAATCCGACGAGGGTGCGGTAATGGACATGGCGACCCACTACCCAACGTCGGGCCTGTCAGTCTTCCAACATGATCGACGCTGGGCCGAACTGGACGGGCGCGACGCCGTGATGACCGGCTTCGTGGTGCAGCGGGCCTAGAGGCCGTACTGCTCAAGGAGCCTCAACCAGACCTCGCTGATGGTCGGGTAGGCAGGTACCGCGTGCCATAGCCGGTCCAGGGGGACTTCCCCGGCGATCGCGATGGTCGCTGAGTGCAACATCTCAGCGACGTCAGGCCCGGCGAACGTCATACCGATCAGGACCTTCTGATCCTCATCGACCACCATCTGCGCCCACCCCTGATAGCCGTCGGAATGCAGTGCCGATCCGGCCACTGCAATTTCCAATGACGTTTCGCTGACGTTGAGGCCGGCATCCTGACCCTGCTTCAGCGTCCGCCCCGCCATGGCGATCTCCGGGTCGGTGAAGACCGCCTGGGGTACCGCGTACTGGTCGGCGGTGGCGGAGTAGGCGCTCCAGTCCTGAACCGTGTCCCCGAGGGTTCCGGCGGCGCGCGCGGCAATTGCCGACCCGGCAATTCGTGCCTCATATTTTCCCTGGTGGGTGAGTAACACCTTGCCCGCAGCGTCGCCGACCGCGTATAGCCAGTCGGCGCCCTGTACCCGGCCCGACGAATCAGTGACAAGCTTCCCCGGGTCGAGGTCAAGCTCTTCAAGGCCTAGACCGGCCAGGGCAGGGCGCCGCCCGGTGGAGACCAGGAGCTTCTCTGCGGTTACCGTTTCGCCGCCGTTGAGGGAGACCGTCACCGTGCCATCGGCCGACTGCCGCACCGACTCGGTGGCTGTGTCGGTCAGTACGTCGACGCCGTCGTCTTCCAGCCCTTTCCGCACCAGCTCCCCTGCGGGTTTGGGGTAGTTCGAGAGCAGGCCGCCGCGCGCGATGATGGTCACCTTTGAGCCCAGGCGGGCGAAGGCCTGCGCCAGTTCGGCGCCCGCTACGCCGCCCCCCAGCACCGCGAGTGATGACGGCACCAGGGCTGCCGACGTCGCTTCCCGGGTGCCCCAGAAGGTGACGTCGTCCAGACCAGCAAGGGGAGGAATGGTGGGCGTGGACCCGGTGGCCAGGACGACGGCGACCCGCGCCCGGAGGGGGATTACGCCGTCGTCATGGGTTACCTCAACCGAACGCTCACCGGTCAGCCGTGCGGTTCCGCGGACGAGTGTGATCCCACTGGCGTTGACCCAGTCAGCCTGCGAGGAGTCGTCCCAGTTGGACGTGAACTGGTTGCGGCGATCCAGTACCTGCTGGATGTCGAGTGGGCCCATGACCGCCTCCCTTGCCCCGGCCACCGTCGAGGCCGCTTTCAGCGCGGTACCCGGGCGGAGGAGAGCCTTGGACGGCATGCAGGCCCAGTACGAGCATTCCCCGCCCACCAATTCTGCCTCGACCAGGGCGGCCGACAGCCCTGCCTGCACCACGCGGTCAGCCACATTCTCGCCGACAGCGCCGGCGCCGATCACGATTACGTCGAAGTCTTCTGAGTTGCTCATGCCTTGAGCCTTTCACTGTCGGTGTGGCGGGGCAACCTTTACTGGCGGTAGGGCAAAAAAATGCCCTCCCCTGATGGGAAGGGCATTTCCTTTACTTCTCTCAACTGTGCGCGCGAAGGGACTCGAACCCCCAACCTCCTGATCCGTAGTCAGGTGCTCTATCCATTGAGCTACGCACGCAGTGCCGGTGTAATTGGTCCTGTCGGGTCCATCATCTGAACGCTCCATGACTTCTTATTGGCCTTGGATAACTTTACAGCTATTGCCGATCTACGCCTAATTCGGCGCGAGGGTCCACGATTGACCGTCAGAGTTCAGGCCCAGCTGCCCTGAAATGACTAGACCGGTCTACGTGACCTTAATCACATTGTTGCCTCTTGACAGCATTCGGTCACCGTGGATTCTAGGGGAATACCTTCACAAACCCCGCCCCGGACCCGGTGGTGGTGCTCATGGCCGGAGTGACAGGGACCATAGCATCGTTACACCACCCACCCAACGAAGGGACATGTTATGGGCGATCCCGTACGCCAACTGGTTGATAACCAGAACCTGGACGCAGCCGATCAGGGCGGCATGCCTGTTGAGGGAGTCGGCGGGGCACGGACTCCGGCACCGACCACCCACGCAGGATTGCTGGCATGGGTTCAGGAAGTTGCCGACATGGTTCAGCCTGACCGGGTGTATTGGGTCGATGGCTCCGAAGCCGAGAACAAGGCATTGACCGACGAACTGGTTGACGCCGGAACACTTCGGCGGCTCAACCCCGAGACCTTCCCCAACTCCTTCGCTGCCTTCTCAGACCCGGCAGACGTGGCCCGGGTTGAAGAGCAGACCTTCATCTGCTCGCGCAACGAGCGCGACGCCGGGTTCACCAATAACTGGATGGACCCCGACCAGATGAAGGAGAAACTGCGGGGCCTCTTCACCGGGGCCATGCGCGGTCGCACCATGTATGTGATTCCCTTCGTGATGGGTCACCTGGACGCAGCCAATCCCAAGTTTGGGGTGGAGATCACCGACAGCGCCTATGTCGTTAGTTCCATGCGCATTATGGCCAACATCGGCACCGGGGTGCTCGCGCGGATGACCGAGCTCAACGCCGACTATGTGCCGGCACTGCACTCCCTGGGTGCCCCCCTGGCCGAGGGTGAAACTGATGTGCCGTGGCCCTGCAATGCGGAAAAGTGGATTGTGCACTTCCCTGAAGAGCGATCCATCTGGTCGTTCGGGTCCGGGTATGGCGGCAACGCCCTGTTGGGCAAGAAGTGCTACGCCCTGCGTATTGCCTCTGTGATGGCACGCGACGAGGGCTGGCTCGCGGAGCACATGCTCATCCTCAAGCTCACCTCGCCCGAGAATAAGACCTACTACGTGTCCGCAGCGTTCCCGTCCGCCTGCGGCAAGACCAACCTTGCGCTTCTGGACCCAACCATCGAGGGCTGGAAGGTCGAGACGCTTGGCGACGACATCACCTGGATGCGCTTCGGTGCTGAGGGCGAGCTGCGTGCCATCAACCCGGAGGCCGGCCTGTTCGGCGTCGCGCCCGGCACTGGCTGGCTCACCAACCCCAATGCGATGCGCGCCATCGCGAAAGGCAATTCCATCTTCACCAATGTCGCGCTGACTGACGACGGCGGCGTCTGGTGGGAAGGAATGACCGCCGAAGTGCCCGATCACCTCACCGATTGGCAGGGGAACGACTGGACGCCGTCGTCGGACAAGACTGCGGCTCACCCGAACGCGCGGTTCTGCACGCCGATCGACCAGATCGACATGCTCGCCGACGAATTCAACAACCCCGACGGTGTCGAAATCTCAGCCATCCTCTTCGGTGGTCGCCGGAAGACCACGGTTCCGCTGGTCACCCAGTCGCGCGATTGGGCCAACGGAATCTTCATGGGATCCACCCTGTCCTCCGAGACAACAGCTGCGGCCGCCGGTGAGGTGGGCCGGGTGCGCCGCGATCCGATGGCCATGCTGCCGTTCATCGGGTACGACGCCGGTGACTACCTACGTCACTGGATCACCCTGAGCAGCAAGGCAGATCAGGAGCGGTTGCCGAAGATCTTCCTGGTGAACTGGTTCCGGCGCACCGCTGGCGGCGGGTTCGCCTGGCCAGGTTTCGGCGAGAACTCGCGGGTTATGAAATGGGTCATTGAACGCCTTGAAGGCACTGCCGATGCCGTGGAGACGCCAATCGGTTTTGTACCCACCGGTGAATCCCTCGACCTGACCGGGCTCGATATGACACCCGCGGAGGTTGATGCTGCAGTGCGGGTCGACCCCGAGGAGTGGGCCGCCGAACTCCAGGGTATTGAGGAGTGGTATGCGCGGTTTGGAGAATCACTTCCGGCCGAGCTTGAGGATCAGCTGACGGGCCTCAAGGAGCGATTCGCCGTCTAGTCGTGGAGACCATGCACCTAGTAGACATATCTGCTAGGTGCATGGTCTACTATTGGCATGATTCTTTCCTCTGTGATTCTGGGAATGCTCGCCATAGCACCCATGACCGGGTACGACCTCAAAAAGCGCTTTGATACCAGCGTCAACCACTTTTGGTCGGCGGACAAGGCGCAGATCTACCGCACCCTCAGCCGGCTGGTCACTGACGGGCTCGCCGAGGTGGTGACCGTCCGCCAGATCGGCCTGCCGGACCGGCAGGAGCACCACATCACCGACGCCGGACGGGCTGCCCTCACCGAATGGCTCGTCTCCGCGCCGGACCCGCACCGGGAACGGGATCCCTTTCTGGCGCGGATCTTCTTCGCCGGAACGCTTGAGCGCCAGCAGGTTCTCACCCTGGTTGCTGAGCGGAGGCAGGCGGCAGAATTGTTGCTGGGGGAGCTGCGGGCCCAATCGGCACCGGTGGAGGAAGGCCCTGCACCCACCCGTGAGCAGTACCTCAGATTTGCCACGCTGGACAACGGCATCACCCATGCCCAGGCCGAGCTGCGGTGGCTTGACGGGGTCGAGAAGGACCTGCCATGAACACCCTTCAGTTCTCCGTGCTGCATCCCGGATCGGGCGCTTCCCCTGGGTCGGTCGTCTTCCTTCACGGCGGAAACGTAGCCAACTGGATGTGGCACCCCCAGGTCGAGGCGCTGCCTGACTACCGGGTGATCACCCCCGATCTGCCGGGTTTCGGTGCCCGGACGGCCGAGCGCTGGATCAGCCTGGAGGATGCAGCAGAGGGGGTGGCCACACTGATCCGAGCCGAGGCGCACGGCCCGGTTCATCTGGTGGGCCTCTCCCTGGGTGGCGTGGTGGCGTTGCGGTTGCTGGCCAGGCATCCGCAGCTGGTCGCCAGCACGATTGTCAGTGGTGTGCCCGCTTTCGGCGTCGACGGCGTCGCTGGTGCCCTCGCCCGATTGCAGCTGCGGTGGTGGGACTACGCCTGGTTCTGGCAACTGCAGGCGAGGGCCTTCAAGCTACCGTCGGACAGCTACGGCGTGTTTGTG
Organism: Arthrobacter sp. CAN_A1; assembly: GCF_015751665.1. Lineage (NCBI taxonomy): Bacteria > Bacillati > Actinomycetota > Actinomycetes > Micrococcales > Micrococcaceae > Arthrobacter > Arthrobacter sp. CAN_A1. Next base: position 52,066 of record NZ_JADOUR010000001.1, on the reverse strand, counting down.
GAACACGGACTTGCGATGGACAGCACCAATGCCCGCCTCATGATGACCCAGGTGTTCGCCGGGGGACTGCCCTCCGGGCTGGGCGAATACCCCGGCCGGCTGCTGGTACTGGCGGGGAGTAAGGAGCCGCGCGCGGTGAGGGATGCCTTGCCCGCGGTTGCCGAAGCAGTCCCCAACAGTGTGGCGGCCATAGTTCCCGGGATGCACCACGTCTGGAATATCGAGGACACTGCATTGTTCAACGAGGTGGTGCGCCACTGGATTACCGGGTCAGTGCATCCCCGCCTCGACGTGTCGCGGGCACGCCCGGACTAGGCGCTCCTACTGCCGGACCTGTGCCAGGACTTCGTCGGTCAGCGTGCCCAGAATCTGGGGGTCGGTTGCCTCAGCGTTCAGGCGCAGGTAGGGCTCGGTGTTCGACGCACGAAGGTTGAACCACCACGACCCGTCGTCAGCAGTGAAAGTGAGCCCATCGAGCTCATCCACGGTGACGCCGTCGTTCGCAAATTCCTCGCGAACCCGGGCAACGGCGGCGGGAACATCATCCAACCGCGAATTGATCTCGCCCGACGCAAAGTACGGTTCGTATTCGCGGCCCAGATCGGACAACGGCCCGGATTGCTCACCCAGCGCGGCGAGCACGTGCATGGCGGCCAACATGCCGGTGTCGGCGTTCCAGAAATCCTTGAAATAGTAGTGCGCCGAGTGCTCGCCGCCAAAGACAGCGCCTTCCTCGGCCATTACCGCCTTAATGAAAGAGTGGCCCACCCGGGTGCGGACGGGACGCGCGCCCAGCCGCTCCACCAGCTCGGGCACGGCCCGCGACGTGATGAGGTTGTGAATGATCACCGGTGCGGCTTCACCTGCGGCCTGCGCCCTGGCTATCTCGCGGCGGGCCACCATCCCGGTGACAGCGCTGGGCGAGACGGGATTCCCGAGCTCGTCAATCACGAAGCAGCGGTCGGCGTCGCCGTCGAAGGCAATCCCGATGTCCGCCTGGTTGCTGACCACAGCTGCCTGGAGGTCCCTGAGGTTCTCAGGCTCCAGCGGGTTGGCGGGGTGGTTGGGGAAAGACCCGTCGAGCTCGAAATACAGCTCGATGATGTCCAGGGGAAGCTTCGGCAGCAACGAATCCCCCAGGACCGCGGGAGTGGTGAGGCCGCCCATCCCATTGCCGGCGTCGACGACCACCTTGAGGGGGCGCGAACCGGACAGGTTCACCAGGGAGCGCAGATATTCGGCGTAGCCGCGGAGCACGTCGCGGACCCCGATGGTGCCGGTGTGCTCGGCGGCGGGTATTTCCCCGGTATTCAGATACTGCTCGGCGAGGGCCTGGATCTCCACCAGCCCGGTCTCCGATGACACGGGCACAGCACCGGGACGGCACATTTTCATCCCGTTGTACTCGGCCGGATTGTGGCTGGCGGTGAAGGTTACCCCCGCAGCGTCGAGAGTGCCGCTTGCGTAGTACAGCTCATCGGTCGAGATGAGATCCAGGAGGACGACGTCGGCGCCGCGGCGGGTTGCGCCCTGGGCGAAGGCCTTACTGAACTTCGGTGAGGATGGCCGCATATCGCCGCCCACCAGGACGGTCGTCCCAGCCAGCCCGAGGACGTCAACGAAGGCAGCGCCCACCGCTTCGACAATTTCCGCGGTGATGCTCTCGCCGACGATGCCGCGCACATCGTAGGCCTTGAAGGACGCTGAAAGATCAAAGGATTTACTCACGGAGAGAGTCTAGCCGCTGACCCCGGCTGGACAAGGCGTGTGGAGGCAAGGACGGAAGGGTTGTCCACAGTGGGGAATCCACCGGCCCGGCTGTCAGCGCGGGCTGCAATACTTGGGCTCATGGTTGATACCACCACACTTCATGATCAGGCAGCCGAGATTCTGCGCACCCTTGTGGGTCGCGACGACGCCGCATTCCACGACGGCCAGTTCGAGGCGATCGAGGCGCTGGTAAGCGGCGGACGCAGGGCGCTGGTGGTCCAGCGGACCGGGTGGGGGAAGTCTGCCGTCTACTTCGTCGCAAGCCTGTTGCTGCGGTCCCGGGGTGCCGGGCCCACCCTCATCGTCTCCCCACTGCTTGCCCTGATGCGGGACCAGGTGGCCGCCGCGGCGCGGGCTGGCGTGCGAGCGGAAGCGATCAACTCGGCCAACCAGACCGACTGGCAGGAGATCACCGCCAAACTAGACGACAATTCGGTTGACGTGCTGCTGGTCTCTCCCGAACGGTTGAACAACCCGGCATTCCGGGAACGACACCTCCCCGATCTGATCCGGAGGACCGGACTCCTGGTGATCGATGAAGCCCACTGCATCTCCGACTGGGGCCACGACTTCCGCCCCGACTACCGGCGGCTCCGCGACCTGATCACCCAGCTACCGTCAGGAGTCCCGGTCCTGGCCACCACAGCGACCGCCAACTCCAGGGTGGTGAGCGACGTCGAGGAGCAGTTGGGCACCGACGGCACGGAAGTGTTCACCCTGCGCGGCACCCTGGCACGTGAGTCCCTCCGGTTGGGTGTGCTGCGGTTACCCAGCCCGCGATCGCGGCTGGCATGGCTGCTGACCCATATTGACGACCTGCCGGGTAGCGGGATCATCTACGCGCTGACCGTCGCGGCGGCCGAGGACACCGCACACCTTCTCCGCGCCAACGGGCACCAGGTGCTTGCCTATACGGGTCGCACCGACCCGGCCGATCGTGAGTCGGCTGAAGCGGCGCTGAAGAACAACGAGGTCAAGGCGCTGGTCGCCACCAGTGCGCTGGGGATGGGGTTCGACAAGCCGGACCTCGGGTTTGTGGTCCACCTTGGTGCACCCTCGTCACCGGTGGCCTACTACCAGCAGGTGGGTCGGGCCGGGCGCGGGACGCCGAACGCCGACGTACTGCTGCTCCCCGGGACGGAGGACCGCGAGATCTGGGAGTATTTTGCTACCTCGTCCATGCCGTCGGAGGAGAAGGCGACCCGGGTCCTGGACGCGCTCGGCTCTGGTGGAATCATGTCGACGCCCGCCCTGGAAGCGCAGGTGAACCTCAAACGAACTCCGCTGGAGCTGCTGCTGAAGGTTCTCGACGTGGACGGTGCCGTGCGAAAGGTGCAGGGTGGCTGGGAAGCCACCGGCACCCCCTGGGTATATGACAGCGAACGGTACGAGCGGATCGCCAAGGCCCGCGTGGCCGAGCAGAAGTCCATGCTGGACTATGAAAACACCTCGCGGTGCCGGATGGAGTACCTCGCCGCGGCCCTCGACGACCCCACTGCTGCTCCCTGTGGGCGCTGCGATACCTGCGTCAGTCCCTGGTATTCCGACGAGGTGGCCCACGACGCGTCCGACAGCGCCCAGAAGGCCCTGAGCAAGGTGGGCGTGGAGCTGGACCCCAGGGGCCAGTGGCCCAGTGGGATGGACAAGCTCGGCGTGTCAGCGAAGGGGCGTATCCCCGCTGGCCAGGCGAACGGATCCGGCCGCGCGCTGGCCAGGCTCACCGACCTGGGTTGGGGCAACCAGCTCAGGGAACTACTGGCTGACACGGCTGAGGATCAGCCACTCGGTCCGCTCGCCGTCGAAGCGTGCATCTCGGTGCTGGCGCAGTGGGGCTGGGATACCCGGCCGGTGGCTGTGGTCAGTGTCCCGTCGCGGCGGCGACCGCTGCTGGTGCAGTCACTGGCTGAGAGTCTTGCCAAGGTTGGCCGCATTCCCTACCTCGGCGCCCTGCAAACGCCGCAAGGCTGGCCGACGGGTGCTCCCGGCGGCAACAGTGCCTTCCGCCTCGCGGCCGTGTGGGACCGGTTCGCTGTCCCTGACGAGGGTCGGGAATGGTTTGCCGCCAACCCGGGCCCGGTGCTGCTGGTGGATGATCTTGCGGACAGCCGCTGGACGATCACTGTGGCGGGCAAGGCGTTGCGCGACGGGGGAGCGCAGGAAGTACTGCCGTTTGTGCTGGGGCTGAAGGCCTGACGCGGCCAGGGCGTTCCCCGACGAAGCCCGGCGGCCAAGTCTCCCACTGGCCAGCGGCGACCAGTGGGACCGTCTAGACAGTCCCACTCATTCCGCGCGATCAGTGGGATTTAGTGGCCCGACCGGACAAAAGAAAGCACCCCCAACCGAGGCTGGGGGTGCTTGGTGCAAACGCGGAGACGGGGGGATTTGAACCCCCGGTAGGCTTTAGGCCCACACTTCATTAGCAGTGAAGCCCATTCGGCCGCTCTGGCACGTCTCCAGCGGCTATTACTAGCCACCCAAGGCTACCTGTAAGAAGCGGGCAAGAGCAAAACCGCTTGAGGCTACAGCCCGCCGTTCAACGCCTTCCACACAAACTCGTGGGACATGACGTGCATGCGGGCTGCTTGCCGGTTGTCCGACGCCCCCGCATGACCGCCCTCCAGGGCCTCATGGAACCACACATTGCCGATCCCGAGCGCCTTCATCCTGGCCGCCATCTTCCGTGCCTGGACTGGGCCCACCCGGTCGTCACTGGTCGCCGTCCAGATCAGGGTCCGGGGGTAGCCAACGCCCGGGCGCAGCTGATGATACGGGGAGAAGGTCTGCACGTACTCCCATTCCTCAGGCTTGTCCGGATCGCCGTACTCGGCGATCCACGAGTAGCCAGCCGACAGTTTGGTGTACCGGCGCATGTCCAGCAGCGGGACGCCGCAGGAGATGGCTCCGAACAGGTGCGGGTAGTGCGTGAGCATGTTGCCTACCAGCAGTCCACCGTTGCTCCGTCCGGTGCAACCAAGCAGGTCAGGTCGGGTGACCCCGCGGGTCACCAGATCCTCGGCAATTGCTGCGAAGTCCTCGTAGGCGCGGTGCCGGTTGGCATGCAGCGCGGCGCGGTGCCAGGCAGGACCGTACTCGCCGCCGCCCCGGATATTCGCCAGCACGTACACGCCATGCCTCCCGGCTGCGGTGGTCCGTTCCAACCAGCCCCGGCCAATGACTCCCGAGTAGGCGGGGGTCATGGCGTGCTCAAACCCGCCGTAGCCGGAGAGCAGGGTGGGGTTCTCGCCGTCGAGCACCAGATCAGTCGCCGCGACCTGGAAGTACGGGACCCGCGTCCCGTCCTTGGATACCGCGAAGTGCTGCTCAACGGTGAACTGGTCGTCATTGAAGAACGACGGCGACGCTTTCACTGGGGTATGCGTCCCGCCCACGGTTCCGCGGAGCAGGGTGGTCGGCGTCAGAAATCCGCTGGCCAGGAGCCAGTAGTCGTTCCCGGCGTCGTCGTCTTCATCGTCCACAGCAAACGCGTCGACCGAGTGCAGCGGAGGGCAGGCGTCGAGGGTCTCCATCCGCCACTGCCGGGACGGTTCCAGGATCCTGATCTCGGAGGACACGTCGTTGAGGAGGTTGACCAGAAGGTAGTCCCTCGTCCAGCTCCAGGATTGCAGCGAGGTCTGCGCATTGGGTTGGAACAGTGTGGTCAGCGCGCGGCTGCCCGCCAGGAAAGAGTCAAGGTCGATGCCGAGCAGCGACCCGGCCGTGAACACGGTGCCGTCCACGGCCCAGTCGGTGCGGGGCCGCAGGGTCAGCCACTGCCGGTGGAGCGAAACATTGACATCGTCGGGGACGTCCAGCTGGACCCACGCGTTGTCGCGGCGCAGATGGGTGCGGCTGGAGTAGAAGTCAATGGTGTCGATGGCGATGTCCCGCTCGAACCCGGGCGTCTGGTCCCGCATCACGACCGCCATCATGTGATCCTCGGGAATCTCAAAGTAGAGCTCGGCGTCGTCCAGCGACCCGCCCCGGCGGACGGTGCGCACCGTCCGCGGATAGGAACTGGAGGTGATTGATCCGGGGCCGAAGTCGGTAGCCACGTGAAGAGCATCGGGTCCAGCCCAGCTGATCCGGCTCTTGGCTGCCGGAATGTCGAAGCCACCGGCAACGAACGTCCTAGAGACGACGTCGAATTCCCGGAACCGCCGGGCGTCGCCGCCGTCGGGGGAGAGCGCGATCAGGGCATGCCGGTAGGGCGCGCCCTCGGCGGGACGCAGGAACATCGCGCCGCCCCACACCCACTCGATGCCCTCGTCAGCGCTGAGTGCATCGAGGTCCAGCAGGACCTCCCACTCCGTGTGCGCCGAGTTGTAGCTGTCCCAGCCGGTCCGACGCCACAATCCTTTCGGATGTGCTTCATCGCGCCAGAAGTTGTAGAAGTGCTCGCCCCGTTTGGAGACCATCGGGATGCGGTCGGTGGAATCGAGAACCTCAAGGACGTCCCGCTCCATCTCCTGGAATTCGCCGGTAACGAGTAGCCGCTCGGTGACGGCGTTCTCGGCGCGAACCCACTCGAGGGGCGAATCGCCGTAGATGTCTTCGAGCCAGAGGAACTCGTCGTCGGGGGTCGCGCCGGGGCGCTGGTCTGTGGTGGAGGTCATATTTCCATCCTATGCACGCCCGTCAGGACCGCCGAACCAGCCGACAGGACCGGCTCCGGTCAGCCCGGTTCCTTCGCGCCCGGACCCAGCGGATACCCTTAGCTGATGAACACGGGGCCTAACCAACGGGTAGCTGTGGTGGGCGCCGGCCCCCGCGGCACCTCAGTCCTGGAACGGCTCATTTCCCAGTGGGACGCGGTCCCGGCCGGGCAGCGCGGCCACCTGGACATCCACCTGGTTGACCCTGAAAGCCCCGGCCCCGGCCACGTCTGGCGGCCCAGCCAGTCGCGGCTCTTCCTGATGAACACGCCGTCCCTCTTCCCCACGGTGGTCCCCGTCGGGGTGCGCACCGACGGACTCGCTCCGTCGGTAGTGGATCACTCGTTCGATGACTGGCGGGTCGCCATGACTGACCAGCCCGCCGGGTCGCTTTCCACTGCCGACCAAGAGGAGCTGTATCGGCTCGGCAGCTCGGACTTTCCCAGCCGTGCGTTGTACGGGAGATATCTGGAGTGGACTTACCAGCAACTCCTTGACCGTTGCCCGGCCGACGTCGTCGTCACTCACCACCCCGCCGAAGCGCTGGCGCTCACACCCGAGGGCGTCGGCTACCGGTTGAGCCTGGGCGACGGGTCGGAGCTAGCCGTGGACGCCGTCGTGTTGGCCCTGGGCCATGTTCCGGCGCAGCTGAGCCCAGAACAGGTGGCCCTCCGCGATGGTGCCGGTCGGTACAGTCTCGCCTACTGGCCGCCGGCCGTCCCCGCCGACATCGACTGGAACAGGCTTCCGGCGACCAAGCCGGTCCTCATCCGGGGGTTGGGCCTAAACTTCTTCGACGTCATGATCCAGCTGACCGCGGGCCGTGGAGGGCGTTTTGTCACCGGCGAGGGCGGGAGGCTGGAGTATCAACTGTCCGGCAGGGAACCTGGAATTGTTGCGGCATCCCGGCGGGGCGTGCCCTACCGGGCGAAAGCGCAGTTGGATAGTTACCTCCCGCGGAGCGTGTCCCTGACCTACTGCACTCTGCCCGCCCTGCGGTCGTTTGCTGACCAGGGAATCCAACCGGGCTTCGACCACGACATCTGGCCGCTCCTGCACCGCGACGTGATGACCGCCTACTACACCACCCTGGCCAGGGTGTCAGGGGAACTCCTCCTGGCCGACCCGGACGGATTCCTGGCCCGGCTTCACACGGCGATAGCGGTCAGCGGTCCGGGCTGGGAGGCGGCGCTCGCGACGCTCCTCACCACCGAGGTGCCAGCAGAACTCCACCTCACAGTCGAGGCACTCGCGCACCCTTTCGCTGGCCGCCGGTTCGCCTCCACCCTGGACTATCAGGACGCGGTGCTGGCGTACCTTGAGGAGGATGTTGCCGAATCCGCCCGCGGCGAGGACAGCCCGCTCAAAATGGCGATCGGTGCGATGAACGCCGGCCGGACCGTCATCAAACAGGTGGTGGCCGACGGCGGGCTGACCGACCAGTCGTGGATGGCTGAGCTGCGCGGCTGGTTTGAACCGTTGGTGGAAGGGTTGGCCAGCGGACCCCCGGCGATCAGGATCGCCCAGCTGGCGGCGCTGGCACGCGCGGGTGTGGTCCGGTTCGTGGGACCCAACCCTGCGTTCGTGGTTGATGAGGACACCGAGCGGTTCCGGGCTTCCTCCCCGTGGGTGAAGAGCCCCGGGGTTTCCGCCAGCCACCTGGTGGACGCGATGATGCCGCCCAACCGGGCTGTGACCACCAAATCGCCGCTGCTGCGCCAGCTGCTCGACGACGGGCTGGTCCGCGCCAGGATGATGATGGCTTCCGACGGTGTGCCCGTCAGCTCGCCCGGATTGGACGTCACGCCGCCGCCCTACCGGGCGCTCGACGGCTCCGGCCGCCCCCATCCGCACCTGTATGTGCTGGGTCTGCAGCTCGCCTCGGCCCAGTGGGGGACCGCGATTGCAGCCCAGGCGCACACGCCGGTCGATGCCGGTGGGCGGACGCTCCGCGACGCGGACGACATTGCCGCGGCGATCCTCTCCGGCCGGTAGTTAACCGAAACGGCGGACCCCCGCAGGGGCCCGCCGTCGGTCCAGCTAGGGTATCGGTCTAGAGACCTTCCGCGTACCTGCCGCAGGAGCCAACCTGGTCGTCGAACCGGTTGACGAAGGCTGCCATCGCGTCGCGGGCCACGGGTGCGACCGGACGGTAGGTGCCGTCGCCCCAGCCCTCAGAGATCCCGGCGTCCTTCAGCCAGGAGATTTCCTTCTCGAACATCATGCCCTCCGGCACGTCCGAGAAGGGCGCACCGTTCGGGTTCACATAGCTGATCGCTTCCGCGTCGAGGCATACCTCGGCGGCGAGACGCATCATGAAGGCTGCCATGGCGTCCCGGTTGACCGGGGTGACCGGACGGAAGGTCCGGGTGCCGTCGGCTTCGGGCCATCCGGTGGAGAGACCTGATTCGTGCATCCACATGATCGCGTCGAAGTGCTCCACGCGGTCCGCTTCATTGGCGGGGAACGCAACGTCGCTGAAGGGCGATTCCTCGGGCAGTTCGAAGTCCGGTTCCCCGGCGAGCCGGTAGAGGAATGCTGCCATCGCGTCGCGGTTGATGTTCGCCAGCGGGCGGTATGACCGGGTGCCGTCGGCTTCCAGCCACCCGGTGGACAGACCATTCTCGGCCATCCATTCGATGTGGTCCTGGTGTTCGTTGCCCGCGATATCGGTGAACTCAGCGAGTTCGACGCCGATCGGCAGGTTGACGGTGGTCCCCGAGTCGGGAGCGTTCAGCTGGAAGGTGGCACCCACAGCGTCGGCCGGAACGGTGAACGCGATACGCACCGCGCCGTCGGTGACGTCGAAGGTGTCGATCTCCACCGGCTCGTTGTCGCCCACTGCGTAGGACAGGACAATGCTGGTGTTGACGGGGCTACCCAATGAGGTCAGATCCAGCTTGGACACGTCGAAGCCGACTTCCTGGCCGAGCACAACCGTTGCCGGCGCGTCCTGGACCTGAACGGCACGGCGGTCGAAGGTTGGGGAAAGCGGGCTGTTGGCTTCGATGTAATCGAACCAGGCCTCCCGGTCAACCAGACCGGAGTCAAGGGTGTTGGCGCCCTCGTTGAAGACTGCGAAGTCGTCGCCGCCCTGGATCAGGAAGTTGAACGTGCCGACCCGGTAGTCCCGGCTGGGGTCCAACGGTTCCCCGTTGACCGTGACCGAGGTGATCCGTGAGCCTTCAGTTGCCTCGGAATCGTAGGTGTAGGTCACATTGTCGGAGAGTCCCAGGTGCAGGAAGTTGGTGCGGACACCACCTGTGCGGGGCCACTGCTGCTCCAGGAGTTCAGCGAACTGCGCGCCGGTCAGCGTGGTGGTGGCCAGGTTGTTCAGGAATGGCAACACCGCGTTGGCTTCAGCAACTGTCACGTCACCGTTCTCGTCGTAGTACAACTCGGCACGGAGACCGCCCGGGTTGGTGACGCCGATTTCGGCGCCGCCGCGCTCTGCTGGCTCCAGTGAGGACAACAGCGAGTCGGCAACCAGGTTACCGAGGGTGGATTCCGAACCGCGGTCATCCCGGGCATCACCAATGAACGCTGTGGTGATGTCCTCGGTGACCTTCCCGAGGACAACACTGCCCAGCTCTTCGGCAGTCTCCAGCGCTTCGGTGACGATCGTCTGGACCTCGGCGACTCGCGGGTAAGCGGCCACCAGCTCGGCGTCGTCGACCTCGGTGCGCGCAACGTTGCGTGCCTCGTAGTCGAGGACGTCACCGGAGGCGTTATCAACGGTCAGCTCAACCTGACCGATGAACTCGCCGTAGGAGCCGGTCTGGACGATCGGACGGGTTTCGCCCTCCTCGCCGGGCACAGGTGCGCTTGACGCGTAGAACGAGTGGGTGTGCCCGTTGAAGATCGCATCGACCAGGGGGGTGGTCCCGTTGACAATTGCATCGAATTCGCTACCCGCAATGATCTCCGGGAGGGCCGCGGAGTCTTCGCTTGACCCGTCGGCGCCAGCGTGGAACTCGGCGACGATGACGTCGGCCAGGCCGCCGTCCTCAATTTCCTGCGCCACCCGGTTGACGGCTTCCACGGGATCGCCGAAGTCGAGGTTCGAGATACCGCCCGGGCTGACCAGGGTCGGCGTTTCCTGGGTGACAGCACCGATGACAGCGACGTCGATTCCGTCAATGGTGAAGATGTCGTATTCGTCCAGCGCCGGATCTTCGGTGCCCTTCAGATAGACATTGGCTCCAAGGTAGGAGAAATCGGCGATCGGTTCAACGCGGTCCGTGAGGTCGGCGAAACCGCCGTCGAACTCGTGATTACCGACAGCCGCGGTGTCCAACTCCAGTGCGTTGAGCACGTCGATCGTTGGCACATCGCGCTGCGACGACGACGCGTAGAGCGACGCACCGATGTTGTCGCCGGCCGACAGGAAGAGGGTGTTCCCGTCCCCGGCTGCCGCGCGCAACTGCTCGACAGTTCCCGCGAACTTCACCGTGTTGTCGTTGATGCGCCCGTGGAAATCGTTGATGTTGAGCAGATTGATCTCGGTGGTGGTCCCAGGCGCCGCGACGTCCACGTCGGTCTGCTGCGTTGCGTAGGCGGGCAGCACGGCTACGGGTGAGGCGAGTAGCCCCACCGTTAGCGCGGCACCGAGCCCGCCCTTCCATGACGAATGTTTCATTCGCTAGTTCTCCTTGGCTTTGGCTGATGACAGCCGCGAGTGAGTCCGCCCATGAAAACACGGGCATGGTGGCTCGGAATAGTGCTGAATGTGATCCACCTGACTTTGTGGGTCAAACCGAGCCAACCAGACCATCGTGAACGAGAGGTGACCAAAAGTGAAGAGGAGGGGAGCTGCCCGTTAACGAATGTTGGCCCCGGCTCATTGCCGGGGCCAACTCGTTTGTATGGGCGGAGCCCGCTGGAGCGGTTACCTTCCGCAGTTCCCAAACATGTCGTCGAACCGGTTGACGAATGCTGCCATCGCGTCGCGGGCTACGGGGGTGACTGGACGGTAGGTGCCGTCCCCCCAGCCCTGAGTGATCCCGGCGTCCTTGAGCCAGGAGATTTCCTTCTCGAACATCATGCCCTCCGGCACGTCGGGGAAGGGGGCTCCACTGGGGTCCACATACTCGATGGCTTCCTCATTGAGGCAGGCCTGCCCGGCGAAGCGCTTCAGGAAAGCTGCCATGGCGTCCCGGTTGACCGGGGTGACCGGACGGAAGGTGCGGGTGCCGTCGGCTTCGGGCCATCCGGTGGAGAGACCTGATTCGTGCATCCACATGATCGCGTCGAAGTGCTCCACGCGGTCCGCTTCATTGGCGGGGAACGCAACGTCGCTGAAGGGCGATTCCTCGGGCAGTTCGAAGTCCGGTTCCCCGGCGAGCCGGTAGAGGAACGCTGCCATCGCGTCGCGGTTGATGTTCGCCAGGGGGCGGTACGTCCGGGTGCCGTCGGCTTCCAGCCACCCGGTGGACAGACCATTCTCGGCCATCCATTCGATGTGGTCCTGGTGTTCGTTGCCCGCGATATCGGTGAACTCGATGGTTTCGTCGAGATCCAGGCCGACGATCACCGGGTCGTGATCGCTGGCACGGTACTGGTCAGCCGTGTAGTAGTTCACCGGGGTGTAGTTGAACCGGCTGTACTCAAGCGCCAGCGACTCGACAGCGTTGATGTTCCAGATGTCGACGCCGGTTACGATGGCGTCCGCCTCGGGCGAGGCGAGGATATGGTCGAGCGATCCGGACTGTCCGCCGAAGACGTAGGAGTACTTCCCGGTTTCGACGCCCTGGTTGATGTACCCGGCCTCGTAGAAGACCTGCATGGGGTCCTCTGCCGTGTAGGAGTTGAAGTCACCGGTCAGGAAGACCTTCTCAGTGCCTGCTTCCTCCTGCATGGTGTCGGCGAAGTCCACGAGAGCGGTTGCCTGCCTGACCCGGTCAGGGTTTGAGGCGCCTTGCCCGTCGCCCTGGTCCTCGTTCTCTCCGGAGCCTGAGCCCTTCGACTTGAAGTGGTTCACGATCGCGAGGAATTTCGTTGACTCGTCACCGTCGGCAGCCTGGAAGGCCTGGGCCAACGGCTTGCGCGCGTTGGAGAAAGCGATGTCGTCGTCGAGGATCACCGAGTCGCCAACGGTCTCGACTGCAGCGGTCTTGTAGATGAAGGCGTTGCGGATGACGTCCTCATTGGCGGGAATCTCGGCGGGGGAGGGGACAAAGTCCCAGACGCCCGGCTCGGCTTCGTTGAGCGCAGTGGTCAGGGTGGCGAGGGCCTCGTCACGGTCCTTGCCGAAGGCGGCCGAGTTCTCAATCTCTTCGAGGGACACCATGTCGGCGTCGAGGTTGGTCAGCGCGTCGACAATTTTGGCTTCCTGCCGTTCGAAGCTGTCGGTGTTGGCTGCGCCACGTGCGTCGCACCCGCCGCGGACGGTGATCGGGTTGCCCGCGCGGTCGTTGAAATATGTGCATCCGGTCAGCTCATCGCCGGTGGTGCTGAAGTAGTTCAGGACGTTGAACGAGGCGATCTTGATGTCGCCGCCCACATCTATGGGGGTTGCTGGCCGCTCGCCGGCGAAGGTGACTGGCTGTACTTCGTCCGCATTCACCGCAGTGAGATGGGTGACCGGTTGGAAGCGCCACACGCCGAAGTCGAAGTCAACGATGACGTCGGAGGTGAAGGTCGCCGACCCGTTGACCCGGACCGGATTCTCCACCGTCAGGTACGGCAGTTCCTGGTCGGTGTTCTGGACGAAGTCCACCGTGGCACCGTCGTCGAGGGTGACGCCGCGTGCCTGGTTGTCGGCCTGCACGGCCGCGTTCTCTTCGGTGCCAGGGGGAGCGATCTCGGTGGGCTGGACGAGGGCTTCGGTGCCGAAGGCCAGGTCAATCTCGCCGTACCGGTTCAGGTCATAGTTGTCGGAGACGGTGAAGTCGCCGGTCGGCCGGATGAGCATGTTCTCCAGCACTTCACGCTCAGCCTCGGTGGCGGGCCACGGCGTGCTGAGGGACTTGACCTCCTCGGCGGGCTCGGTGAGGACGGTGGCGGCGCCGGCCACCACCTCAATCTGGGTGACGCCGAAGTTTTCCCCGACCTGGCCCGTGACCTCAACATGGTCCCCAATTACGACGTCGGCGACGGTCCCGGGGGAGTAGATGAAGATGCCGTCCGACGCGGTGCGAGCTTCCGAAGCCGATAGCCCGGTTCCTTCGGTCTGGAGCACGTAACCGTCAATGCCTCCCGTGGGATAGGTAGCGGTGACGACCCCGCGGGTGGTGACAGTCTCTCCCGCAACGGGCGAGACGTTTCCGGTGCCCTGAATCTCCGCGATCGGGACTACTTCGCCGGCAACCGGGGGCTCCGGTTCGGGCTCAGGCTCAACGCTGCCGGTCTCGCCGTCGGCGTTGGTCGGGGTGACCGCTTCGCTGAGCGTGAAGTCGGCGGAGTTGTTGTCGGTGTCGACGAAGTCGGTGCGGTTCAACGAACGGGGATCGGTGTTGCTATCCGGTTTGGTGGCAACAGCCGTTTCGAAGGTATTCGAGGAGCCATAACCCAGCAGATCCTCGACGGCCGCGTTGTTGACAATTGACCCGGTGGCCAGCGGGTCAATTGCCGCGGCTTCGTTCGACAGGATCAGCGTGCCCCCGCCGCCGGCGAAACTGGCGCCGATGGTGGCATCCGTGCCAGGAAGGGCAACCCCGTTGTCAGCGTTGCTGGAACCACCAATGAGGTAGTGGCCGTTTGCCGGAATGATTCCACTGAGCGTTGACACTCCGGTCGGGGCGTTGGTGCTGCCCGCTGCGCGGTACTGGAGCGACCAGCCGCTGATGTCGACCGGCTGGTCGGTGGTGTTGTGGAGTTCGACAAACTTGTTCAGATATGGGGCGTTCGTGCTTCCCCCGTTGACGTAGGCCTCATTGATGACAACGCCGTTCGGCGCCGCAAAGGCAGGCAGCGCGGCGATCGGTGAGGCGAGGAGCCCCACGGTGATCACCGCCCCCAGCCCGCCCTTCCATGACGAATGTTTCATCCGCTAGTCCTCCTTGGCTTTTGGCTGTTGACAGCCGCGAGTGAGACCGCCCGAAGGGAAAAGCACAGACGGTTTTGGCCCAAGATTCTGGTCATGGTGATCCAGATAACTTTTGGGTCGGTATTGAGCCAACCAGACAATAGTGAACGAGAGATTACGGAAAGTGAAGGGGCCAGGAGTTTGCGGTAAACAAAAAGTTGGCCCCGGTAACTACCGGGGCCAACTATTTATTACGGGCGGAAGGTAAGAGATTCGAACTCTTGGTACGGGGTTACCGCACACTGGTTTTCAAGACCAGCTCCATCGGCCGCTCGGACAACCTTCCCAAGTGAGTAGTGTTTCACGTAGCTTGCAGTTCAACCAAAAACCAACCCCGTGGAGGACCGCGTGAAAGCAGTAGTCATCACCCGACCAGGCGGGCCTGACGTGCTCGCTGTGTCCCAGGAGGCCGCGCCCACGGCCAGGCCGGGAGAGGTACTGATCGACGTCGTCGCGGCCGGGCTGAACCGTGCGGACGTGCAGCAGCGAGAAGGCCACTACCCTCCACCGGCGGGTGCCTCAGAGTACCCGGGTCTGGAAGTCTCCGGGCGGATCGCCGACGCGGGCGAGTCAGACTTCTCCGTCGGTGACGAAGTGGTGGCCCTGCTGTCCGGAGGAGGCTATGCGGAACAGGTGGCCGTGCCAGCAGGTCAGGTCCTCCTCGCTCCGGCGGGAGTTGACCTGGTTACTGCTGCCGCGTTGCCTGAAGTGGCCGCCACCGTTTACTCGAACCTCTTCATGACCGCGCGCCTTCAGCCGGGGGAACGGGTCCTCATCCATGGGGGATCCGGGGGCATCGGCACCATGGCCATCCAGCTGGCTGTGGCATTCGGGGCGGTCCCCCTCGTCACGGCAGGATCCGCGGCGAAACTCGAAGTCGCCCGAAGCCTCGGCGCCGTCACTTGCATCAACTATCGGGAGCAGGACTTCGTCGCTGAGGTGGCGGCAGCAACGTCGGGAGAGGGTGCCAACGTAATTCTCGACGTCGTCGGGGCCAAGTACCTGGCGCAGAATGTGGCTGCGCTCGCCGTCGGGGGCCGGCTGGTGGTGATCGGGTTACAGGGTGGCGCGAAGGCGGAGTTGAACCTCGGGGCGCTGATGACCAAGCGCGCGTCGGTGGCCGGCACCACGCTCCGGGGCCGCCCGGTGGCTGAGAAATCGTCCATCATGGCGGCGGTGAAGGATCACGTCTGGCCGCTGGTCACATCAGGGGCGGTCAAGGCGCTGGTGGACCGGACCTTCCCGCTTGAGGATGCGGCCGCAGCGCACCGGTACTTCGACTCTGGCGAGCACACCGGGAAGATCCTCCTCACGGTCAATCCCTCCCACTGATCAGCAGTGATGAGTGGGACTGTCTAGATATTCCCGCCGACAGGTCTGAGCCAGTGGGACTTTCGGCGTGCGCACTACCCTTGGGCGCAAAATAGTACCCACTTGCCGACTGGTCGGTGTGGCTGGTGGTTACACTGTGGCGTAACGGCCATCACATTGCTAACTTCGGCAGGTTCAAACACTCAAATCCAAGGGAGCACCATGAGTGAGCATCACAATAGTCGCGGACGCGCTGGGCACAACCCAGCCGACGGCGGCGACCAGGACGCTGACGTCCTGGTGCAGGATCCTGATCTTCCGCCCACCGCCCTCGATCCGGCCATCGCCGAGGCCGAGGAAGGCCGCTGGACCCCAGCCAAGATCGCCCTCTGGGTAGGTATCGCCCTCCTCGGCGGATTCAGCTGGACCATGCTGGCAATTGTGCGGGGCGAAACCGTCAATGCCATCTGGTTCGTCTTCGCCGCGGTATGTACCTACTTCATCGCCTACCGCTTCTACTCGAAGTTCATCGAGCGCAACCTCCTAAAGCCCGACGATCGCAGGGCAACCCCCGCCGAGTACAAGGCGGACGGGAAGGACTACGCAGCGACAGACCGCAGGGTCCTCTACGGACACCACTTCGCCGCCATCGCCGGCGCCGGTCCACTGGTCGGCCCGGTCCTCGCAGCCCAGATGGGCTACCTTCCGGGCACACTGTGGATCATCTTCGGTGTCATCGCCGCAGGCGCCGTCCAGGACTACCTGGTGATGTTCTTCTCGATGCGTCGCGGCGGCCGCTCCCTTGGGCAGATGGCCCGCGAAGAGCTCGGACTGATCGGCGGCACCGCTGCCCTGATCGCGACTCTCGCCATCATGATCATCATTGTCGCCATCCTCGCGCTGGTGGTTGTCAACGCCCTCGGCGAAAGCCCCTGGGGCGTCTTCTCCGTTGCGATGACCATCCCCATTGCGCTTTTCATGGGTGTCTACCTCCGGTTCATCCGCCCGGGCAAGGTCACCGAAGTGTCGGTTATCGGCTTTGTGCTGCTGATGGCTGCAATCATCGCCGGCGGCTGGATCGGCGAAACCGAGTGGGGCGTCGCCATTTTCGGCCTCGACCGCGTGGCCATCGCCTGGGGCATCATCATCTACGGTTTCATCGCCGCAGTGCTCCCGGTCTGGCTCCTGCTAGCACCCCGCGACTACCTCTCAACCTTCATGAAGATCGGCACCATCGTGATGCTGGCGGTCGCCATCATCATCACCCGCCCTGAAATCAGCGTCCCCGCGGTCAGCGAATTCGCCAGCCGCTCGGACGGTCCGGTTGTCCCAGGTACGCTCTTCCCCTTCCTGTTTGTCACCATCGCCTGTGGTGCGCTCTCCGGCTTCCACGCGCTGATCGCCTCCGGGACCACCCCGAAAATGATCCAGAAGGAACGCCAGACCCGCTTCATCGGGTACGGCGGCATGCTGATGGAGTCCTTCGTCGCGATCATGGCTCTCGTCGCCGCCCTGTCGATCGACCGTGGCATCTACTTTGCGATGAACTCTTCGATGGCTGCCACCGGCGGAACCATCGAGGGTGCCGTCGCGTTCGTCAATGGCCTGGGACTGGCGGGGGTGAACCTCACCCCCGAAATGCTGAGTCAGCTGGCCAATAACGTGGGCGAGGAATCCATTGTGTCCCGCACGGGTGGCGCACCGACGCTGGCCGTCGGTATCGCTCAAATCATGCAGTCCTTCATCGGCGGCTCCGGGATGATGGCGTTCTGGTATCACTTCGCCATCATGTTTGAGGCCCTGTTCATCCTCACCGCCGTCGACGCCGGAACCCGCGTTGCCCGGTTCATGCTGCAGGACAGCATTGGTAACTTCATCCCCAAGTTCCGCGACACCTCCTGGAGGACCGGAGCCTGGATTTGCACGGGCATCATGGTGGCCGGCTGGGGGGCGATCCTGATCATGGGGGTCACTGACCCGTTGGGCGGAATCAACACACTGTTCCCGCTCTTCGGTATCGCCAACCAACTGCTGGCGGCGATCGCGCTCGCCGTGTGTATGGCGATTTGCGCCCGGAAGGGAGCCTTCAAGTTCCTCTGGATCCCGGCGCTCCCGTTGGCCTTCGCAGCGGTGGTAACCATCTCGGCGTCGTTCCTGAAGATCTTCTCGCCGGTACCCTCAGTAGGCTACTGGGCGAACCACTTCGCCTTCCGCAACGCGCTTGCAGCCGGCGAAGAGAGCTTCGGTGCCGCGCAGTCAGTCGCCGCGATGGAAGCGGTGGTCCGCAACACCTTCATTCAGGGCGTGCTGTCAATCGTGTTCGTCACGCTCGCACTGATCGTGATCACGACGGCGATCGTTGCCACGATCAAGGCGTACCGCAACGGCGGTGGGCCCAACACCGAGGACAAGGCAGTTCCGTCACGGATCTACGCCCCGTCCGGCATGCTGGCTACTCCTGCCGAGAAGGACCTGGAGAAGCAGTGGGCAGCACTTCCCGCTGACAAGTTGCCGGCGAGGACCGGCCACTGATGAGCGTCCTGGAGCGGGCTCGGCAGGCAGTGTGGCTGTTCAAGGGAGTGATGGGCGAGAACGCCTATCAGTCCTACCTTGACCACCACGCCGCCACCCACAATGCTGAACCGCCGATGACCGAGAAAGCGTTCTGGCGGGAGAAAGCCGACCGTCAGGACACCAATCCGGAGGGCCGCTGCTGCTAGCAGCCCCACCGGTGCACAACTGCCCACTAGCAGGAATTGTTTACCGAGCATGAACGTCTATGCTCAGCGAACCACCCCAGCTAGTGGGCAGTTGTGTAGTCAATGACGGGCTATTTGTCGAAGTGGGTGGTGGTGGGTGCCTGGTGTGCCGAGGCCACTACTGCGCTGGCGACGTCGCGCAACTTGATGTTCCGGGCGCTGGACGCGGCCTTCAGGATTTCCACTGCCTCGTCCTGTGAACACCGGTTCTGGGCCATGATGATTCCCGCAGCGAGGTCAATCACCGTGCGGGACCGCATGGCGGCTTCCAGGTGCTTGCTGGCGTCGCTGAGCTGGGCCATCCGGACCGCCAGGCGTAACGATTTTGAGGCTTCGAGGGCAAACGCCTCAGCTGAAGCTACGGCGTCGTCGTCGAATGCATGTGAGACCGTCGAATAGAAGTCCAAGCCTGCTCGCGCTTCGCCACCCAAGGGAACCGGGATCCCTAAAGCTGAGCGGATGCCATGCTCGGCGACCGCGTCCCGGTAGTCGGGGAACCGCGTGTCCGTGGGGATATCCCGCACGTGGATGGTGACGTTCTCCCGCGCCGCCCGCAGGCACGGACCATCATCAAACGCGTACTGAATTTCGTCGGTTGCTTGGGCCAGCTCGCTGCTGCTGGCGACGGTCCCCATCGTGCGTGGACGGAGCAAGGTTAGCCCGCAGAGCACCTCGCCGGCGGCCTGGGACGTCAGCGTTTCGGCGGCGAGCTGGGTGAGCCCGGTGAGGAAGGTACTCACATCATCGCTGTCCATCACCATGTCCAGCAGTACGTTATGAATATCCGATTCCGTGCGCGAGATTTCTGACATGATGTCCTCTACTTCTGGGAGTCGCTAGACTCCCCGTTACCTGACGGACCCAACTGTAATCGGTGCACGCGGCCAGCGGGGGTGAACGGCCAAGTGTGGGAACAGGACCCGATAGGCCCGAATGGGATATAGTCGTAGTCAGGTTGAGCAGCCAGCCACGGGAACTTCTTCTTTAAGTAGGATTTCGATGGCAATGACTCCGCACGGATTGCCTCTCTGGGCTCCGTTCAACACAACCACTTCCTTCCACACCGCTAGTGCCCTCCACGCCCGCTGTCCCCCCGCGCCGCCGTGCCCGAAGACACCGCCGTCGCGTCCGGTCGTCTGGTGACTTTACCCAGTTGTCGCAGTGACCTATGTAGAACTCCTAGCACTTAGGCTTTTGGAAGGACCCCATGAACGACAGCACCCGCCTAGCGCCCGATGAGGCATTCCCCGACGACCTCACGAAACTTGCCAGCTTTGAGGTTGAGATCCTCAATAGCAAAATTCACCGCGAGCTCGACGCCGAGTATGTCAGGTACGGGTTGCCGGATCCCGAGACTGAAGGGCGGCTCGAAGAGATCACCGAAGAGTTGGATCGGCGTGACAGCGAGCTTCACCTGACCGATGCGGCACCGAAGGAAAGCACCGGCGAATAGCCGGGTCTTGAAAAAGGGAAGAGCCGGGTGACCCGATGGGGGGATTACCCGGCTTTTCCCATGAGCACGCCGTGAGACGATGATCGTCATGGGATTCTTCACCGCTGCCCGTCAAGGGCGGAAGGATGACGCGGAGCTGGGCACTGGCGTCTGGCGGCGCGCGCACGACCGTTTCAGGCGTGGCCTGGACCGCTATCACCAGATCCTCGAAGGGGTCGGTGACGACGACGTCTACAACCAGCTTGCGGTCCTCGCCAACGAACTCGGGCCGCTGCTGGAGCGCGTCCGCGTGGTCTGCGTCGCCGCGCAGGCCTCCTCGCCGAGCGAGGGGATGGACATACCTGGGGCCCTCACCCCGGTGCACCGAGCCCTGTCGAGGGCTGGGAACTCTCTCGCGACGACGGCGGAGGCCGCCGCGATGGCACGGCTCGACGGCGAACGGTGGGGACTGGCGTCCGCCGGTCTGGAAAACGTGCGACGGCGGGCCGAACTGGTGGAAGAGGATATCGCCGAAGCCGAGCGCCAGTTGGCGGCCTCGTAGACACTCCCGCCGATAAAAAGTGGACTGACGAAATAATTCGGCGTAGGCGGCAGTTCACTTAACGACATCGCATTTAGTGAATACGGCGAAAGGCATTTATGACTACCTCACCGAATCTTACGTTCCATGACGGCGCCACCATTCCTCAGCTTGGCTATGGAGTGTGGCAAGTTGACGACACGACAGCGGAAGACGTCGTCGGGCGCGCTTTCAAGGCCGGTTACCGCCACATCGATACCGCGGCCGCCTACCAAAATGAGGCGGGTGTGGGCCGGGCCATCGCTGCTTCCGGCCTCGACCGTAGCGAGCTGTTCATCACCACGAAGCTGTGGAACGCCGATCAGGGCTACGAAAGCACCCTGAAGGCCTTTGACGTCTCGATGGAGAAGCTGGGCCTGGAGAAGCTTGACCTGTACCTGATCCACTGGCTGCAGCCCAAGCAGGGCAAGTACCTCGACACCTGGAAGGCTCTTATCGAGCTGCAGAAGCAGGGTCGGGTGACCTCCATCGGGGTCTCGAACTTCACCGTTGAGGCGCTTCAGGAAATCATCGACGCTACCGGGGTTGTTCCCGTGATCAACCAGGTGGAGACGCACCCGTTTTTCAACCAGACTGAGCTGAAGGCCTTCCACCAGGAAAAGGGCATCCTGCACGAGTCCTGGTCGCCGCTGGGCTCGGGCAAGGGTCTCCTTGACGATCCAGCCCTGGTGGAAATTGCCTCCAAGCACAACGCCACCCCGGCACAGGTTGTCCTCGCCTGGCACCTCGCAGTCGGCAATGTAGTGATCCCGAAGTCAGTCACCGAGTCCCGGATCGTCGAGAACTGGGACGCTCTCGATGTCACCCTCGACGCGGGCGACATTGATGCCATTAACGCACTCGACAAGGCCGATGGACGTATTGGTGCGGATCCGGCGACTGCCGACTTCGCCTAACCGCGACAAGCGACAGCCGGACGCATTCCGGTGGTTAACCTAGACATCGGCAGGGGAAATTTCCCCTGCCGATGTCTTGGTTAACTTGGCTTACTGCTGGGCATAGTCGGCCAGTTCGGCCCGCACGGGCCATTCGCCCCGCTCCAGGATCACCTGGGTGCACCGGCCCGTCGCCTGGTTGACCAGGATGGGCGCCAGCAGGTTCACAGTGGTGCCCTTTTCACCAGGGTTAGCGACCACCAGGAAAGTGAGCGGGTCAGCTTCCGGAAGGTCCAGCGCATCGATGTGCGACGACGAAACGGCCGGTTGGTAGTTCGGCAGGTACACGGCGGCGTCGAGCACGAACAACCGCAGCGCCGCGTTGTCGCTGGACTGCAGCGCATACAGACCATCGGCGCCGTCGATCCTGTCCAGCGAAAAGTCGACGAGTGGGTCGAGTCCGGGCGGGGGAACCGTGAAGGTTAGAGCCGCACTCACCGCAGGAAATCCATGAGGGTGGGCTGAAGTACCCGTGCCGTCACCGCGAGCGCCGACTGGTAGGTGACCTCTTGCAGCTTCATCTCCAGGATGACTGCCGCCAGGTCAACATCTTCCACCCGGGAACGCTGCGATTCGAGTGACGCTGACTTTTCCACGTTGACCTCCTGGGATTGCAGGATCTGGGCATGGCGGGTGCCGGCTTCGGCATGGTGGGTGCGGACCGCCGCCAGCCGGGTGTCCAGCGCCCCAAGGTTCCGGGACACATCAGCGCCCGATCGCAGGTCAGCTTCAATGGTGTCGAGCAGTTTGAACACCGAGGCGTCCCCGGTGCCGAAGACCGCCGCGCCGTCCATGTCCACACGCACCGTCACCCCGGCATCGATGCGCCGCTCCACCGGGCTGCCGCCGGTATGGTCCAGGGCGTCCGTGAACGCCACCCCGGCATCGGAATTGCCGGCGTAAATGGTGCGGCCCTGATGCTTGGTGTTGGCCTGGGACAGCAACTGGTCGCGCAGCGCTGCGACCTCAATAGCCAACGCTTCCCGTCCCGACGTCGACAGCGATCCGTTGCCGCCCTGCACCGTGAGGTCGCGGACCTTGTTCAGGGTGGCGCTTGCTGCGGTCAATGAGGCGTCCACTGCGGTCAGCCACCCGTCGCCGTCGGCAATGTTCCTGCTGTACTGATCGACGGCCCGCAGCTCCGCCCGGACACGCAACGACTCCGCCGCTGCCGCCGGATTGTCCGATGCCCTGGTGAACGCCTTCTGCCCCGAGGCCTTGTCCTGCAGCTCGGCCATCCGGGCGAGGTTGGTCTGCAGGTTGCGCTCAGCGCTCTGCATCATGGTCTGGTTGGTAACACGGGTGATCATTTGGATTACCTTCCCACTACGCCGGTGCGGTTGATCAGGGTATCGAGCATCTCGTCAATCGCGGTGATGACCCGTGCCGCCCCCTGGTAAGCGTGCTGGTGGGCGAGGAGGTTCAGGTTTTCCTCGTCCATATCGACCGACGAGTTGGACAGCTGGCGTCCAATGGAAGACGACGCCGCCAGGTCCGCGAGGACAGCGGTTTGCCGTGCGGCTTTGGTTTCAAGCCCCAACTGCGTCACGAATCCTGCCCACGCGACGTCGGGGGAATCCGCCCCCGAACCGAGCTGCGATATGGCGTCGGCGTTGCCCCCGTTGAGCCCGCCCCCGCCGGGGGTGCCGGCGGCAATTCCCGAGGCGTCGACCGGAACAACGGTCAGGTTGAGCGCGGCTGGGTCGCCGATGGCGAAGAAGTCAATCCCGGTGGTGCCGTCGGTGGTGGCGCCCTGTGAGTGCACCGCGTTGACCTTCGCCGCCAGTGATGACGCGAAGTCGTTGTAGAAGGTTGCGGCTTCCGCGAGCGCCCCGCCGGTGGCTGCCGGTGCCAGAGCAGAGAGTGCGCCGGCGATCTCGCCGCCGTCGAGCCCCGCTGAGGTGCCGGGGCGATGCGTGAACTCAACGCGAACCGCGTCGGTGCCAGCGGCGTCCAGCCGTCCCGGTCCGGCGACGGCGAGGGTACGCACCGAATCCCCGGTGACGAGCGAATTCCCGCCCATCACGACGTCGACTGTGCCGTCCTCGCGTTGCCGCATGCTGGCACCCGTCAGGGCCGAGATCGTCGCGACCAGTGTGTTCCGCTGATCGATGAGTTCATTGGCGGAACCGCCGGCGGCGAGGACCTTCCGCACCTGGTTGTTCAGGTCGGCAACCTGGGTTGCTGCGGTGTTGACTTCGGCAACCATGGTGGTCGTTTCCTGACGCAGTTGCGACCACTGGCCAGCGGCGGCCTGATAGCCCTGAGCCAGGTGGGCCGATAGTGCGTTGGCTTCCCGCAGCAGCACCGCTGAGGGGGCGCCACCACCGGCGTCGTTGGACAGGCCCTGCCATGCGGACCAAAAATTCTGCAGACTCGCGGACATCCCGTTGTCACCGGGTTCGTTCAAGGAGCCTTCGAGGGTGGACAGTGTTGCCGCCTGGACAGATGAAAACCCAGACCCCGCAAGGGAAACCCGAACCTGCGCGTCCAGGTGGGCGTCGCCCAAACGGGCGACGCCGTTGACCACCACGCCCTGGCCGGCGCGGACACCGGTGGAGAACAGTCCTGTTGCTGGTGCTCCGACCGCGCCGGTGGTCACCCGCTGGCGGGTGTAGCCCTCGGTGTTTGCGTTGGAAATGTTCTGGCCGACGACGTCGAGTCCGTGGCGGGCAGCAACCAGGCCGCTATAGGCGGTGTTCAGTCCACTAAAGGTGCTCATCTGGTGCCTCACAGATCCTTATCGAAGAGGTGGGCGTTTTCGGAGGGTGCATCCGAGGTGCCGCGGGAGTCGTACAGTCCGGCGTCGGGATTGAGTCGGGACAGCGTCTCCTGGGTGGAGCGGGCTGCGGCCCGCAGGAACTGCTGGTTGGCATCACGGAGGGTGCGGATCTCGACGGTGAGTTCGGTCATCGCGGCGAGGTGGGAACTGAAGATGTCCCCCCAGGGGCCATCTGGTGCCCGGCCAGCAAGTTCGCGGAGTGTGGCGTCGTCGGCAGTGCCCCACTCTCCGGACAGCGAGGCGACCTCGACGGTGCGGGCGAGGCCTGCCGAGCGCAGGCGCTCCAACACTGATTCAACTTCACGGGTGGCGTGCTGCAGCCATCGGGTTTTGCCGGTTGTCAGAAGTAACTGTTCTTCCTCCAATTTAAACACCAAAAGTTCAAGTAGTTCGCGTTCCTGCCAGAGCAGCGCGGATAGTTCATGCGCTCCCACACTGCCGCCTTTCCCTATGAAACCCGCGTTCAGCGTGGTCGCTCATTACTATCGGCATTGCTAACCGCAATGTTAGTGGTATCTTTCATCTTGTAACCGTCCGCGCACGGGGTAACAGGTTTCATTGCCTCAGTCAAAGTGCGCCGGCGACTCTCGCACGCAAGAGTTGGGGAACTCGGCATGAATCGGTCTGACCGTAATAAAATTGTTGTGGATAATCTACCACTGGTGGGGTATCTCGTTTCAGAGTTGTGTGCTAAAGCAACTCATTTATCAAGGGATGATCTGGCGTCGGTTGGTGCTATTGCGCTGATCACTTCAGCAGAGTCATTCGATCCTACGTTAGGGGTCCCCTTTGGCGCGTACGCGCGCCGTCGGATCACCGGCGCGTTCGCCGACGAGCTGCGGTCCATTGACTGGGCGCCGCGTTCAGCCCGCCGCCGGATCCGGGAAACGTTGGCGGTGCAGGAGACGCTGACAGCGTCTCTCGCCCGCAGCCCGACAGTCGATGAGATCGCCGCAGTGTTGGGCGTCGAGCGCGCGGTTGCTGACGCAGCTCTTAGCGACGCTTCCCGCACCGTGTCGGCCCTCGATGACACCATGGTGGACCTGCTGGTCGCGGATGGGTCCTCGCCGGAGGCCTCTCTCCTCGCGTCCGAACGCCTGGTCTACCTGCGGGCAGCGGTCGCAGCCTTACCCGAACGGATGCGCTGGATCATTGAACAGATCTACTTCGAGGACCGCTCAGTCAAGGAGATCGCCGAGGAGTTGGGCTCCACGCACTCGGCCGTCTCCCAGCAGCGCTCCGAGGCCGTGAGGTTGCTGCAGGACGGGCTTGGCACCCACTACGCGGATGAAACGGCTGTGCGCCATGTGCCACGATCGAGGATTTCACCTAACCGCCGGACCGCCTATCTCGCGGCTTTGGCCGACCAGACATCCGGGGGAATCACCCGTGCCCACTTGGTCTCGGTAGCGAATTCAGCTGCTTCATGACAACCGCAGCAAAATAGTCGGCATTTTCTTCGACATTTTCGCTAACGCCCCGATTACTTCTTCCGATAGCTAAGGTTGCCAGCCCATGGATGGGCCGGCGCTTTTACCCACTCACGGAGGAATACATCATGGGTTTTCAGATCAACACCAACGTCTCGGCAATGAATGCTTACCGCAACCTGTCGATGACGCAGAACGACATGTCCAAGTCACTGGAGAAGCTTTCCAGTGGCCTGCGCATCAACCGTGCAGCCGACGACGCCGCCGGGTTGGCTCTCGCTGAAGGCCTGAAGTCGCAGGTGGGTGGCCTGACCGTTGCATCACGTAACGCTCAGGACGGCATCGGTGTGGTTCAGACTGCTGAAGGCGCGCTGACCGAGGTCCAGTCGATCCTGCAGCGTATGCGTGACCTTGCTGTGCAGGCGGGCAACGATTCCAACAACGCTGAGTCCCGCGGTGCAATCAAGACCGAGGTTGATGGACTTGTCGCTGAGCTTGACCGCATTTCGGAGAACACCAACTTCAACGGCAACAAGCTGCTCAACGGATCAAAGCCGGAGATGAACTTCCAGGTTGGTGCTGAGGGTGACCTCAGCAGCCAGATCGCTGTTAACCTCTCCGGTGCCAATGTGAAGTCAGTAGCCGATACCCTTGGGGCCTCCACGGGCGGCGGAACCCGCTTCGACGTTGCTGCATTCGACGCAACGACAGGCGCTCCGACTGCTCTGGCCGAAGCTGCGTACACGTTCAGCTCTGTCAAGGACGGCGTGACCACCTCGGTTGCGGTCACCCCCGATGCCGGAGCTGATTCAGCTTTCACTAGTGTCGAGGAGTTTGCATCTGCCCTCAACTCAGATGCCGACTTCTCCTCGAACTTCACTGCAACCGTAGTCAAGAATGAGAACGGCACCGGAACTGGCATCCTGGTCAAGGCCAACGACGGCGGAACCGTGGACGTTACCGATCCCGCAGGTGGTGGACTTGGTGCGGGCACCGCAGTTGCCAGCACCGGTGTGGCTGGCCTCGACTTCACCACAGCCAGCTCAGCACAGGATGCAATCAACCTGATCGACGAGCAGATCAAGACGATCTCATCCGCACGCTCCGAGCTCGGTGCTGTGCAGAACCGCTTCGAGTCGACGATCAAGAACGTCAACGTCTCCATCGAAAACCTGTCTGCGGCCGAGTCCCGCATCCGCGACACCGACATGGCGAAGGAGATGTCCGACTTCACCAGGTCCAGCATTCTTTCCCAGGCCGGCACCGCGATGCTGGCCCAGGCCAACCAGATGAACCAGGGTGTCCTGCAGCTTCTCGGCTAGTCCGCAGCGCTAAAGGCTAAAGGTGCAGGGCGGTGAGAGGGAACGACTTGGACCTCACACCCTCCCACCGCCCTGCATTCCTTTGCCCAGCACCACTACGAAACCACCACCGCAATCCACAGCACATCCCAGGGAGGACTAGACCATGGCACTTGGCATTGACGGCCTGGCTAGCGGCCTCGACACCACCACCCTGATCAACCAGTTGATGCAGTTGGAAGGCCGTCCCCAGGTCCTCCTGAAAAACCGGGTCGGCGAAACGCAGACCCTGGTCACCGCGTTGCAGCAGCTGAATACGCGGGTCGCGAGCCTTGGTGCCGCTGCCGAGAAGGCAGCCCTCCCCGCAGCATTCAACGTTTTCAAGGCCACGGCAAGCTCCACGAACGTCACGACGACGGCGGGAAGTGCAGCCAGCGCGGGCTCTTTGGATATCACCGTCGACCGCCTCGCGCAGAACCAGGTGTCAGTCACCGCAGCGATGACAGCCTGGCCGGATTCCCCACCGGTCATCACTGTCACCACAGCGGACGGTACCGCCACCGAGATCACCGCGGCCACCACCTCGCTGGACGACCTGGTCTCGGCCATCAACGCCTCCGACTCGGGGATCACTGCAGTCAAGGTCGCCTCTGGCGTGAACGCCGCCAACGAACCCCAGTACCGGTTGCAGCTCTCCTCCGAAGCTGCAGGTGCCGATGGCGGATTCACCGTTCACCGGGGCACGGCGGCCGACACCACAACCGGGACCGCCGCCAATCTCCTCACCGAGCCAGGCGCGGCCGAAGTGAAAACCGCCCAGGACTCACAGGTCACCCTGTGGGCGGGGACCGCAGCAGCTCAGTCCGTGACGTCGTCGTCGAACACGTTCACCAACCTGCTGCCGGGCGTGGATGTCACAGCGGCGAAGGTGTCAACTGACCCGGTCACCATCACCGTTGCCCGCGATCAGGCAGCCACGACGAAGACCGCCAAGGACCTCGTTGACGCGGTGGCGGGTGCCCTCGGCTATATTGCAACCAACTCGTCGGTCACCACCTCCGAATCCACCGGCAGTTCAGTGGCCACCGCCGGTCTCTTCACCGGTGACAGCGGGGTGCGGGGCATCTCCGCCCGCATTCTGTCTGCCGCCACCGCGCCGGTGGATGGGCGATCCCCCTCGGACATCGGTATCACCCTGACCCGCACCGGCACCGTCGAGTTCGACTCCGAGAAGTTCGGCAAGGCCCTGGCCGCCGACCCGGCCGCCGTGCAATCCATGCTCAAGGAGATTGCGTCACGGGTAGCTGGCGTGGCCAAGGACACTTCTGACAAGTTCGACGGCGCCATCACGCTGCGGATTCAGGGCCAGGAGTCAGAGGTCAAGGAACTCAACACGCAGGTCGCCGAATGGGACCGCCGGCTGGAAACCCGCCGCTCAACGCTCGAACGCACCTACACCAACCTGGAGTTGCAGCTGAATCAGTTGCAGTCCCAAGGGACATGGCTGACCTCGCAGCTAGCAAACCTGCCACGGATGGAGAGCTCAAGATCGTGACCACCCTGACCAGCGCCTCGGCGAAACGCGCGGCGTATAACCGCGACGCCGTCCTGTCCGCATCGCCCGCCCGCCTGCTGACTATGCTCTACGACCGGCTGATGTTGGACCTGGCCCGCGCCGAAACTGCCCAGCAGGGTGCCGAGTGGGCGGTGGCCTCGGAGAACCTGATCCACTCCCAGGCCATCATCACCGAGCTCAATCTCTCCCTCAACACCGACAAATGGGATGGCGCGCACGGCCTCAAATCGCTGTACTCCTATGTCATGACTACCCTGATCGACGCGAACATCAGCCGCGACGTGAACCGGACCCGCGAGTGCATCGCACTCCTGGAACCCGTCCGGCAGGCCTGGCACGAAGCGGCAGCGCAAATTCCGGTTCCCGTCCCGGCCGCCGCTACAGGAGCGCGTGGTTTTGCCTGATTCTGGTCAACGGGAGTGGCTGGCCGCCCTCGATGCGCTCGAAGCGGGAATTGCCGCGGCGACCGACACTCACGACGACGGCATCCTGACGCATCCCCAGTGGCACCGCCCGGTGAACCTGGGCCCGATCCCGGCGGACCTGGTCGGCCGGGCCCAACGGATCCAGGACGCCCAACGCCACGCCATTGATGCTCTACAGGCAGCGGTGCGGGAGAACCGGCAGCACTACGCGATGGTCAGCGCGGTCAACGCCTCCACCGCCCGGCCCGGAGCCGTGTACCTCGACGTCGCAGGCTGACCTCTGAAAAAACTTAATCCGCCGAACCGCTAACCAACCGGAAGCCTCTGGCCGATAGTGGGGTTTGAGCATGGATCGCTCACCCAACAGGCCATGGACCGGCCGCATTCGCCTCATCATCACGAAGAGGGTTTCCGCCGTGTTCGATTCCGTGACCTCGGTTGCACTGAACAGCGCTTTGGATGGGCTGTCCCTGCGACAGCGCGTGACCGCCAACAACATCGCCAACGTCAACACCCCCGGCTACCATGCCCAGCGGGTGAGCTTCGAAGACGCACTGAAGCGTTCGGTGGCGAACGGCGACGGCCAGGTCGCGAGCTCCACCGACCGCTCCCTCGAACCGACCCGCCTGAACGGCAGCAACGTCAACCTGGACACCGAAACGCTGTCCAACATCGACACCGTACTGCGCTACCAGTTCGCGGCGCGCGCCGTTGAAGGCCAGTTCACCAGTGTGCGCACCGCGATGAGGAGCAACTGATGACCTTCGACGCGATCGGCATCGCCGGCACCGGGCTCACCGTGCACCGCAAATGGCTCGACACTGTCGCCGACAACATGGCCAACGCCAACACCGTGACTGCCACCGACGGCGCCGCCTTCCAGGAGCGCTATGTCACCGCCCAGGAGGGCCAGGGAGTCAGCGGCGTGTACGTGGCTGGCGCCCAGTTCGGCGACGCCGAAGGCCGGGTGGTCAACGAACCGGGCCACCCCCTCGCCGACGCTGACGGTAACGTCCGTTACCCGGACATCGATATGTCAGCCCAGATGGGCCACCTCATCATGGCCCAGCGTGGCTATCAAGCCAACGCCGCCGTCGTCGACCGGGCGAAAGCCACCTACGAAGCTGCCCTGCAGATCGGACGCTCCTGATGCCCATCTCCGCTCTCCCCACAGTGGGCTCCGTCCAGCAGGTGACGGGCACCGGGTACCTGGCACAGACGCAGCCCGCCGCACCCGGCCAGGGTGCCGGGTTCGCCACGGCACTGACCGGCGCCGTCGAAAACCTCCAGTCGCTGCAGTCGACGTCGAGCGCGCTCGCTGTCCAGGCTGTCACCGGTGACCTGAGTGACATCCACAATGCAACGCTCGCCTCCACCCGCGCCCAGGTGACCCTTGAACTGGTCGCCGCCGTCCGCAACAAGGGCGTCGACGCCTTCAACGAGATCATGAGGATGCAGGCCTGATGGCACAGTCATTCAATTCCGTCCTGACCCGCCTAGGTGACGCGGTCAAGGCCTTCACCATCGCCCAGCGCACCATCGCGATCATTGGTGTGGCAGTGCTCGCGCTGGGTATCGCAGCACTTGTCACCTGGTCCATGAAACCCAGCTACACGCCGCTGTTCTCCGGGCTGAACGGTGAGGACGCCTCCATCATTGTCGAGCAGTTGCGCACCGACAACATCCCGTATGAGCTTTCGGCCGGCGGGGGAACCATCCTCGTTCCCGAAGAAAGTGTCTATGACCAGCGGCTGAAGGCGGCTGCCGCAGGGCTGCCGTCGTCGTCGACTGCTGGCTATTCGCTCCTCGACGACATGGGTGTCACATCCTCCGAATTCCAGGAATCGGTCACTTACAAGCGGGCGCTCGAAGGCGAACTGGCGGCGACCGTGTCAGCGTTGGAGGGCGTAAAGAACGCTTCGGTCCGGCTCGCGATCCCCGAGGAGTCGGTATTCGTCTCCGAGGCGGGAACTCCCACCGCCTCCGTGTTCATTGAGACGGACAGCGGTGTTTCACTGTCATCCGAACAGGTGCAGGCCGTGGCACACCTCACCTCGGCGTCGATCGACGGCATGACCCCCGAGAATGTGGCAGTGATCGACGCCGACGGCAACGTGCTGTCCGCCGTGGGCGTGGGGGCCACCGGGACCGTCAACCAGCAGTCCTCCGACTACGAGGAGACGGTGCGGGCAAACGTCCAGACCATGCTGGACCGCGTCGTCGGGCCGGGAAACGCCTCGGTGGTGGTAGCCGCAGACATGAATACCGAATTCGCTGAACGGGTCGAAGAGTCCTTCACGACGCCCGACGGCGCCCCGGCACTGAACGAATCGACCAGCACCGAAGAGTACGAGGGCGCCGGTGGAGGCGCCGCGGGAGTGCTCGGCCCGGATAACATTGCAGGTCCCGACGAGGCCGCCGGTGACGGGAACTTCAACTCGGAGACCAGCACCCGGAACAACGCGGTCAACAAGATCACCGAATCGACCACCATCCCCGCCGGTGCCATCAACCGGCAGACCGTCTCGGTGGCGCTCGACGAGGAAGCAGCCGGTGCGCTGGACCTTGCCGGGCTGACCGGGCTCGTGACGACGGCCGCCGGGATCGACGTCGACCGCGGGGACCAGGTCACCGTCGAGGTGCTGCCGTTCAACAACGCCGGCGCCGCCGAAGCGGCTGACGCGCTCGCAGCCGCCGATGCGGCAGCAGCCGCCGAGGAGCGGGCCAAGCTCCTGCTCCAGGTCGGCATTGTTGCCGCACTGACGTTGCTGGCCATCATCATCACCCTGGTCATCTACGCGCGCCGGTCACGCCGCCAGCGCCGCGAACCCGTTGACCTGGGCGAACTGCAGGAGGTCATCCCCGCCATTGGTGGCCCAGGCTCACCAGCGCTGGTCGACCTGGGTGCCACCCGCATGATGGACCCGGCACCCGAAACCACCTCCATCGACATCGGCGCTATTGCCGGTCTTCGCCACGACGACGCCATGTCCCGCAAACGGGCCGACGTTGAGGCGATGGCCCTCAGGGACCCGGCGAAAACCGCCGAACACCTGCGCAGCCTCATGGATGACCGGCAGCCGGTATGAGCGAGCTCGTCGCTACAGCAGCCCCGGTCTCGACCGAGGTCATGAGCGGTACGCAGAAGGCAGCCATGGTGCTGATGCAGCTCGATCCGGACCACGCCGCCATTGTGCTCCGCCAGTTCTCCGACACCGAGGCCGAGGAGATTGTCGCCGAGATTGTCCGGTTGCGCCGGGTTGACCCGTCGGTGGCCGACGATGCCCTGTCCGAATTCCATGAACTGAGCACCAGCGGCCGACGTCGGCCGCGCGGTGGTAAGGACGTAGCCGCCGGGCTGCTGGAGGCATCGTTTGGGGCAGACCGGGCCGCGGGGGTGATGGATCGGCTGGCGTCATCCATGGCGGGTAAGGCTTTCGAGTTCCTCGACGCCGTGGATCCGCGACAAATCCAGACCCTCCTCGACGGCGAACTGCCGCAGACCACGGCGCTGGTGCTGGCCCACCTCCGTCCTGAACATGCCTCAGCGGTGGTGATGGCCCTCGACGACGTGCTGCGTACCGACGTCGCCCAGTGCATTGCGACCATGGGAACTGCTACACCGGAGGCTGTGGGCGTGGTAGCCGAAACCCTGAAGCTGCGGGCCGGTGCGATCGGGACGCCGCACCAGACCGCTGCGGCGATCGGCGGGATCCAGCCGCTCGTCGACATCATCAACCGCTCCGACGTGTCCACGGAGCGGGCGCTGCTCGCCGGGCTCGAGGACAGGGACCCGGAGCTCGCCGATGAGGTGCGCGCCCGGATGCTGACCTTCGCCGACATTGTTAACCTCGACCGCCGTGACGTCCAGCAGGTGTTGCGCGGCATCGATTCGGCTGTGCTCGCGTGCGCCATGAAGGGCGCCTCCGGGCCGGTCACCGAAATGATCCGCAGCAACGTCTCCGAACGTAACCGCGAACTTCTCGACGACGAAATCCGGGCGGTTGGACCCGTGCGGATGTCCCAGGTGGAGGAGGCCCGCGCCCTGGTGGTCCGCGCTATCCGCGACCTCGAGGCGCAGGGCAGCATCACCGTCCAGCGCGGCGACGAGGACGAGTATGTCTACTGAGACGCCGGTTTTCGCCCACGCGTTCCCTGCCCTGACCCTCCAGGAGTCGGGCAGTGCCGACCGCAGTCATGCCCAGGGGCACGCCGCCGGGTACGCCGCGGGAATGCGCGCTGCCGCTGAGGAGCTGCGGCGGACCGCTGCAGCGCAACAGGCCGAGCACGCAGCGTTCCGGCAGCGCGAGCAGGCCCGGATTGATCAGGCGGTGCGCGGACTTGACGCGGCAGCGCGGGCGTTCGCCGCGAAGGTGGCAACGGTGGACTCCGCGTCGGAACACCTGGTGCATTCGGCGGCACTTGAGCTGGCCGAGGCAGTGGTCGGCGCGCAGTTGAGTGCGGGAGACCCCGCACGGTTGGCGCTCTCCCGCGCGTTGCAGGCCACCGATCCCGACGACGTCAGGCGGATCCGCCTGTCTCCGGCCGATTGGGACAGCCTTGACGACGAGACCCGGGCGGCGACCGGCGTCGCGATTGTGCCCGACTCGGCACTGGCGACAGGCGACGCCATGGTTGATCTCACCGACGGGTACCTTGACGCCCGGATTGGGTCTGCCCTGGCCCGCGCGAAGCAGTCGCTGGAGGATCCGTCATGAGCACCCTCCTCAAGCCCCGCCCGCCGCGGCTGACGGCTGCCCTGTCCGCAGCTGCCCCCGTCCGGCTCGGGATGGTGTCCTCGGTAGTGGGGCTCGGCGTCGAAGTGGCCGGCCTCGACTGCGGCATCGGCGATCTGGTGACCATTGGGGAGAACCCCGGGGTGGACGCTGAAGTGGTGGCAGCGTCACGCAGCGGTGTGCACTGCATGCCGTTGGGCCGACTGGTCGGAGTGAACGCGGGAACCCCGGTCAGCTCAGCGGGTAAGCCGCTGCTGGTGCCAACCGGTGTCGGCCTCCTCGGGCGGGTCCTCGACGGGCTGGGCCGGCCGATCGACAACCTGGGCCCGCTCCAGTCGGCGCGCATGGTGCCACTGGACAACCCGACGCCGTCATCAATGAAGCGGGCCCGCATCACCGAACCGTTGCAGGTGGGCGTCAGGGTGATGGACAGCCTGACCACCGTCGGCAAGGGGCAGCGGATGGGCCTGTTCGCCGGGAGCGGTGTGGGAAAGTCGTCTTTGCTGTCCATGATCGCCCGGGGCACCGACGCCGCCGTCTCAGTAATTGCGCTCGTCGGTGAGCGGGGCAGGGAAGTCAGGGAGTTCCTGGAGGACGACCTCGGCCCCGAGGGGCTGAAACGCTCGATCGTGGTGGTCTCCACCTCTGACGAACCGGCGCTGATGCGACTGCGTGCCGCCTTTGTGGCCACCCGGATCGCTGAAGCGTTCCGCGACGAGGGAACCGACGTGGTGCTGATGATGGACTCGCTGACCCGGGTCGCCATGGCGCAGCGCGAGATCGGCCTGTCCGCCGGCGAACCCCCCGCGACGCGTGGGTACCCGCCGTCGACCTTCTCCCTGTTGGCGCAACTCCTGGAACGGGCGGGGACCGGGGAGCGGGGGTCGGTGACCGGCCTCTATACCGTCCTGGTGGACGGCGACGATCACAATGAACCCATCGCCGATTCTGCCCGGTCCTTCCTCGACGGCCACGTGGTCCTGGACCGGAAGCTCGCTGTTGCTGGGCACTTCCCCTCCGTGGACGCGCTGGCGTCCATTTCACGGGTCGCCTCACGGGTTAATACCCCCGAACGAAACAGGGCCGCCGCTTTCCTCCGGAAGGTGCTGTCCGCACGCCGGTCGGTGCAGGACCTGCTCGACGTCGGCGCCTATCAGCGCGGCTCCAATCCGCTTGTCGACGCCGCCATTGACCACGAAACCGCCATCAACGCCTTTCTCCAGCAGTCGATGACGCAGCAGACTCCCGCAGACCACACCTGGGACCAGCTCGACCGGCTGATCCGGTTGCTGGGTGCCCCATGATGGCCAGGTCCTTTCCCCTGGCGGGGCTGCTGAGGCTGCGCCGGATCCACCAGGATCAGGCGGCGGGGGAGCTCGCCGCGGCCAACGCTGCGCTGCGGGCCCGTACAGCGGATCGCGGGACCGCGGTGGCGTCCCTCGACCGGTCCCTCAGCCGGGTCGATTCCGCCCAGGCGCTCGCCGCCGTCGCCGCAGCGCGCTCCTCATCACGGAGCATGCTGCGCGAGCTGGAGGCGCTCGAAACCCGGTCCCGGGTGGACCAGGATCGGGCGCAGGCGGATTTCAGCGCTGCGCGTGCCCGCACCATCAGCCTGGAAAAGCTTGAGGAACGCCACACCGCAGCGGTGCACGCGGAAGACCTACGTGTCGAGCAATTGGTGCTCGACGAAATTGCCACCAACGCGCGGCGCCCGAAAGGACATCAGCCATGACCATCG
This sequence comes from Arthrobacter sp. CAN_A1, assembly GCF_015751665.1. NCBI lineage: Bacteria > Bacillati > Actinomycetota > Actinomycetes > Micrococcales > Micrococcaceae > Arthrobacter > Arthrobacter sp. CAN_A1. Next base: position 16,592 of record NZ_JADOUR010000001.1, on the reverse strand, counting down.
TTGACACAGTGGGCCGGATCCAGCAGATCCAGTCGACTCTGAGCCGTCTGTCCACACCTGTTACAGCGCCGGCGGCCCCGGCTGCACCGGCCGCCGGGTCTGCGGCGTCCGACAGCTCCACCGGGCCCAGCCGCGCGTTCGCCGATGCGCTGGCCGCCGCTGCAGCAGGCACGCCGACGTCGTCGACCGCTTCCAGCCCCGCCCCATCAGCCGCGGCTGCGCCGGTGTCGGTGGCAGCGCCCGCGCAACCGATGGCCACCGGCGAAGCAACCAGTTCCGACGTCGTCGCGGCCGCCAACCGCTACGTCGGCGTTCCCTATGTCTGGGGCGGCACCGATCCTGCGGTGGGAATGGACTGCTCGGGCTTCACCCAGCGGGTGTACCGCGACCTCGGCATTGAATTGCCCCGCGTGACGTGGGACCAGATGAAGATGGGCACCGAGGTGCCGTCCCTGGCGGAGGCACAACCGGGTGACCTGCTGTTCAGCCTCGATGGCGGGCATGTGTCCATCTACCTGGGCAACAACAAGGTAATTGACGCGCCCCAGCCGGGGAAGACCATCCAGGTCCGTGACGCGTGGGAGAACGACGGAAACATCGACACCATCCGCCGTATTGTGCCCTCGGATTCGGCCGGGGCATCGGACTCGGCTCCTCCGGCTGACGGTGCAGCGCTCGGAGACCTGGTTGCCGCGGCGCAGGCAGCCTTCGTTTCGGGGCGGGCGTAATGAGCGGCGCGCTGGCGGCGGTAGGCGGGCCCGCGTTGAAGGGTGCGGTCATGCCAGCGAAGCCGACCGCCGACAGCGGCGCCTCCTTCGCGCCAGCGCTTCAGCTGGCCCGCGATGTGCTGGAGGGGACGTTGTCCCGGCCCGGGGCAGGGCCCCGTGGCATGCCCGGTCCCACCCCTCCAACTGACCCGAACGCGTGGGGATCGGTTGACGAACTGACCCCGATTCCCTCGCTGAGCCTGATGCTGGGCCAGACGTGCCCCGTGGTGTCCCCGCCTGCTGGGACCATCGCGACAGTGACTGCCCCGGACTCCGCCTGCACGGGTGAAGCGCTCCTCCCGACGGCGGACGCCGGCGGGGCGACGCCCGAGATCAGTACCATCGGCCTGGCCGCTGGGCTGCCGGTGAACGGCGGGACCGACCTCCTGGGCAAGACCGGCGTGCGCCTGACACCGTCAGCCCATGCGCAGATCCCGGGCCCGGTCACCACACCGGCCGTTGCAGGCTCGGCAGGTGACGGGACGACGACAGCCGGCACCGCACCCCGGATTGCGCTGGCAGGTGCCGGATCCGCGATCACCGCCGCAAATACGCCGGGCGCCGCCACTCCAACCGATACCATCCCCGCAAACACGCCGGGTGTCGTGGCCGCGGGTGCGACAAACACCGCCGGAGCCACCCCCGCACCATCAGTAGGAGTCCCCGCGGTCGCGGACGCCGCCCGTGTGCCCGCATCGGGCGCACCGGTCGTCCAGTCTACGACTGCACCGGCCATCCAACCGGCCTCGTCCGGGCAAGTGCCGGGTACCACGACGGAACCTCAAGCAGGTCCGGCAACTCAAGCAACCCCAGTAACCCCGGCATCCTCAGCAACCACTCCGGTCGGGGCCGGCACCGGATCTCTGCCCGGGGCTGTTGCCGTGGCTCAGCCTGCGACAGTGCGCGGCGCAGGGATTGATCGGGAGGCGTCGTCGTCGGGCGCTCAGCTTCAGCCCGCCCAGGTTGCTGGGGCGCTCCCGGTGCAGCAGGCACCAGCCACCCTGACCGCTGCCCCCGCAGTTCCCGTACCATCGGTGCCCGCACCGCAGCACGCGCCGCTCGCTACGCAGCTGTACAAACCGGTTTTCAGCCTGACCTCCGCTGCGCCGGGCGAACACCTCATCACGGTCCGGGTCGCGCCGGACGAGCTCGGCCCGGTCACTGTGCGGGCGGTCGTCACCGCCGAGGGCATGCGGGTGGAACTATTCGCACCCACCGACACCGCGCGGGAGGCACTACGGGGCATGCTCCCGGACCTGCGCAGAGACCTCGCCACCCCCGGCCTGAACGCCAGCCTTGATGTCTCCACCAAAGATCCGTCTGACGGCGGCCCGGCCGGCGGTGACCCGGACTGGCAGGACCCGGCGCGACGGGACCGCAGCCACCACCTGCCAGTGCCACCCGGGTCATCGGGTGGGATCCCGCCCGATGACCCGGCCACCCGGTCCGGACGGTTGTGGTGGAATCAGTCAACTCTCGACCTGCTCGCCTAGACGCTCTCCCCGTACGCCCCTCTCGCCCAGAACAAAGGACAACATCCCGTGCCAATTGAAGCGGTTGAAGCCGCAACACCCACGTTCCAGGGGGAGCAGGTTCAGCGCACCCCCAAGCAGGCCATGGACAGCGAGGTGTTCATGTCACTGCTGGTCAGCCAGCTCCGCAACCAGGACCCCAGCTCGCCGATGGACACCAACCAGATGATCTCGCAAACCACTCAGCTGGCCATGATGGAGAAAATCACTGAGATGACCGGCACCATCGAGGAGAACTTCTTCCTCGAAATGCGGACGTCAGCGTCAACCCTGCTGGGTAAAGAGATCAGCTACACCGACGACGCCGGCGACACCATCGTCGGCTCGGCCACTGCCGTCTCCTTCGCCGGACCCGTCCCCACCGTCACCGTCGGGGACGCCACCATTCCGCTCGACCAGATTTCCGGTGTAGTCATGCCGGCAGCCGAAACCCTCTGACACCCCCTCCCTCCGAAAGGCCATCCCATGCTGCGCTCGCTCTACTCCGGAATTTCCGGCCTCCGCTCACACCAGACCATGCTCGACGTCACCGGCAACAACATCGCCAACGTCAACACCACCGGGTTCAAGGCGTCCTCCGCCCAATTCCAGGACACCCTGTCCCAGCTCACCCAGGGAGCCGGCGGCCCCCAGCAGGCGGTCGGCGGAACCAACCCGGCGCAGATCGGGCTCGGCGTCCAGGTGGCCGGCATCTCCACCAACTTCGCCCAGGGGTCGGCGCAGGCCACCGGCCGGGCCACGGACATGATGGTGGCCGGTGAGGGGTTCTTCGTCACCCAGTCCGGCGGTGAAACCACCTACACGCGGGCCGGGTCCTTCGACTTCGACGCCGCCGGCCGGCTGGTCTCACCCGACGGGGCGATCGTCCAGGGCTGGGGTGCCGTCAACGGTGAGGTGGCCGGCGGTGCGATCGGCGACATCACCGTGCCACGGGAGGCCGTGTCGGCTCCCGCGCAAACCACCACGGCAGGCGCCGTCGGGAACCTTCCCTCGGACGCCGCTGATGGCACCGAGATCATCCAGGACGTTGAGGTCTTCAACGCCACCGGCGAGGCACGCACCCTGACCCTGACCTTCACGAAGACCGGCGCTGGCTGGGATGTTGCGGGTGCCGATGGCGCCCAAACCGGGAACAGCGCACTGACGTTCGACGCCGACGGAAACGTCGCCACCGGCGGCACGCTGAACGTCGGTGGCATCGCCGTCGACCTGACCGAAGTCACCGGGGTGGCCCAACTCTCCACCATCTCCCTGGCGGAACAGAACGGCCGGTCAGCTGGCACCCTCGAATCGTTCACCCTCTCGCCGGACGGCACCCTGATCGGCGCCTTCAGCAACGGCGGACGTGAACCCCTCGGCCGGATTGCCCTGGCCAACTTCGTGAACCCGGGCGGGCTGGAAAAGACCGGCGGGTCCTCCTACCGGGCCACCGTAAACTCCGGCGACCCAGCGGTCGGCGCACCCGGTGCCGACGGGCTCGGATCAGTGGCAGGAGGGATGCTGGAAATGTCCAACGTCGACCTGTCCCAGGAGTTCACCAACCTGATTGTGGCGCAGCGTGGTTTCCAGGCGAACGCCCGGATTATCACCACTTCGGATGAGGTCCTGCAGGAACTGTCCAACCTGAAGCGGTAGTCTTTTCGCCCCCACTGAGCTGAAACAGCACCAACGACGGCCCCGAACCCTTACGAAAGGGCCGGGGCCGTCGATATGTACTACAAACGGCCGGCGACGGCCCCCAACCTTGAGGAACCGGCCGATGATCGTCGTCACGCACCTGAATGGGTCGCAGTTCGCGATCAACCCGGATCTGATCGAGAAGATCCATGCCAACCCGGACACCACCTTGTCCATGGTGGATGGATCCTTCGTGATCGTGTGCGAGCCTCTCGAAGATGTGATCGAGATCATCCGCGGGTATCGCGCCTCCGTCCTACGCATGGCCTGGGATCTGGCGGATACCCCGCAGCCGGTTGCCAAGCTCGCCGCCATCCCTCGTCACCCGGCAGGAAAGTAGCCCATGGATCCGGCAACAATCATCGGCATTCTGCTCGCGTTTGGATCCCTCTACGCGATGATTTTCCTGGAGGGCGCTCACGTTCAGTCCGTCCTGCTGCCGGCCCCCATGATCCTTGTGTTCGGCGCCACCATTGCCATCGGCCTGGCCTCGTTCACCATGAAGGACACCATCTCGGCGTTCAAAGCCGTGGGCCCCGCGGTCAAAGGCAGCAAGATCAAACTTGAGGAGACTGTCCAGGAGCTGGTTGGGTTCGCTGAGACAGCCCGGTCCGAAGGTCTGCTCGCCCTGGAGCAAAACGCCAACGAGGCCAAGGACCCGTTTCTGAAGAAGGCACTGCAGAACATCGCGGACGGCACCGAAGGAGATGACCTTCGGACCATGATGGAAGACGAGATTGCCACCAAGAACAAGACAGGCAGGGGCAACTCGAAGTTCTTCGCAGCCCTGGGCGGATACGCCCCGACAGTCGGCATCGTCGGCACCGTGGTGTCCCTGACCCATGTCCTGGAGAACCTCAACAAGCCGGACGAACTCGGCCACATGATCGCGGCAGCCTTCGTCGCAACCCTCTGGGGCCTATTGTCTTCGAACTTCATCTGGCTGCCGATAAGCAGCCGCATCGGTCGCCTGAACGAACTAGAGGTTGACCGGATGAACCTTCAGCTCGAAGGAATCATGGCCATCCAGGAAGGTGCTCAGCCGATGCTGCTCACTGAACGCCTTACCGCCTTGGTACCTCCGGGCAAGGCGGCCAAGGGCGTCAAAGAGAAGGCCGAGAACAAAGCAGCATGAGCAGGCCCCGCAGGAAGGCCGAGCCGCCTGAAGAGTTCCACGTCGACGAACGCTGGGCCGTCTCCTACGCCGACATGGTCACAGTCTTGATGTGCCTGTTCATCGTGCTCTTCGCCATGTCCACCGTGGACCAGGCAAAGTTTGAGCAGCTGCGCAATTCACTGGCCACCGGATTCGGGCAGGTCGAGGTGGGGGCCGTGGATACCGCCGAGGGCGTGGTGGTCCCGGCCGACATGATCGACGAGGGCCTCGAAGGGTTCACCGACATGGAGTTGGCGCTGCAGGAAGTGGACGATCTCCGCGAGGTCCAGCGCAAAATCGAGGAGGGACTCCTCGAGGACCAACTGCAGGACTCGGTGCGCTTTGAGCTGGACGAACGGGGCCTCACCATCCGGTTGGTCAGCTCCGAAACGTTCTTCCTCCCGGACCGGGCCGAACTCACCGAACGGACCGGTCAGGTGCTCGACTCGGTCGGTCCCGTCCTGGCCAGTACCGAGCGGCAGGTCTCGGTCGAGGGCCATACGGCGAAGCTGCCGGAAACCTTCCTTGCGCCCCGAGACTGGGAGCTGTCCACCGAACGGTCGGTCAACGTGCTGCGCCACCTCGTGGAGAAGGGTGGGGTGCCAGGCCCGCGAATCGCTGCGGTGGGCCACGGCGAAACCCGGCCGCTGGCGCCGGGGATCACCGAGGAAGAGCTGAAGCTGAACCGACGGGTTGACATCGTGGTGCTGTCTGATGAGTCCGAAGCCGTCCGGGAACTGATCCCCGAGGTCGCCGCCAGCACCTGACCCCTGCACCCCTCCCGACTCCCGGCTCTCCCTGATCCTTCCCACCCCTCCACGCCTCCCGCCGAACGGTGAGGTGTGGTGGGTCCAGGGGCCCCGGGCCCGCCGTATCTGACGGTTCGGCGACAGGGGGTGGGGCTGACGCCCAACCGTTACCTGGGTTCTCCTAACGCACCATCGGCGGGTGCCGATAGTTGCTGCTGTGACGGTCCAGGAACACCTTAATATTGGCGTGCCCGCAGCAGCGGGACGTCAGGTGGATGTCTATGACTTCCGCCGCCCCACCACACTGGCACGTGAGCATTCCCGGGTGCTTGAACTGGCCTTCGAGACGTTCGCGCGCCAGTGGGCCACCCAGTTGACCGCCAAGGTGCGGGTGATCTGCCAGGTCGCGTCCGATCACGTCCTGATGCAGTCCTACAACGAGTACGCCGCGTCCCTGCCGCACACCACAGCCATGGTGTTGTGCTCCATCGAGGGGCTGGCCGCGAAAGCGGTCATCCAGTTCCCGACGTCGGCGGCCCTGTACTGGGTCGACCACATGCTCGGCGGCCACGGCACCACAGCAGCTCGCGACCGTAAATTCACGCAGATTGAGCAGGCACTGGTCCACCGGCTGATGGATGACGGGCTGGAGGGGCTGCACTACTCCCTGGGGTCCCTGCTGACCAAGCACATGACCGTCGACTCAATCCACTACAACTCACAGTTCGCGCAGGCAGCTCCGACGGCCGACCTGATGATCGTCGCTGGCTTTGAGATCCGGGTAGGGGAGCGCACCTCCAAGGCAACTGTCGCCATCCCCGCCGATCTCCTGATCCCCCAGCTCGGCGAGGCGAATCCGGCGTCCGACCGCGGCAACGCCCGCGAGCTGGTGCAGGCTCAGCTCGCCAACGTGCCGGTCGAGGTTGCACTCCAGCTCGCCCCGGTGACCGTTAAACCCGGCCGCATCCTCGACCTCGCCGTCGGGGATGTTCTGCCCCTGCCCCACCCGCAGCACCGACCGCTGAACGTCATGGTCAACGGCAACTGGCTGGCCCACGCGGCGGCAGGAGTCAACGGCTCTCGCCTGGCTTGTGTTGTTGTGAACACCGAGGAGAAAACGACATGATCACCACCAACCTTTCCCAGGCGGCAGCCGACGCGCTCGTCGAACTGCTACCCACCTCGGTTCCCGCGCGGGCCAGTCTCAGCACCACCCGGCAGATGCCGTCCGGTCTGGCAGCGTCGGCACTGTCCGGGTCCTTTGTTGGGGCAACGTCGGCCGACGTCGCCCTCATCCTCGCCGATGGCAGCGTCCCGGTTGAGGCCGCAGGAACCGACTCTCCGCTGGTGTCCCCATCGGACATCCTCCGCCCCGCGCTGGAGGCCGCAACGGCTGTCCTCGGCGCCGGAGTTCTGGGGGCCACCCTGACCGGGGACGCGACGGCGCTCTTCGCCGACCCCGAGGCCACCATTTTCGAGCTCACCGGAAACGGCCGGGCGCAGGGCTGGTTCGCCATCCGTATCCGCAGCGGCGCTACCAAATCCTTCGGCGGACCGTTCGCCAGCAGCTCCGCAGCCGGGAAACTGGGTCGGATCAACAACGTCGAAATGTCCATGACCGTGGAGATTGGCCGCACCCGGATGTCAGTGCGCGACGTGCTCGACCTGGAACCGGGCGGCGTCATTGAACTAGACCGCTCGGCCGGTGCACCCGCCGATGTCCTCCTCAACGGACGGCTGATCGCCCACGGCGAGGTGGTCGTCGTCGACCAGGACTACGCCGTCCGCATCACCCGGATCCTCGACGTCGCTGAGGGATCCTTCTAAATGGACGCCGTGGTCCTCGGGCTGAGGGTCATTCTCTCCCTCGCTGTCGTGCTTGGACTGCTCTGGTACCTGCACCGCAAAATCTCCCGGTTCAACCGGACCGGCAACAAAGCCGACCCGGTCACCGTCGTCACCCGCCAGGGCATCAGCCCCAAGGCATCGGTCGTCATGATTGAAGCCGACGGCCGGCGCTTCCTCCTCGGCGTGACCGACCAGTCAGTGAACGTCCTCCACACCAGCGCCGCCCCCGGACTCACCTCGGTGCCCGCATTGTCCGACGACGACGGCCGCACCGACGTCGACGGCGCCACCTTTGCCCGCGTGCTGAGCCTTGCCACAGCTACCGGGGCTCCCCACGCCCGGCATTCGGCACCCGATGCCACCCGTGCCGCCGTATCCCGTCCTGCGGCCTCCCGCACCGACGCCAAACGGTCCGGGCGCCGGGCCGCGCGCACCCCCGCGGCCCAGGGGCCGTCGCCGCTGGCCGGATCAATCCTGTCCCCGGACACCTGGAAACAGACCGCCGCAGCACTCCGCCAGGGACGGACGGGGTGAACCGTTCCGTCCACACTGGGCGGTCCTCACACCACGCAGCACCCACGCCCCGCACGACGACGCACTCCCGCCTGAGCGGACGCGCCGTCGCAGCGATCGTGGTGCTGACCGTGCTGCTTGCGGGCCTGATCCCGCTGCTGACCTCGCTGGCCGCGTTCGCGACCCCCATCGACCCATTGCCGCCCACCGACCCGCTCGACCCGGTAGCGCCCGAGGACGCGGACGGCCTGTCAGTGGAGATCAACGGCGTCAACGGTGGCCCCAGCGGGGCCATCGTCACGCTGCTGGGGATCACCCTGCTCTCGGTGGCCCCGGCGCTGCTGCTCATGATGACCTCCTTCACGAAGATCTTCGTAGTGCTCGCCATGACCCGGAACGCCCTGTCGCTGCCGTCCATCCCGCCCAACCAGGTGCTGGCCGGGTTGGCCCTCTTCCTCTCGATCTTCATCATGGCGCCCGTCCTCAGCGAGATTAACAACCTCGCTGTCCAGCCCTTCCTCAACGGCGATCTGCTGCTCGGCGAAGCGGCCGACGTCGGGTCGGGACCACTCCGGACCTTCATGCTCGGCAACACCCGGGAAGAGGATCTGGCCCTGATGACCCGTGCCGCGGGCCAGGAAAACCCGGAGGACCCGACCTCCGTTTCGCTCGCCACCCTCATCCCGGCGTTCATGATTTCTGAGCTGCGGGCGGCGTTCATCATCGGATTCGTCATCTTTGTGCCGTTCCTGGTCATCGACCTGGTGGTCTCTGCGGCCCTGATGTCCATGGGCATGATGATGCTTCCGCCCGTCATGATTTCCCTCCCATTCAAGATCCTGCTGTTCGTGCTCGTGGATGGGTGGGGGCTGATCATCACCTCGTTGATCGGCAGCTATCAGGTGTCCGGATGAATACCAGCGCCGTCCTCGACATTGGACTCCAGGCCATCTGGCTCGCCGCGAAGCTCTCCGCACCGATTCTGATTACCGCCCTGGTGGTCGGTTTCGCCATTTCGCTGCTGCAGTCGATCACCCAGATCCAGGAGGTGACCCTCTCCTTCGTGCCGAAGGCTGCCGCAGTGGCGGTTGCCCTACTGGTTTGCGGGCACTGGATGATCTCCGAAATGGTGTCCTTCACCCAGGAGATGTTCGAGAAAATCCCCGGCCTTCTGATGGGCGGCTGACCATGGAAGTGGTCCTGGACCAGGGCCGCATCGAGGCGACCATGCTGGCGGGGGTGCGGATGATCGCATTCCTGGTGATCGCCCCACCGTTTTCCTACAACGCCATCCCCGCACGGATCAAGGCGATGCTGGCGATCGGCCTGGCCCTGGCCGTTTCACCGCAGGTCGCCGCCGGTTACGAATCGCCTGGTACTGCCGGGTACATCACCGCGCTGGTCCTCGAACTGGTGGTCGGGGCCGCGCTGGGTTTCCTGGTGCTGGTGGTGTTCTCCGCCATCCAGGCGGCCGGTAGCCTGATCGACCTCTTCGGCGGGTTCTCCCTGGCCCAGGGGTTCGACCCGCAGTCCATGGTCAACGGCGCCCAGTTCACCCGTCTCTTCCAGATGACCGCCCTCGCCCTGCTGTTTGCCTCCGATGGGTACCAACTGATCATCGCCGGCCTGGTCCGGACCTTCTCGGCGTTGCCGATCGGCGGCGGGCTTGACCTGTCCTCTCCCGTCGAGGCGATCACCGGTTCGGTCACCAACATGTTCCTTGCCTCCGTGCAGATCGCCGGTCCGCTGATCGTCATCCTGTTTCTCGCCGACGTCGGGCTGGGCCTCCTGACCCGGGTGGCGCCGGCCCTCAACGCGTTCGCCCTCGGGTTCCCGCTGAAGATCCTGGTGACGCTGCTCCTGGCTGCCACCCTGTTTGTTGCCCTGCCCCGGATTGTCTCGACCCTGGTCGACAACGCGGTCCGGCTTGTGATGGGGGTGGGGTAATGGCCGACAGCGCTGAAGAAAAAACCGAGGACGCCACACCGAAGCGGATGAAGGAGGTCCGTTCCAAGGGCCAACTCTCCAAATCGGAGGATTTCACCGCGTGGATGGGCGTCGGCGCGGCCGCCGTCATGATACCGGCCACCATTACCCGCGCAGCCGAGGCCGGCACCGACCAGATCTTCACCTTCAGGGCGATCATCGCCAGCCCCGAACCGGCCCTGGCCGTCAAGGCGCTCGTTGACGGCCTCGACTCCCTCGCCTACATCCTTACCCCGTTTTTCACCGTCGTCGTGGTGGCCGTCCTCGGGACCGCAGCGCTGCAGGGTGGCATCAACTTCAAAAAGTTCCGTGGCAAGTTTGAGCAGTTCAACGTCCTGGCGGGAGTCAAGCGGACTTTCGGCGGCCAGGCCCTATGGCAGGGGACCAAAGCACTCCTGAAGACTGCCGTCGTCGGCGCCGTCCTATGGCTGGTGGTGCAGTCGCTGCTGCCCGTGCTCATGTCATCAGGGGGACTGCCCGTCTCCGCCCTGCTCGCGGCCGGAAGCGGCGGCGCCGTCACGTTGCTGCAGTCCGCCGTCGTCGCCGGTCTCGCCCTGGCCGCGCTCGACGTCCTGGTGGTGCAGCGGCGGAACCGCAAGAAGACCCGGATGACCAAAAAAGAGGTCAAGGACGAGAACAAAAGCTCCGAGGGCGACCCATTGATCAAATCCCAGCGGCGCGCCCGCCAGTTCGCGATGAGCAGGAACCGGATGATTGCCGCCGTCGGCGATGCCGACGTCGTACTGGTCAACCCCACCCACTTCGCGGTCGCCCTCAAATACGAGCCGGGGAAGTCGGCGCCCCGCGTCGTGGCGAAGGGAGCAGGGCTCATCGCCGCGCGAATCCGTGAGGAAGCCGAAACGCGCCGCGTACCTCTCGTCCGCGACGTTCCCCTGACCCGTGCGTTGCACGCCGCCTGCGAGCTGGGGCAGGAGATCCCCGCCGACCACTACAACGCCGTCGCCCGGGTCCTTGCCTTTGTCATGTCACTGAAAACCAGAGGCTCCGTGCTGGGCCAACACACACTGCCCCCCGTAGCCACTTCCACCTCCAGCGGAGCGTACTGATGAACCGGTCACTATCAAAACTCTTTGTGCCCATCGGCGTGGTGGGGATCATTATGCTCCTGGTGGTGCCTATCCCGGCGCCCATGCTGGACGTGCTGATCATCGTCAACATCCTGCTCGCCCTGGTGATCCTGCTGACCAGCATGTTTGTGCGCAAGCCGCTGGACTTCTCGGTGTTCCCGTCCCTGCTCCTGGTCGCGACGCTGTTCAGGCTGGGCCTCAACGTCGCCTCCACCCGGCTGGTCCTCGGCGACGGCTACGCGGGCCAGGTGATCGAGGCGTTCGGGCATGTGGCAGTGGGCGGGTCGCTGATCATCGGTGCGGTCATCTTCCTGATCCTCGTCGTCATCCAGTTCGTGGTGGTCACCAAGGGTGCCGAGCGCGTCGCCGAAGTGGGGGCCCGTTTCACCCTCGATGCCATGCCCGGTAAGCAGATGGCCATTGACGCCGACCTCAACGCCGGCCTGATCACCGACACCCAGGCACGTGAACGACGGGCCGAGGTGTCCGCCGAAGCGGACTTCTACGGTGCCATGGACGGCGCCTCCAAATTCGTCAAGGGCGACGCGATCGCCGGGCTGATCATCATCATCATCAACCTGATCGGCGGGATTGCCATCGGCATGCTGCAGCGCGGCATGTCCATCGGTGATGCGGTCAACACCTACAGCCTCCTGACCATCGGAGACGGCCTGGTCACCCAGATCCCGGCGCTGCTGATGGCCGTCTCCACCGGCATGATCGTTACCCGGTCCAACGCCGAGTCCGACATGGGCTCCACCGCCTCGGCCCAGCTGGGCCAGTCACGCACCGCGCTGCGCATCGCCGGTGGTGCCGCCGTCGTGATGGCCCTGATTCCGGGTATGCCGGTGCTGCCATTCATCCTGGTAGGCGCCGGACTGATCTTCATCGCCCAGCGCATCAAGAAGGACGACGACGCCAAGCGCGCCAGCGACGACGCCGCCGCCGCTGAGCTCGCTGCCCCAAGCAGCACCGACAGCACCGAGGACCTGATCGAACAGATGAGGGTCCACGCGCTCGAGATCCTGTTGGCACCGGACCTGGTGGACGTGGTGACCGGATCATCGGATGACCTGCTGGGCCGGGTCCGGGCCCTGCGCCGGAAAATCGCCCTGGACCTGGGGATGGTGGTGCCACCCGTCCGCACCCGCGACAGCCTCGACCTGCCGCCGGCCACCTACGTGATCAGGATTGCCGGGGTGGAGGCGGGCCGCGGAGAAGCACCCCGGGGGAAGGTCCTTGCCCTGGGCGAGAACCTGGCGTCGCTGCCCGGGGTCACCACGGTGGAGCCCGTGTTTGGGTTGGCCGGGAAATGGATCCCCGCTGAGCTGCGGCACAACGCCGAGATGACCGGCGCCACGGTGATCGACAGGGTTTCGGTGCTGGTCACCCACCTCTCATCCATCATCACGGGGAACGCCGCCCGGCTGCTGACCCGCGAGGATGTGCGGGTGCTGACCGACGGCGTCCGCGAGGTCAGTCCCTCAGCTGTGGAGGAGCTGATCCCGGGGATGCTGTCCCTCGCCGAAGTGCAGCGGGTGCTTCAGGGCCTCCTCGCCGAGCAGATCCCCATCAACGATCTTCCGCGGATCTACGAGTCCCTCACGTTGCGGGCCAAGGTGTCGGTGGACCCCGAAGGACTCATCGAAGCCGCACGGCACGCCCTCGGCCCGGCCTTGACCGCTCAGTACCAGGACGGCAACCTGCTCCGCGTGATCATGATTGACCCGCTGCTGGAACAGTCGATGCTTGAGGGTTTGCGCCCTTCTGACCAGGGCAGCCAGATCCTCCTGGATGCGGCTCGCACCGAGGCCGTGTTGACCTCGGTGAAGGACGCCGTCGCGTCGGCGGAAGCCAACGGGCACTCCGCGGTGCTGGTGTGCGCTCCGGCGCTGCGCCCCGCGATCAGGCGGCTGGTCTCCGCCCAATCCGGTGGGCTGCCGGTCCTCTCCTACCAGGAAGTCACCAGTGCGAACGTGAACATTGAGACAGTAGGGGTGGTGCGTGGAACCGCAAAGATTTCGTCTTAGGGGCCCTTCGCTGGAGGCTCTGCGCTCGCAGGCGTTCGCCGAGCATGGTCCGCGGGCGCGGATCACCGCTGCCGAGTTGGTCACCGTGGGCGGGATCCGGGGTTTCTTTGCCCAACGGCACTATGAGGTGACAGTCGAGGTTCCTGCGGCGATGCCCATCGTCCCGCCCACTGGGCGGCGCAGTGCTGGACATCCGGTGACGCCGCAGCGGAGGGGATCGGGGATAGCCGCACTGCTCGCTGAGGCCGACGACGCCGAGGCCTCCCTGCACGGGGTGGAGGTCGCTGAGCCGTTGGTGTCCACCGACTCCGACCTGTTCGCTGCCCTGATGGACAACCTGATCTTCAACACGGATGCCGCATCCAAGACGGTGGCGCAGCAGCCCGCCGCTGTCCCGGTGCCCGCACCGGCCACCCGACCCGGGGACCTGACGGTCGTCGTCGGGCTGGGAACGGATCCGCTGGCAGTGGCACGCTCGATGGCTGAGGAGTTGGTGAGCGACAGGCATCGTCGTGCAGCGGTGCGGGCGATTGGTGAGGGGGAGGTCAACGGGCGCCGTGCGGCCCATCCCGGTGCGGCCGGTACACGGGATTCGGGTGCTCCGGTGACCGACCGGCTGGCCGCGGCGGCGCTGCGGGCTGGGGGAGTCGAGGGCGGCTTCCCGGTGTTCGCCGCCGTCGGGCTGAATGGTGCCCGCCTTGGCGCTGAGTTGGCGGGAGGTGTTGCGACCATTGCCGGGCTGGGTGCGGATCAGGTCTGGATTGTCGTGGACGCGGGCCGCAAGCCGATGGACACGGCCGCGTGGGTGGCGGAGGTGACGCGGGAGTTGCCCGTCACCGCTGTGGCGGTGGTCGGTGCGGCAACGACGTCGTCACCGGAGAGCGTCAACACGCTCGGCATCCCGGTGGGTTGGGTGGACGGGCGGCGAGCCACCTCGCCGGTGCTGTGAGCGCCGAACCGATGCCCGGTCCCGAAAGACGCCCGATAGCTGGGATAGAGTAAGCGGGTGCTGGTGCTTACACGCAAAATTGGGGAACAGATCCTGATCGGGGACGACATTGTTGTCACCGTGCTCGATTCCCGTGGCGAAGGGATCAGGATCGGCATTGACGCGCCGCGCGGCGTGAAGATCCAGCGGGAGGAAGTGCTGCGCGCGGTCGTCGAGGCCAACCTCGCAGCCGCCCAGCCCGACCCCGAAGCCGAGGCGCGGATCAAGGCCCTGCTGGGCCTGCCGACGACGCCCGCTGAACCCGCGAAGCCTGCCGCGCCTGGACTGTCTGCCCCCTCGAAGCCTGCCGACCCCGCCTAATCAGCGTCTCGGTGAGGAACCTAGACGATGGTAGGGAAACTCCCAGCCCCATACCCAGTTCGCTGACGGGTGTCCGGTATGCCCAAGGACGGACTGTCCCTGACGATTCGGTGATGGCTGCTGGACTACTACGAGACACAGCCACGTGACGCTATTGAGCATCTTTTTCGTCCGGCTGGTCCGAGTTGGTAAACCCGAGCGCCAACTCAATCGTTTAGCGGCTTCCGTCCTTCACGCGGAAAACATAGCGCGATAATTCGTACTCGGATGCAGTTCCAGAAAGCTTAGTATTATCGGGGAAAGCCCATAGGGCGTTAGAGAACAGAGACTCACATGAGAACGTCACTTCGCCACCTTTTACTCGCCGTGTTTACGGCCAGCGTCCTTGCCTTAAGCATCCCAATCGCAGCTGTGGCGAACGAGAACTTACCCCCGGTGCCGGCGCAAGAAACTGAAACTATTACTACCGCCACGGCATCAACGGAGGCGGCAAGCCTGTCGCATGTGTCCGAGGCGTTCACTCCAGAGGCGGAAGGGCAGGCTCCGGGATTGTCTCGACTTGTGCGTCCCAGCCCCGATGTGGCCAAACCTGGTGAATATATTACTTTCGAGTGGGAAACTGCTGGCGATGCTCCCATTACTGAAATCCAGGTCCATTTCGTAAATGACTATAACTCGAGAGATCTTTTCTTCACGATATACCCGGGGCGCGAAGCGAGCTTTCAAGTCACGCCAGATCAGTTGTCCCCGGGGGACCACATTCTCACCCAGGTCGTAGTGGTTGGGCAGGACGGCACTGAAACGGTTTATGGCCGCACTGGAAGCGTCAGGTCCACTAAACCTGCGACTCTGACCCCGCCTCCTCCACTGTCCAACCTGTCCCAGCTGGATTTCATGGTGGTTTACTGGACAGCCATCGCGGAGCCGGTTGTCATTGAGGATCGGCCTGGCAGTGCCGAAGACGCGTTCGTTATCCCGTCTACTCCTCATCTGGACTATATGTTTCGGAAAGACGGTGAGTCACAAGAGGTGGTTCTAGCCCCGGGAAGGTACCCCCGCCAAGGGGACGACACCCATTATTTTCGGGCTCAGGCCCATAGCGGATATTCACCGGGAGGTCCGCGTACCGGCTGGGATCACCGGTTCAGCGATGCGCATCCCCCGTACCAGGTGATTCCTTTGCCTGTGACATTCGTCGACTTCTTTGACAACGGCCGGGGCGTCTACATCATCCCAACCACTCCTGGTGTGGAGTACTGGGTCGGGGACTCCGTGAAAACCTCTGGAACACATAGCGCTCAGGGCAGTGTCACTGTTATCGCTAAGCCCATGATCGACTATGAGATCACCACCGGAGCCACGGCTACGTGGACGATGACCTTCACCGCGAACGAACTGGTTCCTACGCCTCCCACCTTCTTGGACATGGACGGTACCGCAGGAGACACCTACACCATTCCGGCGACCCCCAACGTGGAGTATCTGGTCAACGGCTCGGTCCGGAGTGCCGGCACGTACCCGACCACCGGCACGGTTACCGTGACGGGTTTGATTAGCGTCACGGCTCGGGCGAAGCAGGGCTACTCACTCGCCGAAGGCGCTACCGCCAGCTGGCAGACGACGTTCAGCACCAAGGGTGCTGAGTACGTTCCGCCGGCGAGGTCGCCGTTCACCGATGTGTCCACGAAGCAGCAGTTCTATAAGGAAATGGCCTGGCTCTCGGCCCAGGGTATTTCGACCGGTTGGGACAACGGCAATGGCACCCGTTCCTACAAGCCTCTGACGCCGATCAACCGTGATGCCATGGCCGCCTTCCTCTACCGGGCTGCTGGCTCTCCTGCCTACGTTCCGCCGGCGAGGTCGCCGTTCACCGATGTGTCCACGAAGCAGCAGTTCTATAAGGAAATGGCCTGGCTCTCGGCCCAGGGTATTTCGAC